>CALIKQ010000037.1 GCA_938017975.1 uncultured Pseudomonadales bacterium | reverse complement strand
AGTAATCTAACGGCGTTTTATCATGCGCAGATTGCGCCTGAAAGTCGTGTACTGGATCTGATGTCATCATGGATTTCCCACCTTCCTGAGGATGTAGATTACCCGCATGTTTCTGGCCTAGGTATGAACGCAGCTGAACTTGGGGCAAATCCACGGCTTGATCATTATTGTGTACAAGATCTGAACATCACGCCGACCCTGCCTTTTGCCGACGATTCTTTTGACGCGATTTTAATCGCAGTTTCTATTCAGTATCTGGTAAAGCCTGTGGAAGTCATGACTGAGATAAACCGTTGCCTGACCCCCGGTGGACAGTGCATCGTTGCCATGTCACACAGACTCTTTCCCACAAAAGCCATTCAAGCATTTCATGTGCTGCCACCCTCAGATCGTTGCCGGGTTGTCGCAACCTATATGGAAAACAGCGGTATGATGGGCATCGAGGCCCTGGATCAGTCCCCCGCTGCGGGAGACCCACTTTGGATCGTGAGAGGTTATTGCGATTAAAAAACAGTAGAAGCCGCACAGATCCAAACGACAGACTCAGTGTGATTCGTTACCCTGACCAAGAAATACGCTGACCAGTCCTTGCTCATAGCTTTCAGCGACCGACCGAGAAGTGCTCGATGTTAACCTAAGTATTTCTAACTGCACCTGACTTCCCTAAAATAGAAGCTTAACCGCATCAAAAGAGATCTTATGTCGAATTTACCATTCTGGTTAGAAAGAGCACTCGCTGTGCCATCACAAACAGGCAACGTTGAAGTTGCCGGTGCCAATATTGTCTTTGAAACGTGGGGCAAAATTGGTAACCCTGGGATCGTTCTGATCCATGGCAGCAATGCTCATTTAGAGTGGTGGCGATTCACCGCACCCTTCCTCGCAGACAACTTTCGTGTAGCTGCTTTAGACTTGTCGGGTAACGGCAACAGTGACTGGCGCGAGCGTTACACTGGCGAACTGCTTGCAGAGGAAGTTTGGCAAGTCTGTCAGGCAGCTGAGCTTGGAGACAAGCCTTTCGTGGTGGGACACAGCTTTGGCGGTTGGGTGGCGCTAGAGACCGGCAAATACCACGATACCGAATTGGGCGGCATCTTATTCATGGATTTCACGACTGCTCCGCCAGAACAGTACTTGGAGTGGGGGCTTCGAGCAGAGCGAGAAGGCGTCGACCCCGGTCGCAAACTGCGGGTTTATGAAGAAAAAGAAGCGGCCCTTAAACGCTTTCGGTTCATACCCGAGCAACCCGGCGTACACCCTGCTGTTTTGGC
This sequence comes from uncultured Pseudomonadales bacterium, assembly GCA_938017975.1. Lineage (GTDB taxonomy): Bacteria > Pseudomonadota > Gammaproteobacteria > Pseudomonadales > Azotimanducaceae > UBA9926. The sequence goes on along the minus strand of CALIKQ010000037.1, from coordinate 60,467 downwards.
TCACTTAGCAGAGTACGGACTTAAAGCGGTGGACGGTGGGTGGACCTGGAAGTTTGATCCAGCCTTGTTTGACCACATGGAAATGGGGTCCGCCCAAAGGGACACCTTCGCCCAACTCACAACGAAGCGCGCGCTCATGCTGGGTGAAAAATCAGAAGATGAAGGCGCTTTTTATGCAGACCACATGCTTGCAATAACTGGTGGCCTGCTCCCAACTGTCACGGTGCCGGGCACCTTTCATCACCTCATGTTCGATCAACCTGTTGCAGTCGCTATGGCCATGAAGATGTTACTGCTCGAGTGGCATCGCCAAAACAATAACGCCGCCTACGAGGCCGCGCTTGCAGCCGTTTCCCCGACCGGTACTTGAAACATGAGCTTCGCACGCTTGGCAAAGGCCCGCACCTAGATCAGGCGCATAAAGCCAGGGCCTCCTGTTGCTGGAGGTGCCATCCACCTCTATCGCGGCTGCGCGACCTTCCTGGGTGGGCTCGACGTCTAAGCACCTGCACCACGGAAGCCGGCACCTGTTGACTCGTCACCGAATTGGATCGAAACAACAGGCAATAAACCGTCTCGAGCGATGACTCAAATTAATCCCAGGGTTTTGCTAATTCGCTTGCGGAATTTATCGCCAAAAGGCGGTCGTGCGCCGATGATCGGCAAAACATCGATCATGGTTTGGCTATAAATGGCGCGTGCGTGACTCATATTTTTAAAGCCTTCTGGACCGTGATAGGCCCCCATGCCAGACGCACCAAAGCCCCCAAACGGCAAATCTTCCTGAACGTAATGCAGTGTAATATCGTTGATACACACCCCGCCACTTTGCACGTGATTGAGCAAATACGCCTCTTCACTTTTATCTTTGCCAAAATAGTACATCGCAAGCGGTGTTCGACGAGGCTCGATCATATCTGGCACCTCGGTAATATCAGAATAGGTCATGATCGGCAGGATAGGACCAAAAATCTCCTCCTGCATAACCTGCATGTCTTCGCTGACGTTCTGGAGTATATGCAGTGGCATGCGACGATTTTCTGCCGAAGCGCGAGTCCGATCAGCACCAACAATGGTGAGTTTCGCACCTTTGGAAACAGCATCATCTATATAGTGCTGCAACCGGTCGAAGTGTCTTTCATTAAAAACACCAGCGTAATCGGTGTTTTCAGTGATGTTGGGGTACATTGCCTGCGCCTCGTCAATGACCCGAGCAATGAGCGCCTTTTCCAGCTCCCTGGGGACCAAGACATAATCTGGGGAAAGGCATAACTGACCACCATTTAATAGCTTACCAAAGGTCAGACGTGTTCCAGCGAGATCGAGTTTTGCAGTACGACCGATGATAACAGGTGACTTGCCGCCGAGTTCTAATGTGACTGGCACGAGGTTTTTTGATGCCGACTGCATCACTTGCGCACCGACGCGAGTCGATCCTGTAAATAGAAGATGGTCGAACGGCAGCTCAGCAAATCGTTGACTGATATCTGCGCCACCCGTCACCACCGCAACTTCATCCTCAGAAAAGTATTGGGGCATCACTTCAGCAAATAATGCCGCCGTTTCGGGGACATATTCTGAAGGCTTCAGGAGTGCTCGGTTGCCTGCGGCCAGCGCACTGGTCAGGGGCGCGACGGTCAAGCCAAACGGTAGATTCCATGGGGAAATAATACCCACCACACCCTTCGGAAAGTACCTGACCTGGCTCTTTCCTCCTAAAAAATTCATCGGCTTATTGGTTTTTCGTTTTTCAGGTTGCATCCAAGCTTTTAGGTGCTTTATGGAATAGTCAATGGCCTCCACCTTCGACGCAAACTCTGAGAACAAGCTGAACTCATAAGATCGTGCACCGTTAAACTCGCGCTTGGTGGTGTTTGCAAACGCCGTCTTATTTTCAACGATCAGAGCCTTGAGCCGCTTTAAACGATCAATTCTGGTTGCGTAGGTGACCTCACCCTCAGCTCGAAATTGACGCCTTTGCAGCTCGACCAATGCCTTAAGGTTTTGAACCCCCAATTCTGTAACGTTGTCATGCTCTGCGATGCTCATGCCTATTCTCCTAAACTGCTATGGGATTACTTGTGGTTATTGATTAGATGGTGGGGCAGCTTCAGCGCGTATGCCCTCTATAATCCGAACTGCGTTCTTAATAAAGAGCGGTTCGGACGCAAAGCTGGCAATCAACGCTTGCACGTCCTGAGGCAGTGCCTCGTTATCGAGGGATGGTCCCTGGTCAGATCGCGTCGCACCAATTAACAAAACGCCCATGGTTTTTACCACTTCTCTGGCTTGCGCTTCACTTAATTGCAGGACAGTTGAGGTGGCCTCTGCGAAAGCCTCGACCTGGCGTATGAAGACACGTTTCGACTGGATCAGTCTGGAAATCGAAACGTTATGCTCGATAACATGTTCAAGCCTTATCAGTAAGGGTAAGAAAGCGCCATCCATCAGAGCGGTGCTATAGAGACGCTCGGCGTAAGCTCGACTCGTCATGGGTTCCGACAGAGAACCAATAAAAACCTGGCCCCATCGCATCAGGCTTTGCTCATACAAGGTCAGAAAAAGTTCTTCCCTCGTTGTGAAGTAAAGATACAACGTGCCCTTGACCAAGCCCGCTTTCTTGGCGAGTTGGGCCATCGAAAATGCCTCATAGCCAACCTCGCGAAAGTACGTCTCAGCAACTTCTAGGACCACTTGGCGCCGCAGCGCCTTTTGTTCGGCACTTCTTGCTCTTTGATTAATTGCAACAATGCCACTCACGACTGCTTTATCACCCATGATGATCTGATTGCTAGGGTTCAGGCCTTTACCGTCTTTTTACAAATGAACTACCTAGACATATTTAAATGACCGATAGTTATTTATATAACTGATCGCCGGTCATTTCAAGAGACGCTTGTAAACGGCTGATCCTCAATCGGTGCTTGAAGCAGTCTTTTTAGCACCGGCAGACACCAAGAAGACCCCCTAAATACCCATCGCAGACTCATGCAAACTTTTGAAGCCTAACATTGCTAGTCGATTGATTTCACCTCTCAAGATCTGTAAATACGATTAGATAATTTTTATAAACTACTGTTTTTATTTATTTTAATTTATATCAGTCCGGCTAGATCGCGGCTTCAGACAGACAAAAGGAACATCAACCTTAAAAGAACCAAAGCGCGAAGCGGCACCAAGGCACAACTTGTTAAGCCACACATCTAGAGTACATTTTTAGCCGATATCCCAGCGCAGCGTCTGGTAACCCTTACCCTGAATTTCTTGATGCCTAGATTGATTTCACCTACCTTTTATTAATGCCAACCATTATTATATGACCTGCGTGGATTGGACTACGAATGATCTTTGTCAAACCGAAACACCGCAACTGACCAGTTTTACCTAGATCGACCCATTTCGAAAAAGGAACATTGATGATGGATTCACCGCTCCGGCACACCGCAGATGGCAGAGTCTTCGTTCGCACCCCCGAGGCGCAGTTCGAAAATTTGTCCGACTTTTCATACCAACCCCATTACATAGCAATTGACGGCCTGCGCATGCATTACATCGATGAAGGCCCAAAAGACGGACCGACAGTACTATTGCTTCACGGTCAACCCGATTGGTCTTATCTTTACCGAAAAATGATTCCTATCATCGCGGCGGCGGGCTGCCGGGTCATTGCGCCCGATATGATCGGGATGGGACGATCGGACAAACCTACAGATCTTCACACGCACACCATCTATGCGCATGCAGCCTGGTGGCTAAAGCTGATTCAGGCATTAGGCCTCAAAGACATCACCTTGTTTGGCCAAGATTGGGGCGGTTTCACCAGCTTGATCACAGTTGCTCACCATCCCGAATACTTTCAGCGAGTGATGGTTTCAAACACGGCACTTAATCTCATGCCTGAACCTGTCTTGAACATTCCGCTCGGCATCAGACGAGAAGACTACCCAGTCGATCCAGACTCGCCAATTCGCACCTTTGATGATTTCCTCAAGGTCTGTCAGGACAAGGGCTACATCAAAGAAGACATGTCGGATTTTTTTCAAGGATGGATGACATACGCTTTAACAGGGCCAGAGCTACGGGCAAGCGACAACATCAGACGGGACTTCGGCGGCATCAAATTAACCCCGGATGAGATTCGGGCGTACGACGCGCCGTTTCCTTCTGAAATTTATATGACCGGCATTCGCACCCTACCCAGTATGGCCTCTATGATCGACGTAGACGCAAGCCTTGCAGCGTGGGAAGCGTTACAACAGTTTACGAAACCTTTCTTAACCGTTTTTGGTGCGTTCGACATGCTGGTGGGTTCAGAGAAAATTCAAAATACGCTAATCGACAACATTCCGGGCGCTCAAGGCTTACCCCACGACAGAATCCCGGCCGGTCACTTCATTCAGGAGACTCAGGGCGAGGTGTTGGCGACCCGACTTGTTGCTTTCATTGCCGACAATTAGTCACTGCCCCAGTTGCCAAAAGTAATCATCTGCGGCATTGATGACTCAATCACCCACCTCCTTGTCACGAACCGTTTCAGGGTCATGGGCAAGAAATGAGTTGCCTCACTGTGCGATCATCAAGACGCATTCATCCTTGCATGGACCGATTCTCACAATCAGCCACACCCCGCCTTTCGCGATGGGTGATCCATGTCGGCACTCAAGGCGCAAGCCGCAATAGCGCTCACCGCCTCCTTGACGTTCACCAAGGATTCAGACCATGCTTGGTTAAGATTGAATCCTTCGCGAAACCATCACAGTGAATCGGTAAGATAGCTTTGTCGCTTGCTCGTCACAAAACATGTCGATTGTCAGAGCGCTGACGGACTGTCAATCTCAGGCATCCTAGGAATCGCTCAACGCGAAAACAGCTAACACGTTATAAAAGGTGATTTATGAAGTTATATACCGGTAATCTCAGCCCCTACAGTGCAAAAGTACGCATGCAAATTTATGCAATGGGCATTCAGGACGAGTTAAGTTTCGACCTGCCCGTACAGTTCATGATGGGAAAAATGTATGAGATTTCTCCGATTGGTCGAATCCCCGTCTTGGAAGTCGATGAGGGCCTCATCCCCGAATCAGAGGTCATTTCCGAATATCTTGACGAGCGATTTCCCGGCAAGGCGCTCACTGGAGCCTCACTTAAGGATCGCGCGGATGTCAGAGTTATTTCAAGGATTGCTGACATTTATCTGATGAATAATATTTTTATGTCGCTTAGCCAAGCCAATCCGGAAACACGCGTGCAAGCTGTACTCGATCTACTGATCGGACAAGTAAAGCGCGGAATCGGGGCGCTGGAAAAACATATTGGCGACGGCGAATTTGCCGTGGGCAACTCGCTAACACGCGCTGACTGCACCTTGGTACCCGCCTTGTGGATGTGTAGCAGCACGGTGCCTCGTCTTGGTTTTGATAGCCCCATCTTGGATGGATCTCGTGTGTCGGCGTATTGGAACAAAATCCAAGGCAATGAGTTTGCAGCCAAAATTCTCGATGAAATGAACAAGGGCATGCAGGCCAGGCTTGACGGCACTGAGCGCAAGATGGCGGAAGAAGCCATCGCTCGCGCCCGGGCTCGTCCGAGCGAGTAGCCTGTTGCGGCGCATCACCGAAAGTTTCAGGCAACAATGGTTCAGGGAAAAGCCGTTACTCTGGGACTTCCACGGCAAAAGTAAGATAAACCTTTCGAACACCCAGAATCGCGATGGGCATATAAAGGGCTAATACAAAACCGACCCAGGCAGTAGGCAACAGCACGAAAGCCATCATCCAGCACCCTAAAAAGGCAACAAGGCGCATGAGCACCCACGGGAATCGCTGCATTGGGTTCACGCCGTCTGCCTGATACGTAAATGCTTTAGGACGGATAAACCAACCGTGCGCCATGAGCATCAATGAAAATAAGAAAAACGGTGGCGCCTTCCCCGCTGTAATAGGTGCCTCGTCTAAACCAGCGTCGGTTGCAGACGTATCGGCCAGGGCGTCCTGGACTTTCTGCCAAACATAATCTTCCGTCGGCCTGCCCCCAGCGCCGCCCATATTCTTTCGGTTTGGAATAGACTGCCAACGATACAGGAGACGCTCAGAGGTCAGCGCAAGAACTCCGGGCTGATAAAACCCCTTCGGATGGGATACCCCCCAAGTTGTATCGCGAGTAATAAACTCGCCAACCTCACTCGTTCGCAAATCCAACATTCCCTGCTGGCGTGCAGCCTCGGCGATTTCCTGATGCGGGTCGCCTACACACTCAATCGAGAGCTCCCATTCATCCTGGGCTCGAGAAGCGAGGGCTTGAGGCTCACTGGTGACCGCATAGACTTCGCCACCTGCAGCCCGAATCGCATCGACCACTCCGCTGAAAACGTAGCCTCGTAACTCGAGGCGGCAAGGAGGTCACCAAAACCCACGATAAAACAGCAACACAGTAAAGGGATGCGCCGCCGCCACATCGGCTAACCATGATTTTCTTGCGCCAGGAGGTGGATCAAGTTCAGCAACGCCAACACTGTCTTGCGCGTGATCTATACCTAACCAACGCACTGTGGGCAGATCAGTTGAGGCGCTCACTTGGAAGGTTTCTTGACGACAAACACCGTCACCACAGAGTACCAAACGAAGATCCTTGACATCGGCAGACGCCGCTGGAGGATCAACAATGCCGGTCACTTCAAACGAACCATTTTCATGCGCGTTGAACCAAGCTAACGCAGCACTCACATCGTCTTGCAGGTCTTCGGGAATCGTTTCGAGCACATCAGACATTCCGACACGCTAACTGATAATTCGAAGACCGGTCAAGTCTCTCGAGAACGCGACACGGGCAGGCTTCGCAACGAAAGCGCCTACGGAATAACCAAACCGGATTTCAAACAAGCGGGGAAACTCACACGCGCTGGCTTGCATTAAGCCCCTAACCTTCAAACGCGGCTTTAGCATAAGAATTTCCTCGAACTTACATCCTCAACTACAGCTCAAGATATGGCTCAGGATTAATCCGATGATGATGCCAGTTGCTGCTTGTCGGCAACGCTGATGGCTGGGCGCTCCATTCTTTAATTTACGCTATATTGAGACTAAACACTCCGTTCTGCTGACAGTTGGGATGCCTTTAAGCTACTCTAGAGTACAGTCATCACGCAGACAAAAAGGAATACAATGACCACCGTCAAAAGAAAAATCGGCTCTTTAGATGTGCACCCTGTCGGACTTGGATGCATGAATTTGAGTCATGCTTATGGGCCAGCCATGGATCATAAAGATGCAATTGATTTCCTGCTGCGGGCCATTGATATTGGCTATGACTTTCTTGATACCGCCACCATTTATGGTATGGGTAACAACGAAAAACTAATTGGTGAAGCGCTCAAGGAACGACGCAATGACTTTGTATTAGCCAGCAAATGTGTGATGGGTTTCAGAGATGGCAAACGTTTCCTGGATGCTCGGCCAGAGACGATTAAACTAGCCTGTGAAGCGAGTTTAGAGCGACTCCAGACTGACGTCATTGACCTCTACTATATGCATCGCCCTGACCCCAACATCCCCATTGAAGATTCCGTTGGTGCGCTGGCCGATTTGGTTGGCGAGGGCAAGATTCGCATGATTGGTCTATCAGAAATGTCGGCAGACACGCTGCGTAAAGCCCATGCTGTTCACCCAATTTCAGCCATGCAGTCTGAGTACTCGTTGATGACGAGAAATCCAGAAATCGCGGTGCTCGACGCCTGCAGGGATCTGGGCGTTACTTTTGTGCCTTTTTCTCCCGTTGGCCGAGGCTATCTCGCTGACCAACCGCTTGATCCAGATCAGTACCACAAAACCGATTTGCGACGAACCTTTCCGCGCTTCACCGACCCGCACTTCTCAGCCAACCTAGGCCTCTTAGAGAAGGCTCGACAATACGCAAGCGATATTGGGTGCTCAATCGCGCAGCTCGCTCTATCATGGACCCTTGCACAGGATGCTGGGTCCGTGCCAATTCCTGGCACAACAAACCTTCAGCACCTGCAAGACAACTTCGATGCTGCTGACATCCAGCTTCCGATAGATGTGCTGACGCAAATGAACGAAGATTTTGCCCCTCATCGTGTATCCGGGCCCCGGTACTCAGATTTAGCGCAGGCAACGGTAACAACAGAGCAATTTGAATTTGAAGAGACCTAGATCCTCGATCTAGATTGGAAAGCGCCCTTGATTGTAACGCACCAATGAAAAGTACAACCTCATCTAAACAGAAGCCGAGTTGGCGTTCGTCCCTTCCCTGGCTGCTTGGGTGCATTTCAATGCTCGCGCTGGATCACTATATGGGCCGGGATCCGTCTGATCAGTTCATACCGCCAAAAGACCTCCCCGATTGGATAACGTCTCTCTCTTTTGAAGCGCTGTTTCTCTGGGCCGGTTGCTTTATCGCTTTTCTAATTGTTTTGATAGGGCTGTACTTGTGGATAGCTGGACGTGGTCTAGAGGCCGAATGGCGACAGCAGCAATATACCAAGATCAAAAAGTCCTACGAGATGGAACCAAAAGATGAGAATGTCCATCGCATACCCTAAGACAGGAAAATCCAGTGTTCGCAGGTGCAACAGCAACCACCATCGTTTAGGTTGACCAAGCCATGACACCTTTGGTGCTACCCAGACATAGGTTCTCAAGCGACCCTTACTCGACCCACAGATTAGCCTCACTCGGCGTAGTTGCATCAATCATTGGCGTTCAAGTGAACCACCGGTCGCTTTGAAAAGTTCGCTGCATTAAAGCAGCCCTTCGTCTAAAAAAAGAATTCTTAGGCTTAGAGGGACGGTGCACAATAGAGAGGGAGCTATGCGAACACTGCTTTTACAGCCTGGCTATTCGCATAATACTGTTTTGATCAGAAGAAAGGACATGTATGACAAGTGAAAACACGAGGCAAAAGCCGACGCCAGCATCCGAGCAACAATCAAAGCGCTTAGCGGGGAAAACTGCAGTAATTACAGGTGGCGCCAGTGGGATGGGGCGTTCGACGGCGTTACGTTTTCTCGCTGAAGGGGCCAATGTTGTGGTTGCTGATTTTAATCAAGCGACTGGCGCGACACTGATGGAGGAAGCCGAAGGACTTGGGTTCATTGAGCGCCTCATCTTTATTGCCACTGATGTGGCGCGAGAACAGGATGTTGAGGCCGCACTCGTTTTAGCCTCAGACACGTTTGGCCAGTTAGATATTGTTTTTAATAATGCCGGCGTAGGGGGCGCGATTGGCCCGTTGGTGGAGACCACCACTGAGTCTTGGGATTACACCATGGATGTGTTGGCGAAGGGCGTTTTTCTTGGAATCAAACATGCAGCACGGATTATGCGTCGCCAGGGAAGTGGCGGCTCCATCATCAATACTGCCTCCATTGCGGCATTGAGTGGCGATGCCGGGCCATTGGTTTACTCTGCGGCCAAAGCTGCGGTTGTGAGCATGACAAAATCTGCGGCGGTAGAGCTGGCTCAAGACCGGATTCGGGTCAACGCCATATGTCCTGGATTTATCGCGACACCGCTCGCCGATGGGGGCAAACCAGAAAAAACCAGAGAAATATTTAGTCGCTCGCAACCATGGCCCGAATACGGAAAGGGAGATCATATCGCTGGAGCAGCCCTATTTTTCGCCAGTGACGACTCTATTTTTGTAACTGGAGATGCACTGGTGGTTGACGGAGGGCTAACCGCCGCAGGTCCAGAGCTCTCGCGCAAGATGCCCCGAACGTCTGGACGCAACTCTAAAGTCGCTGGTGTGACCAAGGGGAGCACGGGCGAGGAGCCTGAGTTAAAAATGCTCTGATCAAAAACAGTCGCTCGGTTGAATCATTATCCGATGAGGGCCGGAGAAGCCGCGATATCTCCGTGAAATGTAAGCCTAGCTTTAAAGAAAGTGATCGCTCATTTTTTCAGATTGTCCTGACCAACAATAACGGGTCATTGACCAGTGGGGCTATGATAGGGTTCATGACCACAACGCTTACAAGCTTGAGGAAATACACGTGAAATTAATTGGCGCCTACTCCTCTCCCTACACCCGGCGCGTGGCCATCACCCTCCGTCACTACGGAATTGCGCACGACATCAAAAAAGTAACCCCATTTGGTCGCACCAAAGCACGATTGAGGCAGATCAATCCTGTGGCAAGAATTCCTATCTTGGCGCTAGATGATGGTGAATTTGTGACCGAGAGCCAAGTCATCCTCGATTATCTGGACATGCTCGTACCTGAGCATCAACGTCTCACGCCGTCATCTGGACCGGAGCGGCGAAAAATACAAAACCTCTGCGGGATCGCCTCAGCCGCCGTGGATAAACTGGTGACTGTGTTGTACGAATTTCACTTTCGTCCCAAAGACAAGGTGTATAAACCATGGACAAAGATGTGCGATGAGCAGACAGCAGACGGATTTCGCTGGCTAGATGCTCAGCTCGTCAACGGGCGTTTTTTTGGGAGTCAGATTACCCAAGCTGAAATCACTGCCGCCGTGTTCTGGCAATTTGCCGTTGAAAAAAGAACGCGGTTTTGCGAACGAATGGACTGTACCCAATTACAAGCTTTAAGCGATGAAATGGAGCAAACCGCACCGTTTCTAGCCACCACGCCCGAAGGACCAATACCGGAGGGGATGACTTTGGGAACCAGAGAATAGCGCAAAACATCAATCTCACCGAAAACATCGGACGAGGGACCTCAGCTTAGGTCGCCAGGCCCCAGGATCCTCGCTGGGGTCACAGACAATCTCACCCTGCAGCATGGTTCAATTTAATTTTTGCGCAGTTCACTTTCGCCGGCGTACCCACTTTATGGGCAGCAGCATCTGGTTTTGACGATTTCACGGTGATATCGATCCCCGTGCCGAAATTGTCACCCAATTAAAAGGCTTGTGCCCGGGAGTAATACAAAACCCGATTCGACGAACCTCAGACGACCGTTAGGGCTGCGCGGTTTTGGCAATGTGATGAATCTCTATGGGTGAGGCTGCCACAGAAAGCTTTCTCACTGCACGGATAAAATCAAGGCAGTAGGCTTGCCTGAAATGAAAATCTAATGCGGCCTGGTCTCTCCAGCGTTCAACAAAAATGAAACTACCGTAGGTCATGGCGTCCTCATAGAAGCCATAATCAAGACAACCCTCCTCCCTTCGAGAGTTTTCTACTTGTTCAGTACACAGTTTTAAATAGGCAGCACGATTCTCATCGGAGACGGTGGCTCTCGCTGTAATCAAAATCATCTGAGCGGATTTCCTGAAATGAATGAGTGGATGTTGAGTCTTTCAAGCAAATCTACAGCCGCCATCGTTTCAAACCGCTTTCCCTTCCTTGACTTCATAACTGTGAGAAATCTTTACCCCACCTGCCTCAAGCATCATCGACGCTGAGCAATATTTTTCCGCTGAAAGGCGAATCGCACGGGCAACATGGCTTTCGACCAGCGAAATACCCGTCACCACAAAATGAAGATGTATCCGGGTAAAAACAGACGGGACAGCATCGGCCCGATCTGCTTCTAGTTCTACTTCGCAATTGAGGACCTGTTGTCGTGCTTTTTTTAAAATGGTCACGGTGTCAAAACTCGCACAACCACCCAACCCTAAAAGCAAAAGCTCCATCGGTCTAAAGCCAGCTTCTCTACCGCCACTGTCTGCAGGACCATCCATATCAACAACGTGCCCTGATTCAGAGACGCCTTTAAATTGCACTTCACCCTGCCAAGACACAACGCCCTTCATCATTGATGCTCCTTCACTAACATAAATTTCTACAACGCTGTCAAAGACTCACTCTACGATCCTGCAGCAGTACAACCTAGCAAGCTGACGACTTCCAAAGCTTGGCCAGGAAGGTCGGCTTGAAACAGCAATTGCTGGACCTGGGCATTTCTGCTCTGTGTGGCTACGCACTGGGTACCCAAACTCACGACTCTGAGTGATTAGCGGCTCTGCGAGCGACCTCCTGAAACAACGGACCTTTCAAGATTGAAGACGTCTGCCTGCCTTGATTTCGGTTCAGCGCATCCGAATTATCCAATTGCATTTTCAGCACCCCTTCCATCCGCTCCTGAATAATCGCCTCTGCATCAAACGGGAAATCATGGTCTACATAAGGACGCTTATTCTCAGTGATCATATAAAAATTACCGGCAGCGATATGATCGAAAACCTGCCGGGCATGCGCATCCGGGGTCTGGGCTAGATCTCCAATACTTTGTGTTTGTGGCACATGCACTTGTGCTTCATCTAGATCGCCGGTTTTGACCATTCGGTTGATTCGGCTAGTCTCCCCCAACGCTGTCCCCACGATACAAGGGCACAAAACATGAAATCGGATCTGCGGCGACTTTACAGCCAATTCATACGATAAAGATTCGGTCATTGCGACAACAGCATGTTTACTCGCTTGATAAGATGCAGCGCCGGCATCTCCCCGTACCAAACCTCCCACCGATGCGGTCGTACTGAATATCGATTCGCATGACTGTGCTTGCAGCAATGGCACAAAAGCCTGAATTGTGTGAAGCACCCCCATGATGTTGACATCCAGCGTCGTGCGCCAATGCTCAATTGAGCTCTTCATGATCGTCTTGTTAAATATGACTCCTGCATTCGCAAACACCGCGCCAATGTCTTTACCCGGGAATCTTGCTGAAACCTGCTTGGCAGCCCACTGCAAATCCTCAGGTCTCGTGACGTCGCAGCGCATACCACTCACCAAGATCGCTGGAAATTCTGCACGCAATCGCTCGACCGCTGATTGCACAAGGTTTTCGTGCAAATCGATGATCAATACATGCATCTTGAGCTGACCTGCGGCATGTCGGCAGATGCCCCAGCCGATTCCATTGTTACCTGCACCGGTAACCACAGCCACCTGGTCTGCCAATTGCGCTGTATCGAAAGCACCCTGCTGAACGCTCATCTGTTTTCTCCTGATCTCGTTTTATGCCATTAGGCTACAGGTTTTCGTAATGGGTCAATTGCAGCGCTCGTAAGCGCGCATTGCCCCAAAACGATTAGGCAGGGAGAGAACGCTCGGTAGTCAGCGTTGCCTGATATTCACGGATGGTTTCTCGATATTTAGTCGGCGCCTGGAATCCCAGCTCTTCACGGACCGCTGACAACGGCTCATGGAGTCTGTCCTCCCATCGCGTGAGCAGCATCCATTGTGCCTGCGCTCCGATCTTGCGTCCCTCATCTATGGCGCCATGAATATCAAGCGATGGGTTGTCTTTTTGTGCCTTTTTTCGACCAAAGAACACAATAAAGTCGATGCCCCGTGATGGCGTTTGTGTGGTCATGAAAGAAAGCAGACAAAGTTCCCCGAGCGGATCGCGACCATATCCCGTCATGACGTGCTGAAGATCATGAATGTCCCTCAGACGATCGCCCAACCAACGCTCGCTCCGCCCGATATCGTCGATGCGCGGCGCTTCATCACTGGAGGCAATCAGACCGTCTGCCGAGAGCCCTTCTAAATGCACAAAATCATAGTAGGCGCGGCCAATACTACCCTTAGGAAGACGCGCTAAAGCTTCGCGATCATTCAAAGCGCTGACGATATTGGGCTGGTCATGCAGCAGCTTTGAACCTTGAGCGTCGGCGCGCAACCGTCTGGCCGCTCGGCTCAGCGAGTCTCCCCGCAGGGCCTCCAAAACTTTAAACACCTGCCCCGTGTCGTCTGGATCCTTAATCAGACGGGATACCGCAATTGCAGCCTTGACAGGCTGGATCCGATTTCTGTTGTACCACTGCTTGACGGCCTTAAACACGCTGTTTATCCACTTGTAAGCATATCTCGTAAGGATAACAGAGGCTGTCTATTGGGATCTATTGATAAACGCAGCCACCGTTTCTTTTGCGATGCGCTGAAGAAAATGGACCTCGCTTTGCGGGAGACGTCCGAAATAATCATAGGAGAGATTCGTGAGGTCATCATCGTAGAGGGAAAGGAAAACCACACAAGCGCCAAGATAAGTTCCTCTCAAATTTGGGTGGGTACCGTCAAAATCAGCATGTAACGAAAAGTCAGGTGATTCTTTATAGGATCGCTCAAAAGCGAGTCCAACTGGAATCACCGCAGCGCTGGCCGCTTGGCCTGCATCAATGTAGGTTTCGCTGATGACGCTGATCATTGCTTTGTCAGCCCTTCGGTGTGGTGGAACATAAGCATGCGTCATGTACAACATCGGTTTAGCACCGGCCTCTCTGACTTTATTGGCGTTAGCCACTGCTGTATCAATAAACTCTGCGCGGGTCTCATCGGTGAGCGGCTCGAAACTGCCACCCTGCATAATCACTGCCTGAAACGGCAAATCAACCCCAATTTGACCCGGCCTTAATAACCAATCGAGGTTGTGATGCTTCAGACGCGCTCCACCGATGGTTGCAGACTTGAACTGAAAATCACCGCTTGGCGTGTCAGGAAATCGTTCCTGGGCCATGCGCTCTACGTGGTTGTGAAGACTATCGTTGTAATAAAGATAACTATTGCCAACGAACAAAACTCGGGTCAAGCCCGTTTCTTGAGCCAGCGCACTCACCCCAAGTAAAAGGCTGGCCACAGCCATCAACGACAAAGATAGCCCCCTGAACACAAGCCGCTGGTGCCCCTTCCGCTGATCTACGGGGAGCCTGAGAGAAGGGCCAGAATACTGGCCCCAATTGCTCTGATGCGAACGGCCTTCTCTTTTCAGCCGTTGACTTGCCCTCGCCCTCAACGACATTTTTTAGTCCCGCAGACAGGAACACGCAATTAGAGAGACCACGCTACTGGGCAACATGAATCGCGGTCGCGATGGCATTGACATCAGCTTCGCAGATGCCCAGCGCTCTGGCTTGAATCCCTAGCCATTTCTCGTCCTGCTCTTGCCAAGCAAACGCTTTCTGCATTGCCTCATTAGAGGTATGCACATCGACGGCGCCGACCGTCTCATCATCTATAATTGTTGCAACAGAACTATAATCGACCGGAGCAGCATCGGACTCATAAGCGATCAATTCTTTGAGTATTGCGACACCCGCGGCGGGATCGACGCAAGGCACCGAATAGGCCACAATCACTTGGCCACTTTTGGCGGCCGGCCTTAACGCCTCACCTTCCTCGTGATGTCCTGCAGACACAAGGCCCGGTAGGATCATTGCAAAAATAAACGTTCCTATTTTTCTTAGCATTTTCTTTCCTTGATAGTTTTTATTCCACGTGATGTTAACCCACACTCATTGAAAGCAACGAACTTGTGGCCTTTAATTGTGTCGTATAGATTAATTTTTTCAAAGATTAACCCAGTATTGACCTAACATTTAACGCAGTTTTCTCTGACTCGCTTTAGCAGATTAAGGCAAAAAATTTCGGCCGAAGAGCGTCAAAACTTGACGCGCTTACCACCCGACACAAGGTCCCTGTATTCTCCTCCAACCTTGCCTCATCGGAAACCAAATCCCTGGCGCTCGTTCGATGGAGCGCCAGCACGGGAGGTTCTTAGTGACGCAAACGCTATCGCTCAAGATCCATCCGCTTATTCACTGAGATCCTTCGATGAATAGAGCAAGCCGCCTTCTTTTTTGACTTGACAGCCTGTTAATCGACTGGCAACAGTCAAAAAACTCTCGCCTTTAGGCAGCCCTGTGAGCCAAATCGCCAGCAACGGGTCATCAAAGCCATCCATCGCCACCACAATTCGCTGCAACATCCACATTTGATAGGGCACGACCATACGCCTTGAACGAATACCGCCAATTAAAAAGGGAACCGTGAGCGGGCCTTCGTTGCACTGCAGATTCTCGAATCCGGGTGTGGCCGTAAACGTTTTCCGGGGCAGCGCGTCCCCCAGCACATGCATTTCACTGGCAACAAACTCGGTTAAAGCGCGCATCGAATCACACAGGTAGGGCCACATTTCTTCGAAGAAAATAGCGAGTATAGGCAAAAGAGTATCAGACACCTCGTCGTCTTCCAGCCAAGCACCGTCATCGCTCATTGATTCATAACCAACAAGATCACCCTCACCGTCAATCCTGTACAACTTCTGGCCATAGCGGCGGGCATTCGTGCAGTTTTCAGCGTTGGTACGTTCCACCCATTCACTGACCAAAGGATATGACGTGCGCAACTCGAAACCTGCAACAGGATCACGGAAGAAGTGAACGTAAATTGGCCCGAGCAAGCTGTAATCCGCAAGCGAAGGACGTCCACCGAGCACATAGTCATGTTGTTCGAGGTGAATCTCCAGGGCCTGAAGTATTTTCCGCTGAGTGCTTTGCCAGGCATCTTGTGTCTCTGGGGTACAACCAAGCTCGACGAGACCGCGATAGGGTCCTTTCAAATTATCTTCTCTATCAATACCAAACACGCGATCGAAAAACCGGGCGCCCGCAGCGCGCCGAGCAAGGCCGTTGCCATCCGGTTGCAGAAAGGCGCCCCACTGTTGCTCATTAAAAGCTCGGTGATTTGGCTCAACAGTTGCGCGAGAATAATGCCAGCGTTCCCAACAAGCCGGCACGATCATCCACTCATCGGCCAAAAGCTCAATGAGATAGCACAGCAGCCGCTGCTTCGGTCGAGCATCCAACCTAGGAATAATGCTCGTCTGAGGATGGGACCGCTCAAGATGATCGATGATTTCGCTGCTATCCTGAACCCAGCCATCCTCCGGGGTCTGCAATTGGGGCAAAGAGGGACTTCCCGAACGCTTGACGAGCAACTCATTAATTAAATTCGGAGTTGCAAGAATATCCTCAAAACCTGAACCCAAGTCCGCCTGGGATGCTTTGAACCGCAGATACGCTCTGACCTTTGCTGAGAAGATGCTGTGCTCTACGCCGAATAATCGATACCCTGACTGAGACACGATTAGGACGCAACATATTCAGCCGGCGAACGATACGGCGGCAATATATTGGCTTCGATCCAGGCATCCGTATCGTGTCGCGGCAGACGATAGCTCGGTTCACCCTTGCAGCTGATGCGATACATTAAACGCGCATCTTCGGGTGTGTTGATCACGCTTTTGGCCGGTGGCGCATTGTGCACGGTTGCAAAATTACTCCAGATCGTAACGTCGCCAGCAGCGTGAACATGATCATAACGGTACTGAGGTTTAAGAATGTGCGCTTCCAATTGATCTAGAAATCGCCTTGATTCATCGTCTGACAGACCATCGACCTCAACAGGCGCTATATTCTTGCCTCGCGATGCCCAAATCGGACTATGAAGGGACTTCTCGCCTGTTCTTGGATTGACATAGACCAATGGAATCAACCAACCAGGGTCTCCTTTACGCAATCTCCGTCTAACGCTGATGACGTCGAGTTCGCGCTTTTGATCATCAGGCAGATCGGCGTAGGCCGAAGCCGTATCGGCATAGGCCGTCTCGCCATTCAGCGGTAGCGCGTTGCGCCGTTCAGTCAAATCTGCAGGGGAATCCGGGTGATAAAAACCTGCCTCGCGAGGCACGTGGTCAACCCACTGCCCGCCGGCGCTGTTACGGGTTGACGGTGCAGCCTGGACGTAAAACATACTGGTCGACAATGGCGTCGGCTCAAACTCTATATCGGTGTGCCAATGCAAACCACCGACCACCGCCTCTTGTTTATCAGGACCGCTGCCAACCAAGTTGGTGACAATATAGACTGCGGGACTACTGGCATCTTCACGGCATTGCAGGGCATTTGGAAAGGCTTGATCACACTTGGTACTGGTTTGCTGCTCAACAGGAAGCAGCGCAAGAGGAACCTTCTTTTTTTTGTAGTCGGCATAGTTCGCGTAGTTTTTCGGATGAGGGATCGGCGCGCCAAAATGGTTGGCCAGCCTTTCCAAATGACGGATCCGAAATTGACCCTCACCCTGATTTGGGAAAGAAATGAGCTTGTATCGGTCAAGCAGGCTTACCATCAGTTCGGCTTGTTCTGGGGTCAAGGGCTGGGTCAAATCAACACCAAAAATTCTTCGTCCCAGACGATCATTCGAACTCAGTGCTACAGTCGATGCCGACTCGCCGAACAAACGCCGCAGGCTTTCTTCAATCTCAGCTGTTGTTAGGTGCATAAACTAGCCTCCCTATTAGTCGGTTGGTGATGGTCTCTTTACGATAACAATTGATTTACAGTGATTAATGAAGCAGAGACATCGCTCTCGGCGGACGTACCACAATTTCAGCAATATTGACCTCAATGGGCTGGGTTACCGCGTAGAATACCGCTTTGGCCACATCGTTGGGATTTCCCAAAAGTTGTCTCGTTTTCTGTTGTAAGGTCTCCAAAACCCGGGCGGTAAATGCTCACCGGCTTGCACCTCGACATCCATATCGGCCATATTCAAAATCTGTTGAACAAATTCGCGATCAAAATTTCTCGCGAAGTTTGTCGCGATCGCACCGGGCATCACATTAGTCAGGCGGATGGTATCCTCTTCAAGCTCCTCCCTCAGACTCGAAGAGATAACGTTAACTGCATGTTTAGTAGCGCCGTAAACACCTGAGTTGTTCCTTTGCGCTGAGACAGAGGAGATGTTCACGATATGGCCATGCGCCTGGCAAGCGCGCATTGCCTGAACAGCTGCCTTGCAACCCACCAGCAATCCAAGCACATTGGTCTCAAGCATGGTCCGCCAGTTCTCGGGGTCAGCATCCATGATCTTCGCTGGAAATTCTAAACCAGCATTATTGACCATGATATCGAGACGACCTTTTGATGCGACGGCCTGATTGATGAACGCCTGTACCTGATTGATATCCCGAACGTCTGCTGTGACGATGTCAGCCATGCCACCTTGCGCCTCAATCAAAGCCTTACAATCGGCCATCGGTGCCGTTGTTCTACCAACCAGGAAAACGTGTGCACCACCCCTGGCCAAATACTCGGCGATGGCCCGCCCAATTCCGCTAGAAGCTCCTGTGACGATGGCTACCTTTCCTTCTAGGATATTCCGATCAGTCATTTATCTAACTTTTCCAAGAATTACGACAAATTGACAAATAATATTAATATTGTCAATTTGTCGAAGGCAGACTATATGCTTTTCATCATTGATCTACCTGCAACGATGCATTTAGCGGACCTGTTAGACGATCTTGATCTTTTTTGCCACACTGTGCCGCATGACCAATGACACCAAGCGCGACGCCATTATTTCTGCTGCCAGCGAGCAATTTAAACGGTATGGCTACCGAAAAACCTCCATGGACGACATCTCAAAGCGAATGGGTATTTCGAGAGCGTCGTTGTACTCGTATTTTGACAACAAGGATGAAATATACCGCAATGTATCGCTGGCCATCCATCAACGGGCACTGGCCAGAGCAAAGCAGCACCTGGAGGTTGGATCCAGCACCACAGGGAGTTTCCCTGCTTTAGAAATCAGGGTCGAGCGGGCACTGCTTGCTCGACACGGCCCGTTTCAAAAAGCAGTAACTGAGTCTCCCCATGGCGAAGAACTGTTCGACGAATATAGTCGCCTTTGTGGTGATGTTGTCCAAGAATCTCATGCACGCTTCCAAACCTTACTGGCAAGGTCGCTGACCACAGCCTCAAAACATGGAGAAATCAACCTCAAGACAGCCGGCATCACTGGCAAAGCCGCAGCTGAAAGCTTAAACCTGGGTGCTGCAGGCCTCAAGCATGGCGCACCCGATCAGGCAACTTTTAAAAAACGCCTTAAAAACTTCACCAAAATCTTCATTGCTGGACTGAGCTGATAAGTAGGACGGCGGCCAACTTTGACCAGATTGTTGGACGCTACAGCAACGCTTTTATTGACACGGATTGAGCTTCATCGACCCGCCAACAACCCGATCTACTGAACTGGTATCCGCGCGCGAATATAAGTTTCCACTGCCTCAGCAGTATTCCGTTCAGCATCACTGCCGAGTGCACCAGAAATGAGCGAGGCGCCACTGAATCCAAACAAGTAACGTATTAACAGCAAGCCATCTGTTAACGGCTCAGATCTACCATCTCCATCTATGTCCAGCTCGGAATCAGCCCCTCTCAGGTAGTTCGTAATCGAATCAGAAGTCTCTCTGCTTGCGGCGCCAGAAACTGCACCTGAGGTTAACGAGGCACCGTTAAAACCAAACAAGTGCCGAATCACTAGAAGCCCATCGGTCAATGGTTCAGCTTTCAGACTTTCATCGACATCAAAACTGAAGCAGCCTGTTTTGCATGAGAACCGATTCAGAGGATCTGTCTCATCGAGTAGTTCTTGCGCGTCGCTGACATTATCTCCATCGTCATCTAGATCAATCGAATTCAATAAACCATCGCCATCCGCATCGAAATCGCCCGCAAGCTTTACTGGGAAAGCTTTTCGGATCTCATCGTTAGGTTTTAAGATCGCAATTTGCGTTACTCTATCAAGGCGCATGAACGCATCGAATTCAAGATAAAAGTCATCGAGGGTGGTTTCGAACACCGATTCAAACGCATCCTTCCAGCCCAATCCTGGGTTCATCGCATCGCTTTCAGCATAACTTTGATAGTAATCAACCAAGATTTTTTCAAAGTTTTTGTCGTCTTTCGACCAAAGATAAGCAAACGCCATTGCACCGCCCGTATATTGAAAAGCAAAATTTCGGGCAATGCCGTTATTAGGATTGTCGCTAGACTCGTAGAGCCCACCATCGGACTCATAGTCTTTCAGAGAAACAATATCATCTTGTTCAGCGGCAGTACTGATGACAGCTCGGGCCTCATCGAGCGCTTCGATGAACAAATCGGAAGCAACAATGCTGTCATCATACGCTGCAGCAAGAACGATACCCGCGAACTCAGCACCACCTTCTTCGATCCAATTAGGGAAAACAGGGACAAATCCAGAGCGACTGAAGAGCGTGTTTTCCGGGTCATCTTCCCAGCGTTTTGGAATCCCGAATCGGCGGGCATCTTCAAAATAGAACTTCATAGAGTTTTGATAGATATGGAAGAATTCATGGAACAAAACCTTTGTTGGAACGGCCACCGATTCGAACTCGTTCCAGTTATTTGCAAAGAAAAATAAATCGCCACCGTTTGCGATACTAGTGACGCCCACACCAGCGGCAGCGCTTCGCATCCCCCATCCCTCGTAGCCGTCGTAGCAAGTTTGGATATCGTCGTAATCTAGAATTGAAAATAGATCACAAACGGTTCGCGCGACATCTTCAAGCGTCTGCTCAGAGGCCTTTTCTTGATCAAGGATAAAGGCATTGACGGGCACTATGAGACCAAGTTTCTGCTCTGAGAATCCAAGAATTTCCGTGATCCGATTTTTCCATAGATCACCTAGCGGCGGCTCTTCATAAAAATTGATGCAGAGTTTTTCTGCGCCCTGCCAATAGTACTCGTAGTATCTGTGAGTACTATCTGAAGCGACCGCAGCTGGCTTGGTAAGGTAATAAGGTACTTCGCACAGACCTTTTGGGTTGTTTGCAGCCTCAGCGATCACAACGTTGAATAGATTAATAACGATGGTCAAAAATACGAACAATCGGAGCATGCTGCATCAGCCCTAAAAACCGGTAACTGTGCTCCAGAGCATACCCGACTCTCTTACGGAGTAATTTTTGACACCTCCATTTTAGTCAAACATGGCGATTTATTGCGCGAATGTGTCGGTTTAGTTTTGAAATCGATAGCAATGTCCTGCGCCGCATTATTTCTACAAATCCCAGACAACTCTGATTGAAACCTTTACAGTAGAGCCCACCGCACCAGCGAACGCCATTTAGAGAGAACGCGTTATGACAACAGCAATCGCTCCCCAAGGAGGTGACACGACCGACCAGAACACAGGTTTTGGCACGAAGCGTTACCGAACCTACGTGCTCTCAGCCCTCACGCTGGTCTACATTATGAATTTCGTTGATCGCGGCCTCCTGGCCGTGGTTGGCCCTGATCTTGTACCAGAGCTGGGTCTATCGGATACCCAGTTTGGTCTGCTCACAGGTTTCGGGTTTGCCCTGCTCTACACCATTGTGGGCATTCCTTTAGCGCGCTATGCAGATGCCGCTCATCGCGTTTGGATCATGACCGTTTGTATTGCCCTTTGGTCTCTCATGACCGTGCTTTGTGGGCTCGCAACCGAAATTACCATCGGCTCGGTCACCATCGGCGCCTTTTGGGTATTGTTGATGTGTCGCGTCGGTGTCGGCATTGGTGAAGCTGGTTGCACACCACCGGCTAACTCATTAATCGCGGATTATTATGCGCCGCGGGACAGATCACAGGCCCTGGGAGTCTACGCCATGGGCGTCACCCTAGGCACAATGTTTGCCAATCTGATCGGCGGTTGGGTGACGGACGTCTTCGACTGGCGAACCGCTTTTTTCGTTGTGGGTCTGCCAGGATTATTGATTGCCTTGGTGTTCAAATTAACGGTGAAAGAACCACCGCGGGGTTTTACTGATCCGATAGGAACGCAATCTCAGGAGCAAGTGGGGCTACGAGAAGCGATCCAGGAGTTGACAACGAAACCTGCGTTTTGGCTGATGACAGCTGGCGCTACCGTTGCCGCATTCTGCGGTTACGGCATTTCTTCGTTCCAATCGATCTTCTTGGTTCGCGCCCACGAAATCACAACCGGTGAAGCCGCCATTTGGATCAACACACCCGTGTCGTTGTCGTCGGCCATCGGCACCTTCGCAACAGGCTGGCTTGCAACCAAACTTTACCAAAAGCATCCTGGCGCAATTGCCTGGGTGCCAGCCCTGGGTTTGGCCCTATCGATTCCATTTTATGTGTTTGCCTTTACAACCGATAACCTCATGTTTGCTGCTATCGGCTTAATCATCGGGGGATTTGTAAAGTACGGGTATATTGCGGCGCAATACACCATCGGTCAGGGTGTGGTCAGTATGCGTGTCCGCGCAATGGCAACCGCGGTGTTGTTGTTCGTCGCCAACTTGATCGGCTACGGATGTGGTCCTTTATTTATTGGGTATATTTCTGACATTTTCTTTGTCAGCGGTGCTGCCGAACTCGGGGTTGCCGCGGAAGAGTTGGTTCGAAACCAGTGCCACCCGCAGGCTATCGGCGCCTTGAGTGAAAACTTGCAAACGGTTTGCGGCGCAGTCTACGCACAGAGCCTGCAATCAGCAATGGTGATCATGGCCGTCATGTACGCTGCAAGCTCGCTATTTTTCCTGCTTACTTGGCGCCGACTCGACAAGGACATGGTCGACCGAAATTAAAAATTCAAAAGGCAGAGGCGTAATCAAAAAAAATTTATTCGATCGCCAGGCAGTTAGAGGTTCAGAGCGCTCCGCACAGGTTTGCTCGCAACAAGGCCTTCACCAGCGACCTCCTCTAAACCGAATTAATTCAGGTTTGAGGGTGGAATGGCCAAGCGACCACCCCACTGACTCAAGACTTTCAGACGCTCTTTTAGACACGCTCAATGATGATTGCTGGAGCCATCCCGCCACCTGTACACATCGTAATCAAGGCCGTGTTCAAATCGCGACGTTCCAGCTCATCGAGCGCTGTACCTATCAAAATTGATCCTGTTGCCCCAATCGGGTGACCGAGGGCCATGGCGCCGCCATTGACGTTGACAATGGCAGGGTCGAGAGCTAAGTCCCGAATAAACTTCGCGGCCACGACACTGAAAGCCTCGTTCACTTCAAAGAGATCGATGTCGTTCGTCGTCATGCCCGCGCGCTCCAGCACCTTTCGTGCAGCAGGCACAGGTTCGTTCAGCATGAGCGTCGGACTCCCGCCGACAGTCGCAATGGCCCTGACTCTGGCTCGAGGCTTCCAACCTTGGGCAGAAGCATAATCTTTAGAGGACATGATCAATGCCGCAGCGCCGTCTACCACCCCCGAGGAGTTACCCGCATGATGCACGTGATTGATGTTTAAATCTGGATAAGCCCGCTTAACCAGTTGATCAAAAGTTTCGCCGGTTTCGTCAATGGGGACGCCCATAAACTTATCGAAAACCGTGTCGAGACCCGCCAGCGACTCAAGCGTCGTACCCGGACGAGGAAACTCCTCCCGGTCCAGCGCCACGGAACCATCATCATTGGTCACTGTAATCAGGCTCTTGTCGAAATGGCCATTTTTGATCGCATAGTCTGCGCGCTTCTGGCTCTCTACTGCCAGCGCATCTACTTCTTCGCGACTAAAGCCCTCAAGGGTGGCGATCATATCAGCACAGATCCCTTGATGGGGCTGGGCATGAAGATTGCGCAGATGCAGATTGCTGCCATCAACCGTACGGTTTTTGTCAGCGCGTGGCACAGTGGGTGTGTAGGACATCATTTCTACACCGCCAGCAACACAAAGATCATCCATACCACTCATTAGATTTGCTGCCGCAATATTAACGGAGGTTATGCCGGAACCGCAGAAGCGATCCAACGTCATCCCACACGCTTTATCACTCCATCCTGCATCCAACGCCGCCATACGGCCAACACACGAGCCCTGCTTACCAATCTGTGAGGAGCAAGCAACGACGACATCATCAATTTCTTCGGTCTTAAGATTGTTACGTTCACCAATTTGTTCAAAGACCTTCGCGAGCAGCCGACCAGGGTGAAACTCTGTCAGCGCACCTTTGCCCTGCTTGCCGATCCCCCGCGGGGTACGAGCGGCATCAATAATATATGCATCAGCCATGATGTAGTTCCTCTAATTTGACATGATTGTAGTAGTTCGAACGCGAAACCATTGTACGCAGCTTAATAGGACAATTGAAACCTGTAGAGGCCCCTGAGTTTGTTGGTTTATTGCTCAGCCTGATGGCAGCATCTCAAAGGACAACCTACCGTTTTTGTTGCCACTACTGCCTTTCCTCAGACTATTTTTCTAGGTTGTAAATCCGCTTTACATTTCCGCCCAATACTTTTTCGCGGGTCCCTGGGGAAAGCGTTTGTGCATACCGCGTTAAGTCATCCACCCAAGTGTGGGGATGATCTGGGTGGGGATAATCGGTCGCCCACATGAAGCATTCATCACCCACGTGAGCAATAATATGAGGCGCTGCAGTTTCGTCAGGATCGCCCGAGATAAAACATTGCCTCCGGAATATATCTGCTGCGCTGGTGCGGTTGATGTTCAAGGAGTCACTGTAGGCATCCAGTCGATCGATCATCGCACCAATCCAGCCGGAACCTGCTTCGAGTATGCCAAGACGAAGCGTTGGAAACCGCTCAAGCGTGCCAAGGGAAAAGAACGATATTAAAGCTTGCTGCACGATCGAGCGCAGCCAAATTGCCTCACCCCAAGCACGCCCCTCTCGAGGCCAATCAAAAATTCCCGCCGCGGCCGCGTGCGGCGTGAACGTAGGATGAATCGCAAATGGCACATCCAGCTCTACACATTTCGCAAACAAAGCATCATGGGCGCGATCGCCATGGATCACCCGATTGTGATTAAAAGGATTGACCCAGGCGCCGCGGCATCCATCTTTTACTGCGCGCTCAAGCTCCAGCACGGATCCCTCAACATCCAGCAAGGTTAGCTGAGCAATCGGCACAAGCTTGCCGCCAGAGTCACGACAGAAATCTGCAATCCAGCGATTGTAAGCCCGACAGTAGGCCAGACTCAGTTCTGGATCGGTTAATTCGACCTCCCACAGTAACCCAATGGTTGGGTACAGGAGGCTGTATTCTAGGTTCTCTTGCTCCATCAAGGAGAGCCTCTCTACAGCATTACTAGCGCCAAATGGAAAATTATCTGCATAGCGGCGGTCCGGGCTCGGGCGCATGTTCTCCTCACCCATTGCACCAAGCAATCCAAGCGAACCCTTCCGAGACCGTTTACTAGGCTGGCCATCGATTTCAAGGTATTCGTAGCCGGCATCGTCCACTTGGATCCGAAGAGCCCGCGCACGATATTTCGCTTCTAAATAGGTTTCCCAGAGATCAGGCGGCTCGAGAATATGGCCATCTGCATCTACTGTGCCGTCGTAGGGAAAACGTTTTATCTCGTAGGCCATGGGTCATTCGTCCTTTGCTGTTTGAAGCTCACGGTTTTTTGACATTTAAGGCATCGCATCCGACTGACGTCTATCCGACACTATTAGACAAGTTTCACAGACAAGCAACTCTTTCCCGTCAGTGATATTTAAAAAGCGTATTGATAAGCAAACTGGTTTTGACAGATGATGGGACGTTCCCACCAGATTCACCACCTTTTCAAAGAGAGGTCTGCATTGGCTCATTTCAGCATCACAGCGCGGCTAAAAAGCATAGCAGATGCCCTAACAGGCATTGGCCACCTAATTCGCGATGAGCACAATGCCTGGATTCATGTCATTGCCACTCTTTCAGTCGTCAGCCTTGGCCATTTTTACTCCGTCTCGCAGATGGAGTGGATCGCGTTAATCTTTGCCATCAGTATCGTTTGGCTAGCAGAAGGCATGAATACCGCCCTTGAGGCGCTAGCAGATGCCGTGACCCAAGATCAAAACACTCAGATAAAAAAGGCCAAAGACATCGCCGCGGGCGCAGTATTGTTAGCGGCCATCGGTGCCGCAACAATTGGTGCATTTGTTTTTATTCCTTATATCTACCTTTGACTGGGCCTTGATGTTCTCGAGGAGCCGTAGCGCGATCCTTTAAGCAACGCGGACTCTTTGACAGCGGGGGGGAGACGATCGATCACGGCTGAACGCTGGCGGCGAGCACAATTGCTTCATTAAAAATCGACAACAAACGCATCACCCACCGGGCAGTTAAGGTCGATTTAAAACCAAGGATAGATCATGCACCCACTTATTCGTTATTGTCTAAACAGCAGACCATGCATTGCCTCCCCCGGCTCGGCATCCCACCAGAGACCCGGGATGAATGGCAAGGCAGCAGATTGCCCTCGCGTTTTAGTCTCATAAAAATGGGACGACGGATGGCAAAGTGGGCGCACATTGGGAAATAGCATCTTCATTCAGCGCTGTTTTAAAAAGCATTAGAAGGACAAAGACAAGCCATGGTCATTAAAGTGTTGAAAAGTATTCTGTATTTGTTCTTGGTCTTGATCGCAGCTGTGCTGCTAATTGCTGGCACCGCCTGGACACTTACTTTTAAACATGACATTCATGAAAGTCACAGCACACCTTACCTTCGAGATGATGTCATCTCTATTGACGCACCTCAGAGCGCACCTGTCTGGGAAGTGTTATTGATGGGTGATGCTGGCGATGCGACGCTTGTGCCGTGGCATAAAACTCTGGAGATGGCAGCTGAAATGGCCGCGCAGAAACCCGATCAAACGTCCGTCGTCATGCTGGGAGACAATATTTATTTTTTTGGTTATCCCAACTTAGACGAAGGTCAAACAGAGTACGATCAAGACCAGCTCGAGTTGATTGATCGGCTCGACGCACAACTTCAAGTTTCAAAGCACAGTCGGGCTGAATTATTCCTCGTACCGGGTAATCACGATTGGTATGCCGAACAAGTGGACACCCAGGCCGAGCACGTTTTGTCGTACGCGCAGCGCCACGGCGCTTCCGTCTCTTTTCTACCATGGGTAAAAGGTGGTCAACCCTTACCAGAAGTCATTCATCGAGCAGGAATCAGTATTATTTTTATTGACACCCAGTGGCTAATCACCGCTGACCAAGCCGGTTTTGACCAGGCAATGCATCGGCTTGAGCAGTTATTGGCCAGGACTCAGGCAGAGCATCCTAACAACCTTATTCTCGCGACCGGCCATCACCCGATTCAAACCATGGGACCGCACGCGCAGTATTACACCAGTCGAGGCTATGCGTTTTTTATGGAGCTTGTCGGTCTATTCACCGAATCCGATCAGGATACTCACAACCCGCCCTATCGACGATTGATTGCAGGTCTTAACGAGGCGTTTACCGTCGACGCCAAGGTCGTCTACGCAGCTGGGCACGAACACAGCCTACAAGTTTTTGAAGCCCTATCAGCAGCTCCCCCAGCGAAGGAGTCCTCTTCGAGAGGCACGTTGAAAATAGGTGCTGACTATCAATTGGTCAGTGGCGCGGCTCATCGCAATAAAGTGAGCGGAGTCGGTCATAACGACAACACCCTGTTTGCGGTCGCGACGGAGGGATTGATGAAATTGTCGATCTACTCTGAAGGCACAACGGTCGAGGTGATTTCATCCGACGGAAAATTACTCCATCGTCAATGGCTGAGGTAACAACATTTCAGCATTAAGCAACCCGCTCAAAAGACAATCATGCTGCAACAGCCCAGGATTTCCACTGCCGCGCTTTTGATCGTAGAGTAGCTCGCTGACCACCATTTATCTGCGAGGCACTGACCCTTAGCGGCAATGACAATCGTGCGAATCACTCCATGATGTGCAACTATATCCCGAACAACAAAAAACCGCTGATGAGTCACCGTTGCACCCACTAGACCTTTTGATCATTGTTGGCTACCTCGCCCTGATTACTTTTGTCGGACTGCGGCTAGCCGGCCGTGTCAGGTCTGCTCGGGATTTCTTCCTCGCAGGTCGAACGCTCTCTTGGTGGGTCATCGGCCTCTCAATCATCGGAACCAACATCGGAGCAAACAGCTACGTTGGCGCCGCTGGCAACGCATTTACCATCGGTATTGCGCAAGCCAACTTTGAATGGATCGGCGCCATCCCCGCCATGATCATTGCTGCACTGGTTTTCATACCGCTTTACTGGAAAGCGGGCGTATACTCAATACCGGAGTATCTCGGCCTGCGATATAACCAGACCGTTCGGGTTGTCGCTGCCCTCATCACCAGCGTCGTCGCTGTTTTTGCCATTGGCGTCGCGCTTTGGGCAATCGCTCTGACGCTGCAAACCTATCTAGGCTGGCCGATTTGGGTGGGCATCACGGTCACCGGCACGATCGTCGGCGCTTACAGCATCGCTGGCGGACTTGCAGCTGTGGCATTCACAGACATGTTCCAAGTGTGCATTATGTTTCTCGGCGGGCTTGTCATCGTAGGTCTGGGCATCTCGCAGACAGGCGGCTTCAGTGGCTTTGTCGAAACGCTCATCAGCGAAAATCCCAATCATCTTCAAGCCTATTTACCAGCTGACCATGAATCCTATCCTTGGCCCGGTGTTATTTTTGGCTTGGGTTTGGTGCTATCACCGGCTTATTGGTGGGCAGGTCAAGCGATCCTTCAGCGCTCCCTTGGCGCCAGAACCCAGTGGGATGCCAGCGCCGGCATGATGTTCGCAGCTTTTGGAAAAATATTTGTACCCCTGCTGATTGTCTTTCCAGGCTTACTGGCTCTGGTGATGCATGCACAGATTGAATATCCCGATATGGCGCTACCCTGGATCATTAAAAATGTACTACCACCGGGTATTTCCGGGCTGATGTTCATTGCGATCATAGCTGCACTGCAATCCACTATCGATTCCAGTGTAAATTCCACATCATTAATGCTGACTCGCGATGTACGACACGTGCTGATTAAAAACGCTGATCCCGCCAATGATCTAAAGATCGGCCGCTTGTTGACCCTTTTTTTACTTCTCTTGTCGATGTGTACGGCGCCGCTTGTCGCTGAAATGGGCGGCATCTTTACTTTTTTGCAGACAATACTGTCGTTGTTTCAAGGCCCGATGCTGGCCCTGTTGATACTAGGCGCATTCACCCGCAGAGCGACGCCCCAGGCGGGGCTTTGGACATTGATCAGTGGCGTAATTGTTGCCAGCGCGACCTCCTATGCCGGTGTCAACATGCTCTATGTTGCTTTTTCAAGTTTTATCTATGCGCTCATCGCGTTATGGGTACTCAGTGGCGTGACGCCTCCTCACCCAGACAAAGATTTATCTCACCTGACCTATTCACCTTGGAGTCGCAGCTGATGGATCTAGCGAACCTTCCCTTGGAGTGGGCAAATTACCTATCGATCTTTGGTTTCTTATGCCTTTTTGCCCTGGTTTGGTTTATCCCCAGGCATGCGGTTTTTGAGGATGCGCCGGATCAATCCCGTTGGAGAGACATTCGACTTTGGGCATCGCTGCTGATTGTCCTCCAATTAGTGATTTATGCGGTTTTCAATTAGCTGCCAAACAATCCGAGAACGTCTCACGTTCAATTTTCATGCCGGGCCATCAGCCCGCAAGATTTTCTGCAGCCCTTCAACTAAAAGCGTATCGGTAAAATTGGCAATGCGACTGGGTGCATCACTAAATCCCCGCTCGACCCATACCCAGAGCACGCCGTGAAGCACACTCGCCATCGTCGCAATCAGATAAGACTGCTCGACAGAGCCCAATGCTGACGTCTGATTAACGTTCGTGACTCGGTCAAGCATCTCCGCCAGAACTTCGCTGAGAGGCTTCATGAAGAGACTTGCTGAGCACTGCCGAACCAGGGGCCCCAAAACAGCTTTTTGCGCTTGACAGTGTTGCAGAACCGCAACCGACAACGTATTCCCCATGATTGGCATCAACAATTGTTGATCATCAATCCGCGACGAGATCTCTTTGAAGAGATCGTAAACGAGCCCCTCAACCAACTGCTCAAGCGAGCCCGCCCGAGCATAGAAAGTCTTTCGAGTTACGCCCGCCTGTTCTGCGATTTCTGAAATTGTCAGTGATGTGAAAGCTCTGCCGGCTCGAAGCTCGGCCAATAGCGCGCCACGGATGGCGCCCTGAGACCGAGCGATTCTAGGATCCAGCCCGGCGTCGGATTGTTGAGGGATTTGATACTGCATGGGAGCGAAACGTTAGAGGGATTCAAAAAGAAAGTAAACACTTGACTACTTATTTAATCTTCCACTATGTTACACGGATCCTTAGCGGAGCAAAGAGCACCTATATGAACATCAACCAAAACGTAGATGTTGCAGATGTCCCACTTGAAGAAATCGACGTTAGTCGTCCTGAGATCTTCCTCAACGATAACTGGCAGCCTTGGTTCGAACGCCTTCGCAAAGAAGCTCCGGTGCATTACTTGGCAGACAGCGTCAACGGCGCCTTCTGGTCTGTGAGCAGTCACGACATGATTAAGGCGGTGGATACCAACAACGAAATATTCTCATCCGAAGCCAAGGGCATAGCGATCGTGGACCCCTACGTGCCTGAGGAAGGCGCTATCCAGGGTAAAAATTTTATTGCGATGGACGGCGCTGAACATATCAAGCAGAGAATGGCGGTCGCACCTACCGTTGCCCCAAAAAACTTAGCTGGCTTCGAACCGCTCATCAGAGCGCGCGCGATCGAGATTCTCGACGGTCTTCCTGTGGGTGAGACCTTTAATTGGGTCGACCGAGTCTCAATCGAACTAACTGCAGGGATGCTCGCCACACTCTTTGATTTTCCCTATGAGGATCGGCTCAAGCTGGTTCGTTGGTCAGATCTGGCAACGAACGTACCAGAAGTGACTGGCGATGACAGCATCGATATGAAGGCGCGTTATGATGAGTTGATGGGCGCTGCTGCAGCGTTTTATCAATTATGGATGGCCAAGCAAGGGCAACCACCTTCCTTCGATCTCATTTCAATGCTCCAGCACAACGAAACAACTGCCCGCATGAACGAGGATCCTGAACTATTCTTGGGCAACTTGCTGTTGCTGATTGTGGGCGGCAATGACACGACGCGGAACAGCATCAGTGGCGGCGTGTTAGCGCTGAACAAGTATCCGGATCAATATGAAAAATTACGCGGTCATCCCGAATTGATACCCAATATGGTTGCTGAAATGGTCCGCTGGCAGACTCCCGTCATTCACATGCGCAGAACGGCGCTGTCCGACTTTGAACTCGGCGGCAAGCAGATCAAAGCAGGAGATAAAGTGATCATGTGGTATCTCTCGGGCAACCGTGATGAATCTGTCTTTAAAGATCCCGAAAAATTCGTGATCGACCGTTCAAATGCTCGAGCGCATGTAGCATTTGGGTTTGGCGTGCATCGATGCATGGGTAACCGATTAGCTGAGCTGCAGCTACGCGTACTTTGGGAGGAGATCATGAAGCGCTTTGACCGAGTTGAAGTGGTCGGAGACATCGAACGATTGCCCAATAATTTTATCCGCGGCATCAGAAACGTGCCGGTACAGTTACATCCTCGTCACTAACCCAGGCTCTGGTAAAGCTAAGACAATCGATCATCCTAAAATAAAGCACTGCGCAAGCTGAGCGTTCAAGAAAAGCCCTTCCCGCCTGGGCTACGGTCAAACCGCCGCCAGCGAGCCCAGTGCTCGCATTGCTTTAGAGCGGATCGCCGCCCAAAACGGCCGGTGTTTCGCAGTAGGTGGTTAAAATGTACCTTTGATGATCTTCGATTCGCTGCGAAAGTACTGCTGCAATTTCTGGCCTCTGGGCATTAGACGCGAAGTGCTTGAGCATGCCTTGATTCTGCTTTGTTACAGGCATAATTTCTGGAGGCGTTGGCATAAGGCTCATGCTCATTGTGGCCCAATAGATATCGGCCGCAGTTACCGAGTCTCCAACAAGATAGCGCGAGCCCCGCGAAGCTTGTTGTTCAAGGCATGCATCGATCAAGCGGATGACCTCAGCGATTTTACCTGGCGCTAGTGTGCTTGCCTCTTCACTGTATCCATATTTACGCCCCAAGGGGCCATCATTCAAGATTCTCATATTCCAAACCATGCCATCTTCCGATAGAACAACGGCACACAAGCCATACATCTCTGCCCTGTGTTGGAAATTATCCGGAATCAGGGTAGGACTGCTGCTGCTTCCGATCCTTTCAGCAAGCGCAAGTTGCTCGGTCCATACATTTCTTGGCCGCTCGGCATTAAAAAACATGGTCGGCAAGCCGGTCTGACTTGTGAGTTCATAAAGCCGAGCCTGTCGATCTTTACCTGTTTCCTTGTCCACACCCATCAGGGGATGCACCGCTCTGATTATGGGAATACCCTTTGCGAAGCAGATGTTTTTCAGCGCCTCTGCGTAGAGCGCCTGCACACCAGGAATAAATGTGATGCGTGTGCCCTCGGTCATGGCCGCGGCTTCATCTAGCGATACAAACTTTGGGCTGGTCGATACTTTTTCGTTATCCAAGATATTGTCTTCCTCTTAGGTTGTTAACTGCTGCTTACGGCCGCACGATTAGATTCAGTGAAGGCCGACCGCCAGATCTGTAAGGACGTTTCAACCCGATTAATCTTCATTTTAACGCTCAAGCATTGTGACTGTAGATCAACAAAACGTCACCTCATTTCATGCTTTCGGTATTCAATTTTCTGATCATCTGGTTCAGTGATCGGGTTTTTAGATCTGTCTTCTGCTTTCTGATACGAGTTTGCGAACTCGTCGACGGCACCTTGCTTTCCATATTTAGACAAGACTCGCGCAAGCCAATCTACTTAATTTTGAACAAAAGCGTCATCGTGACCATAAAAAATATGGAGCAGCTGCAACCACGCTGAGCCTATCGACCTTTCTACTTTCGCATCGGATAATAACCAGACTTTCGATCAATCTAAACGACCTTAATGCCTAAAATAACCCGCCGTGACTTTGTCAATGGATCGCTAATGGCCCTCGGGAGCACTCTGCTACCCCGGTTCAACCAGCAAGCGATGGCCGCCTTAGATCAGCCTTACTATCCCCCGGGCTTGTCCGGTCTTCGCGGCAGTCACCCAGGCTCGAATGCCGCAGCGCATCGTCTCGCCTTTGGGCAACCCCCGAATTGGGGCAAGCCCACTTTTACGGATGAACCCTATGATCTTGTGATTGTTGGCGCAGGACTGAGCGGCCTTGCTGCGGCTCGGTTCTATCAACAGCAACACGGAGCAAACAAAAAGATACTGATCATTGACAACCACGATGATTTTGGAGGCCATGCTAAACGCAACGAGCATATCATCGACGGTCAACGATTGATCAGCTACGGCGGCTCACAAACTTTGGTAGAGCCTCTCAATGCCAACGCTATTCTTCTCGATTTGTTCGAGGACATTGGAATCAACCTTAATCGTTTTAACACTGCTTTCGACCGCGGTTTTTTTAAACGCCACAATCTCGGCGCCGTGACTTATTTTAATGCCGAACACTTTGGTCAAGATCGGGTGGTTAAACATCCATTTTGCAACTATTACAACTATATCGAGGGCCTTCAGGGCGCGAAACTCTCGGATGAAGCCGCTGCCGCAGCAGCCCCGCTCAGCCCTAAAGGCAGAGCGCAACTTTTAAAAGTGCTCAAAAGCGGATTGCATAGTCTCCCCGTCTCGCCAGATCAGCGCGCAGATTATATGGAGAAAAACTCATACTTTGGTTACCTCACGAAGACCTTGGGGGTCGATGATGAAGGTGTACTACGCATGGCCAGGCACTCTGGTCTAGATTGGTCCAATGCCAGCACCGAAATTTTAACCATTGCTGAAGCGAAGGAATGTGGTGCGCTTGGTTTTGCTCCTGTTTCGGTCTATGACCCCGAGAATCCCTACATCCACCATTTCCCAGATGGAAATGCCGGCGTTGCGCGAGCACTGGTTAAGCGTTTGATTCCTGGCGTTGCACGAGGCGCGGACGCGGAAGCGCTGGTAGCATCAAGGTTCGATTATCAGCAACTCGACAGACCAGGCTCAAATGTCCGGATTCGTTTAAATAGCACCGTTGTCAAAGTGGAGCATGAAGGCGACCCAGGTCGCTCAGAACAGGTCAATGTTCATTACGTCCACGGCCAAAACGCACATACCATCGCCGCACGACATGTGATTATGGCCTGCTACAATATGATGATTCCGCACATTGTTCAGGGATTGCCTGAACAACAAGTCGATGCCCTGCGCCAGCAACAGAAAAGCCCGCTGATCTACACCACGGTTGGGCTGCGTCATTGGCGCGCATTAGAAGCCGAAGAGATTGGCTTTGCAATGTGCCCCGGAAACACTCATCAGGCGGTCTTTATGGATTTTCCAGTCAGTCTGGGAGACTATCGTCATACCCAGTCAGCTGATTCCCCGTGTATTTTGCAGATGATCAGCTGTCCATATAGCGAAGTACCCGGTAAACCGAGAGAGGAGCAATATCGCGAGGCACGGTACCAAATGTTGGCCCGTCAATTTTCTGATTACGAAAGCGACATTCGAACCCATTTAAGCGGCATGCTACCTTCTAGGCACTTTCAATTTGATCGAGACGTTGCCGGCATTACTGTAAATCGCTGGGCTCACGGGTACACGGTTGCTGGGCCGGCGGGCACCGCCGAAATCGGTCGACAACCCTTTGGCCGCGTTGTGATTGCGAATGCTGATTCTGCACCAGCCGCCGATGCCCTAGAGGCTATGATGATGGGTCACCGGGCGGTGGGCGAACTCGATTAGCCGGTAATTTAGCCCAAAAATGAGATCATGCTTGATAAATGCGCACTGAGAGATCAAGCGGAAAGGATGGTCAATTAAAAGAAAGGGATTGCGCATGGGCCTCTCTTTTAAAATATTAGGCCTAAGGGGGTATCTCTGAAAGGCCCGAACAAAATCAATACCCGAGACCCAAAGTTCTAGAGAATACTCACGGCTAAATGCCGTCATAACCTCATCTTTGTATACCTGCAGGCAAAGCCTTTATGACCAAAAAGATGCTTCTCCTCATTTCAACACTCATCCTCATCTTGCCAAACGAAGGCGCGTCGGAAATTCGGTTACCATCGGAAATCACGACTGAAGACTGGTTGCTCGCTTTCGTAGATGTAGAGACCACGGGATTGCAACCTGGATATCATGAAATGATTGATATTGGCATGATTGTAACCGACCTCAACGGGCTACCGATCGACCAGCTATTTTTGCGCATTATGCCCGCGCACCCGGAACGCACTGAACCAGGTGCTCGAGCTGTCAACGGCTTTTCTGTCGCCCTATGGCAAGAACGCGGCTTCGTAAGTGAGGCGGCTGCAGTGCGTGAGCTACTGGCCTTCACAAAAGCAGTATCTGGAGAGAAAAGATTATTGATGGTCGGTTATAACGCCTGGTTTGATATATCCTTTATCGATCACCTGTTCCGATCTCAAAACGAGACATGGCGAAAGCTATTCCATTACTTCGTTTTAGACCTACCCTCAATGGCCTGGGGTCAGAAGCATCGAACTTTAACGGGTTCCGCACTTTCCGACAGCCTTGGTATCGCTGCAGAAACGAATGACCCGTTGCAGCACACCGGCCTCTCAGGGGCACAGTACAACCTTAGGGTCTACCAAGCCTTGCTTTCAGAATTTCCTGAATTACCGCTGATGCCACGCTAAACGAAGTGGCTGGCGCGCGAGCAACGAGACCATCTGGGGTAAACAGTATCCATTGACTGGGGTTTCAGTGATCAATGAGGTTTGATCCTGGAGCATGAACGGTACGCGCGAGAGTGCCCCTGTTCTCTCTTCTCTCTTCTCTCTTCTCTCTTCTCTCTTCTCTTATTTTTCTGTCGGCGGCTCAAAGCACACGTCAACGCTACTTGGGTTTTAAAGTTGGAAATCCCTAAAAGGCTTTAATTTTTAAAGCCAGGATGACACTTCGACCTTTTATGACTGACCTGAAGCATTATCTCACCAAAAATTTGAGCACCTTTATCGCAAATTAACCCGCACTATCAAAGATTTCCCTTTCCAGCCTTTAACGGATTATGGTGATAATCTGTAACTCGACACCATCTAAACCCAAACGAGCGCGCCCTATGACAGGACCCTTAATATTTACCCGTGAAGATGCCATCGCCATCATTTCGATCAACGATGCACCTTACAACCGCATGACCCTTGAATTCATGGACGCGTTAGAAGTTTTAGTCGACACGATCGCAATGGACAAGACCATTCGAGCGGTCGTGGTAACCGGTGAGGGCATTGACAATTTTTCTGTCGGGATGAACTTAAAACAGCTGCCTGAAGGCATCAAAGTTAAAGGCAGTGCAGAAGCCGTATTCGATCAACGACTTGCAGTGATCTCCAAAATCGAAAACATGAATAAACCATGGATCGCCACCTTATTTGGTTACTGTCTGGGCGGCGGCCTCGAATTGCCTTTAGGATGCCACTTCAGATTGGCAGCCGAGGAAGGCGCCCAGATTGGGCTCCCTGAAATGGACTTGGGAGCGGTCCCTGCCTGGGGTGGCAGTGCCCGTCTATCCAAATGTGTTGGAAGCCATCATGCTCTCGATCTGATTCTGCGTGCTAAAAAGATATCGGGTCCAGAGGCATACCGAATTGGTTTGGTCCATGAGACATGGCCATTGAACCAACTGAAAGATCGGGCGATCTCGCTCGCTCACGAATTAGCAAAACAGCCTGCTGGCGCTGTTCGCAGCATGATGAGCGTCATTGTGGGATCAGAAAATCGATCCTTGGACGAATTATTGGCTGCTGAACGCTCCGCTGTAAACGCAAACCGCGGTACGCCAGATTCTCAGGAGGGCATGATGGCCTTCCTCGAAAAGCGTGAGCCCATTTTTAACCGGGACTGAGCCGACCCTCAAAATGCTGATCCAATTGGGTATCATCCGTCAAAAATGTGCAGACTCAATCCGGCCCTTTAAGCCAAATGCCCAATCGCAGCAGCACATTGGTATTTTTTTTAAAATCAATTAAAACAATAATTTACATAGTATAAGCGATATTATTTGTAAGCTTTTAACAGACTGTGCTAGTCACAGGGACATCGATTCAATAGAACGTAAGGGGATACTATGAACTGGGAAATAATGGGCGCGCTGGGAGAGATCATTGGCGGTCTGGGTGTTGTCTTGTCATTGCTTTACTTAGCCCGACAGATCAGCGACAACACACTCTCGAATCAAAGTGCCGCCATCAACTCGCTTACCGAACAAATCATGTCAGTGACCATTGTTGATAAAGAGTCTGGCCGTCTTTTCCACAATGGCCTTCAAAGCATGGAGACGTTAAAGAATGAGGAGAGATTGATCTTCGTTCAAAGAGTCACAGCCATTTTTTTGGTCTGGTTCAATGCCCACCTTCAGCATCAGCGGAAACTCATTCCCGATGAATTCTTCAACACTTTTGAAGGTGATATCGCCTCCTATTTTCAACATCCCGGCATCGTAGATGCCTGGCAGCTCATTAAACCTGGTTTTCCACCAACCTACGTGCGCTACGTTGATCAGTCATCGCAATTGGAGACGGAAGTTGATTACCTTGCAAAAGCAACAGTCCAGGCATTGCCTGCGGACTAAGCCCTTCATGCGGCGCAACCCATTGAGGGCCCCAATGCATGCACGGCTCTATCCGCTTGTGTAAAGGTGATCCCGACTGTTGCGCTGCCCTCTCTGGAGCATTCTAAACCAATGTAAATCTCGAGAAAAAAGTGATCCAAGTGATCAACGAGTACTTAGCAAACCGCGGACAGTTGTTAAAATATTGTTCGTCGAAAGAGTCGCCAAAGCGGTTGCAGAACAGACCTTTCCAAAGGTGTTTACTGATCAATTGTCATACGATATGCGCGCGCCGCTGCGCCCGAAAATAAGTCTGTCTTTTCAGAGGGCGAAGCGCCCGCAGAAATCCGCTTGAATGCGTTCCAGCACACCTGATAGCTACACCAACGTTTCTGAACCGGAAAATTTGATTCATACATTGCTCGCGAAGGACCGAAGGCCTCGATGCAGGTGTCCATCCAAGGTCTCCATGCTGCCGCGACTTCCTCCGAGCACGGTGGCAGTGTCCTGTCGCCCTGATAGTCTGACAATCTGATCGGCATTGCACCGAGCTTTACAAAAACGTTTTGCCGTTCACTAACGCTTTGAACCGCGGCCTTCCAGGCTCTAAAGACCTGATCGGATTTGCCTCGGTAAGGTCCACCAAGGATTGGTGACCCAACGTGATTAAGGATGATTGTAAGCTCGGGGTGCCTGTCTGCGAGCTGAGCGACTTCATCGAGTTGTGTGTGATATAACCAACAGTCGAGCGATATTCCCAAATTCTTGAGAACGCTCACGGCGTCGTTGACCCGTGGATCAAGCAATGACCGAGGTTCCTGAGCCACATTGCCGACCCTGCTATCCTCGTGCCAACCCGTTGAAATTCTCACTCCCCGAAAACGCCCCCCCGACGCTTCCACGTGATCCGCGAGGATTGGGCCCACTGCCTGACCCAACGTCAAGTCAACATTGCCGAACATTACATCGCAGGCTCGAGCGGGACCAAATCCACCACTGGCACTCATCGCCGCCTGCCCTCGAACAAACTCGGTCTCACCAATTGAGCGCTGCTCCGCCGGGCCATCTTTGCGGTACATTGAGTGACACTCTGCATACACCGTCGCCAGAATGTTGTGACCACTGGCTAGGTCATCGGCAAACTCCGGCATCAAATAGGTGTAGCCACCACGTACCCACAAATGATGATGCGCATCGATGATAGGCAGTTCGGGTTCGAGCACATCCTCTTGTCGCATTGAGAGCCAGTGATCGTCCGGTCCTTTCTGACCTGTATTTGCCGCCATGTTCCTCTCCTTTATGGTGCTCCTTCATCCGAGAACGGAGGCTACAGAGGCTCCATGGCAAAACTAAGACAAAGCAGGTTGGCGCACCGAACATTGCTCGTGCAGGCCCATATGAAGCCGCACTAAAATCTGTGCCCGTTCAGTCCCTCGCTCCGATCTGCAGCCCCGAAGCTAGACCGTTGCGCCCATGTCGAGGTTGGGTTTCACCCATCGAACAACAGGCCGTAAGCAGGTATCGATATCACGCCCTTTCTCTCACCGCTAACCTCCCGAGCCGATGAGTGCCGCGGCGAACAACCCCTTTTAAGCACTTCGCCAGCTGCCATGAAAGCCAAAAGGAATGCGGTGATCAAGCCGAATCGAGGCAACAGGCCCATCGTCAACGGCCGCTGCATTTAAAACAACCAATTCAGAGCTCCGGGTCTCCTCCCGATAAACCGTCGCCAATAGCCATCCCTCGCCCTCACCAGAAACCTCGTCCTCAGGCACAAAAACCGGCTCTGAAACGCCATTACCCAACCCCGCATCCCAGGTTCTGATCGTTCCTGAATCCATATCGATGTGGGTAATTTCATGAAAAAGTCCACCATCACCCTTTTGCCTCTGCGAGGCTGCTGCAATATAGCCATGACGATATCGAGCAGCTGTATAGCGTTCATCCATACGCGGAAACTCCGAGGCAACATCGAGTATAGATTCCTGCCTGACCTCTCCATTTTTCATATTTATGTGCCACCGGACCACTTTGCCCTGGGCATCCTCATAGGACGGCAAGGAGCCATCCACCAGAGGAAAATTCGGTGCGACAGCAAACTCAACAGTATCCACAGTGATCTGATCGCCTTCATTCCAAGCGTTTTGATAATGGAAGACAAAACACAATGGACCCTCGATCCAGCGCATCTCTGAAACTGGGGCACCCCGTTTGAGCACGCCGATGTGCGTGCCTTGCGCCGCATCAAACGCGAAAGGCGAACCAATTTTAGTGGCTCTAGCCGCATCAAAGGTCAGTGGAAAGATTGGAAACAACACGTAATCCGCCGTCATCACGAAATCATGGACCATCGCGGGATAAGGCGCTTCAAACACATCAGAGCGGATGACCGTTCCGGCTTTATTAACCACGTGATAAGAGATCATGGAACTACCCGCATACCCCGTCATATAACCGAATCCGTGCAGTTCTCCAGTCATCGGGTCAATTTTTGGATGCGCTGTCATCGCACCTGAGAGCGCTCCCCCCTGTGCCGAATATCCTTTTGAGTCCAGCGTCACCGAATCCAGCTCAAAAGGGTAGCTACCTTCATCCAGTGCCAATAGCTGCTCACCGTGCCAAATAATGTGTGTATTGGCGAGTCCGTTCTGATGATCGGCTGCCACCCGTCCGGTGTCCGGATCGGGTCTTCTGACCCTTGGGAGGCTTCGTCCTTCAGCCAACTCACTGAGATGTTTTGGCGTTTTAATCCAACGGTTTAAGTAATCGACACGGCCGTTATTGAAGTGAAACGCATGCACCATGCCGTCCCCTGCAAACCAATGATAAGGTCCGGTCGGGGCATATTTGGGGTTTGGACCATTTCGGTACAGGGAACCAGAGAGCCCTTGAGGAATCGAGCCCTCAACAACCAAATCCTGTATCTGAGCCTCAAAATTAATCGGCGCATAATTGCCTCTGAGTTGAGGGTGATTTGGAAAGGGCGTGGCCATATTCAATCCTTAGTCTCAAACGTTCTGAAAGTATTGTATCCAAGACTATATCGAACCCAAGGAGCAACGGACAGCCCGCCACAATCAATCATGTCTTTAAGGGCCTTCAGCTATTGGTCATTACAATTGCGACGCGATGCTGATGCTATTTTGAACCGCTTACACGTTGACGACGAAGCGAAATTTGAACCGACCACGCCCTGGTCTCATGCCTCTCAAAACTCAGCGAGTCTTAACAGCAAGCCCCTCAAAAGCATCTCTGCAAAACTATTCGCTTGGAATTCGTTCGCCGATATAGGCCTCAACCTTCTCAGCATTATTGCGCTGAGCATTCTCGCCAATCGCACCCGAGATTAAGGAGGATCCAGAAAACCCAAACAAATACCGAATCAGCAAAAGCCCATCTGTCAGCGGCATCGATTTGCCGTCCCCGTCAATATCGAGTTCGGAATTGGCCTCATCTAGAAAATCTAAAATGAGCGACGAGGTATTTCTCTCAGCTGAAGTATTGTCCAATGCCCCTGCGATCAAGGACTGACCATCAAAGCCAAACAAGTAGCGGATCACCAAAAGGCCGTCGGTAAGGGGTGCTGCCTTTCGACTCTGATCAACATCAAAACTAAAGCATCCGGATTTGCACGAGAACCGGTTGAATGGATTCGTTCCGTCCAATGTTTCCTGCTCATCGGAGTAGCCGTCATCATCGTCATCGAGGTCGGCATTGTCACCAATACCATCGCCATCAAAATCAGAGGTCTCCGTTGGATCGTTTAAGAAGGCATCTTCAATATCCGGAGTACCATCTCCATCGGAATCTAGCGCGATTGCGGGAAAACTCAGATCAAAAGTTGTCCGAGTCTGACTTGCCTCCAGTGACTCGTTGAAGGAATCAAAAGGATAGCTGTCGCTCTGATTAACAATACCGTCCCCGTCTGCATCACCCACTTCATCTAAACACAAGGCCTCATGACCGTAATATCGACACAGCAAATCATTCACGCGCGCCGCCATTTTTGTCGCCATACTCTCGCTATAGTTTTCATTCAAGAAATCCCAGCGACCAATACTGCCGGTCGTCGCCGAGAGACGATCAGAGACAACAAGAAAAGCGCTTTTTGTCTGAGGTATTAGAGACTTATAGAGTTGCAACCGGGCTTCAAAAAGCGTCGGCGCGGGAAGCGCCGCCAGCCTCTGACCAACAGCCTCAGACACTGGAACGCCCCAAAATTCAAAGACAGGCGTAAGGTTCAGCTGAACCGCTTCAGACGCCGTTTCAACGAAGTCGTCGTCCTCAATGCCATAATTGACAACTTCTCCCAGGGTTACACTTCGATCATAAAATGCTTTGTGGATTGCACCCACTTGTTCCCAACCAAGCATTTCACCTATTTCAACGATTCTTGCCCAGCTTCTGGACTGGTATCGAACTTCATTGTCCCACTGATCTAAACACAGGCGTCGCCCGCGCTGCCAACTCGGGGATAACATCGTATCAAGCGCAGAGTCCTGACGATCATATTTTTGAAAACCCGAAAACCTAAGGGCCTGATCAAAGGTTGCTCCCAAGACTCGATTATAGGCAACTGCCGCCAAGAGATGGACATTAGACTCTTGCTCTTGGCAGCCTAGCGTTGGCAGATTATGCAAGTGACCCCATTCATGCCACAAAGTATCTGCCGAATTTCTCTGGTACTTCCTTGAATCACTCACATCTTCAGAAAAATAGTCCTCTAAAAGATATTGATAGGGCGCAAACCAGGAATGATCGCTTTCCCAAGCAATCTCCTTAGGATCCAACCCCCTGTCCCCATAAGTCGGATACGATGCTGCCATGGCCGTTCCAGCTACCGTGACTTGCGCATCTATTGTCAACCATTCGGCTCTAAAGCGATTCTCAGGGCGGCCCGCCATCACGTTAACGGCATCAAACATCGCCCCAAACTTATCGACCAAAGCTTTGGGGTCATCAATCAGGTTCCGAGCATTGATCGGCTGTGTTGTTATAAATTTATCACTAACAACTTCGAACCAAGGAACATGCGCTAATTGTAAAGCTGACAGAAAGTCTGCAACGTTGTCGGAGTGACCCTTCAATGTAAGGGTCGAGTATTGCGGCATCTTTACAGCCCCTTTGACCGAGAACGCGATCGTCCCAAGGGAGATGCCGTCAGGCACTTCAATATACAAGCCACCGCCGAAGGGATTGAGCACTTCAATTTTTGCCTGCTTAAGTTCATAGGTTTTTGAAATCCGAGGAAAGCGAGCAAAAGATGACCAGCTCGACTCAAGGTCAGCAATCTGCAAACCAACAATGACCTTGATCCCCTGCCCCTCTACAGCGCTCGTGGTGCTCACTTCAACAATTTCACCGGGAGGCACGTAAAGACCGGTTGGGCGAATGACCTTCTCTTGGCCGTTTAGGAAAAACCCCGGGTCTGTCTGGTAGCTGGCGTCGATTTCAATATCCGCGTCAATACGAGCTGCTGCATCGGCAACCGAGCCAGGATAATATTCTGACTCCTCGAAAACCCAACCCTCAACCTGATCAAAAGACTCAGCTGTCGTCAGATTATCAAAGGCCCATTGCTTCAAAAAATAAGCAATGGTT
This sequence comes from uncultured Pseudomonadales bacterium, assembly GCA_938017975.1. Lineage (GTDB taxonomy): Bacteria > Pseudomonadota > Gammaproteobacteria > Pseudomonadales > Azotimanducaceae > UBA9926. Next base: position 16,840 of record CALIKQ010000037.1, on the reverse strand, counting down.
GCCGGAGGTGAAAACTCGCTAGGCCGATGCTGACTTCCTGTAAACAGCGCTCCTTTCTGCTCAAAATATATCGAAAGAAAAGCCCGTGCGTCCGTGGATATGCTTTCCCATTCATAATTAAAAGCGGACAAAAAATCCTGCGCGTATTGCTGCTGCACTGACATCGTCAATTCAGCCTCACCTGACAGGTGAGAAGAGAAAGCTATGAGTATTTCGTTGAGATCCGTGTTTGGGTCCGCCACTTTCGGCGTTTGAATTTTTAGAGAATCAATCAGCAGCGTCGATTCGTGAACTCGCGGATCGCAACAACCAATATTTGCCACTGGGAAACCGCCTAAGAATAGTTGAACAACCTCTAAACCAGCGTACTGATTCTCGTACTCCCCTCCTGACAAAAGTTTAATCAGCTTCTCGATATCTGCTCGTCTTTCCTCCCCAAGTATTAAACTCTGGGTGCCTCCGTTAATAATGAAATCGATCCGCGGCAAGGGGTCAAACAGCCTAAAAATCATGCTTACAGCGTGCCAATCGTAAGGCTGCAGACTAGACATCCTCTTAACATAACCCTCCCTGCTGGGAAAAGGCGGCAAAAGCTCAGAGCCCTCGCCAATCTGAAAATAAAGCGCAAATTCATCCTCGGATTTGTCTAAAAAAAGTGTAAACCCCTCATCTCTCTGATCAGTAGTAGTTGTGGTCAGTAGCGATCGTTGGAATTCTCTTGTCGAATCGATCTCAATGAACTCTTCAAACCGAAACCTTAAATCAAGCTGAACAGGCTGGGAAAAATCAAGCGCGGTGGACACTGACGTAGGCACCGCCAAATACTGCAGATTAGAGAGCGCAGCAGAACCATCTTTTAAGGTTACCGTTGTAGGTTTTTCTCTAAAATCATCTAAATTGGGGTCGAACATATACGCTTCAAGCGATACCTCGCCCCCAAGGTCATCTACGTCATTTTCAAAATTAAACACATAGGTCTTAGCTGCAACACTGGGCGTGCTTATAACTAAGACAAAAAAAACGATCCAAAACATCCTCAACACATCCATCTCCTTTACAACAACTCGGTGCACGCAATCCTGCCTACGGGTTAACCCTGGCTCGATTTAAAAAGAAATCTAAAGTAAGAGGCCAGCTATTCTCTAGCTGATAGACATGCCCCATTTCAATGCGGCAATCGAGCGCCGGCGAAGCATCGATACCACCGGGGCAGTATGATCTACAGTCGAAGGGCTCAGGCGCGGCAACCCGTGCTGCGGCCTTGTCAATCTCACAACCATGTCGCTGCGACCATGCCCTCATCGTTGCGCTCGCTGACTCATAATAAAAACGATCCGCCTCATTGCTGGTCGTTGTTGGAACAAAACTTTCCCATTGGCCAGGTGGATCGGTTGGATCTTCGGTCCCAGTGATCAAAAGGGCTGGCGGTGCGGGGTTGTTTAAATCCCCATCGATGTAAGATTTATGCGGCAAACCGATCAGTGACGATATGGCCGCGAGCTTTTCAGAGAGTCCTGGCCGGTCTGCGAAATCCCAGATCGCATTACCCCCGTTCGAGCCTCCAAAGACAAAAATCCGGGCAGGATCAATACAAAGCAGCGCTTCAACTTCTTTCAGAAGTGCTTCGATAAACTCAGCGTCAGATGATGAAAGATTTTGGCAATGCGTCCAAGCACAGGCGTTTTTCGCAATGCCGGCAGCTTTACAGGAGGCATAGCGATAATCCGGCGTCACCCCCGTATCGCAGATCGGCCCGCCATCTCGAGTTAACCCGGTCGCCGAGCCGTTAAAGGTCCAAGAGCCGTAACTGTTATCCGGCGGACCGCTGCCAAGGCCTCTTGGGGCAACCAAAACAAACCCACGAGCATCAGAAGGGTCTAGAATGAGCCGATCTTCCAAAAACGTATTCTCATCACCACCCCAGCCGTGGAGCATCAGCACCAAAGGATGATTAGCCACCTCCGAGTAACCCGGAGGAACATGCACGCGATAAACACGCTCCATCGATCCGATGGCGAGATGACGCTGCTTTTCAGCCATGGGCGGCTTTTGACAAACAGCAGAACTCTCGGGGCTAAGCACCAAGCCCAGCAACAGAATGCCTCCCAGAAAAAAACCGCCCGTGAGACGGCTCACCATCGACTGAGACCATGATACAGCGGTCATACAAACCTCTCTTACCTTTAAACGCATTGATCAGCCGAGCTCGGTCCATGAAATCCTAAAACACTCACTCAGCCTGATCAGGAACTTCACCAAATGCATTTCGCTTGGGATCACCAGGTTTTACAGCCCAATAAGCCAATACAAAAAGACCGAAAATTGTCAGCAAAAGCAGCAACCAAAATCCAGATCGACCAATATCATGGAGCCGCCTTACACTCAGTGCCATGATCGGAATCAAGGTCACCAGACCGAACGCGTTCGCCAGGTTCAAAGGATGCACCGTGGCCGTTGCACTCGGACCTATCTGCAAATGGTAGCCGCCATAACCTGCAGCATCGCCGAAGAGGTAGGTATCAAGCATCATGAGAACGAGAGTGGCCAAACCATACCAAAGCGTGAACCACCAATATTCATTGCGCCCTGAGCGGCCACTGAAATTTTTCCAGTCTCGCAGTACAGACAGAATCACCGACATCGCCCACCCTCTTATTCGGTTCAGACACCCCCATATTACCGCGTTTCTCTGAGATTGATCACCGCCCAACCTCGACTTCGCCCCAAGATAACCACTGATGCTTTGTGGCGCCTCTATTGTTCACAGAAAACTGTTCGCAGTCCTGGAGGCGCGCTTTGATCGCGTGGTCCTACCTGAAACCAGCCCGTCGCCGGACCGCTCAGTGGCGCTGACTGCTCAAACACAAGGCTCAGTAGCACTTGGGCAACCAAGGTCTAAGAACACCAATTCCTATCTTTCGACAGCAAGCAATCCCTGCGAGCCAGCAGTTTACGCTCTATCAATTAAGGCGTAAGGTCGAAATTGAATCATCGAAAAAAAGGCCCAGGATGGATCGCTCTCAGACTGTTCCACAGGAATTTACTCAAACCGCCGTTGCTGAGGCATCGAAACATGCGGTGGCGCCCTATCGTGATTTCTACCGGTCCGGTGAGCCCTACACATCGCTGATGCATCACAACCCCTGGTTAAGGCCGCCTCGGCCTGACGAAACCCTCGATTACGGGGTAGGACGCTATTTTGATACGACCGTTGCAGAAGACCATGAATACTGGAAAGACAAAAACCTGCCTGCACCCACCAAAGATATTGTGCAGCTCCGTTCTGACTTTGTGCGATGGGGGTATTGCCTAATCGAAGACGGAACTTCCTCTGAACAAACCCGTGCGATGCATCAGCGGGTTAGCGAGCAGGCGGCAGCAGAGCGCGCTCTTGGCATCGCCTACCTTCAGACAGCCCAGCAGCAAGTATGGTCATTGGTTAATAAAGGTGCGATGTTCGTTGAATGTATGACCCACGAGCCATCGTCTGTGCAAGCAGGACCGCTCATCGAACAATTGCTAAACGAAGCATTGGGAAACAGCTGGCACCATCTAAGCTTCATCTCAAACATCTCATACCCAGGCTGTCATCCCCAAGGGATGCACCAAGATCAATCCTTGATCGGATCCCTGCGGGTTCTTGATGCGCCTATTCTAGTAAACACTGTTTATATTTTGCAGGATGTGAACGAAGTCAACGGTGGCACCCTGATTATCCCGGGTTCTCATCAGCTTTACTGTGAGGGGGGCGGAAGATTCGGCAAGGTCCCACCAGCGGTTAACCTCAAAGCACCCGCTGGCACAATCATGCTAATGGATGGACGAGTCCTGCATGGAGGCGCTGTCAATCGCTCAACAGATCTACGCTATATTTTGACAAACTCGGTGGTTCGTCCCTTTATCCGTCAACAAGAATTATTTCATCTCACAATACGGCCTGATATTTTAAAGACTGCCTCTGATAAGTTCCTTTGGCGCTGCGGCTTTCAGGCCACAGCCGCAAGAAGCATGGTCGAAGGCTACGGGTATTTTGGAAACGGAAAAGCGGGGGATCCGAATGGCGCCACGGTGAATGCCAGAATTGCAATGGACGAAAACCGTTATGAATGGCTCGGCCCACTTTCAATGCAAGACGTCGCGTCTGGATTAAGCTCGGGTAGCACCCTCGCCAAGCTGCAAGATCAATTCGAAACCCATCGCGAGCAGGCACGAGCACTGATGCAACAAGTTGATTCGAATGGTTAGGGCAAGATCCCAGTAGTCCGTCAACGGCCGTAGAGGTTGACCTGCAGACTCGATATCGCGTGAACCAGCGGATTTGGCGCGATGGATTGTTTTCCAGTCCAAGTAATTTGAGGGAAACGGTCAAAAATTTGCTCAAAGGCCATGCGCAACTGCATCTTTGCAATACGAGCGCCAAGGCATTTGTGTACACCGTGCCCAAAAGCGATGTGCTTCTCGACATTGTCCCGATGCATGTTAAACGTATCGGGATCCGGAAAAATATCGGGGTCCCGATTGGCGGCACCATACCAGAGCACGACCTTTTCGTCCTTCGCGATCCGCTGACCATTGAGTTCTGTATCCTCGGTCGCCGTTCGACGCATATGCATCACAGGCGAAACCATACGGAGTGCTTCCTCCGACATCTGCGGTATCAGCGACGGGTCATCCAACACCATCGCACGCTGATCTGAAAATTCAGTCATCAAGCGGATCGTGCCAGAGAGCGAATTTCTCGATGTATCGTTACCTGCAAATATAATCAGTAGCCACGAACCATCGAGAAACTCTTGAGGTAGCATTTCTCCATCTAGCTTCGACTGTGCAATAACGGTGAGCAAGTCCTCTCTTGGATTTGCTCGACGATCTGCCATGACGCGCTCACCATAGAGAAACATCTCATTGACCATCGAATTGAAACGAAACGGAAACATTGGCTCCGAGAAAAATGTTTGCCAAGGGTTGCTTAGAAACTGTGCGGCAAGCTCGAGATAATGCATCCAGACCTTCACTTTGGGGCGTTCCGCCTCATCAATGCCAAGCATTTCGCATAAGGTGAAAAGCGGAAGCTCTTCAGAGAACAGTTTTACAAAATCGACAACTGGGCCCTGACGAGCCATCTCGTCCAGCAACGACTCAATTTTTTGCTCCACTTTGCCACGAATAGAATCCACATAGGCTGGAAAGAAAAACTGGCTTTGCTGCATACGCATCTCTCGATGCAGCGGCTCGTCCAAGTTAATCAGTGAATTGTAAGCCGCAGGTACGAGCTTTTCGGGACGCCAATTTTTACGCTCTGGCACACCCATATTGATGCTACCGCGCTGGGAAGAAAAGACACGATGGGCGAGTTCTGCTGCTTTTATATCGTCGTATTTTGTAACCGACCAAAATCCAGAAAGCGTCTTGTTGGTCTTTGTCCACATAATGGGTGAGACTTCTCGCATCTTTTTGTAGGTTTCAAAAGGATGTCCATTCGTCCATGCCGCAGGGTCCCAAAACCGAAAGTCATCAAAGGTTGTGTAAACCGCATCAAAAGCAGGCGCCTGCGCCCCAGAATCAATCAAGATTTCTTCGCTGATAAGTTTCATTGCTTTCTCCTACGAGGGATGTAAATCGAGGGGCCACTATCCAAGAAAATGCAGCCTCCGGCAATGCTTCTCCCTGCTTTTCGGCTTTTTTGATTCAAGCCATTTGAGGCTCTGGAAGCGACTTCCTACAATGACCTACCTGTATTGACCTACCAAAATAACTCATCAACCATGTCGCCATGTGCTTTGGCCGAGCAATCAATACGAGGTTCTGAATTTGCTTCAAGCGCTGCTAGGCCTTGATTTGGCGACTCCTGAGTTGACTCTGTTTTTCAGAATTCATATTCTGCAATCTAGACCAGCTACGCAGGAGCGACTGTGGCGCCCCGAAAACGAACGTTTGACCCAACGACAACCTTAGATATCGCGATGGAACTCTTTTGGGAGCGCGGCTACAGCCACTGTTCGATCGCGGATGTTGTCGAGGCGTCTGGGGTAGCCCGCTATGGTGTCTACCAAGCATTTGGCGATAAAGATGCGCTTTACCGAGCCACGCTCAAGCGCTACCACGAACGCGTTGCCGCCAACCTTAAAATCCAGCTCAAAACCCCAAACGGCGGACTTGCCGAGATCAAAAACTATTTCATGGGTTTGTCGACAAAGCGCGAACGCGGAGACTTACGGGGCTGTATGGCTTGCCAAGCAGCCGTCGACAGAGGTCAAGAGGATCCACAGGTTGCCAAAATTGTTGATGACATCATGGAGGACTTGCGCACGACTTTTGGTCAGGCAGTAGAGATTGGTATCGCACGTGGCGAGATGCGTGATGTCCCAAAGGAAGACCTGGTCGAGTTTTTAGTGGGCCTGCAACGCTCTCTTGGGACAATGGCGCGAACGGCGACTCCAAATCAAGACATCGAACGATATATAAAAGTCTCATTAACTCTGCTGGATCGGTAATACGCGGCGCAATCAATGATGATATCGCCCATCACGATTCGCCATCGCGGCGACATTCAAGCGTCAGATCGCGCTGAAACCGTCAACGTTTTACTCATTGAGCCAGCAGGCATTCACCCTAGCCGCTAGACCCAAAAGGCAAGTGCCTTGGCCGCAGGCGTGTCTCTTTATTTCACGAAATTGCCGATTGGGCTCAGGATATTTTGATCATTTCCGGTTCAATGCCTCTGCCGCGAAGGAAGTCTCTCAGCGCAAGCCCGGTTCCGCTTGACCAGACCAAGCAATCTTGAGGGGCAACTAGAATATAACTGTCGAGCTCTTCATTCAGCGTGATCAATCCACTGGCCGTCACGTGGTAACCAATAATAATTTGATTCATTCGCGCAAAGGGATAGACGCCGATTAAAGTGGGCGTGGAAGCATCGAGATCTAGCTCCTCTTTTACTTCTCTCACAGCACACTCTGCAGCACCCTCTCGATGATCTACAAAACCGGTAATTAATCCATTAAAAGTTCCCGGCCATGAGCGATTATGAGCCATCACGATCTGACCTTCATACTCAACCACCACTGCAGCGACCGGTGTCGGATTATCATAATTCACGTATCCACATCCGTCGGAGCATTCAAAGCGTTCCGGTCTCGTCTCGGTTAACGGCGACGCACACATCGGACAAAACTTAAATTTTTTCACAGGCCAACCTCAAGCAAGTTTAGAAGTGACTTCGGCGCGATTGTTTCAAAGCATTCACGGATCGAAGCGCAAAGTATGCCTGCTGTCCGCTCACCAATAAACGTTTAATGACCGAGGGCCTGAATCAATCGTACACCTGGGCATCCTCGAAACCCCACACCTGTGTGAATACACGCCCTGTACACATAGACGGCAACAGATCTGAGAAAACGCTACCAGGATAAATCGACGGCGCTGGACTACGTCATCTATTTTCAAAATTTTCGGCACTGAATCCAACACAGCCACAGGATCTGAGATCGAGCTGGTAAATTTTTTTATTTTGGGGTCATCTCGCCCATCTGATCCTCCCCCACCTGCGTATCAACTGCGTTCGCGAAATTAAACAAAAGCACATCCGCTATTTTTTTACCTTTTGCGAGCAGCAGGCCTTGAAATCATCTTGGCCTGCCCACACATTTTGGTCGAGTCTCAAAAGGACTTAACCCACACTGCAACAGGAGCACATCGTGTCCAAAAGACGCTTAGTTACAATCACCTCTCTTTCTCTTGAATTTACGCTGGTCGCGTCATCCACACTCGTGGCTCTGCCGTTTTTCATCGGATAGCCGGACTCGGGACCAACGCCTTGACCCAACGTCGTAGCTTTCTCTCGGAGTCATCCAGCGACTTGTTCGCGAAGCGATACCGTCGCTGAGCAATATTCGCTCCACAAAGCAACTTCTGGTGTGATACCGTGCCTTTTTTTAAAAGGAGCGACACCATGGGTGACACCATTACCACGGCATCAGGCCTGCAATATGAGATTCTAGAGTCGGGGGAAGGCGCCACGCCCGGCCCAACCGACACTGTCAGCGCGCATTATCACGGCACGTTTGAAGACGGCAGAGTCTTTGACAGCTCCGTCGAACGCGGCGAGCCCATCGACTTGCCTGTCAACGGTGTCATTGCGGGATGGACTGAGGCGCTTCAAATGATGAAGGAAGGCGATAAGTGGAAGCTCACCGTGCCGCCTGAACTCGGCTATGGCGCCAACGGCGTGGGGCCGATCCCTGGCAACACAACACTGGTCTTCGAAGTTGAGCTCATTGCCGTTCGATAACCAGAGTCCGCCGTGCCTATGTTTCGAAGGGTCCGTTGGCCATGCGTCAATGTACCTGATAGGGCGCACGGCGTTTGAGCGGAGTTCCCTAGCGTTGTCACCATGACGGCTCGGGCCTGTAGCACAACCGGCGGTCATTAAAAGGTTGATGCCTCCGAGCTGCTCGACGCATCGACAAACCATCGAAACGTCTACTGACCTATATGGTTGCGTGGAAGCGTTAACGGCGGACTTGCGCAGGACCTTTCTTATCCCCTAGCATCTTCTGCAGAGTTTGCGACCCCACCAGTCACGAGTAGCCATGGCACAACACCGAACACACTGCGTTCCTCATCCAAATCACCTGACTCAACCGGTTGAGCGCGTAGCCCACCTTCCGCTCTCGATCCAATGGCGCAATTGTGAGGCTATTTCGTTCGTCGAGACCTTATTGGCCCCGATTAAAAAAATCCCTGGCGGCAACCTCATCATTGCCATAATGCCCAGGGGTCTCTCGGACAAAAGCAAGGAGCGATACACGCTGAGTGCCAGTCCTCAGGGCATAGAGCTTTTAGCGAGCTCGACAACCGGCGCAATCTATGGCGCAGTAACCATCTTGCAACTCCATCAAAACGAGGCTCTAGATTCATTCGAGCGCATCATAGATCAACCTCGATTCGCTTGGAGAGGACTTTTAATCGACCCGGCACGACATTTTTTATCGATCGGTTTACTGAAAAAAGTGATCGACGGCATGACGCTTCTCAAGATGAATGTCTTGCATCTTCACTTGACCGACGACCAAGCCTTCCGCTTTGAGTGCGAGGCCTACCCAAAACTGCAGTCGCATCAACACTACACCCAAACCGAATTGCGACATCTGGTAGCGTATGGTCAAGCACGGGGCGTCGAAATCGTGCCAGAACTCGATGTACCGGGCCATGTGACCAGTTGGCTCCAGGCTTATCCGGAATGGGGCTGCTTACCGGTTGAGCCCACCCATCGTTTCGGTGTCCACAAGGCTTGTCTCAACCCTACTGACGAACGCGTCTTTAGCGCGTTAGAGACAATCTTCAGTGAAGTGGCATCGGTATTTCCTGGTGAGCACATTCACATTGGAGGCGACGAGGTTCATCCCGCTTGGTGGAGTAAAGATCCAACAATTTCCTCGGAAATGGTCAGACTGGGCTTTACTGACCTATCATCTCTACAAAATTACTTTACTCGACGGGTTGTTAAGCTCGTCTCCTCTCTCGGGAGAACGGCGATCGGATGGGACGAAGTCCTACACGATGACATGCCCGAAATGATCGTGCAGAACTGGCGCGGCATGACCACTCGGGACAGAATTGGACGAAAAGGCCTCAAGAGTATCGTTTCCGCGCCGTACTACTTAGACCTCCACTTTCCTGCTGACCTCCACTACGCCTTTGATATAGAAGCAGATCAGTCCGATGCGATGGCCCTAGAGGATGCCCAGCAGGAAGATGAACGCCTGCAGCATGTCAAAGAAGGCCTTCTATGGAGACACCACTGGCGAGAGCAGGCAGTCGAAATCGAGCGGGCAACCCACGTCTTGGGTGGTGAAGCCTGTCTCTGGTCCGAGCTCGTGGACGAGCACACACTTGAAACCAGGTTATGGTCAAGATTACCCGCAGTGGCAGAACGCCTCTGGAGCGATGAACCCCACTCAGATTTTCAAACCAGATTGGACGCCCTGCTGTGCAGCACATTTTTTTCACTCGAGGCCAAACAAAAAACAGCGCTTGATGGACTCGGCCTAGATGCAACGCAGGTTAAAATCGCATTACTGCTTGAGCCGGTTAAATGGTACGCGAGGCTGCTTGGACAGCAAGCATTGGAGGCGAGAATCTCGGGACGAGAGATGCCTAAAGCGAGGCCCTATCGAATGGATACCCCGCTTAACCGAGTTGTCGATATGATTTCGCCTGAGAGTCGCAGTGCGGTGGCAATGAGAGACGCGCCGCGAGCAAAATGGCTCGAGCTCGCGGGCATTTTGCAACGTCAAGACACCAGTACCTGGCCAAAGGACCTCAGGCCTGTCATCAAAGCGTTCAAACACTTCGGCGAAATCATTGTATCCGATGACCGAGCGGCGGCCTCAGCGCTTTATATTCCACACGGCGAATATATGATCGCGGCAATTCCCGCATGGCTTGCACGGGATTGATGAGATCTGGGCTCAGCCTTTTTTGCGAGGCGATAAGCCCTCACCGCCGCCTGCAAAAAGACGCCCGAACCGTGCACGGATTGGATAAAGGCTCAAATCGCGATGCCCGCCCAATGTAAACCTTGGCACAATCGTTAAATGCCTGTTCACAGCAGGTCGCGCTTGCTAATGTCTGGACATTCAAGCAAGGGAGTTTTAAGTATGCCATTAAAGATTATAGGCGCCGCACCCGGCCGGACGGGCACTGTCTCTCTTATGACCGCGCTCGAGCACCTTGGATTCGGCCCCTGCCATCACATGAAGGCCTGCATTGAAAATCCCCAGCAGACCCAATGGTTTTTAGACGCCGCCAATGGATTGCCAGTAGATTGGCACGAGGTATTCCAGGACTATCAGGCTGCAGTTGACTGGCCGGCATCGGCTTACTATCGAACCTTATTGGATACTTTTCCCGATGCGCTTGTTATTTTCAGCGATCGCCCTCCCGAAGCCTGGTATCACAGCGTTGCCAAGACGATTTACCAGGTCGTTCCAAGCCTGCCGCTTTGGCTCAGGAAGCTTGTCCCCCACCTCGACCGATGGGCCAAAATGGTTCACCTGACCATTTGGAAAAATGAACTCTCTGATCGCTTTGAGGATCAGGCTCATGCTATTGAGTTTTTTAATGATCGATTGGCGGAAGTACGACGGGTGGTACCACCAGATCAATTACTGGTCCATGCCGCCACTGAAGGCTGGGCTCCTTTGTGTACATTCTTAAAGGTTGAGATCCCCAGCATCCCCTACCCGCGCTCAAACGAATCGGCTCAATTGCAGCGTGTGGTTAAAATCCTTAAAGCGCTCAACTATGTGCCGCACATCCTTACAATTGCTGCTTTGGGGATAATTGTGATGCTAGTGGCATACTGATCGCTTCGACAATCCGGTGACACGCACGCCGGTTTGAGCCAGCGCATCCATATCAGCATGCTATCAGCGGTCACAGAGCAATCATTCACGGGCACATCTTATTGGAGCCGATATGTTAGAGGGATATACCAAACGACAATTCTCGGCTGCACTCTCAGACGGCCACCAGGTCAGCCATGATGTTTACAGCCGGGGTGATGGCCCGGCAACTATCATTATCATTCAAGAACTGCCTGGAATTGGACCGGAGACCTTAAGCCTCGCTGATGCCTTCTTCACCCGAGGTTTTCGGGTGGTGATGCCACACCTGCTCGGCCCGTTGGGCAAGGTTTCCTTGGTCGGAAATCTTATTCGTGTATTTTGTATGCGTCGTCAATTTAAATTGTTTGAGAAAAATCAGAGCAGCCCGATTGTCGATTGGCTCAAAGCACTTTGCCGCGATGAGCAAGGGTCCAACAACACACGTCGAATCGGCGTTGTGGGCATGTGCCTGACAGGTAATTTCGCGCTGTCCCTCATCGCCGATGACGCTGTGCTAGCCGCAGTTGCCAGCCAGCCCTCATTGCCCTTTAACGATCAGGAGGCTTTGCATATGTCGACCGATGAGATCGCGGCAGCGAGAGCCAGCATTGATCAAAAAGGCAATGTTCTAGCATTGCGCTTTGAAGGGGATCCGCTGTGCAGGGCGCCCAAATTTGAAGCGATTGATCACGCCTTTAACGATGAAACGCGAAGAGTAGAGATGATCGAATTGCCAGGCAAAGGCCACTCGGTGTTGACTTTGGACCTCATCAAAGGCGGCGCGCCGGCGCGAGCAGCTTTGGATAAAGTACTGAATTACTTTGAGTCACGCCTGCAATAACTGACGATTTTGCAGCCGCTGACCTTTGACTGTAACTGGTCGATCGAGGACATCACGACTTACACGCCCAATCCCGATTCAAGCTTCGCGTCATTTGCGCTGGCTTCTGCAGGGTGAGCATCAAGGTGTGCTCCAATTTCTTTGAGGATTGCCGGGCGCACAGTATCCGGCATATTGTGGCCCATACCCTCGAACACAACCAACTTTGAATTAGCAATCATCTCCGCTGTGTGTTCTCCGTGCTCAACCGATAGCAGAGTGTCATCCTGGCCATGAATCACCAACGTTGGCGCTTTGATCATTCGCACGGCCTCAGAGCGATCGCCAGCAGCAAGGATTGCCATCACCTGACGAGGAATCGCCTCAGCATGAAAACCCATGTTTTTCATTTTAGCTGCGCGCTCAGTATCTTTCGCACCATCATCAGCAATGTCACGAATAGCAGCCGTTGATTGACGCCCGGGCTCGGGAAGATGATCCGCCCAAGTGCTGGACATGATCGAGACCAAGGTTTGGACGCGCTCGGGATGCTCAACGGCAATCACCTGAGCAATCATGCCGCCCATCGAGGCGCCAATCAGATGCGCTTTGCCAATTGAAAGCGCATCCATCACGTCGATCACATCGCTACCCATATCACTGAGCTCATACAAGGCTGTCACACCGAAACCCAGTTCATATTTAAGTAATTGCCACCAAAGCACCGGGTTCTCAGCCTCGCTATACCGGATCGAATCTCCTGTATCTCGATTATCAATCAGTAGGACGCGATAACCTGCATCGATGATTCCAAGAACGAAATCGTCACCCCAAACTCGATGCGACGCCCCAAGGCCCATGACTAACACTGCGGTATCAGCGTCTTCAGGCCCCAGCAACTGGTAGGCGATCTTGACGCCCTCAGTCGTAACAGTGGCCATGGGTTGCGCGTCGATGAGACGACGAGAAGACTCAGCCATCAGGCCAGAGCAGCAGCTCGCTAACAACAATAAAAGAATCCGTCTTAAGATGGGTCGAACGTTCATAATCAAAACCTGCTGAAAACCCCTTTAAAGGCGAATTACACGCCTGAACTAAGCGCTTGATGCCGCACTATTAAACACCGCGACCATGAAATCTGGCAACATCAAACATCTGACCACGATGAGTGGTCTAGACTCGACGGATAGCCAGATGATTGCGAAGTCTGATCGAAAGAAGCAGACTAGAATCCATTAACCATGGACATCATCAATGACCACCTTTGAGCCGCGGATGAATACAGTGATTGATCCATCGATCGAGCCATTAAAAGATGCGTTGCTCACCGACGGTTATCTGATTATCGAGGATTTAGCCGTTGATCTGGCGCGGCAGGCCAGAGCTGAGCTTCTCCCGGACATTGAACAAGCGCCATTCGGGCACGACGAATTCCTCGGTGCAAAAACCAAAAGACTTGGCGCCATTTTTCAGCGTTCAACTGCAGCTCAAGCACTTGCAATGCACCCAACGGTACTCGCCTTGGCCAAACTGATTTTGCTGGAGTACGCGACTAATTATCAGTTGAATTTTTCGGGTGTGATGCATTTAGAACACGGTGCTAAAGCGCAAGTCTTGCACCGTGATGGCGATATCTATCCGCTCTCGCATCTCGGCATCACCACCCTCATGCCGACCATGTGGGCGTTGACCGATTTTAACGCGGACAATGGCGGCACTCGAGTCGTACCAGGAAGCCACCGCTGGCAAGATGATCGGCAAGCGACTTCCTCGGAAATGATCACCGCTTCTATGCGGCAAGGCTCGGTGCTCATATACTTGGGCGGCACGCTTCACGGCGGGGGCGCTAACATCACGCAAGCGCCGCGCACCGGCCTTGCGCTGCAATACAGCCTGGGCTGGTTACGCCAAGAAGAAAATCAATATCTCGCAAACCCACCGCATGTAGCCAAGTCCTTTCCAGAGCCACTACGCCGCCTCATCGGTTATCACTATGGCGGCAGCTATCTCGGCTTCGTCAACGGCGATGATCCACATCGAATATTTGAGCCAGACTACAAAGGCCCTGCTCAGAGATCGACTGGGGAGATCGACGCAGCCAAAGCCAGGCTGCCTAGGCTCTCTGTTTCTAAGCTTTCAAGCAAAGGAAAACCTTTTTAGGGAAAGCCCCCAAATACAACTGAGGCAATTACTGCGTTCTCTCATCTCAACTTTCGTTCTAGCAAGCTCAAAGACCACTGACGTGAATGCTCTTAGATACCCTCTCGCCTCTCAGATGCTACCTCTGCTCGCTTGAAATGCAACTCGGTCAGCCATCATGACCAAAAGGGTCAGGCCGCTTTGTTAAATTTTCAAAGTTCAACTTGCCCACACAATCTTCCTCAAAGCAGGTCCAAGCGCCAGAGAGTGTGTCGTCTTCAATGGTGTAGAGCGTTATACCGATATCTTGATTACCCGCAAAAGCAAAGGTCACAGCGAGCGAAGAACCACTCAAAATCCCCATACCGATATACGGCGGGTTATCTTCTGGTTGGTACTCTAAGTAATAAACATCACCAGCTTTAAACAGCGTGACCTCACCGGTTTCCCACTCTGTCCGATAGTTGTATCGACCGCACAAACTATCGGATATCTCGCATTGACTCAGCAAAAAATCTTTATTGTTGAAAGGCGGAAGGTTTCGGGGAAAATCCCAATCTCCCTGATATTCGGAGAAAAGCCTCATTATCGAGAATTTGGATATGAATTCTGAGGCCGAGGAGCCAGTCTCGGTCGAGTCATTGCCATTGGAGGATTCAGTATTGAAGTACCACGCCAGACCAAACGCAATCACAAACAATAAAAAGACCGTTTTTTGGTTCATCAGTCAATGTGCCCTTTAATCATCAATTCGCCAATGCAAAAGTAACCTCCTAGGTCGTGGTTAGCCTTTCAACAAACCGTTAAAGCGCTTAAAGTTCCTCGTCACCGAAATCGGAAACCAAAGAAACCTTGCTTTTAAGAACGGTCAGCTTCTGATGATCTTGCAGAACGGTGATGTCTCTGAGCGGATCCCCGTCGACTAGCACCATATCCGCAACTGAGCCAGGCGCTAAAATGCCTACTCTGCCTTTCGGGTCAAAAGCGGACCCTCCATTACGTGTGGCGCAGAGCATGGCCTCGGCAGGGCGCATTCCGAAAAGATCAACAAAGTATTCTAGGTCTTTGGCATAGGTCCCATGAGGCGCGATACTGATACCGTAATCACCGCCTACGACCATTTTAATCCCAGCTGCCCGCATTTTTTCGACGGAGGCAATGGTCGCTTCAATCTCTCGCTCGTACCCCTGAGCCCTTACGGTTGCCTTGCTGACGCCTAATGATTCGCACTGGGCAACATATTGCACCTCCCAAGCGATCGACGGACCGACGCACACTTGGTCTCGGGCAGCGAGCAAGGCTATCGCCTCTTGGTCGAGGTAATTGGCGTGACCAATGAAATCAACCCCTGCCCGCACCGCCTGCTTGACGGCAGCTGCGGAGCGGGAGTGGCAGGCCACCCGCATCTTGCGTCGGTGCGCTTCGCTGACCACCGCCTCAACCTCCTCATCACAGAAAGATAACTCTCCTGGAGGGTTGGTTGGATTAATCGCTTCTCCGTCAATAAAAATTTTGACCACGTCGACTCGATCTCTGCGCTGTTCACGAACGGCCTGACGCAGCGCCCAGGGTCCATCTGCGATCTGGCTGAGTCCTCCCTTAGAATCGACATTACTCGCTGTTGCACCTAGATCTCGACCCGCCGCAAGCAATCGTGGACCCGATATGCGTCCGGATTCAATCGCACCGCGCAACGCCACATCGATCTTGTAGGTTGAACCAAAACTAATGGCCGCGGTGAATCCAGAGGACAGCATTTTTTCTGCGTTTCCAACCGCAATAATTGTCGCATCCTCAACGGCAGTATCACCGATCGCAAATGGACTGGCATCAGCAAATGACAAATGGGCATGTGTTTGAGTCATTCCGGGCATAATGAATTGACCACTGGCATCGATGACTTGGCTATCATTGGGTGTCTCCGGTAGCCCTTCAGCAGTCCCCGCATAAGCAATCAAGCCATCGCGAACCCAAACTGCGCTGTTGGAAGTCACGGACTCGTCGACCCCCGCAAACAAGACAGCTCCGGTATAAATCGTACTTTCCATAGCGTCTAATCTCTTTAGTTGACGAAGTAAGCTTTTTTCTTCTCACCGTTTGGCCCGTAAACCGGCTCGCTGCGTTCGGTCAAATAGGCTCGATTGATACTTTCTTTAATATTGGCGGAGCCAAGCAATGCCACCATCTGATGATAGGTATGATGTTCAAAATGCGCAGCGAGGGCATCGCTATCTTCCCAGAGTTCATAGACTTGAATGCGCGTGGGCACTACAGGGTCAGGCGCGAAGCAGTAAGCATGACACCCTGCTTCTTCCTCTCGAGTCGCCGCTTGGACGTCCCGGGTGATCGCCACCGCATGATCGCGGTCTGCCTCAGTTTCAAAGCCTAATGCGGCAACAACAATAATCATACTTGATCTCCAATTTCATTCATGTGGGCTTGAGTCCAGCGTCTGTGCGACGGTCCTTGGGGGCCGCGCAGCGCACCTGCA
>CALIKQ010000036.1 GCA_938017975.1 uncultured Pseudomonadales bacterium | reverse complement strand
TGCAAACTCGTCGTTACCTCCGTACGAGCCACCCAATTGGCCTTTGGCTGAGACATTTCGATAACCGCCGCCTTTACCATGTACCATTTTTGGGGTGTAGATCCCCGACAGACCGCACAACATCTCTTGGAAAGCAGGACTCAAGGCTGAAAAAGCCGCAGTCGCATCGGCGAACAAAGTGTCCCCACCCGTAGGCGGTACTTCAACTGCATAGAGCAGTGTCGCCTTCGGTGGCACCGCTTTATAGGAGGTGTCCGTGTGCCAATCGCCGCCAAAGTTCAACGTTGCGTCGGCTTCTTTCACAATCGGGATCACATTTTCATGCTCTGTCACCGCCTGCATGAAGGGATACACATCTAACTCGCCAAAATGTTCAGCAAAGGCGGCTTGCGCCGAGGGGCTCAAGGTTTGATCACGAAAAAATAAGACGCCGTGGCGAAGCCAAGCCTCATGTATTTCAGAATATGCTGAGGCCGATAAAGGCTGAGAAAGATCAATGCCACGAATCTCAGCGCCAATCGGACCCACCTCCGTGTTTATCTCCATCAATCAACTCCTTCAACCTGACTTCCTCATCATCTTTGTGCACCATCCCAATGTAAACCCTTATTTCGACATCCTTCACGCCTTCATACCATTTCGATGCTAGTCTAGAGCCATCTCTAGCAAGGATTTCATGCATGTCAGATAAAACTGTGGCCGTATTTTTAGGAGACGACGCCTCCCCCGAAGTAATGGCGCCCACCGTGGCGCTTCTAGAAACCCTGGCCCTTCCAATCAGCTTTGTGTATCCCCCGGTCGCTACTAACCCAGACAGCGCCCCTGGGAACAATTTTTCCGAATCTGCAAAACGCATGGTGGACCAAGCTGATGCTACCTTTTTCGGCTCCACCAGCGGGGCCAGCACTCAAGCGCTATTTTATCTGCGCTGGGGCAAACAGACCTTCGCCAATGTTAGGCCGTGCAAATGGCGCCCCGGCTATCAATCGCCACTGCGCCAGCCAGAATCCATTGATTTTACAATCGTGCGAGAAAATCTAGAGGACCTATACCTGGGGCTTGAGGGTGACCTTGAAGACCTTGCAGCTCTGAACCTCTACTCAAAACATGCTCGAGCCAATCTTAAAGATTTGGGGCCTGGCCGCTACGCGATTAAAGCGATCACTGATGCGGGTTCTGAGCGGGTAATTCGATTTGCCTTTGAACTCGCTCGATCGCGTGGCCAAAAACGTAAAGTCACCTTGACCTCAAAATACAACATGTTGGCTAGGGCCGATGGGCACTTTCGAGACATCGGTTTTGAAGTTGCAAAAGACTACCCTGATATTACCTTTGAAACTTTCATCGTTGACGATTTTCTGTGCCGGATGATCACCCAGCCTCAAGCGCTTGATGTTGTTGTCACACCCAACCTTTACGGGGATATCCTGTCAGACGGGTCTGCGGGCTTAATGGGCGGCTTAGGGCTTGCGCCCTCCGGCTGTTATGGCGATAGCTACGCTTACTTTGAGTCCGCTCATGGGACCGCGCCAGATATTCAGGGCCAGAACATCATCAACCCGACCGCAACGATCCTATCAGCCGCAATGCTGATGAATTATTTGGGTTACTCAGAAGCTGCCGAGCGCCTTGAAGCGGCCATCGATCGGGTTTACGAAACAGGTCAAAGCCTCCCTGTTGACCAAGGCGGCAATGCTTCAACATCTGAATTCTTTGAGCGTGTGGGAGATCTGCTGATCTAGAATCAGCGCGTCGCCGCTCGTCTAGCTTACATTGACTGGACGGCTTTCAAAGCATAGAGGACGCGCCCTATGGCGCAGAGATCACCCGAATCGTTGACGATTCGTACCTCAATCGTGCAGAGCTGCCGGCCCCGCTTAACCACCCTTGCCTCCGCATCGAGCCAAATGCCTTGTGCTTGACGAAGATAGGTAATATTCAAATCGGCAGTGCCCGCTGGCTCAGACCCAGATCTAAGATCCGTAAAGACCGCAGCAACTCCCGCCATATCAAGCATCGTAGCGAGCACGCCGCCATTGACGCTACCGCCAATTCCAGAGGGGGTCGTTTCGTTCTTATAAAGCCGCAATCGAACGTAATCTCTGGAGTGCTCAGCCAAACTTAAACCCAAGAACTGATGGAATGGATTACTGTCAAAATTTTTAAAGAAATCGTTCATTTATTGTCCACGACCCACGAAGAGGCTTATCAGAATCATCAAAACCCTTAAAGCGCCTTTCGAAACTAGCGTACTCTGTTCTTCATAAGGGAGGCTTGCAAAGTCTGCCCAACCAACCTAAACCAGACGTTTCCAGAACCTTTCAGCTTAATGGCTATGAACTGTCATGTAGCTTTAAACAAAAAAAACCCAGCCTAAGCTGGGTTTTTCTGAACCCCAATAGATGCTAGAACTGATAACTAAATTCTAGACCAAAAGTTCTTGGACGGTTGACAGAGCCAGCCGCAAAAAGTGTCGCAATCGGGAAGAAAACCTCAAATCGCTCATCGGTTAAGTTCTTACCAAACGCTTCGATTGCCCAGTTCTCAGTATAGTAACCAACTGAAACTGAAAGCTCTTCACGCGCATCCACTTTAGATTGTTTGAGGTTCAACAAAGATGCATCGTACGAAGCAATCTTGGTCACCTTCGCGAAGGCCTCTACGGTTCCATCTCCAACAGGCACGGACAGAGTGCCTCCTATGCCCAGCGTATAATCAGGTGCATTACGAGGATCTAAGAAGGATGCATCTTCAATAATGGTCTCAGCATCATTTGGATTAATATCCGTCTCAAACACTTCGTAATCAGCCTCTAGCGTTCCGTAATTGATAAAACCTCTAAAGTAGTTGTTGAACACGTACTGCATCTCAATCTCTATGCCTTGGTAGAGCACACTACCCGCATTATCAAACACTGATGCTACTGTTTTGGTATCAGGATCCAAGGCCACAAAAGACTCTTGCTTATCTTCGAAATCGTTCCTGAAGTAGGTCGCATTGAATCGCACGCGATTATTTAGATGCTGGCTTTTGTAGCCAATCTCAATATTACTCGCATACTCGGGGTCATACTGATCCCGCTCGAAATCCCTGATGTTCTGATTCACCCCAAAGAATCCACCAGAGTGAAAGCCTTCAGAATATGTAATGAAAGCCATAGAGCTATCATTTATTGCATAGGTAAGACCTACTTTTGGCGATATCTCAGTCCATTCTTGGCTCAGATCTGCATAGTCTGGGAACTGCCGAAGTGATTCACGATCGGCTTGAGTCAGGTAAGCTTGACCTGCGATAAAGTCCTTCTCCTCCTTGGTCCAACGTAAACCCGCAGTCAAGGTGAGCTGGTCTGTCAGGTCATAATCCATCTGCGCGAATACCGCTGTTGACACGGTTTCCTGAGTTTCGTAGAGAATCTGATGGATGTTCTGAGACAGGTCAGTCATACCCGGGTCGCAATAGACCGGTGCGAAGGCTCCAATCTGGCAAAGGGTTAATCCACTTACCCCAGGGCCACCCAAATCGGGGTTAGCCAAGTTTGCGCCAAACAAAATGCCCCAAAACGCATCACCCGTATACCAATCTTGAGTAAATTCGTTTTTGAAATAGTACATCCCAGCTGTGAAACTCAATCGATCAAAATTACCATCGATTCTGACTTCCTGGCTCAACTGGTCATACTCATTAAAACGTTCGATCGTAATCATCGGAGCTGCAGAGGCATCAAAATCATAGATTCGATATTCCGCAACATCTCGATACCCTGTCACAGAGACTAAAGTGAGGTTTTCATTGAGATCTAATGCCATGTTCAACGTCACTGCATCGGTATCTAGACTATAGTTATTGTCTTTATCATTTTCTGAAAATTCTGGGGTATCCAGGCTAGTTCGGCAGGTACCGAAAATGGCACAAGTTAAAAAGCCCCCACTGAAATCGTTTTCAGGCGACCCAGCCGGCGGTTGCGGAAGTAATCCAGCTGGCACGTTGTAGTTTGTTTGAAAGGCGTCTAGCGTACCTTCATCGGCAAAAGTCTCCACCGTCAGCGTTGCTTCAAAACGATCATTCGGTGTGAATAAAAGTGTTGCACCACCCGCGCTGTAATCTTTCTCAGCAACGCCATTGCCTGTTGTGATGTTGTCCATGTGCCCATCGTAGTCGATCTTGGTCCCAAACACCTTCAGAGCAACCGTGTCACTGATCGCTGTATTGAACACGGCTCTGACTTCTTGCTGACCATCTTTCCCGGCAGTGAGCTTAAACTTACCCCCTAGCTCTCCCGTTGGACGGCTCCGTATAACATTCACAACTCCGCCTACTGTATTTTTTCCAAACAGTGTTCCCTGAGGGCCGCGCAGCACTTCCACACGCTCCAAGTCAAAATTTTCTAGGACTTGACCGGCAGAGGTACCAAGGTAGATCCCATCGACAACAACTGCGATCGGTGCATCGAAGGAATTGTCATCGCCTCGGGTCGGGCTAATTCCTCGAATATTAATGTTTGCACCACCGCCCCCTCGGCTACCATCCGTGTTAAAAACAAGGTTTGGAGCATAGCCATTAAGGTCGGCAAGATTCCGAATCGAGCCATTCTCAAGCTCTTGAGTCAGAGCGGTGATTGCAATTGGCACGTCTTGCACTGATTCTTCTTGTTTACGAGCGGTTACAACAACCTCCTCGATATAGGCTTCTTCTGCGAAGGCTAAGGTTGCACTACCTGCAAATAGGCTCGCCGTAAACGCTGCTATCACAGTACTTTTGATGCAATTGTGTCTCATTGTGTTCCCCCAAATTTTGGTGTCGCAATTTAAATTCCTACTGCAGACACCTTTATAGCTGGAATTTTCACTCTATTGCAAGTGCAAAATCGGTTACTTTTGCTGTGCCTAACACCGTTAAATTTACGAAAAGATAAATTGATGACCCTGTCCAATGAATCCGAAGCAGAGCGCCCAAGTGGTTCGCGCTAACGGGTTGTTGCTGCACTGTCTGGCCTGGGTCAGAGCGGTTGCCTCCTAATTCTCTTCGCAAAAGCATCTGTGATGCTCGGGCCGCTATTTTGGATTTTGCGCTCCCTTTAGTGACCCAACCCGCCTCAAAGCACTAAAGCCTCGGCTATCAGAGATGTATTTTTACTACTTTTTCTGGGATCCCCTGCTCTCGACCGACAGCCCTCTTCTAAAACAAAATCCTAATTTTCCAGACACTTCAACGTCGATGGGTTCAAGCTAACTTGCATTATAAGTCATAGTGATAATATTTATGATAATGGAATGGCAAGACAATCACCCTAAAATGAGCTCTAACGACCCGCCTCTGGAATTGAGCCAACTCAATAATTTCATTATCATGGCCGCTGGCTAAATTTTTGGAGTCTCAAATGACCGAAGTTACTATCCCTAGCTTTGGGGAGTTATTGTCACCTCAACTCTCTCGCATTCCAGACCCTGCTAGGCCTGGTTGTCTCGCAAGGCTCGAACGATCCGCTGCGGAACGCTACCGAGGCTGGGCCGCTGAGCTACCTGAGCACCGTGAAGGACTGCTAAAATGTGCTGATCGCGAAGATGAAATTGCTGATCGCATCGAGGCGATTCTACCGGTCCCCAGTGAATTTGAAGATTTGGTCTCCGAGGTGGTGCCGCTCGCCATTGCCATCTACTATCAGGCGTTTGAGCCTTATGATGTTTGGGGACAAATGACCATTCAGGCCAACGCTGAGAAACAAGGCTCAATGGCCTGGCCCGCAATGATTCCGCTATTTCCTGAACACACTGACGAGTTAAATGCGCTGTCAGCGCTGGAGCTTAAAAGCGGCGAGTATCTCGACGCTTTGTTGACCCCCCAGGCTGCCTAGTTTTCTGGGTTGCCTGCAAAAGCGGGCAGCCCCTCTGTAACCGGAGACCAAGACTCCGCTGACTTTTTCCAGTAGCTTGAGGAAATACTCACCCAGCTCGAGTCATCGAGGCTTCCTGCCTTAATAAACTTAATCTCGGGCATTTCAGCGACATAGCTCAGTAGCGGTGAGCCACACTCGCCACAAAATCCTCGGGTGACGTGGCTGCCGTCGCTTCCGACCACGGTAAAGGTCTTAACTTCGCCCTCTATTTGAAGCGCTTCAACTGGCAAGAATATGATCGTTGCCTTGCCGCTACCCGTGCTCTTTTGACAGTCTTTGCAATGACAATGATGCGCTGAAATAACCGACTCTCGGGAAAATGCATAACGGACACGACCACATAAGCAGCCACCGGTTTCATCTGCAACATCATTCATCTTCGATCCCCCAAAGTGATTAATCTAATCAGACCGCGGCGCCAGCCCGCCGCACATGGAACTACGCTCCGGGTTTCGGCCAACATCGATTATCGGTCCGGTAGACTGCATCGGTTGACCGGGCGCCCAATAGCGAATCGGGAGCACCTGCAAAGTAAGGGTCTTGGGTTGGCTGGGTTCGACTCCAATCAACGCGCTCGCTCCGGTAAGCCATTTTCCACTGGCCTTCTGCTTTGACATAACGGTCTAGATAGCGCCCAGCAATCACAATATCCAGAGGCCCATCCTCGCCTGCCACTTTATGGTAGGCGTTAAAGTAGATCTCTCCGAAGGCCTCATTTGGATCACCCCCGAATTCTATGAGATGGTTACCGATCATATGATGGTTTGAAATGTGGGTATTCAGCGCGGACATTGCGTAGTCAACAAATTCTGCCGGCGTACCATTCACAAAACCGTATTCGCAATATGCGTTGGAACTAAAAACCGACAGCAGCAGCTCTGCATCCAACCGGTCTAGACCGCGCATATATTGACAAGACAGGCTATAGATTTGTTGCCGATCGATAACGGCTTGCTGCTCATCCATGGTTACTCCTTCTATCTTCGCCTCAGTACGGGCTAACTTTTTTTAAAGGTTAAGGATTCAAGTGCGCCCAGCTGGGGTCATCGGGGTTACTCAGTCCCTTGGTGAGGGCTGCCATTGACCCGATTTGTCGCTGATCCTCCACTACCCAATCTCGACTCCAATCCATCACCACCGTCCGGCGGTGAAACTTCCAAACCGCTGCTTCGCGATGAAATTCGTCCAAATAACGACCGGAGAACACCATTTCTGATGCACCGTCCTGACGCAGATGCTTTGCAAACACATAGCTTTCAGTCAGTGCGTGGTGATCGCTAGAAAATACAAAAATGGTGTTAGAGACCCGGTGCTGAGTCAGTTCGTACTGAGCCGCCAAAGCGTTCATGACCAAATCTGCAAACTCATGCGCAGCACCCTTAAAGCCTCCATAATCCACGGTGGCGTCAGACCAATAGACCGACTTCATTAATGCTGCATCTTGGCGATCTAGCGCTCGACTGTGCAAATGCAATAGTTCTTGAATCGCAAGTCGGGATCCTACTTCATCCGATGAGGGAATATTTCCCGGTTCTGAGTTCATTGCACCTCCTAATCTTTGCGCATCAGTGAATGTGTCCGTAGTCGATCACTCTTTATGTTTAACGCTTCGAACCATTGAGTTGGGGGCTCGAGTCTCTGCCCCTTCGGCCCACGCCTCCTTTGCCGAAAGGCATCCCCATGTCGAACACCCTTTTAAGTCCACTCAAACCAACACAGCCCTCAGAATCACTCCCAATACAGCTGACGTCTGCCAATCAAAGCCATTGGGCAAAAAATCATAGATCTAGCGGTTAGCACTTGCGTTTGCCGCCTCTAGATTCGCCCTGATCTCAGCATGCCTTGCTTCGGTAATCGGATAATTCCAAACGATCGCAGCGCCCGTCAAAAAGAATAAGGATGGGAAGGTTGAGAACAAAAATCGCAGCCCAAAGAGTTCGTCAGCGCCGTTTTCAACCCCTGCTTGAAAACCAAAAAGACTCAAGCCGAACAGCGCAATCGCGCCACCAAAAGACGCCGTTGCTTTTTGAGCAAACGACCAAGCGGAAAAGAACAGCGCTGCTCGATTCTCACCTGTCTCCAAAGTATCCAGATCGATGACATCAGCCTTCATAGAGTTAGGAAGCGTCTGAGAGAATCCGCCCGCAGCAAATCCTGTCGTAATCGTCATGGGAAGCATCCACCAAAAATCGCCAGGCCCGAGCAGCAAATAACAGGGATGTGCAAAAGCCAAAAGGAAAAACGAAACAAGGTAGGCGCGATGCTTCCCAACTTGCTTAGAGAACCAAATCCAAAACGGAACTGCCAAAATGCTGGAAGCGTAGAAGAAACTCAACATGAAAATTGCTTTATCTTCGGCTTGTAAAACATCGGCAATAAAAAACAAATACAAGGGCGTCGTAACATTCAGACCCAGCGAGCCAATCATAAACGCGAGGACAAGACGCTTAAACGGTCCGTTGGCCAGCATGAGCTTCAATCCATCAATGACGCTTACTTGGGACCGGGGTTGATAGGCAGGCTCTCGAACATTGGCGAGTGTGAGCGTGACACAGACGGGCATGAGGATAAGCATGGTCAACCCCACCAACTCGAGTACAACGTCTGAGCCACCTAAACCAAACAACAGCAGCGCCATCGCGGGAATCAGCTGGGCAGATAAAGAACCCAAAGAATTGAAAACCGCTCTTGCGCCTGTGACCTTGCTCCGCTCGTGGTAATCAGTGGATAGCTCTGAACCCCAGGCATAGTAAGGGATCAGCATCATCGTGATCGCCAGTGAAAGCACGAAACTCCAGAGGCCTAAGTGCAACCAATTCATGTGCTCAGCTTCAACCACCATTTCATAGGCCGGTTTCAACCAAATCATCCCGCTGTCTGGCAAAAAAAGCTGATAGACCGCCAGCATCATCAGCGGCGTGGCGAGCGCAATCCAAAGCTTACGCCGGCCGAACCGGCTCCGAGTGTGATCACTGATATAGCCCATCAAGGGGTCCGTGACGACATCGGACCACCGCACCAGAAATAAGATGGTGCCAATCACCGCGAGCGGAACCCCCATATCACTGGCATAAAATCGAGGTATAAAGACAGCCACGGGAAACAGCGCCAAAGAGATCGGCAAATCAGTGAGGCCATAGAAAAAAAGCGATTTACGCGTTAAACCCATTGGGAAACTTCCCAGTTCGCTGTGTACATTGATCGTCCCCTACGAAACTCGATTTTCATATAAGCCATCGATACCGAATCCGAAATAAGGTGTAGGTGATCGACCACCGATGCTGGCCTTGAGGCTCACTCGGTGTATTTTCTTGGCGCCATTGGCAACCCATGCTAGGTTGCTTTTCAAGATAGATCGTTGAAAGGAAGATGGCAACTATGGAAAACACCCAAGTTCTATTAAATAAGCGCCCCAATGGCACACCGAAAGTAGATGATTTCGAGGTCATTAAAACCGAGATTAAGGATCCCGCTGAAGGAGAAGCGTTAATAGAGAATCTTTACATCTCGCTGGACGCCGGATTTAGAAACTGGATGGATGCAGATGCAGGTGATGATGTGTTGCCAGCCATGGCTTTAGGCCAACCCGTGATGGGATTGACGGTTGGACGGGTTCAGGCGAGCCGGCATCAATCTCTCAAAGAGGGAGACCTCGTCATGGGCCGATTGGCTTGGGAATCCTACTCCCTGGCAAATGATGATTTTCTGGTTGTGCTTGAAGGCATTGAGGATGACGTTCCTGAACATTATCATCTAGGAATATTGGGCGACACCGGCATGTCCGCTTACTTCGGCTTGACTGATATCGGCCAACCCCAACCAGGCGAGACGGTTGTGATCTCAGCGGCAGCCGGAGCGGTGGGTTATGTTGCCGGGCAAATTGCAAAACTCAAGGGCGCGTCGAACGTTATAGGGCTCACTAGCAGCGATGCTAAAGGCAATAGATTGGTCACAGAGCTAGCCTATGATGGATTTATCAACTATCGAAAAGGGGACCTCCAGGACCAGTTCAACCGTGCCTGCCCCAATGGCATTGATATCTATTTCGATAATGTTGGTGGCCCTCTTCTTGAGACAGTCCTTAATCACGTCAATGTTGGCGCCCGCATTCCATTTTGTGGCGCTGTTGCTGATTACAGCAACAGCCAACCTCAAGGACCCAATAACCTGTTCCAGATTGTCACCAATTCAGTCCGACTACAGGGTTTTATGACGCACCTACAGTTGGAGCGATATCCAGAAGCAAGAAACCAATTGATGTCTTGGCTCCGATCCGGCCAAATCAAGTCCCTAGTTCACGAGTATCAAGGCGTGGAATATTGCGGGCAGGCATTTGCAGATCTGTTTGCCGGTGAAAATTTTGGGAAGACACTGGTTAAAGTCATCAAAGATTAAAGTCCAGACCTCGTCCTACCGCACATTATGCAAACGGTAGCAAGGCGAGAACCATTTTCATTCCGATAATAAAGCGCGGTTTAGCGTTTTATTACGCTAAACCGCTTTCTTTTGATAGCCTCGTTTTGAGGAATATGGTAAAAATTCACTTAGAGGAGGGGCATCTACCTGATTCGGTGGAGTGCTAACACTAACCATTATTTCTTAAAAAAGAGATAACCAAATGTTGGAGAAACCATTGAAACGGGAAAATCTGAAAAAACTTGCGCAGCTCAAGGCTGTCATCCTGGGCATGGAAAAAGACTTCGGAATCGCCGAAATGACCGAGCAAGAGCGGCGAATCTTAAGTGCCATGTCTGAACTTGGACAAAGCGACGATAGCCTCGTCAGTAGCAAGGCGCTCAGAAACAGCCTATATTGCGCTGATTTATCCGCTCCAACATATCACCGAGCGCTGAAGTCATTGCTTGATCAAAAGCTGCTTCGTCCAGCTGAAGGCAGAAAAACCGGCCTTTACCGGCTTTGCCTGTAGTCATTGTTCACTGTGCGTTTGAGCATCGCCTCTAGCACCGTAATCGTAGTTTTATAACATCGCTGGGCATAGCACAGATGCCCAAGCTCGCTTGTTCCTCAGTTTTTCTGACGCCCTTCCTTTGACAGCGAGATTGCCCTCCAAGGTGTCAAAGATTGATAACATCGCTTGGAAGGCATTCTCAGCAACTACAAACCTACACTTCTAGGGCCCAGTAATCGCGACTAATGAGAGTTCATTGCGTTTTCTATCACACTCTCGCAAGGCCTTTACCTCTTCAGCTAAAGTGCGACACACGCCCTCCCTATGTGACGCGAAAGCAAACATCTTGAGACAAGCCACTCCGATCGTCTGCCTCACCTTGCGTAAAAATCGAATGGCGCTTGAACTGGCATCCCGTGCCTCTATTATTTGAGTAGCGGCATCAAAACAGTTCGATCTCTAACATCTTCAACATCTCTGTAGTTTTGAATACAGTGTTAAATCAGAAAGAAAACTGTTTTGCCCCGCAATCTTTAGCAATGCTCAGAGAGGGATGCAAAACCATTCAAATTAATCTTCCAATCGATGCGACGATACGGCAACCTACGCCTTGAAATGACTTAATGACGGCGCAATGGTCTACTTTCACGATTTCTACGACAATCTCCCTAGGGACAGAGAACCTATCCTAACCAACGCAAGTTTCCGAGTTTACCTCTTATGATAAGCGGGCTAATCGGTGGTAGCCTCATTATTTTCTGGTTTTTGCTCAGCTATGCGTTGAGCTACCAAGGCATCGGTGACCTGCTAGATGTTTTGTTTGGATCGGGACACGAGACCCTCGTACCCTTCCTGATCTTTTTACCACACGGCGTCAGGGTAATTGCGACCTACTTTGCAGGCGGGTCAGCGATTCTTCCACTTTTTATCGCGCACATCCTGCTCTATCAGATTTTTGGCGGCGTTCCTCAAGATACTCAAGTGCCGCTCGCTTTAATCGGGTCTTCGTGTTCCTTCTTAGCCTTTGAAGCAATGCGGTTCTCCAATTTAAATGCCTATTACCGTGTGGATCTGCCTGGATCTCGAAAGAACAACCTCGGGCCGCCGCTATTGGCAGGCATTTTGGCTGCAATCTTAAATGCCATGGGCAATCTTGGTTTCTTCTTGTTTATTGAGACTGACTTTATGGGCCTCATCTTTTTCATTGGTTATTTGATCGGTGATATTTTAGGTCTGCTGGTCATCCTCGGCATTTTATTCAGCATTCAAAAGGTCATTGATATGATTTTTAAATCTCAGTCCAGTTAAGAAAAGGGTCGGAGCGTCCAACTTAAGCGATTGAGTCACTTTCATGACGATACAATGTAGGGAGACCTAACCTTATGACCATTAAGTTCGTTCTACACTTTATGTTTGTGATCGCAATGATGGAGCACTCTTGGGCGTCACCGGTTTTACCAGATGCACTATTGGGTCGAGCCCCAGCACTTAAGGGCCAAGCTGTTTCATATCTTGCCGACGATGCACAAACCCGAGGTTATCTTGCAAAACCGCAAAATCGACCGATCAATGGCGGCGTTCTTCTGATCCACGAGTGGGATGGTCTTACATTGCGGGTTAAGGAAATCGCAGATGCGTTTGCTAATGTCGGTTATGCCGCCCTCGCCGTCGATCTCTATCGCGGAAACATCGGTACGAGTCGGTCCGAGAATCTGGCGCTTGTACGCGCTGCCCGAGCCAATCCAAAGGCGATCACACAAAACCTTAATGCAGCCCTGAGCACTTTGCGGGAAGATCTCGATATCAAAGGTGGCATTGCTACCATTGGGTGGTGTTTCGGGGGAGGGATTGCTCTAAGTTTTGCCCTCGAGGGGGAGAAACACGAGGGCACGGCGATCTTTTACGGCAGCCTGCTCGATGATCCGGAACGCCTAAAACACATTCACCATGAGGTGTATGGCACCTTTGCAGGGCTTGATCGGGGGCCCAGCAGAGATGACGTAGACCGCTTTGTCTCTGCGCTCAGATCCGCGGGCGTTCCCAATGACGTTCATGTTTATGACAATGTCCAGCATGGTTTTTGGCTGCATGCCGATCGTGATCCTCAGACCAATACAGCTCCTGCACAGGACGCTTGGTCTAGACTGCTCAAGTATTTGGAACGGACCTCTGATCAACCGCGACTGTCAAGTGGCCTTCGCTAAACTTCCAACTCGTGAGTAATCTGTATATTGCTACTGGTGTACCGTAGGTTTCCCGTTAGCGTTGATCCCGCAAAGCACCTATTTTAGCGAGCGAATCCCCACATTGGCCCCGCGCCAACCAAAAACTAGAGTCTTCAAAGACTGATCAGAGTTCACCAATTAATCTTCGTTCTCGCTGATCGCCATCAAAACTTACGAGCGCTCAAGATCGTTTGCTCGGCCGTAGGCGTCATCAAACCGTTCGATATCACTCTCACGGAGATCCTCACCCGTCTGTACTTCTATGATTTCAAGGTCTTCTTCCCCTGCATTCATCAGGCGATGAAGCGCGCCCACAGGAATGTACGTCGACTCATTTTCGGCCAAGTCAAATGTTTCATCGTTGCAGGTTACCTGAGCGATTCCACGCACCACCACCCAATGCTCAGCTCGGTGCCGATGTTTCTGGAGGGAAAGCTGTTCTCCCGGACCAACCGAGATACGTTTGGTTACATGCCTGGGGCCTTGGTCCACCGTTTCATACCAACCCCAAGGGCGGTGGACCCGTCGATGCAGCAGATGCTCCTGCCTATGAGCATCATTTAAGGTTTCAACAACCCGCTTAACTTGCTGACTTGCGTCACTGGCGGCGACCAAAACGGCATCCGCCGTCTCAACAACAACCAGACCATCGACACCGATCAAGGTTACTAAACGCTCGGTTGCACGAACAAAACTGTTGCGGGTGTCATTGAGGATTACGTCCCCTTGAATACTATTATTAAACGTATCTTTCTCAGACGCCGCCCACAAAGACTGCCAGGAACCAATGTCGCTCCAGCCAGCATCAAGCGGCACCAAGGCAACGTTATCGGCTTTTTCAAATAGGGCATAATCCACAGAGTTCGCGGGACATGCTTTAAACTCAGCTTCGTTGGGACGGGTAAACTGATCATCCTGATCACGAGTCGCAAAGGCGTTCTCAACACCCCTGGCGATCTCCGGCGCCCAATGCTCCAGCGCGTCTAAATAATCAGCAGCTGAAAAAACGAACATTCCACTGTTCCAAAAATACTCCCCAGAAGCCAGGTAGGATTGGGCGGTTTCCAAGTCAGGCTTCTCGACAAATGCGTCAACGCGATAACCAGCCCCAAGCCCAAGCCCACGTCGAATATATCCATAGCCCGTCTCAGGCGATTCCGGTTTTATTCCAAATGTTACAAGGTTTTTTTCTAAAGCCAGATCGACTGCTTTTCGGGCAGCAGCAAGAAATAGATCTGTCGATTTGATCAAATGATCCGAGGGTAGCACCACCAGAATCGAACTTGGATGAGTCAAGACTGCAGCCCGTGCAGCAAGCCCGATTGCAGGAGCTGTATTTTTCCCTTCAGGCTCCAGGATAATCTGGGCGTCAAGGATACCTATTTCTGTTAATTGAGCACTGACTAAAAATCGATGTGCTTCATTACAAACAATGATCGGTGCTGCGCAGGGATGCAAACCTTCTAAACGGAGCATTGTGTTTTGCAGGAGACTCTTGTCGTCCATTAAGGCCAATAGCTGTTTTGGATAATCCTGACGGGATAAAGGCCAAAGCCTCGAACCAGAGCCACCGCACAAAATCACGGGTTGTATCAACATATTTCAAACCCTCCAGACGAATCATCCTACTCAGAAGTCATGACAAAGCACACATCCCGCGCCATCGCCGGCTTTTACTCTCGTGCGCAAATCAACCAACATCACGCTCACAAAGCCTTCACCAGGTCGTCATTCTAGGAATGTGTAGTCTCAAAAGACTAACGCGAGATTAAACGCGACCTAAAACCTGCTACCCTCAAACATGAATGTTGATCAGGGCTCACAGGCCCGCAGGCCATCACAAAAAAATCTAGGCTAGTCGACACGATCACGTCCTTGCAGATAAGCCTCAGACAGCCTCTGATAGTAACGTGCGTTTGCAACATTAGCGTCATACTGGTCCCGCGTGGCGACCAGCGTTGCAGGAACACCCGCAATAACAGAATTTTCAGGGAACACCGCATTCTCACGAACGATTGCCTGCCCGGCAACAATCGACCCACGACCAATCTTAGCCCCATCCATTACCACTGCATTGATTCCAATCAGACAACCATCCCCAATATCGCAGCCGTGCAAAGTAACATGATGGGTAATCGAGCAATCCTCTCCGATATAGGTGCCGGTCTCAACACCTTCGTGGATCATGACGAAATCTTGAATGTTACTTCTGGCGCCGATCACAATTTCGAATTGCTCACAACGGGTAACTGCGTAAGTCCAGATCGACGCCTCAGGTCCGACATGCACTTTGCCTTGTAGGCGCGCTGTGTCGTGGATAAATCCGGGTTGATCCAAAGTTACCGATTGCCCAATCATGTTCTTCGACTGCACACAAAGATCCTTACTTTAATGATTTTTGAAGTTCTGCTTGTGACAAACTCAGAAACCTGGGTGAGTCTACCCCAGCGGTCCAGATGTCGACCAATGCCTCAGCACGATGATGCCCCATCACGCTTGTGAACGTTCGCCAAAATGCGCGCAAGCGATGGGCGATGTGTTTTAATTTCCAATTGAGATAAACCTTCTAGAGAATGTGGAAACTTGAGCCATGCCTCTGTCTCATGGACATAATAATCAGGGACACGGTCTGTCTGGTTCCTCTGCGGTTTATAGTAAGGCACGGCGACACGAATATCCTGAGGTGCGTTTCTACGCGCCTGCACCCTAAGATACTCGACCACTGCTTCAATGCTTCGTCCGGTGTCAAAGACATCATCAACAATTAGCAAAGATTGATGAAAATTTACCCGCTCAATCAAATATTCCATACCGAAGACTCGGACATGATCCTGCTGGTCATCTATCCCCTCATAAGATGCCGTTCGAATCGCAATGTGGTCGGACTGGGTTCCAAATCTAGCCAAGAATGATTGAACAGCGATCCCGATGGGCACACCGCCTCTCCAAATCGCACAGATAAAATCAGGCTTAAACCCCGAGGCCTCAACCATCGCACCCAAACGCCAGCTGTCCTCAAGTAGTAACTGAGCATCCAGATAGCACTTATCAACCATGAACGTTATCCTAAAGCCAAGACCGCGAGCTTATCATGGAATACAAGACCTTCCTTCAAGAGCAAGACATTATTGAGGCCAGTTTTAAACTGGGTGTCGACATTTTTAACGCTGAGTATTACCCAACATTCATCGTCGGTCTTTGGCGAGGCGGCAGTACAGTGGGTATTTATCTACAGGAGTGTCTACAAAGTCTTGGCGTGATCACCAATCACATCGCAATACGCACTTCTTATGTGGGCCCGAGACGATATGCAGAAGACATCGCTAAGTCCAACCTTCCAATCCGTGTTCACAGCACGGAGTACTTGATTAAAACCCTGCGCGCTGAAGATCGCTTGCTGATCGTTGATGATGTCTTTGGTAGCGGTCGAAATGTGGCTGCGGTGATTGATCAATTAAAGCGTCGATTGAGGCGCAACTTTCCGGAGCATCTGCGGGTGGCCTGTCTTTTTCAAAGAACCAGCCAGCACCAAGGCTCTTTCCAACCAGACTTTGTGGGCGCAGAAACCAATGATTGGTTGACCCTACCTTACGAACTTCAAGACCTTTCCTACGATGAACTTGCCCTTCACAAACCCGCAGTGATTGATTTGATCGAGACCTATGGGTTGACGTTACCAAAACTCTCTTGAGAGCGACGCCATAACAGGCTCTCCTGAGAGCAGCGTCTACAACGTGTTTTTGAAAAAGAGCTCCTACAAAAAATTAGAACGGTTCCTTCGCCTTAATCAGTCTCTTTCTTGCCATTTTTCT
Source organism: uncultured Pseudomonadales bacterium (assembly GCA_938017975.1). Classification (GTDB taxonomy): domain Bacteria; phylum Pseudomonadota; class Gammaproteobacteria; order Pseudomonadales; family Azotimanducaceae; genus UBA9926. The sequence continues at coordinate 33,330 of CALIKQ010000036.1, read as the reverse complement.
TCTGCCACGCCTTCAAACATATAAAATCATGGGCGATCGTTGCGGCAGCGATGGCGGTGATTTCTGCCTGATCATAGGCAGGCGCCACTTCCACCACATCCATCCCCACAAAGTCGATTTTACCCAAGGCTCGAACGATCGTTAATGCCTCAAGACTCGAAAGGCCACCGGCGACAGGAGTTCCCGTTCCTGGAGCGAAAGCAGGATCCAAGCAATCGATATCGAATGTCAGATATGCTTTTCGTCTGCCAACCACACGCTGAATCTCTAAAATTGTTGCTCGAACACCGTTTTCAGCAACCCATGGGCTCGACATCACTGTGAAGCCATAATCATCCTCGCTGAAGCTGCGAATCCCTATTTGCACGGAGCAGTGAGGATCGATCAAACCTTCCCGGAGCGCCCTTAAAAACATCGAGCCATGATCGAGTCGATCACCATCATCTGGCCAGGTATCAACGTGCGCATCGAAATGTATCAAGGCGAGCGGACCGTACTTTTCAGCGTGGGCTTTTAGCAGCGGATAGGTGACAAAATGATCCCCTCCAAAGGTAACCATCGTCACATCCTCAGCGAGCAGCTGACGCGCATGGGCCTCTATAACTTCAACGGCCCGATCGGGATAACCGGAAACAAAATCAACATCGCCATAATCGGCAACCGCCAGTACATCAAAAGGATTAAAATTCCATGGGAAAGCAAAGTCTGCAATCTCTGCCAGCTGGACGCTCGCTGCTCGGATCGCCTGTGGTCCAAACCGTGCGCCTGGCCGAAACGTAGTCGCTAAATCAAAAGGTAATCCTGACACGACAACATCAGCGCCAGCGATGTCACGCGTATAAGGTCTGCGCAAGAACGACAATTCTCCGCTGAAGGTCTGGCTCGTCGCACTGGAGCCCAAAAGGTCTGATCGCGGATGAGCACTCGTTGCGCTGTTCATGGTTAACTCGTCTGTCATCCGCTTTCTCCCTTATTCCACATTCTGCTCTATCAGCTATCTTTGCTGAACATCCTGCCTCAGCGCATCCCAGCGCTACATTCTGTCCAGCATGGCATAGAAAAGCATTCCGGCAACGAGGCCAGGCCAACGCAACCATCGACCTCCAGGAAATCGCTGATGTTTGAGATTAGCCAATAAATCAAACCCAGCTGCTTGTCCCTTAATCGCCTCTGCGATCAAATGACCGCCCATGTTGGCCATGGCAACGCCGTGACCAGAGTAGCCCTGACCATAATATAGGTGTTCACCCAAACGCCCAAACTTCGGCATCCGATTCATAGTCACCGACAGCGTCCCACCCCAGGCATACGGTATCTCAACGTTTTGCAACTGAGGATAAATTTCTATGAGCCGCTTACGGACAACTTTTCTAATGTCTTTTGGAAAATAGCGGGTGTAATTTTCACCACCACCAAAAATCAGTCGATTGTCTCTCGACAAATGAAAATAATTAACTACAAACCGGGTGTCTACGACTGCCTCATTGTTTCTAATCGTGTCTCGCGCCAAAGACTCAGAGAGCGGTTCGGTGGCGACCATGAAATTGTTGATCGGCATTTGAAAAGCGTCCGGCTCCCGCAGCAGCCCATTGAGATAACCGTTACAGGCGAGCACTACCTTGTTAGAGCGCACCGTGCCGCCCGCCGTTTTAAGTCGCGCTCGACCAGCACCAAGGGCATCAATACTTTTCACCTCTGTGGTCTCAAAAAGCGCTGCACCATTAGACTCCGCGGCCTGCGCAAGGCCTTGGGCAAGATTAAGGGGATGCAGATGCCCTGCCCTCATATCAAGATAACCACCGTAGTAAGCCTCGCTACCAATACGATCGCTCACTTCAGTCCGTGTGAGCGGATGACAATCTTGATACCCATAACGCGCGTTGAGGTGGGCAGCATAATCCCAGAGGTCGCTTTCATAACGGGCACGATGCGCGATCGTCAGCTCTCCGTCAGCCAGATCACAATCGATCGCATAATCCTTAATCCGTTGCCTCACCAGATTATTAGCATCGAGTGACATCTCCCATAATTTTCCAGCCCATTGGTCGCCAAGCATCTTTTCAAGATCGTCTTGATCCTTTCGCTGCCCCATCCCCAAAACGCCACCATTGCGTCCGGACGCCCCAGAGCCGATCCGATATTTTTCGAGTAAAACGACGCTCAGGCCCGACTCGGCCAACGTCAGCGCAGCCGAGAGGCCCGTGTACCCACCGCCGACGATACAAACATCACACTCGATATCCCGATCCAAGACCGCCCGTTCTACAGCGTGATTCTGCGTCGCAAAATACCAGGACGCGTCAAACCCTACTTCCGGTCTACCTCCAGCATTACGAGCCACAGGGGGCCTCTCGATGCACGAGTTGGCAGTGACGATAAAAGCGCTCCATCGATGGCATCCATCTCGAGCGAGTCATATATTTATCAGCTTCATTGTCGTGCCTCATTGTGGATTTCCGATTCTGAGCATAAAAGATCAGCGAATGCGTGGGGCTTTGGCAAACCACATTTGTTGTTGCGGGATTCAAAACTTTAACGTTCTGATTTTCTGCGCAACTTAAAATCGAATTGAAATGCTCTGATCCATTGTTTTCCAATGGTGACGGCGAGCCTGTACTGTTCATTCCTGTTCATTCAGCACTGCTCGCGCTTTCGTGTACTTTGCTCGGAAGCGCTTTTTAGAGGTGCATTATTGGCTTACTTTTTCCTCATTGTTATCCATTCAGCCGCCCAGATCACACCAGCTATTCAACCGTCCTACCTTCCCTACGCTACAACATGCTACCGAGATAGCTCACTTCCCAGGAAGAGATTCGATTATTGTAATCTTGAAGTTCATTTCTTTTGATAGATGCAAATACGTCTAGAAATTCTCTACCCAGCATCTCGGCCATCTTCTCACTCTCATCAAGGTTTGTGAGCGCCTGATCAAGATTATCGGGTAGGTTTGTCGTTTTTTCCCAACAGTCTTCCTCACTTGCTGCCGTTGGCTTCGCCTCCGATTCGATGCCAAGCAAACCAGCAGCTAAAATTGCAGCAATCATCAAATACGGGTTCGCGTCAGCACCAATCACTCGCGTTTCAACCCGACCTTCTTCAGCTGGACCATAAGGAACACGCAGACCCGTTGTACGATTGTCGTAACCCCACTCGAGGTTGATGGGCATCGACAAATCTCCGGCAAACCGCTTGTAACTATTAATATTCGGTGCCAGCAACGCAAAAACCTCTGGAAGATACCTTTGCAGCCCTCCGATAAAATGCTGGAGCGCCGCAGGCGCCCGCTCGTCCTCTAGGGTAAAGAGATTTTCTCCTGAAGCATTTTGCAGACTGCAATGTAAATGTAGTCCTGAGCCGGGCAAATCTGTCGAAGGTTTTGCCATAAAACTCGCCAAGTAACCGTGTTCTAATCCGCAGCTTTTGACCAAGCGCTTGAGCAGCACCATCTGGTCCGCCACGTTAAGCGCTGGTCCATGCCGCACATTGAGCTCGATTTGACCCGCGCCCACCTCGTGCACGATTGCAGCAAGATCGAGCGACGACGCCTCACTCATCTCCTGAACATAGCTTACAAACGGGCCATAGCGATCTAGGGCATCAAAACTAAACGCCTCCCCTCCAAACTCGTCGCTCCCATCGAAGCCAGAACCCGGCTCCAACTCACGGTCGCCACGCTTGGGCGCACTGAGCAAATAGAACTCGATCTCAGGAGCGATGATCGGTGTTAGCCCCAAGGTCTCGTATCGCTCCAGCACCCGCTTGAGCACGTTTCTGCAATCATAGGGCAAAGGTTCTCCATCTTTATCCAAAGCCTCGCAAATCACCTGCCCCACATCTTCCTCTTTCCAAGGAATGGGGCGGTAAGTCGACCAATCAGGGCTTAGAACCAAATCCTCGTCCTTCGGATTGAAAGAATCCATTGTCTCCTCGGCATAGTTACCATGAATGCATTGGAACAACACTGCCTCGGCCATTCTCGGTAAATACGCCTCATCAATCGCCTCAGACTCTAGGGTCTTTCCTCTGGGCACGCCATTCGCGTCAGTAATTAGAAGGTCTATCCGCTTAGCTAGCGATTTAGGTATTGTCACGTGATGCCCTCCCGAGGCAGTTCTCGATCTATCTCTTTTTCCCAATCAATGACATTTCGCTCAATAAAAACAAATGCCAGAATCCATAAAAACGCGTCCCAAAAATCCAAGAACGATCCCTCAAATCCCCAGTAGGCCGCAAAAACGATCAGCATTCCGTATAAGCCAAGCTTGATCGATCTTCCAGGCCCAGGAAGGCGGGTTCCTTTACTACCACCGACACCAAACTGCACTTCCAGCTCGAGCAGCACCACGATCAGAATCCAACAGGCCGCATTCCCAACGTCCACCGAAGCCAACGTCATGATGGCCCCGAGATCACTTGCAGCAATAATCCAAAGATCAGTGTGATTGATCAAATAAGCACCCACAGGCACTTGACAGGTTGTGTTTACGATTGCTGAGTACTCGTCAAGATTGGTCATCTGCTTATAACCGGCTGCCGCCAACTGACAGACATCTTGGGGGAGCATCGCGACCGCACTGAGCAAACTGAGCAGTTTTAGGATGTAGCCCGCAAAAGCAATCAAAATTAGACCAAAGCAAACCGAGCGAACCAACACCAATACCCGTTTAAGCAAAGGCGTCAACTGCGCGTCATCGATTTGGTAAGTCACCAACTCAAACATCAGCAGCAACACCACCCAGGCCGCCGTATCAATGGTTGCTGCGAAAGATTCTAAAATCAGCAACGGCGTGACATGATCACGCAACAGATGATTGGACGCTGCCCATTCGTCTAGAAAAAAGAAAACTATGTTGGAAGACAGTGCTAAATAAATGCTCCATTTAAAAACACTAAACCAGAGAGGCCAACGCACCAGCGACTCAATCATTGCGCCACCCACTTGAGCGTCCAGGCTAAAGGACTTCGTAATGAGCCGCTTACCTTATCGACACTCATTTTGGATACACCTGCTGACCGGAAAAAAACGTTCGCTCAACCGCAACATCGCTGATCCTAGCGACATCGACGTCAAACAGGTTTTCACTGAGCACCACCAGATCGGCCTGTTTTCCGACTTCTAGGCTCCCCGTAACCAACTCCTGATGCATTAAGAAAGCGCCTTCAAGGGTATAAGCTCGAAGCATCGTTTCGAGACTCACGGCCTCAGCGAGATTTAAGGTCCCGGGGATCTTCCCCTCGGCATCGGCTCGCGTGATCGCCGTCTCGATCGCAGCCAAGGGATTCATCGATGAAATCGGCCAATCACTACCGCCAACAATCCTTGCCCCTTCAGCTTCGAGGGAGCCAATCGGATACATCTGTGACACTCGCTGCTCACCGACTGCCGGTAAATTAATCTCCATAATATAACCGTCGGGTAAGGCCCACAGGGCTTGAAAATTAGCGCTTACACCCAGCGCCTTAAAACGGGGCCGATCCACCGGGTCGATCATTTGAAGGTGCGAGATGTGATGACGAAGACCTCGATCTCCATTCACATTTTGCGCGGCCTCTACTGCATCAAGCGCAACACGAACTCCTCGGTCGCCGATGGCATGGAACATCATCTGAATCTGGCGGCTGTCCATCTCTACAACAAGCGCGTTGAGCGCTTCAGGAGGCGTCACCAACATGCCGGAATGCGGCGATTCGCCTAAGTAAGGCTCTAGCAAAGCAGCGGTTTCACCCTCAAGCACGCCGTCAACAAAAATCTTGGCTGCATCCCGGCGCACCAGTTGATCAAGACCCCGATCCGTGACCAACACCGCCTCTTGTGAGGCCTGATCAAAAAAAGGCGAGATGACCGGCATGGCCAACTGAAGCCTCAAATTCAATCGTCCTTCGCTCGCCAAAGTATCAAAGGCACGCGCATAGGCTTCGGTGGCGGCAGCATCGATCACGGAGGTAATCCCTAATTGATGCGCTAAAGCGATGGCGGACTCTGCTGCCTCAACCAGATCCTCAGGCAAGGCTCCAGGCAGTAACGATTCAACTAAGGTCATCGCAGACTCGCGAAGCGTCCCAGAAGGCTCACCAAAGCTATCTCGCTCGATCAACCCTTCGGGTGGATCGGGCGTCTCAGCGGCAATGCCCGCCCGAGCTAAGGCTTTGGAGGAAACCCAGGCAGAGTGACCATCCGCTCCCTTTAAAAACATCATCCGGTTGGGATTAATGTTGTCCAAAATTACCTTCGACGGATTCGCAAGCTCAAATAGAGATAAATTCCACCCCGCCCCAACCAACCATTCATCCGGTTCAAGCGTGGCGTCACAAACTTGAATTTTTGCAATGAGTTCATCAACGCTTGTCGACTCATATAAAAGACATTGTCGAAGTTCCAAACCACCATAAATTAGATGACTGTGGCTATCATGAAAACCCGGCAAGATCATTTTACCGCCTAGATCTGTCACCGCTCCGTCAAAGGCCGCTAAAATCTCATGCTGCTCTCCAACACCAACGATCAAACCATCGCGAACGGCCAGTGCCTGAGCCCAGGGTTGCGCTGGATTAACGGTATAAACCTCAGCATTGATGAATATCTGATCCACGGTCGCTGGGCGGTCGCACGCGCACAGCGCAAGGACTACGCCTAATAGAAGCAATCGATTGATTGTACAGTTCATGGGAAACAGAGCGGGCTTAGCGCTCCCCCCCTGACTCGAAGGTGACTAATTGGCGCCTAGTAAACACCGGGCATCGCACTTTCATGAAGAATTCCTCTGGACCCAAGAATTATGACGGGGCTTAAGCATCTGTCAACCCTCAAAACTCTCCTTGACCGCCTTTCGCTGGGAGCGCTAAGGTACGGAAAATTAAACGAAATCAATGGCACTTTGCGGTTAAACTTCGCGTGTCTTTGATTTAAACCTCTATCAATCCGGGAGCCATTGATGGCCAGTCAACCATCTGCAATAAGCCAAAACACGCTTGAATCAGGCCGATTTTTACATCCTTTTACTGATTTTGCTGAATATAAACAAAAAGGAGGCCGAACCTACGTTGCTGGCGAGGGTATCTTTATCATCGATCACCAAGGCAATCGTCTACTCGATGGCATGTCTGGCTTGTGGTGTACGAATCTAGGTTACAGTCAAAACAGCATCAAAACCGCCATTACCGGTCAACTTGATCGCCTGCCGTTCTACAACAGCTTTTTCAATTGCACGACTGACACCACCTTGTTGCTGGCAGACCGATTAGTCGAGGCACTGCCAGATGGATTTGATCATGTATTTTTTACCAATTCTGGATCCGAGGCTAACGATACAAACATTCGGATGGTTCATCGTTATTTTGACCTCATCAATCAACCGAACAAGAAAAACATTATTGCCCGGACCAATGGCTATCATGGCAGCACCATCGCCGGCGCCAGTCTCGGTGGCATGAAGGGCATGCATCAGCAGATGACAGGTCTACCGTATGTACATCATGTCGACCAACCCTACAGTTTCGAGCATCTCGGGGAGCACACCCCCGAGACCGTTGGACAATTGGCCGCACAATCGCTGGCAGACAAGATCGATGCCCTGGGTGCAGAAAATGTAGCTGCCTTCATTGCCGAACCTATTCAGGGCGCCGGTGGCGTCATTATACCGCCACCCAACTACTGGCCACTTGTTGAGGAAATTTGTCGATCAAGAGACGTTTTGATCATCAGTGATGAGGTCATTTGCGGCTTCGGTCGAACGGGTCAGTGGTGGGGATGTCAAACCTTTGGTTTCGAACCTGATCTGATCACTTTTGCTAAGGCTGTAACCAACGGCTATCAACCCCTGGGCGGGGTCGCTATCAACAACAAAATTGCCGATGTCGTCACCCGGGATGGGGGCGAATTCGCCCACGGCTTTACCTATTCAGGACATCCGGTCGCATGCGCGGCAGGCCTTGCGACACTCGAGATCTATCAAGAAACGGATCTTTTAGACACTGTTTCAACAAGCATCGCACCCTACTGGGCTAAAGCCCTCGCACGCCTTGCGGATCATGAAATCGTGGGTGAAATACGCTGTCAGGGCATGTTAGGGGCCATAGAATTGGTTCGCGAAAAAGGCCACAACGATCGCCTAGCGCCTGATTCCGCCGCCGCTGTTTTCTGTCGCAACAATGCCATTCAAAATGGCCTGATGGTCAGGCAGGTCGGGGACGGCCTTATTTTATCCCCACCGCTGATTATCACGAAGCCTGAAATCGACCAACTAGTCTCGGGCCTGCAAGCAGCCCTCGATGCAACTGCAGCGGCCTTTTAGACTTATCGATCTATGATTGATTGGTCTAACCCAAGGCCTCGGGCCAAACTCAGCAATTTTTGATGGCGCACATCCCTAGCCAATTTTGTAGGGACATCAAAAATCATCAGTTCACCGGTATCTGACCAAGCCGGCCAGTCGTCGATGCCCTCGCGGGAAGGCCGACCGGTTTTAGCGAAGTTTGCCCAATACTGATGAATCTTAATCGCAAGCGCGCGATCCTCCTCTGACCAGCCACAACCCGCGCGATTCAGCGTATTAAAAACAAAAGCAAGATCACCAGAATGGTAGGCGCCGGCACTCCGTGCTCCGTCTTCTAAAAAAAGTTCTGGCGAATCAGGTCGATAAATCTGACAGGCTGGAGGTACATGAGACATAAAATAGACGTAACTCGGTGCACCAGACCGTGCGTTCAGCGCTGCCCAGTGCCGCATACCAAGCGCCATAAATAGGTCTGTTTCAATGGCGTGACGTGCCTTTCCATAACCTTCGGCAATCTCTGCTTGATAAGCGATTTCAATTTCCTCGATAGCAGTCGGATCCCGACTGAAGGTACGTGCTAGGAATTGCCGAAACCGCGGCTGATCGGTTTCAACGGTCAGCGGAATAAGCAGATGCCCCTCATTGGCCAAGGATCCTACAAGCAGTGGTATAGACACCCTAGCCTGCTCCTGAAACAGAACTAGTGGGGTATCGGGCAAAACCCAACCATCGATGGTAATTCGACTTCTTGCCCCCCAGTTACTTTTTAAAGCTGCGTCGAGCAACGTCTGATTCGGCACTTCTCTCAGTGCAGCAACATCACTGGGATTGTCCAGCTCCGACAAAAGCGCTGATCCTGTTTCATAGCCCTGGGGGTCTACCTCAAAACCGTTCAAGCAACTGGCCGACTGACCAATGGCTTTATGAAACAAGCCATCTGTCAGAGGTGATGCCATCAACGCACAAACGCTTTGAGACCCAGCGGACTGACCAAAAATCGTAACATTGTCAGCATCACCACCAAACGCAGCGATGGATCGTTGCACCCAGCGGAGCGCCTCTATTTTATCGAGCAAACCGTAATTTCCTGAGGCCCCTTGCTCGGATTCCTCAGACAACATTGGCAAAGCCAAAAAACCCCATGGACCCAAGCGATAATTAACCGAAACCAAAATCACTTCTTGCTCGGCAAAACTCGTACCGTCAAAAAGCGGGTGGTGAGCCCAACTCCGTGTATGGGCACCGCCGTGAAACCACACCATCACCGGCTTGAGGTTTTCACGATCCGCGGATGCCGGAGTCCAAATATTGAGATACAAACAATCTTCGCTTCTCGGAAAGGTCCCAAGCGCCCAAACAAACGCATCATTGCCTTGGGATTGCCAACAGGGCGAACCCTCGTTTCGGGCTTGCAGCGGCACATTGATTGGTGCCTTCGGGACGGGCGGGCGAAACCGCAGGTGACCTACAGGCGGCTCAGCATAGGGTATACCCTTAAAAGCCCGAACCGTTTTTTGATCATTAGCCCAGAAACCTTCAAACGATCCAAGCTCCGATTCAACCAAAGGCCTATCGGCCATATTCCCCACCTCTTCTTGCGCGCCTCTGAGATATCCATCTTCAAAAAGAACCAGCTAAGACGATCCGGAGATCAGCTACCGCAGACACTGCCCCACCCAGTCTAGAAACCTTTTTCCGCTTCGGCATAAACAATCTGTTGAAACTCATGACTGAAAGGGTGCCAAAATCCAGGCATCCGTTGCGTGAAGCATAGCCCTGTCAATTCAGCAGCAGGTGCCATCCAAGAATGTGTTCCCATTAAGCCGCCCCAATGATATTCGCCCAGGGCCAAAGCCGACTCACCCTCAGCGGGCTCGGCTTTGATTGCAAAGCCCAGTCCAAAAACCGTTCCAGGCATTTCCCAAAAAGGAAAGTTAACCCCAATACCGTCTGCCAACTGATTCGTTCGCATTAATTTGATGGTTTCTGGCTGTAAATATTGATGCCCCTGCCAATGTCCACCATTGACAATCATTCGAATGAATTCGGCATAGTCAGGCAGCGTTGAATAAAGCCCGCCTCCGCCACTGATGAACGTTGGCGGATGATTCAAAGCTTCATCGGCCGAGGTGCCTTCATACTTGTTAAGACCACTGGCCATAGGATCAAAAAAGTCGCGTGGCGCATACAGCGAAAGCAATCGATCACGTTTCGCTTCGGGAACGAAAAAATCAGTGTCTTTCATGCCCAGCGGATCAAGCAGCATCTTTTTCATGAAGACATCTGCTGGCAAATCGCTGAGCACCTCAATGAGCCGGGCGCACACATCGGTAGCAACGCTATAACGCCAACCACTCCCTGGCTCAAACGCCAAGGGCAACTCGGCGACCGACCGCACAAAACTTTCCAAATTTGAATCCTGAGCCGACAGTCCGCCGAGAGATGCCGCGTTGTAGCACTGATCGATCACCGACTCCGGCTCGATAAAGCCGTAGGACAGCCCGGCGCTGTGGCTGAGCAAATGTCGAATCAGGATAGGGTTTTTCGCTGGCAAGCAATCCTGGCCGCTTTGCGCACCCTTATTGAGCACCATCATGTCGGAAAATTCTGGCAGAAATTTCGCCACGGGATCATCAAGTCCAAATCGGCCCTGCTCGTAAAGCATCATGAGCGCCACCGATGTCACGATCTTCGTATTCGAGGCGATCCTAAAAATGCTATCCGGCTGGACGGGTGATTTAGTTTCAAGGTCACTGAACCCTAGATAACTCTGATGCACGATTTCGGTACCCTTGAGCACCATCGAACTCACGCAGGATAAAATATCGTCATCGATATATCGCTGCATTGCTGAATCTATCAAGGAAATTGTCATCCCGGGCTCCTCCCTAGGCTCAGCTTTTTCACCCTAGCTCAGCTTTGTTTCGGTTTCTTTTTGTTTTCTGGCCGCCAGACTTTCTAGATGGGCGGTATGATCCTCGCGCGTAATTCTATAGCTGGAAACAATCCATAATCCAATGAGAAACAGGCCGCAATAAAGCGGCAAAAATAACAGCGCAAGATTCATACGAATCTCATCGGTAACGTCGGCGATCGACGTCACCCCATCCAAGCCAACAAGAGAAACAATAGAGCCGGCTCCAATAATACCTCCAGCAGAAATCGCTTTTGCCGCAAACCCACGGGCGGCATAAAACAGACCCTCAGACCGTCGAGCAGTTTTTAATTCACTGTCTTCAACGACATCGGCCATCATCGAGTCCAGCAGAACGCCCCCGATAATGCCGCAAACCACCTCAACAACAATAAAACCACTATAAATATAGAGCGATACCCAGCTCCCCAGACCTGGCCACCAACCCGTGAGCAAGAGTATGTAGGGCATAGGATAGAGCGCAATATTGACTAAAATTGCGTAGATCGCCGCACGTTTTTTACCAAACATTTTGCCTAAAAATGGCGCGGCCCAATAAGCAATGACGGGTGATATCAGTACACCAATCGCCGTCACACTGATCTGTTTGCCGGAGAAGCCAAAGAAGTACGTTGTGTTATACAGATAAAGGGCGGTTCCAAGACCACCTGCTATGCCGACGGTGAGGCCATAGAAAAACAGTGCTGCAAAATTTCGATTCTTAACCGACTGAAAGATCTGTTGAATTTCTCGATTGATTTCCCGAATTCGAAACGGCTCTTGAGGTTTTGGCAGTGCAGCAGCCACTTTTTGGGTGCCGAGTGCGGACGCCATGATTGCAATGGCGATAATCAAGGCACCTGCAGCGCCATAAATGCTGTACCCGGCCTGTTCCGAAAAGCCGTAAGCGCCAACCCAAAACCACATGTTAATCATGTGGATACCATTGCCGCCCGTCCAACCAAAAAAATGTCTGAGCGCCAACCACTTGTTACGTCGATCGTATTCTGTTTCAAGATCGGGTAGCAGCGCGGTTGAAGGCACCTCAAAGAGGGTTGTACCCGTTCTGATGAGCAATGCCATCGCAAGCACATAGAAAAATGTGGTTGTTTCCGTAAGTTCGATCACTGGATTAAACAACGCGTAAAAGGTTGCTGGTAACAAAAAGACCGAGGCATACATGAACGGGTGACGTCGTCCCAGACGGCTACTGGTTTTATCGGACCAATGTCCCAAGAGTAGATCCGATACGGCATCCCAAATCATTGCCAGAGCCAAAGCCAGGGACGCCAGATAGCCCGGCAAGCCTAGAACCTGGTTGGCATAAATTAACAGCAGATAACTAAAAGCATTGTTTTTAATGCCATAGGCGATTGACGCCGAGCCGTAAAACCAAAACGTCGGATTTTTCTCGAGAGTAGATGATGACATAACGGCCCTTAAGCAGTAGCAACGCTGGGTTCACACCGATTTTTAGGCCAGCGCAAATTTTAAGGCAGTGGGAATAAAAGCCCGATGCCTACTGAAACGTATATAAACCATATCGACGCGCCAGACTCAATCTCTTTCTCGAGTCGATCTCAGCGTCACCCAGGCTCGGCGCATTCAGCCCCTTCTAGCGCGCCTTTAGATTTCTAGACGCGGACCGCCGAGCAACGCTAAACTCCCAAAATATCTAAACCCGCGATGCAACTCCATGGATAAGCGCCACAGTCTCGAGCACGTCACCCAGTGGCGAGAAGAAGGCTTCACGATCATCGAAGACTTCTTTCGCCCCGATGAGATTAATCCCATTTTTTCTGATTTTGAAGAAATCTATAGCCATCTTGCACCGGAATCCGAGGCAGCTCGAGAACTTATCAAAAAGCCCCCAGGCGCTTTTGGAGCTATGCATCATAAGCAGTTTCAAAACATAGATAGCCTGCCCTATCAGGCGAGTGTCGACACGAACCTGATTTCGCTGCATCCGTCGCTGATTGCTCTCGCTCAGGATCTGCTAGGGGTTGAGCAGGTTCACCTCTATCAGTCCCATACCTGGGCTAAGTTCACCGGAGAAGCCGATTATGATCAGTTACATCACTGCGATTTTGGCAACCATACTCTGACAGTACCCAGCGACCAACCCAGTCAGCGCTCGATTGATTTTATCGTTTATATCAGCGATGTCTCCGATGACCTCGGGGCACTGCATTATGTAACCAAGCCTGATAGCGATCGTCTGTTAGCGCCTGGGGCGGTGGTTGCAGATGCAGCAGACCAACCCAAGCTCAAAGCCGTTGAGCGATCAGCGGCTGCAGGCGCGGGCACCCTGGTTGTTCACAGCATTGATACGTTTCACAGGGGTACCAACCTCTCACGCCCGAATGGCAAACGTTACACAATGACCGTTGGATACAAGGCCGCTGGCAATGACATGATTGGCTTCCATGTTTGGCAAGCTGGGGCGCTCAAACCCTGGCCGCTCGTGCTAAACAACGCAAAGCCAGAGCAGCTGGCCTGCTTGGGCATTCCATTACCTGGCTCGAGTTACTGGACACCCCGGACCTTGGCGCTGACCCAGGCCAGATGGCCGGAGTGGGACCTAACACCATGGCGCATCGCGGCTCAGAATATTGATTCAGACCACCGATCCGGCGAACTTGCGCAATCTAATTAAGGACGTTCCATGATTGAATCCACCGCGCTCACCCTTGGCCGTTGCCTTCTGGGCCTTTACTTTTTGCTCCCGGGCATTATGAAAATCACAGGCTACCCAGGGACCGTTGCCTATATGAGCCAGCACGGCATTCCGCTGATTGATTTGTTGTTGCCCTTAACGATTCTTCTACAGGTGGGCGGCGGCGCAGCCCTCATGCTAGCGGTCAAACTCAGAGACGTCGCAGTAATACTCGCTCTGCTGACACTCGCGATTAACTTTGGTATGCATGACTTCTGGAATCTCTATCCCGAAACATCGCAACCTCACGAAGTGCAGAATTTCGTTAAGAACCTGGGCATCTTTGCGGGTCTCCTGGTTCTTGCCAGTACAGCTTCGTTGCCACAGTGGCGTCCATTTAAGCGACTAAGCTGATTCCAAGCGCGCCTCGAGATCTGCCCACTGATCATAGAGGCCAGCGATCTCATCACGCAGCTTACCCGCTGCATCGTAGGCCGCTTTTTGTTCGCCCTCAGGACGCTCAAAGAAATCTGTTGCACTCATCATCTTCATGAGCGCCTCCTCCTCGGACTCGAGCGACTGGATACGTGACGGCATCTCATCATAGGATTTTTGCAAGCGCCGACGTTCTGCCCGTTTCTTCTTTTGTGTTTCATAATCAACCCCGCCGACACTGGTATCACTTGAAGCCTCTGTCGGCACTTTTGCAGGCTGGAGGCGGCCTCCTCGTTCCACCCACTCGGAGAACCCACCGACGTGCTCCTCTACCTCGCCCTCGCCCTTAAATACCAACAGCGAAGTGACAACCTCATCCAAAAAACGGCGATCATGGCTTACTAAAAGCACCGTCCCGGAATACTCGTGGAGCAAAGCTTCGAGGAGCTCTAATGTCTCTATATCCAAATCATTGGTCGGCTCATCGAGAATCAATAAATTTGCGGGTTGAGCGAAAAGCTGCGCCATTAAAAGCCGGTTCTGTTGGCCGCCAGAGAGCGTCCTGATCTTGCCTCGTGCTTGAGCGGAATCAAACATGAAGCGCTTTAGATAGGAGACGACATGAATCGATTGGCCGTTAATCTCAATAAAATCTCGGCCTGCACCAATAGCCTCATTGACGGTCATCTCTTGATCCAGCGCCGCACGGGATTGATCAAAATACGCCACTTCGATTTTTGTGCCTGTACTGATGGACCCCGATGATGCGGAATGCTCACCCAGAAGCAGTTTAATCAGGGTTGATTTACCAATTCCGTTCGGTCCAACAAGGCCAATACGGTCGCCTCGCTGGACGACCCAGTTCATATCTTTAATCAGAAACTGTCCACCCAATTCAAAACTGACATTTTCAAATGCGCTAACGATCTTTCCCGACCGTTGACCGGCGTCTACTTCCAACAAAAGATGACTTCTGGATTCTCTTTCCGCTCGCTCAGAGCGCATCTGTTTGAGTGCCCGGACACGTCCCTCGTTTCGAGTCCGACGTGCCTGAATACCTTTCCTGATCCAGATCTCTTCCTCAGCCAATTTCGCATCAAAGCGCGCGTCAGCTTCCGCCAACCGTTCTCGTTCGGCCTCGCGACGTTCTAAAAATGCGTTGTAGCCACAGGGCCAAAGCTTCACGACGCCTCGGTCAACATCAACCACACAGGTTGCCAACGCTTCCATCAAAGCTCGATCATGAGATACAAAGATTAAGGTCCCTTGATAACGCATCAATTCAGATTGAAGCCATTCGATTGTGGGAATGTCCAAGTGATTTGTGGGTTCATCGAGCACCCAAACTTCAGGGTTCGCGACAAGACTACGCGCAATTGCAACACGCTTTCCCCAACCTCCAGATAATGCAGAGATTGCCTGATCGCCATCGAGGCTTAGACGATCTAATATGGCATCGACCTGTGCTTCGAGGTGCCAGGCTTCAGCAGCATCAAGTTCAGCTCGAAAATCCTGTCGTCGCCGCTCTGCGTCATCCCCAGCTTGGTCTTTGAGCCGCCGGTACGCACCAAGCACCTCACCGATCGGTCCAAGTCCCGCCGCAACCGCATCAAATGTGGTCAGGGAATCACCAAAATGAACGCTCTGGGATAAGGTCGAGAAAGTTAAATTTGTGCTTCGAGTCACCTGTCCCGAATCTGGTAGATGTATCCCAGTCATCAGATTCAAAAGCGTGGTTTTGCCACTGCCGTTATAGCCTGTAATACAATATCGGCTTCCGGACTCGATGGTAAGGTTAACGTCCCTGAGTACAGGTTTTGCACCAAAGGCAATGGACACATTTTGTAGATTAATCACAACGCTCATGCGCGGCATCCTAACACGAAGCAACCACAACACGGGCGACCCTAGATCCAGCGCACTCTAGGCAATCCCGTTGATCACATTCCTGCGAGCGGCGTCAGCCCACACGAGCACTTCCGATTTCAGTTTTCATCCTTGGTCTTGATCAATCTCCTATAGCCATATCACTGTTGACCTGGTTACTCTAGTATTATGGCGTCACCGCCAGTAAGGATCGATGTGTGAAGTTGTTTGGTTATGCAGGAGCCCCCAACCCCCGGAAGGTCGAAATCTTTTTGGCAGAAAAAGCCATCGACTTCGAGCTCGTGACCGTGGACCTCTCCTCGGGCGAGCATCAATCAAAGGCTTTCCTTCAGAAAAATAGTCAAGGCAAAATCCCGGTGCTTGAAACGGACGATGGCGAGTTCTTGAGTGAATCAACGGCGATTTGCCGTTATCTGGAGGCGCTCCAGCCAAAGCCCTCGCTGTTTGGTTGCACAGCCCTTGAAATAGGCCACATCGCAATGCGAAATCGCCACATCGAGCTCGGGCTTTGGAGTCAGATCGGCACATCCTGGGTGAACGGCCCAATCGTTGCGCGCCTCGGGCGATTTGAACAAAACCCTTTGGCAAAAAAGCACAGTGATCTAGCCACCCACGCATTTTATAAGCGTCTCGATCGCGAATTGACGGAAAGTGCTTTTGTCGCTGGGGAGGCCTTCAGCATGGCAGATATTTCGCTTTGGGTCGCAATCGATTTTGGGATCAGGTTGGTCAACTTGGCTCCCGCGGCGCATCACACCAATCTCATGGCTTGGTTTAAGACACAGTCTCAGCGCCCCAGCATAGCGCCTTTCGTCCAAACATCCGATTTGCAGCCGCTATGACAGCAGACCGCTCTGAAACGCGCATCAAGGCCCTGACGAAACGGGCTGAGAAACTACTGAAGCATCCGAAAGCGCTTTCCGGAGAGCTGCAAGACGCTCAAAACAAATTAGCGAAGACACAGAACCAGCGATTAAAGGACATTAAAGAGCAACTTACGTTGCTCATTACTTGGGCTCGCGATATCGCAAGCGGGGCCTACAAAGACTACGAAACTAAGACACCCGTGATGATTATCGCCGGGATTCTGTACTTTTTAATGCCACTCGACAGCATTCCAGACTTTCTCTTAGGATGGGGTTATATCGATGACGTTGCAGTCATTACCTTCATCTACCGCCAACTCAAAACTGAAATCGAACACTATCTATCGTGGCGCCTGCATCAAGAGGCAGCAGACGAGTCTGATCAATCAACGGGTCAACCCAGGGGCGACTGACCCAGCCTTTGCCCCGCCTCGGGCTTCCAGGGCTAAATGAAGCCTGATGATACTGGGCAAGCCATCCCTCGGCAGCTCTACTAAAGCGGGACCGTAGCGACAGCCTCTCCAGAAGGACGATTCTCTCCGGTGACCCGGCGAAGTTCCATGGCTTTAATCTGCCAGCCCGTATCACTTCCATAAACCACTTCATCGAAATACGTGCCAAGAAACAACCACACTTCACGGTCGCTTTGATCATGCCATGCTTGGACATAACTTTGCATCCGAGCAGCGCCGTCGATTACAGCGCACTGATCATTCCATTTCAGGACGTCAAACTCTACCAGCTGAGTGCCAATCAGGTGCTGAGTAGGCCCAATCGGGCCTAAGGCGCCAAGCACAACATCTACCCAGCCATCGGGTCCGGTGGCCGCTAATGGCTGGGTTCCTGAACCAGAAACGGAAAACTCAACATCTTCGGTAAAAATTCGTCTATAAACCGATCTTCCCTCTGCAATCGCATCCGAGGTACCGAGTCCAATCATGTCGGTCGCCTTGGCATATTCGCGTCGAAGGTATTCGATTTCTTGTCTCGCCACCGCATGCATCATGCCTTGATTACACATCTTGATCTCCTCTGGAACTTCTAAATCATCTTCCGCAACAGTGGTTCCGGCAGCAAAGACTAAAACCCAAATCAGCCACGCGTTACGCCACCCGATCAAAACTGACATCCAGACCACTGAGGCCATGCAACATTGCATTGGCTGCAAAGCTTGGTGGCGACGCCGCAGGAGCGAGTCTAAAGTTCTCCAACCGTTCAAAAATTACTCGGAAACCAATATTCATTTCGCGACGGCTCAAGGCCGCTCCTAAGCAATGATGAACACCCTTTCCAAAGGCTATCTGTTCTTTCAGATTGGTTCGCGTTAAATCAAACCGTAAGGGATCTGGGAAACGGCGCTCGTCGTGATTGGCCGAGGCAAAACGCGCAAACAAAATTGCATCTTTGGGAATGGTTACACCATGCCACTCGACCTCTTTTACCGCACGCCGAAACATGTTCGAAGAGGGGCTCGATATCCGAAGCACTTCTTCGACAAAATTAGAAATCATCTCAGGCGAGGGGTCTTTTTTTAGTCGCTCGTATTCCTCAGGGTTTTCGATCAACAGCCAAATGCCCTCGGTGATGGAGGCTGAGGTTGTTTCATTGCCTGCGACTAGAATTTGAGAAATCATTGAGAGGCACTCATCGACCCCCAAAGGTTGTTCACCATCGATACTGGCATTGACAACCTTCGAGAGAATATCGTCTTGTGGGGCTGCTCGGCGTTCGGCCATGCGTTCAACAAAGTAGTGTTGAAACTCAACCATGTCTCTGGCAGCTGCCAAAATCCCATCACGATCCAACTGCTGACTCAAATTACCTATAAATGCTTCAGTCCATTTCCGAAACAAATGCAAGTCTTCCATTGGTGCGCCCAATTGGGAAACAATCACGCGCAAGGGCAGCGGCACGCCAAATTCTGATAGGAATTCACACTGCCCCCGGTCGATAAAGCCATCAATCAAAGCATGCGCGGTTGATTCAATAAATGGTTCTAGCGCCCTTAGACTCGCTGGGGAGAAAGCACCATCGACAAACTTACGATACCGCCGCTGCAAAGGGGGATCCTGGGTCAACATGGTCGCAACCTGCGGATAGCCACCGGCCAAGATTTCCAGTAATTCGGGATCACTGGATCCTGACATCGCCCGAGTCGACTGCAACATCTTGCTTGAGAAAGTGCCAGGATCCATCGCCATTTTGACAACATCATCATACCGAGAAACAAAAAATATCCCCGAGTTTGGATCCTGAAAGATCGGTGCTTCATCACGAAGTCGGCGATTCATTCCCCAGGGCTGCCGTAACAACTCGGGCAGCATTGGGTTAAGCTCATGCATCGGACACTGCGTTGCCGCCTCTAATACGCTGGAATCATTACTGCTCACACTTCCTCCCGTGGATTAACCGTAGCGCTTCAATGAACGCATCACCGGTAAAGTAGCTTTTTTTAGATTTAATTCCAAGCATGCTTGACTGTTTTCTAAACAATGTCCCGTTCTCCACAATGTCGTATTGTCCCCTCGGAGGGTACAACCCCCCTAACGGACGGCTCGTTCTGCGTCTGGGGCGCCCATCATTTGGGTCAATCATTCCAATCATTGCAGCTCACTTAAGCACCCTTGAGAACTCGATGGCTCTGAGGGATGATGATCCAAGTTTGAGATAATTCAACCAGCCGCAACAAGGTGCGGTTTGCCTAGAAATTTGACTTCAAAAGAGAGCCTTATGGAAATTTTCGAAAATAAAGTTGCCGTGATTACTGGTGCAGCCAGCGGGATTGGCCAAGCCTTGGCCCAAAAATGCCTTGAGGAAGGCATGAAGGTCATGTTGGCGGACGTTGAGTCTGAAGCGCTCGCTGCAACCAAGGCGACGTTCCAAGAGCAGTTTAATAATCCAATAGAGGCGGAAGTCGTAGATGTCAGCGTAATCGCAGAGCTTGAGCGGCTGAAAGAAGCCACGCTGTCACATTTTGATCGGGTCCATCTGCTGTTTAACAACGCCGGCGTCGGCGGTGCAGGCAATGCTTGGTCGGGCACGGAGAAGGACTGGGCCTGGGTACTTGGCGTTAATCTGATGAGCGTCATTCATGGTCAGCGCTTATTCGTGCCGCACATGCTGGCGCACGGCGAACCGGGTCATATTGTAAATACCGCATCGGTTGCAGGCCTTATCGGTGGCGTTACTAATGCGCCTTATTCGGTCACCAAACATGGCGTTGTGGCATTAACAGAGCATCTCTATCGCGACCTTGCGGATGCTGATTCAAAACTGGGCTGTTCAGTGCTGTGCCCCGGCATCATTAACACCAAAATTGGATCGAGCGCTCGCAACCGTCCAGCCAGTTTAACCGATGCCGAATCTACGCCCCTGACCGAGCAGCAACAGGCCATGCGGGCGCAATTTCAAGCAATTATGGCGCAAGGGATGGCCCCCAGCGCGGTTGCCGAGGTGGTGTTTAAAGGCATTCGACACAAGCAACTTTATCTTCAGACCCACGAACATTTTAATCCGAGAATTCTCGATCGAGCCCAGCATATGGTCGATGGAACCAACCCTGATTTCAGCGCGTTTAATTGGGCAAATTGAGTTCTCAGAGGCGTCTCTTGGCGGCCACTCTGGTTGAGCCTCTAAGAGCTGTTGTGCCTCAAGGTTGCAGGCTCGGATCAGCCAAAGCGTCTATGCTTCAAAGGCTTTGAGGACTTTTCGCGTTAGATCCCAATGGTCAAAACCTTGCCCCCCAAAATCCAGTCCTCGGCGAACAATGACCAGGCCTTGAGACGGCAGGACAATGACAAACTGACCCCGATGTCCAGCGGCGCAATAGGCATCTTTTGGTACGTCATCGCGGTCATTGGGGACAAGCCACCAGTGTCCGCCATTGAGCTGCTTTGGATTATTGGCAGCCGGCGCCGGTGATCGCACAAACTCAATCCAATCTTCAGAAACTAAGCGCCGGTCGCCCCAAAGCCCGCCACCCAAATGAAGCAGCCCAAAGCGTGCCAAGTCCCTCGCTGAGCTATAGACCTGAGAACTCAAAATATAGTCCCCGAATCGATCAACGCCGATCACCGTGTGGTTCATGCCGAGCGGCTCAAGCAGCGCTTGTCTAGGAAAAGCGAGATATTTCTCTTCGCTCTCAAACGTTCGCTTGAAGGCCAGCACCGCCAACAAGGTTTCATAATTTTCATAGTCCCAAACCTTACCCGGCGTTCGTACCAGCCCTCGTCCTAGCGCTGCGCGCTCAGCACTATCACCGGCCCAATAAACGAGACCACTGCCGTTTTGATATTCCATGCCTTTGTTATCCACCGGATCTAATCCGCTGCTCATGTTAAGGACGTGGCGCAGGGTGATTGATCGTCTCGGGTCAGCCTCCGAATTTTTGAGTTCTGGCAAATAATCAACATCGAGCGGCATATCGAGGGCGAGATGTCCAGATTGCACCCGCTGACCAATCAAGGTTGCTGCGATACTTTTCGCTACAGACCAGGTTCGCTGCCGAGTCTGCGCATCAAATCCTGGCGCATAGCGCTCGTAAATCATTGCATCTTGGCTGGTGATCAATAGGCTCGTTGTGACCTGTTCAGGGTTTCCTCGGTTGAAGGCCCAGTCACCCGCAGCCTCTAAAGCCTGGACATTAACTCTCTCCGCCGCCGCAATTTTCATTTGATCGCCAAAAGGCCACGTCTTATCTGAAAGTAACAGGGGCACCGGTGGGGATGGATCAATCGGCAGACTCGCGAGTAAGTCACCGGTCGGCAAGAGACCCGGCGGCAAAACAATACACCCGAACCCCTCTCTGAACACTGCAGTGACCGCCGCTTCTGGCGCCGTGATGCCTACTGTGACGGCTTTTTGCACCGGATCAATTCGATAAGCGCCACCGGCAGCCGTGCCCAGCGGCAGCTCAAACCTCGGCGGCCTTAAGAACGCGAGCTCTTGCGCAAAAATCGCATCAAGGCTTCGATGGCTGGTGAAGAGCCCATTACACATCAACACCGCTTGGACCCCATGCAGAATTGACTGGCGACGATCCTCTCGCCAATCTGCGCCCGCCGGCAGTCCCGCAAGCAGCACAACCATCAAACAATGGGCGAAGAACCACTTTTTAAGAATGTAGATTTGATGCATCCCGTCGAAGCATCGACTAGCCACGAATGAGCCTACCTGGCCTTGCCCCCGTGTCCTCATCTTGTGCTCGAGTCTTCACACCCCTCACAAAGGTATTGAGATAGCCCGTCGCTGACTGCAAAATTCGACCGCCTCCAGCCGGCAAATCATGCGCGACTCTGAGTTCACCAAGACTCAATCGGTCCAAATCAAGTACATTCAGATCAGCGATCTGACCCGGTGCAATACGTCCCCGATCCCTCAGACCAAATAAATCGGCATTCCGTGCGGTCTGTTTTGCAACCATCAGTTCGATCGGTAATTTTGGTCCTCGGCTTCGATCCCTCACCCAATGCATCAACTGGTAAGTCGGCCCCACCGCGTCGAAAATCAAATTCACGTGCGCGCCAGCATCAGATAACCCAATCGTGGTTTGGGGGTGCAAAAGCATGTCGTGGATCACATCAAAATTACCGGACACAAAGTTTGCACCCAATGAAATCGCAAAGTTGTTACCCTCCTCTGCGAGCAGAAAGTCATATACAAAGCTGTCAATCGGCATTCCCGCCTTCTCTGCTAAGTTGCCGAGCGTGCCGCCAGGTTCAGGTTCGTAGTTCATCGGAACAGATAAAGGAAACATGCTCGAAGCGGCCATCCCTAGTAGGCCATAAATGTTTTCCATGGAACCTGCCAGTTCCGGTTTTACATCTTCGTCCGCGAGTATTCGCGCCTTGATATCCGGTCGCTTGAGCATGGACAGTCGCTCCGAAAAGGGTAGATCAAGCAATTCCAAATAGGTCCGCCGACGCTGAAACATGTGATAAGACTTTAAACTGGTCACAAAGCCAATCGGCCGGGTCGCAATCTGAGGCATGAGTGTTAAGCCCCGGTCGGTCGCTTGCTCGACGATATCGAGGCAATGGCGCCACTGATCCGGACGATTAAAATTTTGAGCGAGGGTGAACGTCACTGCACGCCCGCTGGCTTCAGCGATATCCGCAAATAGAGCAACCTCTTCTTCGGTGCTGTGCTGCTCAGGGCCCGCAAGATCTCCGACGACTCCGGCGGGCACCGCCTGAAAAACACCTTTATCGGCTGCTTTCATGGCGCCAGCCAGCGCAAGAAGCTCCTCACGCTCGGCAAAAGTGCCAGGGATTGTTTCACCAATAACACTGCGATGTCCTACCGTTCTCGAAGTTGAAAAGCCGACGGCTCCGGCGGTCATCGCCTCCTCCACAATCTTTGCCATAACCGCAAGGTCCTCAGCAGTCGCATCTTCATGACGCAGCGCTCGGTCACCCATGACGTAACTCCGCAACGCACTATGCGGCACCTGGGCCGCAATATTCAGCGAGTAGTGTCTTGAATCAAGGTAATCCAAGTATTCAGGGAAGGTCTCCCAACGGCCCCATTCAATTCCTTCATACAATGCAGTTCCAGGGATGTCTTCAACGCCTTCCATTAACTCAATCAGCCGCTGCTCGCCTCCAGGAGGGGCCGGTGCAAAGCCCACGCCGCAATTCCCCATCACCACACTGGTGACACCATGGCTGAACGAAGGGTCAAGCGTATCGTCCCAGCTCACTTGGCCATCGTAATGGGTGTGGACATCAATCCAGCCAGGTGTGGCAAAAGCGCCCTCAGCCTGGATTTCCTCATAGCCACGGCCTTCAACGGTGCCGACAGCTTCTATCACGCCATCCTTTATGGCGATATCGCCTGCATAAGGAGACCCACCGTTTCCGTCTACGATCTGAACCCCACGAATAACTGTGTCAAACATTTCAACCTCTCCTCGATTTAATAAGTTGCTTCAAAATTGCCTTGTTCTGATCCTCGTTGGAGGACCTTTTTCGAAATGCCTCTCTGCCTCCGTTGACTGCTGAGCGATTCATCGCTCCGAACTCGATTCAGTCCGTGGTTTTAAACAGCCGGTCGCTTCAAAACGCTGTCAAAGCGAACATCCCGCGCTTTATTGAAGCGCTTACGTCTGACCAGGCGCCTGCACCACATTTAGAGGATCAGCATAGACTCAACACTGATACCTCTTACATGAGAACGGTCGGCCTAAACAATCTTCGATCGGCCCTTACCCCAGTATCGGTCGCGCAACAGGCGCTTGTAGAGTTTGCCAGTGGGGAGACGGGGCAACGTTCTCTCGTAATCAATACTTCTGGGAATTTTTTGCCGAGATAGATGGCCCGAAAGATAATCCAAGAGTTCCTCCGTGAGCGATTCGCTCGAGGCCAGACCCTCAATCGGCTGCACCACCGCCTTGACCTCTTCACCCAAATCTTCGTTGGGCACTCCAAACACAGCAGCATCAGCAACCTTCGGATGGCTGATGAGTAAATCCTCACATTCTTGGGGATAGATGTTGACGCCTCCAGAAATGATCATAAACGTGGCACGATCCGTCAGATATAAGAATCCATCCTCATCAACATAGCCAACATCCCCAACCGTAGTCATCGTGCCGTCTGATGACGATGATTCTCGTGTTTTCTCAGGATCATTGTGATACTCAAACTCTGTCGCCGTTTTAAACCAGAGTGTGCCGGCCTCTCCTGTAGGCACGGTCTGCCCCGAATCATCTAAAACATGCAGATCGCCCATGACGACTTTACCCACAGTCCCAGGGTGAGCTAACCACTCTTCGGTATTGCAGGCTGCAAATCCCAAACCTTCGGTTGCACCATAGTATTCATGGATAATTGGTCCCCACCAGTCGATCATTTGATGCTTCACCATTGCAGGGCATGGCGCTGCAGCATGGACAGCCACCTCGAGTGAGGACAAATCAAATGCCGCCCGAGCACTTGGATCAAGCTTTAACATACGACTGAACATGGTTGGGACCAGTTGGGAATGGGTAACGCCATAGTCCTGTATGTGTGAGAGATAAGCCGATGGATCAAACTTCTCCATCACAATGACGGTGCCACCGATCCGCAGCGTCAAGTTCACCGCCGCTTGAGGCGCCGAGTGATACAACGGTGCGGGGGATAAGTAGATCATGTCCTCGCGGTAGTGCCAGAGCTGGGACAGGAACGAAAACAACGGTAATGGCTCGCTGGGCGGCTGCTCGGGCAGAGGCCGGATAATACCTTTGGGTCTCCCTGTCGTTCCTGATGAGTAAAGCATGGGCGTCCCTAGAAATTCATCATGGATCGGGGAACTAGGAAACTGACTCAACACAGCCTCATAGTCTTTAAAGAGGTCTGAGCCGGACAAATCCGCGGGGGCTTGGAGGTCATCAACCACCCAAACCGCCTCTAGATTGGGACAAGCCGGTAATGCATCAACAACCAGCGGCAGCTTCGCAGCTGACGTGATCAAAATGCGCGATTCCGAATTCATCACGATATAAGCCATCTCTTCGGCGGTCAGGAAAGAATTGATGCAGGTGTAATAGAGCCCAGCCCGCTCACCAGCGGCGCAGACCTCGATGTATGGGCCATTGTTTTCCATAAAAATTGCGTAGTGATCAAGGCGATTGAGCCCAGAAGCACGCAGTGCTTGAGCGCCTTGATTGGCTCGGGCCTCAAGCGCTGCATAGGTCTGAACTTGTCCCGATCCGGCCATGATAACGGCCGGGCGATCTGGGTGGGCGTGAGCGTAATGACTTGGGTACATGGCTTACTCTTTTTATTGGGATCACTAACGCTGTCTTACCATGCGAATGCGTCTGAGACAAATTGCGGGTATTTGCTCAGCCCACTGATTATTCACTTTGAATTGAATAAAAGGGACTGTTCGCAGCTCAGTCTTGACTCGACAGGTATTGTCCGAATCCACGGAGTGAAGATTGGTTAAATGACCTTCGAGGCAAGCCATCCCAATTGATCGAAAAACCAATCACGCACCCCGCGCCACTGCGGCGACTCTTCTCGCAATTCGACTTGATCATGGGCAGCGCGGATCAGATACCGCCTCACGTTCTCGGAATCTTGCTTCGTCATCACCGATTTAAAACCGATCATCCCAGCAGGCGCCAAGACTCCGTCGAGGACAATGGCGTCAAAGATCTCATGAGTCGTTTGAGACATGGCCCTTAGATCGGGCACCAACCCTTGACCCACGGCACCTAAACCATGGCACCGCATGCAGTGCTGATTATAAAGCGCCAATCCGGCAGCAACCTCAGAGTCTGATGCCGTGTCCGGCGGTGGGTTCAAAGCAAGGGGTTTTGGCGTATCAGCCGGCAAGATCGCCTCACCACCAATTTTGTAGACCAGCAAGCGCCCAGGGGCGCCTTGCTTGACTGATGGCTGCGATAAAACCAAACCAACAGCGCCGCCCCATCCAGCCATAACTGCAAGATACTGCTCGCCCTCAATTTCATAGCTGATCGGCGGAGCAATTATTCCACTCTGAGCATTGGTTGACCAAAGTCGCTTGCCGCTCTGTGCCTCAAAGGCAACAAGTTCTCCGGACCCCTGGCCCTGAAACACCAATCCTGATGCGGTCGTAAGCACGCCGCCATTCCACATACTCGGCAGGGACTGCCGCCAGGCGGCACGGCCCCGTTGTGGATCCCATGCAATCAGTTGCCCCCGCATCAGATGCTTGAGGAGCGGCGCTGCATAGATGGGGTCGAGACTCGCAAGCGGATTATCCTGTACCGCACCATCATTTTGACCCGTGTTCCAATGCGGCCCGGGCAGATGACTATAATCCGCGGGATGAGAATACAAAGATAAGTTCTGCATCGCCGGGATATAAACAAGGCCTGTCTTAGGGTTCCAGGCCATCGGCTGCCAGTTGTGGGCACCAAAAGGCGCCGGGCGAACTATCTGATCTTTATCACGATAACTCGCTATATCAGTCTCTATCGGCCGACCCGTCTCGGCGTTGATTTCACTCGCCCAATTGACCGGAACATAGGGTTCTGCTGACAACAATTCTCCTGTTAGGCGGTCTAAGACGTAGAAAAACCCGTTCTTGGGCGCTTGCATAATCACTTGTCGTGAAAGGCCGTCAATGGTGAGATCGGCGAGAATCATGTGCTGAGTCGCAGTGTAATCCCAATTGTCAGCGGGCGTTGTCTGGTAATGCCAGCGGTAGACGCCAGTTGAGCCCTCGAGCGCTACGATCGAGGACAAATACAAGTTATCTCCTCCCCCTGGACTCCGAATTTCACGATTCCACGGCGACCCATTCCCAACGCCGATATAAAGTAAGTCTAGGGCCGGATCATAAGCCATCGAATCCCAAACCGTACCGCCACCGCCAAAGCGCCAATATTGATCGCCTGTCCAAGTCTTTACCGCACGCTCAAGCGCCGCCGATTCCTGAGGCTGATCGGGGTCACCCGGCACTGTGTAAAACCGCCATTTGAGCGCCCCTGTCGCGGCTTCATAGGCTGACACGTAACCTCTGACGCCATATTCAGCGCCACCGTTTCCAATAATCACAGAATCCCCAACCAGACGAGGTGCCCCTGTAATGGTATAAGGCTTCGCTGGATCAATTGTCAGCGTTGACCAAAGCACATCACCCCGGATCCGATCCAGAGCGATGAGCCTCCCATCAATTGTGCCGACAAAAACCCGATCGCCCAGCACAGCAACTCCTCGGTTAACCACATCACAACAGGCATTGGCGCCCCAAGCCTTGGGCACTTCGGGATCAAAAGACCATATCAGTGCCCCCGTTTTACCATCGAGCGCATAAACGCGACTCCATGAGCCTGTCGTGTAAATGATGCCGTCGACAACAATCGGAGAGGCTTCAAGACCTCTTCGAGTACCTGTGTCAAAAAACCAAGCTAACCCGAGTTCATGGATTGATTCTTGATTAATCTGAGTCAGCGGCGAGAGCCTCTGCTCAGAGAAATTCTGCCCATGCAGTGACCAGCCGGAGGTTTCTGCAAGCACCTCTGTTAACCAAGGCATGCAGAGCAAAAACAAACAAAAACTCGGCATTCCCTGTTGAAAATCTTTACATGGAGCTAGCATCTTTATCACAACGGACTCTCTGTTTCTGATTGGCAGCGCCGGGAAAGCAACCGCGCTGGTTCGAATTCATTTTCCCGAGATTTTGACTCGTTTAATTCTGCTACCGCATGCCTTGATCAAGCTTGGAGCCGGATCAGATAACGACACTCTGAACCAACACCGCGTCGCCTCAGAGTATGGCACTCACTCGGCTTGTCAGCGCCGCTCTTAGAGCGGTCCAGCCTGAGCTCAACCCTGATGATGGCAACCCCACCGCAAAGGTAACGACCATCACGAACACCTACAAGCCCTACCCACACCTCAAATTTAAGGCGGGACCAATCGTAACTTGACCGAGGGCCCGCTCATCATAACCCTGCCGAGCGTGCGGAAACAGCGTTCCCTCCCGAGGGAGCCCAACCCCGGGAAGAGCACAAAGAGCGAAAGCAAAGACAGAGATGACCAAAACTTGAGCGTGACAACCAAATTCTAATGCGCCGCTTGTTCCGCCAAACAGTGGCAATTCTGAGTTATCGCGCGGTGGCTGTGTTGACCGGAATCGGGCTCAATATTGACCACAAACAGCTTTCACTACCCGTTAGATTAATCCCGCATCGCAATTGCATGGGGGAGACGTTTTACAAGAAGCCAACAATACAGCAAAGACCGCTCCCCGAGCCGTCTTCTTCGGCGGTTTTATGAAGCCGTGGAAAGCCTTTCTATCTAAAACGGCGCTATGCCCAGACCCAGTCCACCGTCGACATCAAGCAATGCGCCGGTTGTCCACGGGGCATTCAGCAAGTACACAATTGCCTCGGCGACTTCGTGAGGTTCACCCGACCTTCCGAGTGCGTGCAGAGGTGCCAACTGCTCAAGTCTTGCCTTCTGCTCAGACTGATCGCCTAACCCTGCTCGCTCATTAATTTCGGTCAGCACGGCACCGGGCAAAACGCAATTAACACGGATTTGGCGAGGACCTAGCTCCGCTGCCAAAACCTTCGTAATCGTTTGCAATGCGGCTTTGGTCGCAGCATAAGGGGCGCCACCCGGAAAAGCTCGACGCGTATGAATTGACCCCAAAAAGATGATTGATCCTTGCGTTTTTTCGAGAGCGGGCACGGCCAACTTAGACAACATCAAACCTGCGACCACGTTTTGATTAAAGATATCGAGCAAGCGCGCCTCATCAAGCGCATCGATCGTTGCCCGATACATATTGCCAGCATTGTTCACAAGACCATCTAGCCCTCCGCCATGCGCCAAGGCTACCTCGATCAATTTCGCACGATCCAGCTCCAGGGTGATATCGCCTTGAATGGCTCGACAGTTAGGTCCTAGGCTAGCTGCGACAGACTCAATTTTTTCGATACGGCGACCACAGATCGTGACCCGGGCACCCTGTTGGATCAGCGCCGCTGCGGTCGCTTGACCCAATCCTGACCCTCCTCCTGTGACAATAAAGGATTTTTGAGCCACCTGACCTCCTCAACCCAAGCGAACTAACCAAGCCATTAACTTTATCATCAAATGCTGGACACCCGCGCCAGAGAGGGCACTGACATCATGACCGAGTCCGGAGTAAGCCGCTCGACCCTCACCAGTCGTTTTTCTCCAGACCAAAGGCTCCTCCAAACGCTCTGCATCCGTTGCAACCATCAGCACTTGGGCCTCGGGCGATAGTTCGAGGCTGGTGTATCGCTCATCCGTCGTGACAAAAGATTCAAGTCCAAAGTCTACGCCCGCCGAAGTCGGCGTCAGGCTTAACTGCCCAGGATCGGGGTGAAAGGATTGTCCCCAAACCCACCTGCCTCCAAGCAGCGTTCCCCATAGGGGCCAATCAGAAAAGCAGATCGAGGCAGTGTGCAAGCCCAATAACCCGCCACCCCGCACTACGAATTGCTCCAAGACACCGGCATGATCGTCGGTCATGTCATAACGCCAAGCCTCCCGGTAAGGGTCATACTTTTCACCCGCCATCGGCCAGTGCAATGCGTTCACCGTAAGGAGGTCGACGCCACCTGCGTCAATCAAAGCAATAGCGTCAGCAGGGTGATCTACAATGACTGACGTCATCTCCAGGTGTGCCGCGTAATGTGCAAGCAACTGACTGGTTGCAGAAAAATCATGAAATATCCCACCCGATAAAATGACCTGGCGCATGCGCTTCATCCTTCATTCATTGTCAGCAAGCCACAGCCGAGGCTCTTTTTTACACAGTGAGGGAAAGGCTCAGTTGGGGGCTGAAGTTCGGGCTGCACCGCTTCACTCGAAAACATGGCGCCCGCCGCCTGGGACCACTCCGCCTGTGAGCGTGCACATCAAATGCTGCCGCGTTTGTTTGGCCAACCACGCTTTCCCCTGCGCCTTCTGCGTGCTTTATTGCCAGCCTATCAGGGGCCCTTGGCAGCAGAGAAGCGCCAAGCTCGTCAAGGGATTTGCCGGCATCCAGCTTACTCATCAAGGCCAACAACACCCCCTCCAAAAAGATGAGGGACTTGCCCGGACCGCGACACTACTGGTACTGTTTTTACACTGTCCCCGGAGAAACATAAAGAGGCCAAAGATGCTCAAACTCATGATCAACGGCAAGTCAGAATCAGTTGATGCGAGCCCAGACACCCCTTTGTTATGGGTGCTTCGAGATCATTTACACCTGACAGGGACGAAATACGGCTGCGGCATCAACCTTTGCGGAGCATGTACCGTGCATATTAACGGGGCCCCCGTCCGATCTTGTGGTCTCCCCGTCGAATCCGCGGTCAACCAATCCATCGAAACAATCGAGTCATTGGCGAGGGACGGCAAATACTCCGCCGTTCAACAAGCATGGCTTGATGCTGATGTTGCGCAATGCGGCTACTGTCAATCGGGACAAATCATGGCTGCGACCGCGCTGCTTCGCCAATTTAACAAGCCCAATGATCAACAAATTGACGACGCCATGAATGGACACATTTGTAGATGCGGCACCTATCAGAAAATTCGGGAGGCCATACATCATGCCTCGGCGCTGATTGAGCAAGGGAGTCAGGCATGAGCCATTCTCCTTTTCACCCGAGCCGGCGAAGTTTCCTGAAGTCCACCAGTCTTCTAACCGCAGGGTCGCTGATCGTTGGTTTTGAAATTCCGCTTAAGGCCGCAACTCGCGTCTCTACTGAGCAATCGGGTTTGATGGCTGACGCCTTTATCCGCATTGATCCAGACAACACTATCACCCTGATGATGAACCACGCCGAATTCGGCAACGGCGTCTACACCAGCCTTGCGATGATGGTTGCTGAAGAGCTTGATTTCGATTGGCAAACCTTAAAATGGGAGGCTGCGCCAACGGAGGCACGCTACTTCAGTCCAATTTTTGGCGAATACTTAACCGCAGGTAGCGTGTCAACCGCAGGGGCGCTCCTACCAATGCGCCAAGCTGGCGCTAAAACTCGGCTATTACTGCTCACTGCCGCCAGCCATCATTGGGGCACTGAAATCAGTTCACTGTCGACCTCAGCGGGGCAGGTGCACCACAGCGATGGCCGCACGGTACGCTATGGAGATTTGATCGACATTATCCGGGCGCACAAAATTACGGCTCCGGAAACCGTCCAGTTAAAAGATCCGTCGAAGTTTACGGTTTTAGGGCGACCTCAAAAGCGACTTGAAGGTCCAGAAAAAGTGACCGGTCAAGCCCAGTTCGGGATCGATGTTAGGCGCCCAGGAATGATCTATGGAGCTGTACTGAGGCCGCCTGTCTATGGCGGCCTCGTAAAGCGCTTTGACGCGCAGGCCGCGCTTAAAATTCCTGGCGTCATCAAAGTAAAAGCCATTGATGCCGGTGTTGTGGTGCTAGCTAAGGATTATTGGACCGCGACCAAAGGCACAAAAGCCCTGAAAGTAGACTGGGATGATAACGGTCTGGGACATCTTTCAACTGCGGCTTTCACAGAGGAATACCGAGCGCTCAGCAACCAACCAGGTCTCCTCGCCGAGGACATTGGCGATGCTGCAACGATCATCAAGACTGCCGAGAGCCCTTTGGAGTCAGTCTATGAAATGCCTTACCTGGCCCACGCCACCATGGAACCTATGAACTGTACGGCCCAAGTTGGACCGGACCGTTGCGAGATCTGGGTTGGTACTCAGTATCAAAGCAACGATCGTACGATTGTTGCGAAGCTGCTTGGACTATCTGAGGAGCAGGTCATCATTCATCGCACGCTGATGGGTGGTACCTTCGGGCGACGTGCAAGCAAGACAGCCGATTTCGTGACCGATGCGGTTCAAGCCGCTCAGGGCGAATCCGTACCGGTGCAAATCATCTGGTCGAGAGAAGAGGACATGCGCGGCGGCCATTATCGACCATTGTTTGTCCACAGACTAAGGGGTAGCCTCGACGATGAGGGCTACCCCATGGCTTGGCATCAAACCGTTGTGGGCCAGTCCATCATGCAAAAAACCAAGCATGATCCTGCCTATCTTGTAAGGGGCATTGACATTTATTCTGTCGACGGCTGCCTCCAAGAACCCTTTGGCGTCTTTCCCTATGGGACGTCATATCAGATCCCAAATCACCGAGTGGAAAGCCATAACCCCCCAAAAATTGGCGTTCGCCCCCATGAATGGCGCGCTGTAGGCCACACGCACACGGGGATCGCTTACGAATGCTTTCTAGATGAATTGGCTCACGAAGGCGGCAAAGATCCTTTAGCGCTAAGACTTCATCTGACTCGGGATCATCCGCGTATGCACCAAGTTCTCAAGACGCTGCAAAACGTGTCGGACTGGACATCTCCCCTTCCTGACGGCCGGGGACGAGGACTCGCTGCGCGCATCTATTCTGTATCCCCCATCGCTCAGGCTGTCGAAGTCACTGTCGATTCCCAAGGCGAGTTTACGGTCGACCGAGTGATTTGCGTTGTTGACTGCGGATTTGCGGTCAACCCTTTAGGGATTGAAGCCCAGATCCAAGGGGGCGTGATGCTTGGGCTCAATGCGGTTGCTTATGGCGCCATCGATCTTGTGGCAGGACAGGTTCAGCAGAGTAACTTTCATGATTACCGTCCCTTGCGTTTTAAGCAAATGCCTAAAATTGAGGTGCACATCATCAAAAGCGATGCGCCCTCGACGGGCGTTGGAGAACAGGCAACCACCCCAATTGCCCCGGCAGTTGCAAATGCCCTCTTTGACGCCACTGGACAACGCGTTCGCCGCTTTCCGCTCGATCGTCATGGGTTCACCTTGAAGGCTTAAAAATTTA
>CALIKQ010000035.1 GCA_938017975.1 uncultured Pseudomonadales bacterium | reverse complement strand
ATTTTAGCCTCCCGCATCGCAATCTCCGCCTCGCTCGAGCTATCAACGTTGAAGGTCTCTCGCCAACTACGACCAATTGGGGAGCCAGCATCTGTCTCGTAAGGCATGACTCGAGTATAGCGAACACCCTCCTTGATCAATTGCTCAATCAAGAGAGGATCGATGCGTTCAAGGATTTCAAACGCCAGTCTTGAGTCAAGCAGCGTGGTTGCTCCCCCGGTCAGGGGCGCCTGATTACAATAGAAAAAAATGAAATCGGGTGGGTTTGGTGTTTGGGCCATTTCATGATGTAAAGGAATCTTCTCGTGTGCCGGGCTTTCATTGGCTGTCATAATACGGCCGGTGGTGACTGCACGACGGGGTGCGGCCCCTCCGACGTAAGGCATTTCTTTAAATTGCGCCGCATCCAGTGCTGCTTCAAAGGCATGACCA
Organism: uncultured Pseudomonadales bacterium; assembly: GCA_938017975.1. Lineage (GTDB taxonomy): Bacteria > Pseudomonadota > Gammaproteobacteria > Pseudomonadales > Azotimanducaceae > UBA9926. The sequence goes on along the minus strand of CALIKQ010000035.1, from coordinate 65,900 downwards.
CCTTCAAGCCCCCAACCCCTAAACAAGAGACCACCAAGCTGATGTAATTCCCTTTTTAAAGCATCCCGATGGTCAACGATGAAGGTCAAAAGGTTGTCTCGATCGTCGGTGTGAGCTGGCGCAACAATTTTAGGGAGTGGTCCAAACCTTGAATAATGTTGCGCTGGATGGGTAAGTTCCAGACTACCTTTCATGATAACGGCCTCAACTTGAATTTCTGAATATCAATTTCAATCGCCTGATGGGCCGATATCGAGGCCTGGGCAGCTAACCCAATCAGAACAGCCTTTAGACCGTCATCAAGCGAGACCATGGGTGCAGACCCGCTTTGAAGGCTCGTTAAGAACGCCTGGTGTTGATAAAAGGTGGCGCCCTGGTGCGCGCCAGCGCGCAACAGGTCTTCGCCGACCTCAACCGAATCAATCTGGGGTCCGTAGGGGCGGCGGGGCGAAAAAACCACCTGCGCCCTAGCATCCGCTGCATTTTTCATCGCCAGAGGACCTGGAATCTGGCAGTCCAACCGTCCTTTGTCACCAACCAAGCTCACTTCTTGTTCATACTTTACGCCCTCTGCGAACATGCAAAGATCTAGCATCGCCCGACAACCGTTTTCAAATTCAACGGTCACAAACCCATTGTCTAAGATGTCCGGTTGCTCGCCATCGTAGCGCTCATCTAGGTGATTAACATCTTGACCGCCCGAAGCAAAAACGCGCACTGGTTCGGAATCTAGAAACAAGCGCATCAGATCAAAAAAATGACAACACTTTTCAACAAAGGTGCCACCTGAGAATCGGTTAAACCGATTCCAATCATTCACTTTCTTTAGAAATGGGTAACGATGCTCACGAATATTCAGCATGGCTGGCACGCCAACTTGATGAATCACATTGGCAAAAGTTGCCAAAGCTGGCATGAATCGATACTCCATGCCCACCCAGACCTGTCTTGAACGCGCCGCTACAGCGCTTCTAATTCGTGCAATGTGCTCCAAGCGCGTCACAACGGGTTTTTCTATCAAAATAGGCACATCGCATAGCTCAATCGCAGCCATCAGTTGATCTACATGCTGATAATTTGGGGTGGCGATCACCAACGCGTCGAGTTCTAAATTGAGCAAAGCAGGGAGGTCCGACACAAGTTGTGCATCAGGCGCAATCGACCGTGCTTGTTCCTGCATACCTCGATCAGGTTCGCAAAACCCGACTACTTCGATGTCTTCAAACAGTGCTAGATTTCTGAGATGCTCTCTCCCCATCATGCCAGCACCCAGCAGACCATAACGCATTGTCATCTCCCTCTTGATCGACCCTCAGGCACCGAAATTCTAACGCCTTCGATGACCGTAACCCAGAGTTTTAACCCTAGCACCCCAAAACCGAAGCCGATATGCTCAACGGATGAAACCCTCGATTTGGATATTTGGCTACGGATCGATTCTTTGGCGACCTGATTTTAAGTTTAGCCGTGCGGTTCCTGCTCAACTCAAAGGCTTTCAGCGCAGGCTCTGGCAGGGATCGACCGATCATCGAGGCTCTACTGCACTCCCCGGCGCTGTTGCAACCCTGAGACGCGATCCTGGCGAAATCACGACGGGTATTGCGTATTCACTCGAGGGCGCGGCACTGAAGAAGGCGCTCAAAGATCTCAATCACCGCGAAAAAAATGGTTACGAGCAGCAAAAGGTCACCATAACCCTCGACGGACAAAGTGGCACATCTGCCTTAACGTATATTGCTCCAGCCGAAAACCCTTGGGACCTAGGAGGCCCCTCAGAGTTTGATATCGCAGCGCGGGTCTTGCACGCATCTGGACCAAGTGGCTCCAACCTTGATTATTTCCTGCGACTCTATGCCGCAAACCTTGCTCTGTCCGGACCAGATGCTCACCTCAACATGGTCTATGACCTGATCGAGCCAGACCTATCAAAACCGCAGCGAATCTGGTTCGAAGCATTACACAATGACCCCACTCTGCTACCATGCCTAAGCAATAGGAGACTCGCCCCGTGAACGTTATTCCCCAAATCAAAGCACAAGCCGAAGAACTGAAGACCTGGCGCCGACACATTCATGCCAATCCCGAACTCGCCTTCGAAGAATACGATACAGCAGCTTTTGTAGCCGAAAAATTAAGATCCTTTGGCATCGACGTCCACGAGGGAATGGCCGGCACTGGTGTTGTGGGGACTTTGAGTCGCGGCGGCGGCAACAGAGCCATCGGCCTCCGGGCGGATCTTGATGCGCTCCCAATTATCGAAGCCAACGCCTTTGAGCATGTCTCAAAAAACCCAGGCATCATGCATGCTTGTGGCCACGACGGACACACCTGCATGCTCCTAGGCGCCGCCGCTTATCTTGCCCAATCAGATACTTTTTCCGGCACCGTACACTTCATCTTTCAGCCGGCCGAAGAGAACGAAGGCGGCGCAAAAACCATGATCGAGGCCGGGCTTTTTGATCAGTTTCCAGTAGAGTCAGTCTACGGCATGCATAACATTCCCGGGATACCAGTTGGACATTTTGCGGTTCGACCAGGCCCCATGATGGCCGCTTTTGATATATTCGAGATTACCGTCGTGGGCCGCGGTGGGCATGCCGCTATCCCGCAACAAGCCGTCGATCCGATACTGATCGGTAGTAAAATTGTGGAGTCACTGCAAACGTTGGTCGCCCGTGAGCTTAACCCTCAAGATCCAGCAGTACTCAGTGTCACCCAGTTTCACGGCGGCGACGCCTACAACGTGATTCCTGACCAAATCAAAATATCTGGCTGCACACGATGTTTTTCACCTCGCGTGCAAGATCATTTTGAGCGAGGCATCGAGCGCATGGCCAGGGGTATTGCGGCGAGCTTTGGCGGCGACATCGAGTACCACTACGAACGACGCTATCCACCCACGATCAACACACAAAAAGAAACCGAATTCGCCGCTGAAGCTGCGACCATCACAGCGGGAGCCGCGGCGCTTAATCGAACCCCGACGCCGTCCATGGGCTCGGAAGACTTCGCCTATATGCTCCAAGAAAAGCCTGGTTGTTATATTTGGATCGGCAATGGCGATGGTGAAGGATCCTGCATGATCCATAACCCAGGATATGATTTTAACGATGAGGTCCTTCCTGTTGGCGCCAGCTATTGGGCACACTTGGTCGCACATTTATTGCCAAGGTCGGCCGCCTGACGTGCCCTACATTGAGCACCACCTCGGCAGAACCCACTATACCGTCAAGGGAAAAGCATCCGAGCATCCACCGATTATTTGGCTCCATGGAGGCCCTGGCGGCACACATAATCCAGCCAGTTCGCTCTTTTCATTGGCTGCAGACCGTAAAGTGTATGCCTACACACAACTCGGCTCAGGAAAAAGCAGCGATCTCCACAAACGCCGCTGGCGGATTTCGACCTTTGTTGAAGAACTCAATTGCCTGATCGATGCCTGGGGTCTCGAGCACTTTCACCTGATGGGCGGCTCTTGGGGAACAACCCTTGCAGTTGAATCGTATTTAAAACGCAGGGGCAAAGGAATTCGTTCTCTCGTTTTACAATCACCGATGCTGTGCACGAACGACTGGCAACAAGATGCTCAAAAACTCATTCGAAAGCTGCCGGCCGAAAGTCAAAAGGTGATTTACCATTGTGAGGCAGTCGGCGCTACTGATGCGGCTGTCTATCAAAATGTGCTCAAAACATACTACAGCCGGCATGTACTTAGACGACCCAAAAAGTTAGCCGCAATGCTATCACGCAACAATCCCCGAGGTGCCGCCATTTACAACCACATGTGGGGCGCCAGCGAGTTTTCGGCCACAGGAACGCTGCGCAACTACGATAGGACCACCGAATTATCTAAGATCAAAGTGCCCACACTGATTCTTTGTGGGGAGCATGATGAGGCAACACCGCAGACGGGCAAACGCTACGCGCGTCTTTTGGAGAACGGCCGATTTGAAGAAATTGGGGGTGGTAGCCACGCGCTATGGGAGGAGAAACCGACAGCAATGCGTGTTCGGATTCAGCGATTCATTCACTCCCTTGACTGACCGCTTCGATTCGGAAACCGATTTTTGGAAAATGGACCAACACTTGCCCTACGACTTCATCTACTCGAAAAATTGAGTAGCAATCCCGTGGAGCGCCAGAGGCGGCGACCAGAGCACCAGCTACGGGCTGAAAACCGTAGTCGATGGGTAAAACTTGAACGCCATCTTGCAAGAGCTCGTACTTTGCCAGATCTGGCGCTCTCCGCGCTTGCTCAAGCGCAGCCGAACTGTCGATGCTCAGGTGCTGGCCGTGACCGAAGGCTTGCATCGAGGCCATCCAGCGCTGGACCTGCGGGTACAGTGCAAACTCAGATGCTAAAATCGGCCGCGCTTCTATAAACCAGAGACAATGATAAACGGAGAAGTCTGCGATACTGGCGACTTCACCAAACAAAAAGCGGACATTGGCTAGTTGTCGCTCCATCATGTCTAGAAACGATGTGAAGTGCGACTGGGCGACACTCAAATCCATTTGTAACGCTGTCGAGCCGGCAGTAAATGCCGCGCGATCTGCCATGAACGCTGCCGCTTCACTCGGGTCCTGCATAACTTGGTTACCAGCCAGCGCTTTTGGTTGAAATGCCAGAGCCACTACGACCCGAAACAAAAACGTGTCAATCCATTGGGCGAAGACCTCCGCTGTTGCCGCAGCGTCAACCGGAAAAAGGCGGTCATCACCTGCTCTCTCCGCTAATACCTTCGCCATCAACGCAGAATCGCAATAGATTTCTCGCCCGATTTGCAGGACCGGCGTGCGCCGGTATCCTCCCGTCAGGGGCATCAAATCATCCCTTGGCATAATCGGTGGGATTTCCACCCATAGACTTTCGAGCTCCAAATATCCCAACATCAGTCGTATTTTCTCCGAGAATGGCGAACTATCGTATTGGTGGAGGATGACATCCTGCATAGCATTTCCTTGCAATAAGCGAAGCCACTCTGGCTTCCAGGTTCTATTTCTGATTAATTGACTGTTCTGCAACTTCTAGAGGATCCAGCATGCGATTAACTCACGCGAGAATCAATCCAGTCGAAGAAACTCACTGGACACCATCCCAGCGGGAGCTCCTCGAGCCTCAGGTCATGCGCGGCCGCGTTCAAAATATTTTTCTGACCCTAGCCAACCACGAGGCCCTGGCCAAACGTTGGATGGTTTTTGCAAATCACATTCTGCATAAATCAACCTTGCCACCCAGAGACCGTGAAATCCTAATTCTTAGAATAGGATGGCTGTGTCAATCGGGCTATGAATGGGGGCAGCACGTACTGATAGGACTGAAATCGGGACTGAACCAAGACGAAATAGAAGCCATCAAGATAGGCCCAGAGGCCGAAAACTGGTCTAACCATGATCAATTGTTGCTCACTGCCGTTGATGAACTCAGGTCGGATGCATTTTTAAGCGACTCGGTATGGAATGGTCTCAAGCTTTCCTATTCCGAACCACAAATGATGGACCTCGTGTTCACTGTCGGACAATATCAATTGGTTTCCATGGCCCTCAACACCTTTGGCGTTCAACTAGACCCGGGACTGCCATCGATGAATGAACAGTCGTCCTGACGCTCGATGACCTTGCTACCCAGTTCGTAGGCTCAAGGTGAAACTACCGCCACCTTAATCGATAACAACCGATGAATCGATCTGGGCCCACGCGAGCTTAGCCATATCAAACGCGCCTGCGCCGGCTGCTTCGGCGTGTTGACTGGCGGCTGTGCCGTCGAGAACGCGTTTTGCGATCCCCTGTAGGATTGCCGCCATCTTGAACATATTAAACGCGAGGTAATAATCCCAATTTTCGATACCTGCTCGGCCTGTGCGCTTGCAGTATGCCTCAACAAAAGCAGCTTCGCTCGGAATGCCTAAGGCATCAAGATCTACACCTCGCAGTGCGTCTCGATAGGGCCTGCACAGGTAAGCAAAATCAGCCAACGGACAACCTAAAGTGCTCAACTCCCAATCTAACAAGCCAATAACTTCGTTTCGCTCTGCATGCATCATCATATTGGCAATTTGTAGGTCGCCATGGACAACGGTGCAATCGGTGCTCGATGGAATGTTATTGGGCAGATACTCCAGTAGATGATCCATGTAAGGATTGTCGATCGTCTTCGTATACTCGTATTGCCCGCCCCAGCGAGACAGTTGACGCGCGATATAGTCGGATTCCTTCCCAAAATCGCTTAGCCCAACCGCTTTGTAATCAACCAGATGCAGCTTTGCGACCGCTTGATTGGCTGCATCCCAAATTTCAAACCGTTGTTTTGGAGAATAAGGACCTTCTGCAGAATCCCAAATCACTCTACCTTCTAGGTATTCCATAACGTAAAACCAGGTACCAATCACAGATTCGTCGGTGCACAGCGCGTAGGTCTTTGCGGTAGGTACGTCGGCGTCGGCCAACGCGGTTAACACTTTGTATTCCCGATCGACGGCGTGGGCTGATTTAAGCAGCTCCCCCGGAGGCTTGCGCCGCAAAACATACCGTGCACCTGGCGTTGTCAGCAAATACGTTGGATTCGATTGACCACCAGCAAACTCCTCGAGCTTAAGTGGGCCTTCAAACCCTGACACCGAATCCTTCATAAATGTAGACAGCGCTGCCTCATCGATCTGATGTCTGTCTTGCACGGGGATAGTGCCAGTGTTGTCTTCAGCCTTAAAGTCCGTCATTTTAAAACCCTCATGTCTTTTCCGCTCTGCAACCTATCTTGATCACTCCGGCATGACTCAAATAGTACTCGATTCAATAACCCTTGATGGCTCGGCACAATCAGAGGCAAGGTCATTTTTCCAACGCTCTGCCTCAGAAATACACAGTCTGTTCAGTTTGCCTGACATCAGCGCTCATACTCAAATCGCTTTTGTATCGACGCATCACGGGCAGAAAATCAGCGCTCAAAACCCAATGCTTTTTGGCAAAAACATCGAGACTGCGCCTTTGACCCTCTAGTGATGGCGGGGTAATTCGACCCTTGGGGCTCCTGGCACGCGATGCCTTCCTGGCCCCCATCAGCAAAAAACCAGCATCAGCTGGTTTTTTGAGTCTCTGGATTTCGCGTTTAGCTCACCGTCCACGTATGCCCTTGCTTGAGCACCTCGTTGAAATCAGCGATGCCCTTCTTCGCACGCACCGTTTTGATTTGCTCATAGACTGAATGCTCATAAGATTCTGAAGCTTGGCAGTAAAGAACGCCAATTGCCTCAGGAAATTCCGGAGCAGACAAACCAGCGAGCATCTGGGCCAAGACGAGATTGGTTTCATCATGGACCACAATGTCATCGAGGGTCACGCCATCTTGACCCAGCGCTACAACTTCAAGCTGTAGCGATTTTAAATTGAGCCGAAGCCCCTTTTGCTGCCCTTCCCCGAACAATAAAGGCGCCCCATGCTCGAGCAGCAAACGCGAGTCAGCGGCAGATTTCTTGTCTTTAATGTAGTCAAAAATACCGTCGTTATAAACAGGACAGTTTTGGTATATCTCGACAAATGACGCCCCTTTATGTGCATGCGCACGTTTTAAGACCGGGGTCATGTGCTTCGCTTCAGTATCGATGGTCCTGGCAACAAAGCGAGCGCCAGCGCCCAACGCAAAACGCGCAGGCCGTAATGGCATATCCACCGAGCCATCCGGGGTGGAGGGGGATTTTGTACCCACTTTCGACGTCGGAGAATACTGACCTTTGGTCAGGCCATAAATTTCGTTGTTAAACAATAAAATCTGCAAGTCAACGTTGCGGCGCAGCACATGCATCATATGGTTACCGCCGATACTTAAGCCATCGCCATCTCCGGTCACCACCCAAACATCCAGCTCTGGGTTCGCCAATTTGACGCCAGTGGCAATCGAAGGCGCCCTACCGTGAATGGTATGGAACCCATAGGTTTCCATGTAATAGGGGAATCGAGACGAGCAACCAATTCCCGAGACAAACACCGTATTCTCCTTCGGTGTATCGATTTCCGGCATCAGCTTTTGGATCGTCTTTAAGATCGCGTAATCCCCGCACCCTGGGCACCATCGTACTTCCTGGTCGGTACTGAAATCTTTAAGCGTTAATTTTTGCGGTGCATTCATGCGGATTCTCCCAAAAGCTTGGTAATCGCTTCGGTAATTTCTCTGATTTTAAAGGGCTGGCCAGAAACCTTATTTAACTGTTTGGCGTCAATCAAAAACTTTGATCTCAACACGTTCACCAGCTGCCCTGTGTTCATTTCAGGCACCAAAATCTCATCGTAACCTGCGAGTAGCTCTCCGAGGTTCTTCGGAAAAGGCAGGAGATACCGGATATGAATATGACTGACGTCTTGCCCTTGGGCCCGACCGCGCTTAACCGCCTGGTGGATTGCTCCAAACGTTGAGCCCCAACCTACCAGCGCCAATTTTCCAGTCGCGGTGCCCTGACTCACGGTCTGCTCAGGAATAAAGTTCTCGATGTTATCAACCTTCGCCTTTCTGACGTCCGTCATCTTTTGGTGGTTGTCTGGATCGTAAGAGATATCGCCGGTGGTGTAACTCTTCTCGATCCCACCGATTCGATGCTCGAGTCCGGGAGTTCCCGGCTTGGCCCAAACTCGTGCCAATGTTTCCGGATCTCTGTTAGCTGGGGAAAAGCCTTCCGGTTCCGTTTCAAATTTCACCGGGAAAGGCTCGTATTGGGTAAGGTCAGGCACGAGCCAAGGCTCAGAAGCATTGGCGAGGTATCCGTCACTGAGCAACAAAACCGGCGTCGAGAACTGTGTTGCCAATCGAACGGATTCAATGGCGACGTCAAAACAATCTGCTGGGGTTGACGAGGCGATAACCGGAAGCGTGGTGTCTGCATGGCGACCGAATAATGCTTGATTCAAATCGGATTGCTCTGTTTTTGTTGGCATGCCTGTTGAGGGCCCACCACGCTGGGTGTTTACAATGACCAACGGCAATTCTGTGGCACAGGCTAGCGAAATTGCTTCACCCTTCAAGGAGATGCCCGGACCTGAACTCGAAGTGATCCCTAGGGTTCCGCCAAATGATGCACCAATGGCAGCGCAAACTGCAGCGATTTCATCTTCGGCTTGAAAGGTTACAACATCGAATTCCTTGTGCTGAGCGAGGGTATGCAACAAGGAAGACGCTGGCGTGATGGGATAAGACGCAAAGGTTAAAGGCACTTCAGCCAGCCTACCGCCAGCGATCAATCCATAAGCGAGGGATTCGGTTCCAGTCGCGTTACGATACAAACCCGGCTTAACCTCCGCTCTCGGAATCCTATACACCTCGACACCTGAGGGAAGTTCCGCAGTCTCAGCATAGCTATGGCCTGCATTCAGAGCAGCGATGTTAGCCTGAGCAATTTCAGGTTTGCTGGCGAACTTCTTTTCAAGGTTCTCGATCGTAACCGAACGGTCACGGTCGAACAGCCACATCACCAATCCGAGTGTCCACATGTTCTTGCATCGCACTGCAAACTTATGAGACAGGCCGTATGGCTCCACAGAGGCAATCACCTGCTTGGTAATTTCTATGATGATCACACGAAAGCCGTCTAAGCTGCCGTCCTCAAGAGGATTTGATTGATACCCCGCGCGGACGAGATTCTTGTCTGTAAACGCGTCAGCATCAGCAATAATCAACCCACCCGGCAATAAGTCCTTTAAGTTTGTTATCAACGCAGCAGGATTCATCGCAACTAATACATCAACGTCGTCTCCAGCGGTCGTTACTTCATCAGAGCCGAAATAAATCTGAAAGGCTGAGACCCCAAAAGTTGCGCCTGCCGGAGCCCTAATCTCTGCTGGGAAGTCAGGAAACGTAGCTAAGTCATTGCCATGAAGCGCTGTTGCCTCTGTGAAGTTGCTGCCGGTGAGCTGCATGCCATCTCCGGAGTCTCCGGCAAATCTCACCACAACCGCGGAGACAGTTGGATCTTGTTCCAGCTGTTCCGACACCTTCTCGACTACTGACATGGCTATCCTCTCTTATTGTGCCCGTCGCTATATTGGCGGGATTGGGCATCAGTACTTGGGTCATTCATTCATATGTGATTCGGGACTGGGGCCCGGCGAACGCGTGGCAGTTGTTGAGACCCAAGAGGCTTCATGATAGGCCCTTGTTGCTCCTCTTCTTCATCGCTCACACTTTTTTCTGGGACCTTATTGCAACGCCGATCTCTCCCACAACCTGCGCAAACGCCACCCTCAAAATCCTTTTCCACAACGTTTTTTGCAAATAAAACCAGCTCGCGCGAGCATATCAAAGGCTGGTCCTTATTCATAGATAACAAAACAACAAAAAGCTAAAATAATGCTAACCTGACCCCAGCGGTACGAACGCCCAATCTTTGCGATCGAATCGCCCGTCCGGGCTTACAGCATCGCCTCGATCAACGTTGGACCCTTGCGTTCAAGCGCGGCCTGCAAAGCATCATCGAAAGCGGCACAATCTGAAACTCGATAACCTGGAACACCCAGACTGATCGCCAAATCGGAAAATTGAATCAAGGGACGATTGAGGTCAAAAAGAGCCCCCGCACGGTCACCAATCTCGTTGACCCCAAGCCGCAGGTATTCAGTCTCCAAAATACCATATCGTTGATTATTAAAGATAATTGTAATTACATCCAAACGCTCCCTTGCCTGTGTCCATAACGCCTGAATGGTATACATCGATGCTCCGTCCCCGAGTAAAGCGAAAACTTGAGTTCCGGGTGCTGCGACTGCAGCCCCAATCGCAGCTGGACCACCCTGACCAATGGAGCCACCCGTCAGATTGAGCCAAGTGTGAGCAGTCGACCTTTGTGCAGGCTCCAGAACCGCGGCACCTCCGCCGGAGTCTCCACAGAGAATTGAGCCCTCAGGCATTCTTTGGGCAAGGATTGCTGCGACCGATCGTGTCGATAGAGCCCCTTTTGGCACATCGCCTGCCATTCGCTGATAGCACCTCGGCACAGCATCTTCTGCCCCGATCATGGTTACCAGTTGTTCAAGGGCGTCTTGCACATCGAAATGAGCTTCAGCAAGGACTTGAATCTCACAGGCCTCTGGCGCTAATCGAGAAGGCGTTTGTGGATAGGCAAAAAAACTGACTGGCTCACCAGCGCCAGCAAGCACAATATGGTCAACATCCACTAGCGACTTCATCACTGCTTCTGGGAAATAAGGCATTTTTTCGATCTCTGGATAGCCCGGCCCAGAATCGACCCGCGCCGGAAATGCCGTCATCGCAACTCGACATCCTACTTTAGAGGCTACTCGGGCGGCAGCCCACCGAGCGCTAGGCAGCAGTCCATCACGATCCAATAAAATCAGACTCTTCGACGTCAGAGCGCGGGCAACTGATGCCACGTGATCCGCAGCCATTTTGGGCAAGGGTGCCGGCTGGATAGACTTTGCAACAGTTTCGGCTGGGTTCCAGCAGGCATCTGCGGGAATAATCAAAGTAGCAACCTGGCCTTTTGACCCTGTTGATCGCGTCATTGCTGCCGCAAGCGCTTGCATTCCAACTTCACTGAGATTTTTGGCCTGTGCATCACAATGAACCCATTGAGAGACATTCTTTGCCAGCGTTTCGATATCACTGGTCAAAGGCGCATCCAGCGCCTCATGAGCCTGTGTGTGATTACCCACCAAATTGATAACCGGTGAGCCGGCACGACGGGCGTTGTGTAAGTTTGCAATCCCATTGCCAAGACCTGGACCCAGATGAAGCAATGTTACCGCTGGCTTCCCCGCTATCCGAGCGTAGCCGTCGGCTGCACCCGTGCAGACGCCTTCAAACAAACAGAGTATTCCGCGAAACTCAGGTTTTGCATCCATCGCTTGCACAAGATGCATTTCTGAAGTGCCCGGGTTTGCAAAACATACCGTGACCCCTGCTTCAACAAAACCAGCAATTAAACTATCTGCACCGTTCACAACATGTTCCTTATTTCATTTGCCGAACCAAACTACCACTTATGGAATCTACCATAGAGATTCAACGATCCGGCAACAAACCTGACCATTCCAAACCGTTCATAACAATCAGTGAAAGCGATCGCCTTATCCTATCGAAACGATAACCCTATCGCGCAAGTTCATGAGGCACGAACCAGCGATCATTTTGATCCCGAAGCCAGCACAAACCGTTTATACTGAGCCGACTTAAAAAGTGCCGTGACCCAATCATGCATCTACCCCCAATCAGACAACTTCAGTATTTGGTAGCGCTGTATGATCACCTTCATTTTGGAAAGGCAGCGCGACACCTTAATGTCACCCAATCGACGCTCAGTACCGGTATTCGAGAACTCGAAAAATTCTTGGGCGTGCAGCTGGTCGAAAGAACCAACAAGAGTGTTACTTTCTCGGACCTTGGCCGAAGAATCGCTGACCGTAGTCGTTATATTCTCATGCAGACGGAGGACCTGATTGACGAGGCCCGAGCCTACAATAATCCATTGTCTACACCCGTCAGGGTCGGTGGTATTCATACCATCGCGCCCTTTGTTCTTGGCGGCTATGCCGTTGAACTCAGGGCAGCCATGCCCAGCATTCAGCTCTATCTCCGAGAAAGCACAACTGCCGAACTCGTTGAAGAATTGCTAGAAAATAAACTCGATCTTGCACTCATTGCGCTGCCCTACGATGCTGGATCACTCGAAACCAGGGTCCTGTTTCGCGAGCGCCTTTATCTTGCTCATCACAAGCGCACCGAGTTAATCGAGCCAGGGCAGACTGATTTTGACGAATTGCCAGATGAGAGTTTGTTGTTACTCGATGACGGACACTGTCTGAGAGATCATGCCCTTGCAGGCTGTCGACTCAAGAATCACAAAAAGGTACACACCTTTGGAGCCAATAGCCTGCAAATGCTCGTCCAAATGGTAAATAGCGATATTGGCGTCACGATTTTACCGCAAATGGCCATCGACTCCGGAATCCTAAACGGCACCGAGATCAGCCACCATCCATTACCTGGCCCTCAATTTCATCGAGACATCGGCTTCGCGTGGCGCCGGGGACACTCGCGCCTACCGTTGCTTGAAGAAATGATGACATCTCTTGCAGCCCCAAAATAGAGCCGAGAGCTCCTAGAGGACAACACTGGATAATCGAGCTGATCGGGTGCCCACGACAGGCTGATTGTCAGCGGCATGATAGGTATAAACCAAGGACAATTTGGTCTGGTCACTCTCGTTACGTCCCGCGGCATGAAACAGCCTGCTGTGAAAAAAAAGCACATCACCGGCCTGAAGCGAGACCGGGACCGCTCCCTCGATCATCTTCTGATTTTCTGTTGTATCGTCACGCAAGAAGAGGGCTGAATCCAAGCGCTCCGCCGCTATCGCATCGCTGTGGCTAGAAGGGATGACGTTAAGACAGCCATTGCGTTCGTCTTCGTCAGTCAGCGCTAACCAAACGCTGATAAGATTCTCTTGATCAAAAGACCAATACCGATTGTCCTGGTGCCACAGTGTGGCCGATGAGAATCCTGGTTGCTTTGTCATCACACAGTTGTGATGGCACAGGGATAACGACACGTCACTAGACCCAAGCAAGGCTTGTAATCGCGTTTTCAACACATCACTCGTTGCCCAAAGTGCAAATGCGGGGTCCCGGTTATAAGCCTGAAGCAATCGTCGGGCCGTGCTCGCACCCGGAGCATCGGGACCTTTGGGCGCTCCTGGGTATTGCACGTCTACCTCGAATTCAATCGGCGCAATATTTTTCGCAAGCTGATCCCTCGCGAGCGTCTGAAGCCCCTCGAGCGCGTGCCTGCGGGCGAGTCCAGACTCGACCACAAAACCTTGCTTGCGAAATTCCTCTACAAAGCCCTGCCTTTCCACACCGAAAACCTTTCCTAAAAACGTTCTCATTATACGATAGACCTTGGTCCCTCGATGCGTTTAATCACCTTTATTGGAGCACTAAATCGCAAAACCCGCATGTCCACCATCCAACTGAACCGGCGAGGCCGCAGCGATGATCGCGGCGGGAATCGATCTTCCCGCACATAAGGCTGACAGCTTAACTTTAGGGGGGATCAGAATTGGACTGCCCCGCGCCTGCGCTGGAGGCGGCACACCCAAACGTATCTCCGGTTTAGCCTCAACCGGACCCCGATAGGACTGGCGCAAATGATTCAACTTGGAAAATGTAAATCACTGCCGAGTCCTCAGGAATTGACGAGCCTTGCAGGCCCTAAGTTGGCAGCTGAGCGCCAGCCAAGGGGTCTTCGTCAATAAGATGCGCCGAATCGTTAAATCGGCGAAGCGTAATGCCACCAGCGTGAACAACAATGTGACTGATCGACCCATTGTCTGCACCGCTGAAGGAAAAAGCCGAGGCACGAGTTACCGTTTCCAAAATCTGACCGATGACACCCCCGTGAACAAAAGCGGCGACCAATTGATCTGGATGGGCGCTTGCAATATTGCGAATGCCTCTCATTAAGCGCTGCTCAAAATCGGCTGCAGGCTCTGCGCCTGGGATCACATCCCAACGCCCTTCTTCATGCATTCGCTGGTAAATCGGATGATTCTCATGAGCTTTAATGCGTAAAACCCCACCCTCCCAATCGCCTAGATGCACCTCGTGAAGATCAGGGTTTAACGTCGGAACTAGACCTGTGATTCGACAAAGCGGTGCCGCGGTCTCAGACGTACGCTGCAACTTGGTGACATAAACTGCGTCTATAGGAAGTGCACTCAGACGGGCCCCGACCAACTCTGCTTGCTCGCGCCCCTGCGGCGCAAGCTCCGGATCCCCCTGCCCATCGACTAAAGGAAAGGGTTCATCAACCCGTGCAGCGCGAGACTCGCCGTGACGCACCAGCAGAATTTCAGTCGCTCCTTGAGGTCTAGTGAAGCGTGTTTGGCGATACTCTTGTTCAGTCATGGTTGCTCCTTGCTTGAACCTGATGATAGCGTGCTTTCAATTGAATAGACCAGAACCGGTAGGTATTCTTGGGAATCAAGCCATAGCGAGAACGCACATGAGTTGGGAAGAAGAACTGCAAGAGTTAACCACACGTGGCGAGCTCGCTGAGGCGATGGGAGGCACGGAAAAAGTTGCCCGACAACATCACTTTGGGAAATTGACTATTCGCCAACGAGTTGATGCGATTGTCGATCCCGGATCTTTTCACGAAATCGGGAAATTAGCAGGGGTCGGGGAATATGATGACGCGGGTCAACTCACCGCGTTTACCCCTTCAAACTTTATCTTTGGAACCGCATCCATCAACGGTCGTCCGGTGATTGTGTCTGGCGATGACTTTACAGTCCGAGGCGGATCTGCTGATGCGTCTATCGCCGGGAAACGACATCAAGCGGAAGGACTTGCACTAGAACTCAAGCTGCCTCATATCCGGCTGATCGATGGCATGGGCGGCGGCGGCTCCGTCAAGACAATCGAAATGGCTGGCCGAACCTACATCCCTCGGGTTGCCGGCTGGGAGACGATCGTTCAACACCTTGCAGTAGCGCCCTCTGTTTCATTGGCCTTGGGCAGCGTTGCAGGCATTGGTGCAGCAAGGGTTACAACCGCCCACTACTCCGTCATTGTAAAAGATACGGCACAAATGATGATCGCTGGACCAGCCTTGGTTGATTGGGCCAGCTTGGGCGAGGTCTCAAAAGAGGAGCTTGGATCGAGCCGAATTCATACCCGTAATGGTTCTATCGATGATGAGGCCTCATCTGAAGCTGAAGCGTTTCGTCTTGCCCAAAGGTTTTTGAGCTATCTACCGAATCACGTGGATGAGCTGCCAGAGCGCTTGACTTGCCTTGATCCCACTGACCGCCGCAGCGAAACGTTGAACGATCTGGTACCTAAAAATCCGCGCAAGGTCTACAAAATGCGCCGCGCCATCACAGAGGTTGTCGATGAGGATTCTTTTTTTGAAATTGGACGACAGTGGGGTAAATCGATCATCACCGGCCTTGCGCGCCTCGATGGTATTTCCGTTGCTGTTTTTGCAGAGGACCCCATGATCTATGGTGGCGCTTGGACTGCTGATGCCTGCCGAAAGCTCATTCGACTGTGTGATCTTGCATCAACATTTCATCTGCCACTCGTGCACTTGGTCGATTGCCCCGGATTTTTGATCGGCAAACAATCCGAGGAAACCGGAACCATCCGATTGGGCTCGACTGCTTTTGCAGCCCTCGGACAATCAACGGTTCCTTTTTGCAGCGTCGTGATTAGAAAAGCTTTTGGCGTTGCCGGCGCGGCCAATACAAAACCCGGCGCACATCATTTCCGTTTTTCCTGGCCTTCCGGGGACTGGGGCTCGCTGCCTATCGAGGGGGGCATTGAAGTTGCTTATAAAGCAGAGCTTGCGGCAGCTGAGGATCCCGAAGGCCATCTTGCCGAAATCAAAGAGCGATTAAATCGTGTCCGGTCACCCTTTCGATCGGCTGAATTTTTCGAAATTGAAGACATCATTGAACCCGCAACGACTCGGGCGCACCTGTGTCACTGGGCTAATCTTGCTTACCGTGCGCTCACGCCGGGCAGCAGCCAATTTGGTTATCGACCATGATTTGGTCGTTGCTAAAGAGCAGTCCCATTGCTGTTGTGCTCATCCTCGTGCCGCTGCATCTGTCGGCTGAATCCATTTGTCGCCTAGGCCAACTCGAACGCAGAATCAGCGTCGACTACGAGCGCCCTCCCGCACAAGTACCATGCCAAGTGCGCTACGAAAAAAATCCAGGGGCTGACATCTCTTTTCCCTGGCGCGCCGTTCGCGAAATCGGCTACTGTGAAGCACGCGCCACAGCATTGGCTGAAAAATTCGAAGCATTGGGCTGGTCCTGTGAACGGTTCGACCCCAAACCCGATTCCGCGCGCGCCCCATCAAAGAATACCGCGATCCAGCGAGAACCGTAACCGGGCGCCTTGCGGCAACCAACCGATTTTTATCACTCGTGACTCGGCCATGCCTCAGGCAACTTGTCACCAGACACCCGTGCAACCATTCGATTCTCTCGGTCTATTCTGTCAGGTCTTTACCCTGGGTTTCAGTCAGTGCCGAGAGCGATAACAAGGTCAGCACCGCAGCCAGTGCAATATAGAGCGACACGTAGAAAATCCCAAAATTGTTCCACAGTAAGACCGCAATTGTGGGTGCCAAAGCACCGCCAACAATCGCGCCCAACTGGTAACCCAAAGATGCGCCAGAATAACGAACCTCGGTGCTGAACAGCTCCGTGAAAAAAGCGGCTTGGGGACCGTACTGCATCCCCAAAAACACCAGTCCCAGCGACACTGCTAGGACAATGGCGTAGGGACTCCCCGTATCAATCAGCGGAAAAAGTGCAAACCCCCATAGCCCGGTTAATATCGCACCCCATTGATAAACGCGTTTTCGACCGATCCGGTCTGAGAGCCCAGAAAAGTAGAATTGCGTCGGAACCATGATAGCCGCTGCAATAAGCACAGCCGTTAACATGACATCACGAGAGAGTTCGACCGTCGGCGAGTTCACGCCATAAGCGACAATGAACGCTATCAGGATATAAAAAGTGACTTGAATCGAAAGAAAGGCGCCTGCTGCCAAAACGATCCGCTTGGGATACCGACGGACAACCTCTACGACGGGCGATTTTTTAAGCCCGGCGGCTTGATCTGGATTTTCCGTTTTACTTTCAGCCAAAGCTTTAAATGCCGGCGTGTCTTCGAGCTTCAACTGGACATACATCGAAATAATGATCAGGACAAAACTGGCTATAAACGGCAGTCTCCAACCCCAATCCATGAATTCTTCTTCGGTTAACCCCGCGCTGACTCCAAGGAACGCGAGGTTGGCGAGTATCACACCAACCGGCGCTCCCGCCTGTGCATAAGCACCATACCACCCCCGCTTTTCCACCGGCGCATTTTCGGTGACCAACAGCATCGCGCCGCCCCACTGCCCGCCGATCGCCAAACCCTGGACAAATCTGAGCAGCACGAGCATTAAGGGCGCAAAAACACCAATGGTGGCGTAAGTTGGCAGCAGTCCGATGAGCGTCGTAGCCACGCCCATCAACATCAACGCAACCACAAGCGTCTTCTTACGGCCCACACGGTCACCATAGTGGCCAAAGATGACTCCGCCCAGAGGCCGTGCGATGAAGCCCACCGCAAACGTACTGAACGAGGCGATCAGCACAACCATCGTCGGCAGATCCTCAGGAAAAAAGGCAGTTGGGAAAATCACCGCTGCGGCGGTCCCATACAAAAAGAAGTCATACCATTCTATGCTGGTCCCGGACAAAGAGGTCAGCGCCACTTTACGCATACTGCGCTCTTTTGAGTCCCCTATTGTTTCGCTCTCCGCCGACATTACAATCTCCCTTTTCCTAGTTCTAAATCGCCTTTGGCCAAATTTAACCGCAGGAGATCGTTTGCGCCCTCAACCAACCGAAGCGATCGGACCCGTCTGTAGAGGGATTCTAAAGGATGGCCAACCACCAAGGCTTGGCCGCCGACTAACTGTACAGCCCAATCAACCACGGAACCTGCTACTTCTGTACAAAAAACCTTGGCAGCAATCACTTCATTGACACTGTTTTCTGCCTCGTCAACGAGTCTTGCAGCCCGATACAACGCGCTCCGCGCAGCGAAGGTCTGAATACGGAGCTCGGCATACCGCAATCGGACGCCCTCTTTATCACCTAAGGGTATGCCTGTCCGGTGGGGGGCCAATAGATGATTGGACACGAATTGGATCGCCCACTGACTCATACCCATCGCCTCTGCGGCAACCATCAGTCGAACGTTGCCAATGTTGGCCAGCGCCCTTGGCATGCCCTCCCCCAGCTCACCCACCACGTGCCAAAGGGGCACGCGAACCCGCTCAAACCTAAATGACGCGTGACCGCCACCCTCCATTGAACTGAAGGTTTTATCCATAACCACGCCCGCTGCCGATCGATCGACAACCACCATTGCCGTCCCTAGCTTGCCGCCGTTGGAATCCTCAACATTGACCAAAATAGATAAGAAATCCGCAGTCTCGCCCCCGGTAACATAAGATTTTTGACCAGTAATGACCAGCGAATCATCATCAATAACCGCCCAGGTGGGCCGCAAGGCATCGTCCGGCTCCGTAAACCCAAAGGCACCTCGAGCGGCCCCAGCCAGCAGCGGTTCAAGATAGTTGGATCTAAGATCGCCTTGGGCCTGATGCAACAAACCAGGTCCGGGGCCAAAAATGTGTCGTGTTAAAGGCGCATTCGCACTTGCCCATAACTCACGTAACATGGTGAGCTCAAGTACGCTCGCAGGGCTGCCGCCATAGGCCTCTGGTTGAGTTTTATAATAATACCCCGCTAATTTAGATACCTCCCGAATCTCAGCGGCGAGCTCAACCGGGTCCTCGCCCCCTGCGATACGCAGTTCCCTCGGCTCAACCTCTTGTTGTAAAAATAGCTCTGCATCAGATTTAAGCTTCTGCAATGCGCTGCTCATTTGATCGGGCATAAAAAGTCTCTCTGGTTCTTCGGCTGTCCGCCTTTACATGAGATCTCAACAAAAATTCGTATTAACAGGAATTTACCTTTTTTAGATCGGCTTAACTACAAGCGACAGCTAATTTGTTATATTCAAGATCGATCCAAAAGAGAACCATTATGAAAGTTGCAATTGGGATAGGAAGTGCATACTACAACGGCGATGACTGGGATGAACTGGTTGAATACACCGTTGCGGCAGATCAAATGGGCGTTGACTACGTCTGGTCTGCAGAGGCCTGGGGAATGGATGCCATTGTTCCTTTGGCGTACCTTGCTGCCAAGACCCAACACATCAAGCTCGGCACAGGGATCATGCAAATCAGTGCACGAGTACCCCCGATGATTGCCATGACGGCGCAAAGCTTACGAACGGTCTCAAAGAATCGATTCGTCTTAGGTTTGGGTGTCTCGGGGCCTCAAGTTGTAGAAGGCCTTCACGGCGCATCCTTCGCCAAGCCGCTCTCCAGACTGAGAGAGTGTGTAGACATTATTCAACTCGGTCTCTCTAGCGAGCGAGTTGCTTATCAAGGCAAGCACTATGTGCTGCCGAGGCCCGGAGGCGAAGGCAAGCCCATTCGTCTTTCGCAGCCTCCTCAGGCAGATCTACCGATTTATCTCGCGACCCTGGGACCCAAAGCCATGGAACTCACCGGCGAGGTGGCCCGAGGTTGGCTAGGGACGTCGTTTATTCCTGAGCAAGCAGATATATTTTTAGAACCACTCATGAGGGGCTTAAAGACATCGGGCCGAACCTTGGCGGACATTGATATTCAAGTCGGCGGGAGTCTCGAAATCGATGACGATGTTGAGAAACTGATCAATGCGCGAAGACCCGCTATGGCCTTTACACTCGGCGGCATGGGTTCGGCAACGACGAACTTTTATAATGATGCGTTCAAACGGGCAGGCTATGAAGAGGCTGCTGTCAAAGTGCAATCACTGTGGGTTAATGGTGACAAAGAGGCGGCAATTCGAGCCGTTCCTGATGAAATGGTCCTAAATACCAATCTCATAGGAACACGCGAGATGATCATTGAACGCGTTAAGGCTTACGCCAAAGCAGGAGTCAATACGCTTAGAATCAGCACCTCTGGCCAAAATTGGCGAGAGCGTACCGAGACGCTTGCAGAGGCAACCGACTTGATTCACTCCATTCAATGAAAGACGTGCCGCGATCAATTAGGCCCTTGATAAGGTTAAGCCCATGACTCATCTATGTGCCCAATGCCAGCGGCCTGTGTCTGCACCTGTCTATTACACAACGCCAGAAATCAAGGCATTGCTGAAAGCCTATCCAACGGATCTGCGAGAGTTTTACTGCTCTGCAGCTTGTAGCACTGCTCGTTTCGAAGTGTTTAGAAAATCGGCCGATTCGGGCCAGAACCCGTCCTAAACCGACGATAACACGAGACACCCCCATGCAGTGGCAAATCGGAACAGTGAAAGTAACCCGCATTGTAGAGCTCGAGATGGCAGGCGGGACGCGGTTTATTCTTCCCCAGGCGACCCCTGAAGCCGTTAAACCTATGCAATGGATGGTGCCGCACTTTGCGACCGAGGATGGCAAACTGATTATGAGTGTCCATGCGCTGGTCATCGAGACACCAGAGCGCCTTATGCTGGTTGATACCTGCATTGGCAACGACAAAGTCCGAAGCATACCGACATGGAATCTGCGCCATGGTCCATTCCTCGAAGAACTCGCGAAGGCGGGTTACGTGCCAGAGCAATTTGACACCATCATGTGCACACACCTCCACGTCGATCACGTCGGCTGGAATACCCGGCTGGTCGAAGGAGTCTGGGTCCCCACTTTCCCCAATGCGCGTTATCTCATCGGAGAGCAAGAATTTCGGTATTGGTCACAGGTCGATCCTGCGACCTTGAACGAAGATATTATGAGCGACTCTATTCAACCTGTACTCGATGCTGGGTTGGTGGACCTTGTCGCTTCAGATCATCGCGTATCCGAGGAAGTGAGATTTGAATCAACCCCCGGACATACGCCAGGACACGTCAGCATTCGTATTCAATCCGAGGGGAAGCAAGCACTTATAACCGGCGATTGCATCCATCATCCCTGCCAAATCGAGCAACTGGATTGGTCTAGCAGTGCTGACTTTGATTCAGATACGGCTGCCGAAACCCGAAAGCGTTTACTGGCTGAGCACAACGAATCATCGACATTGATCATTGGAACACATTTTGCGACTCCATCCGCCGGCTACATTAGGACGAAAGAAGATGCTTATTATTTGGACGTCTCAGCCGATCACGTCTGAACAGCACGCGAGTCCACTTTCATGTATCATCGTGGCTGCTTCGAAACGATGAACCCTCATGCTTGAATATCCAATCCAACGTGTCCCAGCTCCTGGAGAGACCATCGAAGTAGCCGAGGGTGTTTTTTGGCTACGCATGCCTCTGCCGATGTCCCTTGATCACATCAATCTATACCTCCTCGAGGGCCAAACGGGTTGGACTGTTGTAGACACGGGAATTCGCGGAGCGGAAACCTCCGCCCTATGGCAAACCATTTTTGATCACTGCCTTGACGGCAAGCCCATCGATCAAATCATCTGTACGCACATGCACCCTGATCATACCGGACAAGCAGGATTCATCTCCGAGCACTTTCGGGCGCCTTTACTCATGAGCTATGGCGAATATTATCAGGCGCGAATGATGAACTACTCGATGCAGGAGAAAGGCTCTTGGCACATGTCGGATTTCTTTCTTCGCGGCGGAATTTCTCAGGCATTGATGGATGCCATGAGCGAGGCACGTAGTAACTTCGCCCCAGAGCCAGACGATCTGCCAATGCCGCGCAGTTACAAACGACTTAAAGACGGCGATCAAATCACCATTGGTAAGACTACCTGGGACATCATTGTGGGCAGCGGCCACTCTCCGGAACACGTTTGCCTCTACAGTCGGGCACAGCGTTTGTTGTTATCCGGTGACCAAATCCTGCCCATCATCACGTCAAATGTGTCCGTTCACCCTACTGAACCAGAAGCAGACCCCATGACTGAATGGCTGGCCTCTCATGAAAAATTCAGAGCACTGATTCCTGAAGAAACCCTGATACTGCCAGCACACAATGAGCCTTTTTATGGCGTCGGAGAACGCCTTGATGAGCTCACAGCACACCACGAACACCGGATGGACATTGTGCTTGAAGGCTGTAGCCAGCCAACAGTTGCGATTGATCTACTGCCTGCGCTTTTTGAGCGGAAGCTCGAAAACCACACATTGTTCATGGCCCTCGGCGAGGCCATTGCTCATATTCACTGTCTCATGAATCGAGGCCAAGTAAGCCGGGCGCTGGATGGACAGGTCTATCGTTATACGACGCGCTAGGGCATTGCGCTTCAAGCACGTTTAGCCTACTTGTTCAGGCACCGCATCAACAAAGAAACAAGTGTCAATGCTCCGCCGTGTCGGCCGGCCAAAACGACCCTTCGGCCAGCCAATAGGGATCAAAGCGATGCTGGGCGTCTTCACCGGATCGAGCCCTAAATATCGATCGATTTCTTCACCATCTGCGCGGTGTGCTGTGGTCAGTGAGGCACCAAGCCCAACAGCCCGACAGGCCAATAAAATGTTCTGAATCGCTGGAAACAGTGCTTGGCTCTGGGGCGCACCTCGCCTTGTCCAACCTGCAACAAACAAATGAACCGGCGCTTCATGTAGGTGCTCAGCAAGATAGATGGCCGCCTTCATATTGCGCCGCTTAGCATCGGGATACGTCGGATCCAGAGCTGCCTCCACCGCTGGACGGATATATTCTCGAAATCGTGCTCGATACAGCGAGGCGATATAAGCTCTGCGTTCTGGTGCCGTCACGGCAATAAATTGCCAGGGCTGGCGATTGCCTCCCGACGGTGCGAAGGTCCCGGCTTCGCAGACTTTTCGGATGAGTTCGATCGGCACTGGATCGGGCTTTAGTCGTCGCATCGCGCGCGCTGTTCTGAGCCCCTCCAGCAGTGGCAAAGACTCGCCGGCTGATTCAATATTCATTCGTTTTTAAACCTCCCAATCGGTCCAGGGAAAACAACCGGTGAGGAAAAACCGTTCTCACCAACACTTGAAACGCCGAACAAGTAATTGTCAATCACGATGTTCTCAAGGGTTGCAACATCAACATCCCCCACCCAACGCGAGTGCGTCCACCTCGCCTCAGTCGTGAGCCGCCAGTGCACTCGATAGCCAGCCGCTCCCGCCATGCGCTGCCAACTGAGCGTTGTATCCGGTGAGACTTGTCCTTTGATAGCCACCCCGTCCGGCGGCGCCGGTGCGGCAGCAAGAGAAGCGAGCGTAACCACGTTCAGCGCCGTGACTTTTCGCGCATAATCAAAATTCACGCCGCTCAGCACATCACCGTAAGTCACACCATCTTCCGTCCTGAGGTCTTGATGCTGACGATCGTAATGCTCATGGGTCTCCATAATGCGCACAGCGGGGAACCCCACATCGTTAAAGGGTCGATGATGTCCACCACGGCCGAACCGATCCAATCGGTAGATCATCATGACATCGAGATCATCAAAATACTGGTGGGCCAAGTTGTCGATATACCGCGCCAAATTGCGCGACGGACTATCAACTTCCCCGCCTGTAAATCGCCGCAACCTCCGCTCAGCATCACTTTCAAGCACACGGGTTGCCTCGGAGAAGACGCGAACAGTTTGATTATCGATGATGCCGTCAATGCCCTGAATGTTGCCTATCATGTCGTTATTAAGCACTGCCTCAAGATACCAGCCGGCAGCTTTGGCTTCGTCCGCAAGTATTTTTCCACCAAACAGCCCCTGCTCTTCGCCGGACAAACCAGCAAATACCACGCTCGCAGCAAATCGCTGGGTGCTGAGCACACGCGCTGCCTCTAATACACCTGCCATTCCAGATGCATTATCGTTGGCCCCAGGAGAATCAGAGATCGCATCGAGGGGATCACTGACCCTCGAATCGATATCCCCAGACATCATCACGTAGCGTTCAGGATCACTTACCCCGCGGAGGATCGCGATCACATTTATGACTTCGGTCGGCTCCGGAATGCGAGGCTCGTTGGCGATCACCGCCCCGCTGACTTTGACCTCGAGACAACCCCCACACGTCGCTGAGATCGCCTCAAACTCACTGGCTATCCAGCGCCGCGCCGCGCCGATACCTCGGCTTTCTGATCGCGTATCGGATAATGTATGGCGCGTTCCAAAGTCAGTGAGACGCGTTACATCTTGCTCGATTCGCGCTGCCGAAACGGCGTTTTTAAGAGCGAAGATATCAAGGCTTGTTTCCGCAGCAAGCGCTAATCCAGAGCGCAGACTGAGCCCCAAAAGAAGCCAAAAAAGAACCGAGGCACGCCTCACAAAGGGAGTCCTCCAACCGCCTGGTTAATGCTGCCATCCTCGTTGTAAGCACGCATAAGCAGCTCCGCAATCCGCATTTGGTGAACCTCATCGGCGCCATCGGCAAGTCTTGCCCATCGGGCTTGTTGCATCATGCCTGCCAAAGGGGTGTCGGTGGAGTATCCAAGTGCACCATGGACTTGCATCGCACGATCAATCACTCGCCACAGCGTATTGGCAACATGGTGTTTGGCCATTGAGACCTCTTGCTTAAATTCCAGACCCTGCTCAATTTTATAGGCCGCATGCAAAACCATCAGTTTCGATGCATAGAGTTCCATGGCCGAATCAGACATCATCCATTGAATACTCTGCTTTTCAGACAAGTAGCTGCCATGCGCAAATCGCTTTTGAGCCCGATCAATCAACATCTCTAGAGCCATTTCGATCTGACCTAGCCAGCGCATGCAATGGGCGAGCCGCGCGGGCCCAAGTCGCACCTGACCTAATTTATGACCACCGCCTCGCTCACCTAACAAATGCGTTTTGGGGACACGAACATTGTTATATTTAATTTCGGGGTGGTTATGTCGCCCGCCCATCGTTTCAACATCTCGGACAATTTCAAAGCCTTCCGAAGCAGTCGGCACGATAAAGGCTGAATTCCGTGCTTGAGGAATCTCTGCGTCTGGATCCGTTCGAGCAATCACAATGGCAAAGTCAGCGCCCTCAGCGCCTGACGTAAACCATTTATGGCCATTGATCACCCAATCATCGCCGTCTTCGATTGCAGAGGTCTGTATCAACGTAGGATCAGAACCAGCAACCTCAGGCTCAGTCATTGAGAAGCAGGAACGCGCGGTACCCTCTAGCAGAGGCTTCAAAAAATGTTCGCGCTGATACTCGGTGGCGAAATGGTAGAGCGTATGCATGTTGCCTTCGTCAGGTGCCTGTGCGTTGATGATATAAGGCCCCATTGGAACCTTCGCTGCTTCTGCGGAGACTGCGGCAAGCGCTGTCACGCCCAGCCCCATGCCGCCCACCTCCTGCGGCATGTGCGGCAACCAGAACCCTTCTGCCTTTGCCGTGTGGCGCAACGACTTAACAAGCTTTGACCAATCTTCTCGAGTCGCATCCTTGTTTTCACGCATCGCGGCGAACTGCGGCTTCACCGTTTCATGAAGAAAATTCCGCATCAGTAATCGCGCATCTTCTACTTCCTGGCTGAACGTAAAATCTATCGGCATACTATGAACTCCTCTTTAAACATGAAAGTATTGAGACCAGCAGCAATATGCGCCCACTGGGTTCCTCTTCGGAAACGACCCACAACCTCCGAGCCTTGCGAAGCGTCTAAAATCGCGGCGCGAAACAGACACTGAACTTCACCCGTGTAAAGAGAACACAAGCCCCAAGAGAGATGCAACCCTTTGCTATGAATACGCAAAAGACTGTCAATCAACCGCTTGATTCAGAGGCGGCTCAGTTGCTGGAAAAACTTTTAGTCAAGCTCAATACCACTCTGCCGAGCTATGATCTCGTAATCACGAGTCCGCCGCTCTGCCCGAGTCTCCGACTTGCACTGCTTGAAGATACCCTGCCTGAGGCAGCATTGCCTGAACATGTCCGTCAAAAGGTCATGGCGCAACCCGCCTATTGGGCATTTTGTTGGGCGAGCGGCCAGGTATTAGCAGCGCATATCCTCAAAAACCCTGAAATCGTGAAAGATAAAGTCGTGCTTGATTTCGGCGCGGGCTCGGGAGTGGTTGGGATTGCAGCGATGCTCGCCGGTGCCGCCAGGGTGACCTGCTGTGATAACGACCCCAACGCCTTGCTCGCCTGCCAAACCAATGCAGCTCTGAACGAGGTGGAGATCGCACTCATCGATGACCTTGAAGAAGCGCCAACCCATCAGGATCTCGTGATCGCAGCCGATGTGCTGTACGACCGCGAAAATTTCCCAATTTTAGAGGCGCTCCCGCGCGTAGCCAATGCAGTGTTAGTTGCCGACTCAAGGATTAAGAATTTTGACCATCCGTTATACCATCTCATCGATCAGAAAACGGCTACGACCTGGCCCGATCTTGAAGAGTATCCGGAATACAATCGGGTCAGCATTTACAGCGGTCGGTCGCTTATTGAATCACAGTAAAAAACACATGCTCACGGCGGGTTAAATCAATACGGCTGATGCTAGAAATAATCCTCGAGATCGAGACAGAGACCGCGCTCTTTCACGGCACCTTCAGCGGTATTGGTTTCACGACAGTATGCCGAAGAGAATCCGAGCCCAACCGCAATTCGATAAGCTCGGCCAGCACTTGACGGTAACCATAAAACAACCTCCTGGCACTCGAGTCGCTTGGCAACCGTTAGGCCATGCACCAGAAGCTTCCGCCCCAGCTTAGATCCTCGAGTGCTCTTACCCAAATACCACGCGATGATTTCTGCCTGTGCTGTGTCGGATCTCAACGCTTCTTCAACCCTGCGGACCGCGACCAAACCCTCGGGCTGCTCTTTTTCAAGAAGGTATAGGTAGTGATCATCCCGTTGACACCAGTCAGCCCATAGGGCTGATAACCCAGTGTCATACGCGCCCATCAGCGCACTAAACCGAGCCCCGATCAGGCCAGCATCTTCTGCTTCGGCACGCCTGATACCGTACGGCCAATTCGTCAAGATCAGCTCAGCACCAACTCGGCGACTTGACGCATTTGATCGACATTTTTGGTGCTCACGAGCAAAGAGGTGACGGGAGATTCCCTCCAAGCGTCTAACCTATCTTTGATTCGGTCGACAGGTCCGACTAAAGATATCTCATCCGCAAAGCTACTGGGCACGGCCATAAAAGCCTCGTCCTTTTTACCCGCTAAAAACAAGTCCTGAATCTTACGTGCCTCGGCCTCAAAGCCCATGCGCCCCATCAATTCGGTGTGAAAGTTTCTGCTTTTCGCGCCCATTCCGCCGATATAGAGCGCGAGGTTGTATTTGACCGGGATCAAACCCTCCTCTACATCATCGCAAATGTTCACCGCCAGCCCTTGCATAATCTCGAAGTGCGCCGGACGATTGGCGATTTGATCCGCATAGACTTCTTGACGATAGGGAGAGTAGTACAGCGGCAACCAACCGTCGGCAATCTCTGCTGCCATCGTGACATTCTTCGGACCCTCAGCGCCAAGAAAAATAGGCATATCCGCGCGCAAAGGATGAGTGATGGGTTTGAGGGGTTTTCCGAGACCCCACGCACCCTCACCTGTGTAGGGCAGAGGATAATGCGGTCCATCGTTTTGAACAGGGCCTTCCCGACGCATGACCTGTCTTATAATATCGACATATTCGCGCGTTCGAGACAGCGGCTTACTAAACGGCCCGCCATACCAACCCTCAACCACCTGTGGACCTGAAACCCCTAGCCCCAGAATCATTCTCCCTTTTGACAAATGATCGAGGGTGAGCGCTGCCATCGCAGTTGCGGTAGGCGTGCGCGCCGAAAGTTGTGCCACCGCAGTGCCCAAGCGAATCCGGTCAGTGTGCGCCCCGATCCAAGCCAGGGGCGTAAATACATCCGAACCCCAAGCCTCAGCCGTGAAAATTGCATCGAATCCCAATCGCTCAGCCTCCTGGGCGACTGACACCATCCTCGGGTCCGGGCCCGCGCCCCAATACCCTAGTTGCATTCCAAGCTTTAACTGCTTCATGGTTATGGCTCCATCACTTGTTTGAATACCCGGCATGCTAACACGAGGTGACTTGACGCCGTCATCCCTATCCAGCACTCGCTTTGTTTAAAAAGTCGTTTAAACATAAAACACGGCATCGCAAAAAAGGCTTTGACAGCCTGCAGCCTTTATCCAAATTCAACTGCGTTGTGGCTAAGCTGTGGTCTCGAACGCCAAATCGCCCTCAGAAAAATACAGCCATGAATTAGCTGACAGCACAGTTTAATTGCTAGAAAGCGCTCAGTCAGTGCACCAAATGCCCCCCAAAATCGTAAATAACACCGACAACAATAGCGGCTCAACCAGCTCGCTGGTATGCTTGCTGTTTTATTTGACCCGCACTACCGGTAAAGAGATCAGTTATGGCAGAAGAAAAAGAGAACCCTAAAAGCAGCTCGAGCAACATCATCGAAGAGAAACTTTTCAAATCTCGCTCGATTTCGGTCTTTGGCCAGGTCGATGAGAAAATGGCACGGACGGTGAGTCAACAACTGCTGGCTCTGTCGGCAGACGGCGATGAGCCTATTACACTGTACATCAGCTCTCCGGGTGGGCATGTCGAGTCGGGAGACGTCATCTACGACATGATTAAATTCGTTAAGCCTACCGTACGAGTCATCGGAACAGGTTGGGTCGCCAGCGCTGCAACCAATATCTATCTTGCGGCTAAAAAAGAGAATCGTTTTTCATTACCGAACACCCGATATCTGGTACATCAGCCTTCGGGCGGCTCTAGGGGTAACGCGACCGATATCAAAATTCAGATGGAAGAAATTCTCAAGACAAAAGAGCGAATTAACAAGATCATTTCTGACGAAACCGGTAGACCCTTAGAGCAGGTTGAAAAAGACACTGACCGCGATTATTGGATGAGCGTGGATGAAGCCATCGACTACGGCATCGTCACAAAGGTTGTGCGCTCGGTCTCCGACCTCGACTAGCGAGTCCTTTCCGGCAAGGCATGGTAGGGATGCCTTTGGTGCATGATCATCCCTCCCCGCCTGCTTGGATTACAGCAGCCTCCCAGGCCCTTGGCTTTCTCGCCTAGTCCGCAGACGGCTGACGCTGCCAGGTAATCGCCCGATAGTAGCAATAACCGCCAATCGCTCCGGCTAACCCTTGGGCTAAAAGGCCAGCGAGCGTGCGCGTCGTGGCAACACCAGAGAGTCCAAGCACCGTCTTTAGGATGACATGGATCGCTATTAACGCAACACAGCCACCCAACACATAGCCCAAGCGCTTAAGATGAGGGAACCGAGAAATCACCCAGGCAGAAACTGGCAGCGCAATCAGAAAAGCAATCGCGATCAGCGGAAGATAAATCGGCGTCATGTTCGCAATATCGTGGATGGCTGAGTCTATTCTTTGACTGAGCGTTACATCAAAGCCAAGTGCAACCACGGAGGCAATATTGCCTTGGGATACGACAACACAACCCACCAAATAGGCGGCGAGAACCGCCAACACATAACCGATAACAATCCTCAAAGCGCTTTACTCCCCTACCTTGCAAGCATGCAGTGTAACAAATGTAGCAGCGAGGGTTTTGATTAATTACATTCACCTCGTCTTATAACGAAGAAGGAGCCGGCCCTGCGATTGGGAGCGACGCCTGCTATACTTTGTTTAACCATTCTTGAGAGAACATGCGATGACACGGTTTTTGTTGACCTTATTATTGACGCCGCTGCTTTCTGTAAAGGCAGATTACGATGCCCGCACCGTCGCGGAGGGCCTTAACTTCCCCTGGTCGATGACGTTTGTAGACACCCAAACCTTGCTGGTTGCTACACGTTCCGGGACGATCGAGCGAATCAACCTAGAGACGTCTGATCAGGCAACGCTCAGCGGCGGGCCTGAGACCTATGTTATGAGTCAGGGCGGATACTTTGATCTTATTCGCGATCCGGATTTTAACCAAAATCAAACGCTTTACTTAGCACTTGCTGACGGCCCCGCCGATGCGAATGCTACGGCGATCTACTCAGCGGTTTTAAGCGGTGATGCTCTGACCAATGTCCAAAAAATTTTTCGGATGACCCCGTCAAAAGACACCCCCGCACACTATGGCGGAAAGCTCGCATTTTTGCCTGACAATACACTACTCCTTACCACGGGCGATGGCTTTGAATACCGCGAGGCGGCGCAAGACACATTCAATCAAATGGGAAAGATCCTCCGCCTAAACCGAGACGGCTCGCCCGCTGCAGGCAATCCCTTTGAGGACGGTCAGCTTGGCGACCCCTATGTCTATAGCTTTGGTCACCGCAATGTTCAGGGCCTTGCGGTCGACAGCCGAGGCCAAATCTGGAGCCACGAGCACGGCCCACAAGGTGGTGACGAACTTAATTGGATCCGCCCCGGTCACAATTACGGCTGGCCAGCCACGTCCTTTGGCGTGAACTATTCGGGTGCAAAAGTAACCCCGCTTACCTCAGCCGAGGGTATAACCCCGCCTGTTAATTATTGGGTGCCCAGCATCGCACCTTCCCATCTTTTGATTGTTCAAGGTGCATTGTTTCCAGATTGGCAAGGCAGTCTGATGATCAGCGCACTGGTCGATCAAGACGTCAAGCGCATCACTTTATCCGGCACACAGATTGCCGCTACTGAATCTTTGTTCACAGAATTCGAGGCTAGAATCAGAGCTGTCCATGAGGGCCCAGATGGTGCTATTTACCTACTCACCGACAGTGATCAGGGAAAGGTGATCGAGATTAGACCAAAGCCCGCGTCCTAGCTCGCAATACTTAGATCCGCTGGGAGCGCTGATTCCGCGTCACCCACCATCGACTACAGCCGAAGACGGCGGCTTACAGCAGACCGGGCCTTCTTTAAGGCTTCTTGACGTGTTTTTACGCAGAAGACCGATGGTCCAGTCTGGCCTGGGACTCAAAACAGAGATGCCTAAGGAAAGTCAACACCAACCGGAGCCCACGTTTTTTTATCGCCTCGAAATCCCGGCAAAATACCCTCAAGCCGCTGCGGTGCGACTTTGATCAGAACGTAGTCATCAGGAAAGTCGGGGTAAAGCTTTTCATGATCTTGAGCTCTGCGCATCGTGTGCTTAATCACATTGTCGGTAATAATCGATGCACGCCCCATAATGGTCACATAACTTGAAAGCTCTGCACTGAAATAATACAAAGTTACGAGACGATGCTGCTTGATCTGATGGATCTTTCGCGTGACAGGACGGGTCGCCACCCACACCACAAAATCGTCGTCTGGTTCAAACGCATCGACCGTCCGAGCTCGAGGCTGACCTTGCTCATCGAGCGTAATCAGTGCCGGATATCCTGCTGATGCTATCACTGATCGCGCAGCCTCCAGCACGGCAGACGATTCCTCTGCCCACAAGCGCGAAGGTAGACAAAATATAACCAGCACGATGCCACTCCTTAACAGAGTGTTGATGCGGCCCGATCGATGGTTCAACACAATTGACTCCCCTTTTTTAAAAAGGTCTGCTTTGAAGCGAACTCTTCCAAAAATACCAATTGAGAGACAAACTCCTATTTCAAGCACCCCCCCACAATCATCATGCCTGCAATCGACAAAAAATGCTTATCTTCGATGATCGAGCGATCCTGTTTCATTACACTGACGCTTGCTTTGGGAGCCTGCGCCGGTCTAAATCCCTTGCCCGGCGGCGCTCTGACCGGCTGTGAGAAGACGACGGACAACTTCGCCTTCGCCAAAAGCGCAACCTTACTACGGCTCGAGACACGAGGAGAGGCGCCCTATTCTGTCTGGCTCAAGGTGACGAGCATCGAGGACCGTCTCTTTATCGACGCCGCACCCAAGCGGCGATGGCATGACGCGCTTAAAAGTAACCCTAATATACGAGTTGGAATATCGGATAAGATTTACCCAGCGCTAGCGGTCCGCACCCAAGAGCCCCGTTTTATCAAACCGTTTTTGAGTGGCCGGATCATCTACGAAGTACTCCCAAAAAACGTACTCTCGGGCTTTTCGGTGCAATGCGCCAACCCATCCCGCGCCGACTCAATCCGCAGCGACTAGAAAACTTCGTGTCCTGTGACCAAAAGTACTGGCTTGCCTAAAAGAGAGAGCATCCCAGTCGACTTTAGGCAGCCATCACAAAGAAAGATCGCTGGCTAAGTAATGACCAGGGCAGCCACAATCAAAATAACGGTCAACACGCCAAAGCCGACCATCGTTAGGGCTAAAGATTTGACTGTTCTGCGATCACTCTCGGCCGCTTCTTCTACACTGATGGACATTTGCTTCTCCTGTACTGATCTGTGTAACCTCGAACTACCGGCGCGCAAAATGCCGCGACAACCAAAGATTGAGGCGCTCGGCTCTGACAAGCGCCAAGCTATCTGGGAAGGAATAATACATGTCCGATCAAACCTTTAAAACCCTGCACGAGTTCGTTAAGGCGGCGCACCTTCGCCTGAATCAGATCAATTGGGATTACCTGATCGGTGGTACAGAGACCGAAACAACCCTTCGGCGAAACCGTCATGCCATCGATACAAAGGCTTTGCTGCCCCGGGTTTTGTGCGATGTAACAACCGTGGACCCAAGCACTGAGATTCTTGGACAGTCATTGTCTTTACCCGTTGTCCTCGCACCCATTGGGTCACTGCAGGTATTTGATCCCAAAGGCGGCGCCGGCGCAGCAGTTGCGGCAGATCAAGCCGGCATCATGAGCATCGCCAGTTCGGTCTGCAGCCCAAGTCTTGAGGAGATTGCAGCCGCATCGGCAGCCCCTAAGATCTATCAATTGTATGTCCGAGGCGATGCGGTTTGGGTGGATGATATCGTTGATCGCATCATTGAGAGCGGTTATCTGGCGCTCTGCTTAACCGTCGATACCGCGGTTTTAAGTCGGCGAGAGCGGGATATTGCCAAACGTGTTGTTCCCACATCACAGGCATCACCCGGCGATTTCAAATTCCAAGCGCAACTGAATTGGGACGAGATCGCGCGGCTCAAACAGAAATATGACCTGCCGATTATTCTGAAAGGCATCAACCACCCTGCAGATGCTCAAAAAGCCTTGGATTTAGGCGTTGAGGTTATCTATCTTTCCAATCACGGAGGCCGCCAGCTTGATCAGGGCCTCGGCAGTTTGGATCTCTTGGCGGAAATCAAAGCGGTCATCGGCAATCAAGCAGAACTCATGATCGATGGTGGGTTTTATCGGGGTACGGACATCATCAAGGCCATTGCACTCGGCGCAGATGCAGTTGGGCTAGGCCGTCTTCAAGGCTGGGCACTGGCGGCAGGTGGACCGGAGGCTTTGGCCCAATGCCTCAAAATCCTTCGGCACGAAATCTGCGAGACCATGGCCTTATGCGGCGTTACAACGCTCAAAGATCTTGACCCCAGTTTCGTAAGAGCGGCACCCGCGGTGGCGCCACCATCGGTATTTTCAGCCTTTCCACTGCTTGACTTGGCTGATCAAGGCTACTGATCACCACCTCGGCGAAGCCTGTGGTACCAAGCCAACAAAGGCATAAATTTCTCTGGCTTATTGGCCCGCCGCCAAACACCTGCCGCAAATTTATTCATTTCAGACCAGGTTGGGTAAATATGAATCGTCCCCATAATTTTCTTCAGACCAAGGTTGTATTTCATTGCCAGGACAAATTCAGAGATCGTCTCTCCAGCATGCTCACTGACAATGGTGACGCCCAAAATTTTATCGGACCCAGGCGCTGTTAATACTTTAACAAACCCTTGGCGCGCGTGGTCAGCCTTGGCTCGGTCCAGCTCAGCCACTTCAAACCGAGTCACCTCAAAGGCCAGACCCGCCGCAGTCGCCTCGAGTTCGTTTAAGCCGACCCTGGCCACCTCGGGTGAGGAAAAAGTGCACCAGGGAATTACTCGATAATCGACCTTAAATCGCTTGAACGTACCGAACAAAGCGTTGACGGCGGCATACCACGCCATATGCGATGCTGTATGAGTGAATTGATAAGGGCCAGCCACGTCACCCACGGCAAATATACTTGGATAGTTGGTTTGCAGATAATCGTTGACATCAAGATGCCCCGTAGCGGTTCGTGCAACGCCAAGATCCTCCAGGCCGAACCCTTCAGTTCTTGGCTTTCTGCCTAACGCGAAAAGCACAGCATCGCAGGCAACCGCCGCTTCGTCACCGCTGTCTTCATCAACCACCCGCAGCAGCACATCCTCCTTCGATATCGCCGAAACCAAACGATGTCCAGTCTTGAGTAAAACACCCTCAGCAACGAGGGTTTCTTCAATGCAGGAAGAAACGTCAGCATCCTCACGCATCATCAGTCGCGGCATCATCTCGATTAAAGTCACTTCTGAACCAAGCCGCGCAAAACTTTGTGCCAATTCCACGCCAATCGGCCCCCCACCAACAATCGCAAGCCGTTTGGGCAAATCGGCTAACTGCCAAACTGTCTCAGACGTCAAGCAAAAAGAGGGATCGAGGCCTTCAATGGTCGGAAAAATCGGATAAGCTCCCGACGCAACAATAATCGCCCGGCTCGTCAACCGCTCGCCATTAATCTCAACTTCGTAAGGAGAACGCACCAGCCCCTCTCCTAAGCGCACATCCACACCCATCTCACGATAGCGCTCTGGTGAGTCATTGGGACGAATTTCATCAACCACACTCTGGACACGCGTCATTACTGCATCAAAATCGACTTGCTTACCCGATGTGCGAATACCAAGCTCAGAGCCCACATCTATGTCATGTGCTAGCCGGGCGCTGCGAATCAAAGATTTACTAGGCACACAACCAGTATTCAGACAGTCCCCCCCCATCTCGCCGGCCTCAATCAAGGTGACCTTGGCCTCAACCACAGCCCCGATCAACGCCGAAACAAGTCCGCCTGAGCCGGCTCCAATCACGATGATGTCTCGATCGAATTTTCTGGGTTTTGGATAAGGCTTTAGTAGCCGCCACAAGGCAAAGCGCGCCTGACCATACTTCATCAGCCACGGTAGCAACGCCAGCAGGACCAGAGATGCAATCAACTCGATCGATAAAATCCCAGCGGCACTCTCTAGACCACCGATTTGAACGCCTGCATTTACATAAATCAGCGTCCCTGGAAGCATGCCAAGCTGTGACACCCAAAAGAAAGTACTGACCCTAATTCTCGTCAGACCCATCGCTAGGTTAA
Organism: uncultured Pseudomonadales bacterium; assembly: GCA_938017975.1. Taxonomy (GTDB): domain Bacteria; phylum Pseudomonadota; class Gammaproteobacteria; order Pseudomonadales; family Azotimanducaceae; genus UBA9926. Next base: position 30,174 of record CALIKQ010000035.1, on the reverse strand, counting down.
TCAGGAAAAAGGGCACAGCGGGCACTAGGCGCAGTGAAAATAGATAACGAGCGCCATCTTTGTCCATTCCATCGTTGATCCGGCGCAATCGGTCCTGAAATTTTACAGCCACCCAATCTCTGAAAATAAAACGCGCGGCCAGCATTGCAAAAGTTGCACCTAGGGTAGATGCAAAAGAAGCGATCAGTAATCCTTCCATCAGCCCAAACAAAGCCCCTGCAAGCAACGTCAGTATTGCAGCTCCCGGCAGGGAAAGCGCGGTGATGACAACATAAACCCCTGCAAAACCGAGTGCAGAGCCAACTGGATCTGACTCAACTCGGTCTAGCAAAACATCTTGGAGACTCTGAACCGCAGCGAAGCTAAGATAACCACTGCCATCAAAATAGAAAAAAACCACCGCGCTCGCGATCAATAGTGCAGCGAGGGAAATGCGTAAAATCATCATGACTTGACTCATTCAATAAAAGCGAACAAAAAACCATTCTAATTCATTGCCACTCTTTTAGCGCCGCTAAAGCCGAAATAAAGATACGAAGCTTATTTTTCGACACCAAACATGAAATCTAGCGCGGGTGGGAACTCGATTATTGATACACTACATTTTTTTTGAGTTGACTTATGACCACTTCATTTGATCTACCCTCCGAATCCGCTTGGCAATCACTGCACGCACTCGCACAGGCAGCGCCCACCGTTGCCTCGGCCGTCAATGATTCAGACTGGCAAACCCGTTCAACGCTTTCTCTTGGCCCACTCACAGTTAATGTCGGCCATCACCAGATGAGCAGCAAGATCTTTGATCACTTACTCGCTTTGCTAGAGGCCTCTCCCTTTAAGACGCTCAAGGCTGGACTGTTCAACGGCGATCCCATCAACCTGACCGAACACCGGGCAGTCGGTCATACCCGAATCAGAACACCAGAATTTATCAAAACCGATCCGACCCTGGCAGCAATCAAATCCTTTAGCCAGCGCGTTCGAGCCGGTCAGCATTGCGGCGGGACAAATGAACGCATCAAGGATGTTATCAATATCGGCATCGGGGGCTCAGACCTAGGGCCCAAGATGGTCTGCCAAGCACTTTCGCCAACCCATCCTGGCCCGATCACCAGTCATTTTGTATCTAATGTGGATGGCGCGGAGATCGCTCAAACCTTGATGCGTTGCAGCCCGGAAACCACACTTGTCATCATTGCGAGCAAAACCTTTACAACCCAGGAAACAATGCTCAATGCCAAAACAGCCATGGCTTGGCTCGAGACTGCGATTCCAGACGCAACCCTCAGAGGAAGGCATCTGGCCGCGGTCACTACCGCAAGCGAACGGGCCATGACGCTGGGTATTCCAAGCGAGCAGATTTTTTCTTTTGGAGAAGACATCGGCGGCCGTTATTCACTCTGGTCAAGTATTGGGCTGGTCATTGCCCTGCAGCTCGGTTTTTCAGCATTTAAGGCGCTACTGCTCGGTGCCAACACCATGGATGCGCATTTTGCCCAAGCAGAGCCTCAAAAAAATATCCCGGTTGTTTTGGCGCTCCTTAGTATCTGGTATGGAAATTTCTTAAAGGTCCAATCTCAAGCGATCATCCCTTATTGTGAACGCATGAATCTCTTCCCAGCCTTTCTTCAGCAAATGGACATGGAAAGCTTAGGCAAACGTACCCAGCGAGATGGTGCCCCAGCCAATTACCCAACTGGGTTGATTACCTGGGGTCAGACGGGGACCAATGGTCAACATGCGTTCTTCCAACTCTTGCATCAAGGACAACATTTAGTGCCGATCGATTTCTTGGGTTTTGCAGAGGACCCAATTTCAGAACCGGAAGCTCATCGTGTTCTGCGGCTGCATCTCGCCGCGCAAATAACCGCACTGGCTCTTGGCCAACCCGCTCCGGAAAACCTGCACCGAGATTATCCTGGCAACAGACCCAGCAGCCTATTAATGATGTCTGCCTTGACGCCAGAAACCCTTGGTATGCTGATTGCCCTGTACGAGCACAAAGTATTAACCTGCAGCGCAGTTTGGAATGTCAACGCCTTTGATCAATGGGGCGTCGAACTGGGTAAACAACTGGCGAAGGCTTTCGAGCAGCCCTCGCAATCTATGCACGACACTACCAGAACGCTTCTGGAACACATCAAGCTGCTACCTTGACGGTCGTAACAAAAGAGTCCCGTGATGGGCGCACGTACGAGGTAAGGACAGCCGGTCGCTCGATCAGGCTTTATACCAATGGCGCATTTCACAGCCAGTGGCACCCAGATAAAGTCTTTCAGGGCGCAGTCTGGGACCTCCTGAGCCTGCCAGCGCTCCTGAGCATCCTAAAGCCACAAACTTTTCTCGTTCTGGGAGTCGGCGGCGGCACGGCGCTCCATCAACTGCACAAAATTGTAGGTTGGAAACAAGCTCAGGGAATTGAAATCGATGCCCATCACCTTCGCCTGGCACGAACTCATTTTAATTTACGATATCCTAGCCTCAAACTAACTTGTGCCGACGCAGTCAGCTACATCGATACCCATACCCAATGTTTTGACTGTCTTATTGACGATATTTTTCTCGACGACCCGATCGACCCTAAGCGACCCGTAAGAGATGAAGTTGCTTGGTTCAGGAAGCTCGTTGACCGCACAACGCCAGACGGAATGCTCGTTCAAAACCATCTGGAAGCAGCATTGGCCTGCAGCTTTTACAATGCGCATACTGCTTTCTTCAAGGCCTCATTCGCCGCAGTGTTTTTGTTGCAATCGAAGCAATATGCCAACGGTGTGCTCGCATGTTTCAGATCACCTAGCCGGGCCGAAAATCCAATTAGAATCTTTGAGCATCGCCTCCGTTCATTGGGCCTTAGCAGGCAAAGTCTGAATGCCATCACCGTCGCGCGACTGCAGTAGTCTTCACAATCTAACAACGCGCAGCGGCTAGGGGGAACACAGTTTTCGTTACCCTAAAGGCCCTGGCGGAGCGCGCTGGCGATGCCGGTCTACACGGCCCATCGCCACCACACAAGACCACTGAGGCCACATCCGAGAATTCAGTCAACAGCCTCAAGCAATCTCTTGTGGTGCAATGCTTTCAACTTGGAAGCGTTCGCCAGTTGATCCACTATCAGCGGTAGATTCAAAATTAGCGCGATGATTGATGGACTGATTCAGGGGCAGGTTGAACCGATGCCCAAACCAAAAGACCCGTCAAAACCAGCATGCAAACATAAATCGGCACATGATAGCTGCCCCATCCGTCTAGACCGAGGCTAAATACCGCTGGCCCCACTGCACTGGCTGACACCGTCAGAGCAGTATTGAGACCACTGACTTCACCAAGGTGACGAGTTCCAAAATAACGTACAAATGCCAAGTTTGAAATCACACCCCATAGACCGCCGCCACAACCAAAACCAATGGCCAGTGACCAGTATCCTGCGTTTGCTTCGAGCATGACGAGGCCACCGGCACCAAACAGAAAACTCCCAAGCATGGCTATCAAAAAGGGCTTCAGAGGTCGCGTGTCGGCCCAATAACCGCCGATCAAGTTCACCGCTGTTGAGCACACAGCTGCTGGCAGAAAATAGGCGAAGGCCTCGGCAGAACTTCGACCGGCTTGTTCAAAAATAGAAACAATATGAAAGGTCAGAGCCGTACCGAAAAGCGCGTGTATCGAAAGGCTGCTCGCATAAAGCCAAAAAAGGCTTGAACGCTTAACCTCTGCTAAGGTCTGGCCCTGTTGGGATGTTTCCTCAAGTTCTGTACGCTTTTTGCTTGAAACAACGGACGATTCAGGTGAGCTGCGAACAAAAATCCACGACAGGATGCCAAAAAGCAGCAAGCCCGAGGCCATGGCCCAGAGGGCACCCTGCCATCCTCGCGTGGCAATCAACATCGCAATAAGCAAGGGCGCCAGCGCAAAACCAAGAGACACAAAAATGCCGCGAAGCCCACTGACCAGACCTCGACGCTTAACGAACCAGATCAGTAGGATGTTTCTAGACGCACTGGTCAGAACTCCCTGTCCTAAAAACCGAACGCCAAAATAACCCAACAAGATCAAGCACCACCCAGCGGCAACGGAACCGCCAACGAGCTCCTGCAAATTGGGAACTTGAGTAATATAAAGAAGCATCAGGGCTAGCAGAACGCTCGATCCGGCCATCATAATCCGGCCCCCGTGCTGATCGAAAAGACGTCCTGCCCTCGGCAGGCAAAGGGCTGAGAGCAAAGTTCCCACCAGGTAGGCGATGGAAAGTTCTGTTCTCGATAACGTCAGCGCATCGATCAAGTAGTCCGTGAAAACCGCCATGCCCATTGTTTGTCCGGGCACGCTGAACAGAAAGCCCAACGTAGAGAATATCCAAATGACCCAGCCGTATCGCCGCAAAAAAAATCTCCTATGGGTACCAATGCCCGCTGAATCGTAATCGATGATCAGGTGAAATTCAGGACCGCATGATACGTTAGACACCAAAGCCTCGCCAGCATGGCCAAACCCGTTGTGGCATACTCAGAACTCCATGCAACCAAGCCCGTGTTCACCATGAAAAACGTTCTCTTCATTACCGCTGATCAATGGCGCGGCGATTGCCTGTCTCGCCTTGGACATCTTGTCCAGACACCCAATCTTGATGCCTTGTCACGCGAGGGTGTTTTATTTAAACGCCATTACGCCAACGCGGTCCCATGCGGCCCATCGAGAGCCAGCCTCCATACCGGTCAATATCTTCAGAATCATCGCTCAGGCACCAATGGCACACCCCTGGACGCCCGCTTCACCAATTGGGCCCTCGAGGTTCGAGGCAAAGGCTATGATCCGGTGCTCTTTGGCTATACAGACACCGCCAATGATCCTCGCCACCTAGAACCCGATGATCCCATCTTAACCAGCTACGAGGGGCCGCTTCCCGGTATTAAACCTCTATTACAAATGGGAACTTTTCCGGATGCCTGGGCGGAATGGCTTGCTGCTAAGGGTTATGAGATTCCTGAGCCCAATTGGCGTCTGTATACCGAAAAATCGGAGTCTTTAGAGTATGAAACCGGATTGCCACACCCTGCTGCCCTCGCAATTCCGGCCAAGGATCATGACACGACCTTCATGGTAGATGCCGTGATGGACTACATCAAAAATGTAGATCGATCATTTTGTGTGCACTTGTCTCTACTCAGGCCGCATCCGCCATGGGTCGCGCCTGCTCCTTTCAACAGCCTTTATGATCCGGCGTCTCTTGGAGATTTTCGCAGAGCCAAGAGTCTCGAAGACGAAGCCGCCCAGCACCCTTTCCTCCGCGAAATGCTGTCGAATCGTCATTATGTCGCGCCAGCAGATGATCGTAAACTTGCGCGACTGAAGAGCAGTTATTTTGGGCTGATGACTGAAGTCGATGCAAATCTTGGGCGCCTTTTTGATTTCCTCAAAGCTGAGGGCCACTGGGACAACACGCTGATTATTTTTACCTCTGATCATGGCGAGCAAATCGGTGATCATCATCTGCTTGGAAAGTTGGGCTACTTTGATGCCTCCTACCATATTCCCCTGATTATTCACGCTCCCGGCTTAAAGCCAACTAGCGCTCCATCGGATCCGATCGAACGATTTACCGAGAATGTCGACATCATGCCGACACTACTTGATTGGCTTGACATCAGCGTACCTGTGCAGTGCGACGGTCAGTCACTGTTACCTCTCATTGAAACAGGGCAGCCAACATCTTATTGGCGAAGCGAAGCACATTGGGAGTATGACTTCCGAGATGTGATCAACGGAGAGTCCCTCGAGCAGCGCCTGGGACTGACACCTCACCAATGTACGCTCAACGTCATTCGAGATGAGCGGTACAAGTATGTTCACTTTATGAATCTACCGCCTTTGTTTTTTGATCTGGAAAAAGATCCCTCAGAGCTTAACAATTTAGCCGATGATCCAGATTACCAAGCACTGGTGTTGCGCTTTACCCAAAAAATGTTGTCTTGGCGAATGAACCACGACGAACAAACTCTGACACACATGGCACTAACCGAAGATGGGGTCGTCACTCGCGAGGCGCCTCGCTATGCCGCTCGCAACAGTAACGCTTAGGAGCATTCTCCGATGACCGAACAACACCGCAACGATATTTATGGTACCGCCGACCAACCGAATCAGGAGGAAACGCCTGCAATCCCTGCCGCAACCGTCGTCGTCTTACGCGCCGGCGCGCAGGGCGTTGAAACACTGATGCTGCATCGAACCTCAAAAGTGCACTTTGGCGGTATGTGGGTTTTCCCCGGCGGACGAATCGATCCGGAAGATTACCCAAGCGATGGCGACGTCGATGTAGCTGCGCATCGAGCCGCTGTCCGCGAGACCAAGGAGGAAACTGGTATCGAGGTCTCTGAGCAGGATTTTGCTTGGTTTGCCCATTGGACGCCGCCTGCCGGCACCCCAAGACGATATGCGACTTGGTTTTTCGCAACTATTCTTGAAGCCGACCAACTCATCGACGTTGACGGTTATGAAATCCAGAATCACGAATGGATCAGGCCCTCAGATGCTCTAAAACGGCATGCCGATGGAGAAATCGATCTCGCGCCACCCACGTGGATTACGTTATACCAGCTTGCGCTGCATGAGCCAGTCCAAAAACTAATGGACGTGCTACATGAGCAGCCCGTGAGAATTTATGAAACCCGAATCGCAAAGGACGGTGCCGGCACTCGCGTTGCAATGTGGTCAGGCGATGCGGGCTACGAGCACAGTCAAGTTGAAACCCCAGGCTCCAGACACCGTCTTGTTCTAGACCCTTCGGGTTTTCGTTTTGAGAATACGGCTGTGGACTATTAGGTGCACCAGGAGATCGACCGAAAGCCATTTGATAGCTCACGCTTTGTAATCTCAGGCACGCCTCACATTGCTACAGGGGGTTGTTCTTAATGCGCTTTTCATGGCTGACCGCAGCCTCAAAGCTGGACGTCAATCGCTCTTTGCTGCCGGCTGCACTCGACCAAGCCGAGCGCTACTTAAAAACCCGTAGTGCCCAACCGGTGGTTCCGAATCAAGCGATTTTGGACCGCTTAAAAAATTTTGATGAACCGCTGCCCGAGTATCCCTCGGACCCATTTGAGATACTAAGCACCCTTGAGATCGATGGCGCTGCCGCTACCGTCGCGTCCACCGGACCTAATTACTATGGCTTTGTAACTGGCGGCACCTTACCAATCGCATTAGCAAGCCGATGGATCAGCGATACCTGGGATCAAAATAGTGCGCTCGCGGTGATGTCACCCATTGCCGCAAAGCTCGAGGGATTGGTTGCTCAGTGGTTAACCGAACTCTTTGAATTTCCTGATGAGACTGCGGTAGGTCTTGTCAGCGGGTCGTCGGTTGCGAGCCTTTGCGCCCTCACCGCGGCCAGAGACTCCCTCCTTGAACGCGTGGGCTGGTCGACCCAGCAGCGCGGTCTATTTGGAGCACCGCCGCTAAAAATTTTCGCGCCTGATTCAGTGCACTCTGCGATCCCGAAAGCGCTACGAATTTTAGGATTTGGTGAGGAACACATACATTCGCTGGCAACCGATGGCCAAGGTCGGATCGACCCAAAAAATTTGCCGCAATTAGACGCTCAGAGTGTACTCATCCTCCAAGCCGGTCAGGTTTGCAGCGGCGCATTCGATGACTTTGAGCAGATCATCCCAGCAGCCCAGGCCGCTGGCGCTTGGGTGCACATCGATGGTGCTTTTGGACTCTGGGCTGCAGCGTCCAGCAGACTTCGACATTTAACTCGTGGCATCGCCCTCGCTGACTCTTGCTCGGTTGATGCCCATAAAACCCTTAACGTGCCCTACGATTCAGGCATCGTACTGTGTCGACGCCCAGAAGCTTTGTCTCGCGCATTGACCGCCTCAGCCAGTTACCTCGTGACAGACCATGGCCGGGACGGCATGATGCTAACGCCCGAAATGTCCCGCCGAGCGCGGGGAATCGAGCTGTGGGCCACGCTCAAATTTCTCGGACGACAGGGCCTCAGCGACTTAGTCGAGCACTTCCATCATCTTGCTGAACAGCTCAGGTCACTACTAAAGACCAGCGAATACGAGATTCTAAACGAGGATGGGTTTAACCAAGTGCTGCTTGCCCTGAAAGACGATGTTGCAACTGATCGCGCTCTTGCTTTGATTCAGGACTCCAAAGAAGTTTGGCTCAGCGGTGCAACATGGCAGGGCAAGCGCGTAATTCGAGTGAGTATCTGCAATTGGCAAACCGAACCGAAAGATATCACGCGCCTGGCTGCGATTATGGCAAAAGCTGCCGAGAGGGCATCTTAAGACTGTGGGTTTCCGCTAGCTGGATTGATGCGCCGCATCCAGTTGACGATCAATCCATGAAACACATCAGGCTGCTCAAAAGCTAGCCAATGCCCCACCCCTGCTACTAATTCAAAAACAACCTTAGGATTCGCTGCCAAAAACAGCGCCCGCTTGGAAGCAACATCCGGAAGTGCGGGGCCATCTAGATCCCCGTAGATAACCTGCATCGGCATGGAGAGCTGCGCCACCGCATCCAACACCATGGTGTTTTTAGCAAATTTAGGACTCTTAAATCGCGCTTGGCGCGTGTTAACTGCCTGAACGTGCAACGCCAACGCATCGATTTTGGATGGATCCGAGATCATGAGGTGCGCGAGATTGGTGCGATGAAAGTGGTCGGTCTCCTCTTTTGTCATGTTGGGCTTGCGTCGCAGCAAAGGTTTCATCCCTCCGACCCGAGAAACGTCACCGATCGATGCCGGTCCAATCAAAGTAATTGATCGAACGACTTCTGATAGTACGAGAGCAGCCTGTGCAGACACGGCACAACCCCATGAAAAAGCGACCAGATGAAAGCTTGAGAGTTCTGTCAGATTTTGACAACCTTCAGCGAAGGCAGCTACCGCATCCTGAGCGGTGTAGCCCTCTGGCAGCGCATCGGAAGCACCCAAGCCAGGAAGGTCAACGGTCCATATCTTGAAATGCTGACGCAACACATCAATGTTGCGAACCCAATGTAGCCATGATCCCGAACCACCATGGACAAGCAGTAACGTTTCAGAGTCGACTGGACCGCCAAAGCAGCGAAATTCCAGCTGACCAAAGCCGCATTCGATACGCACCCTGCGACTGATTTCTTCGAGGGTTCGAACTTGGATTTCTGACGCAGTTAACATGTAGGGCCGTTAATCTTCAGCAAATCGCTCAGCGAGCTCACCCATTTGCTTCTCGCCTTCACGCGTCTGAAGGCCGCGTTCTAGAGCGCGCCGCATATTCGTCTGGGCACCCTCAAAGCGCAGGGTTTGTTGAAACAGATAGGCTTCCTCCAGCAATCCTTCCTCAATGGGCTTCTCTGAATTGTTAATCGAAGCTTTGCAGAGCGCGATCGCCTCTTTTGGCCATTTCGCGATTCGATCTGCAAGTGTATCCACGAATTCACTCATCTCCTGGGTCGAATCAAAAATGCGGTTCAGGTAACCCCACCGCTCGCATGTTGCAGCATCGATGTCGTTTCCCCCAAGGCAAATCTCCAGAGCGCGTCCTCGTCCAACTAAACGCGGCAACCTTTGTGTTCCAGAGCCACCAGGCAAAATGCCGAGGGGCACTTCCATTTGGTTGATGATGGTTTTATTTTTGACGCCAAACCGCATGTCGCAGGACGCGGCAAACTCATTACCCCCACCTCCGGCGCGACCGGCCATTTTCACAAGAGTCGCTTTGGGCATAGTGCGAACCCGCTCGCACATTTGATGAAATGGCGAGAGTGTTTCTGCGCGCTCAGCCGGGGTGTCTGCCGGGAAGGTCAAAATCGTAGAAACATCGAAATGAGCGATAAAAAAATCCGGATCGGCGCTTTGAAAGACAACAACTTTGAGCGACTCATCCGCCTCTAACTGTTCTGTCACTGCAACCAGCTCTTGGTACAGCTTGGGTGTCATCACATTGACAGGCGGGTTGTCGATAGTCACAAAACAAACCGCGCCCTGTTGTTCTAGGGTGAGCGTTTCATACGGATCCATGATCTTCTCCTTTTCTCGATGATCATGCCATACTTGATACCGAATACGCCAAAACCATCCAAAATCAGGAACCCCAATGAAATATTTTTTGTCGGTACTCTTTGCCGCGTTGTTGATAATGAACGACGCCTTAGCGTCTCCCCTAAAGATTATGCTCACCAACGATGATGGTTACATGGCGCCTGGCATCCAATCGCTTCGAGCCGCACTCATAAAAGCTGGTCACGATGTCTATATGATCGCGCCTGAAAGTAATCAAAGCGGCACTGGTACCAGCATCAGCGCTCAGGGGATCACGTTTGAAGCGCACGATCATCAGGTCTGGTCGGTTGCGGGTACACCCGGTGACGCAGTGAGATTTGGATTGGGCAAAATCCTCAAAGACAACCCCCCAGACTTGGTGGTCTCGGGTATTAATTTCGGGCAAAACGCGGGGCTCGATGCCATGATTTCGGGCACGGTCGGAGCGGCAGTTACCGCTGTGCAAATGGGATTTCCTGCGATTGCGAGCTCAGCTGCGATTGATCTGACAGAAGCCCAAACTGGATTTCCAAGCACCCTGGAGACCTTTGTTTGGGCCTCAGCGTTCCTTGCAAGTATCGTTGACGACAAGAGGCTGCTACGGAATGGGCAGTTCCTTAACATCAATTTCCCAACAGGGACCGAGCCCAAAGGCGTCCGGCCGGGAACGCTTGCCCCCACGTCGATTATGTCAAATACATTTACAGAAACGGAATCTGGTCTCTGGCGAAGCGGCTATAATATTGAGAAAACCGAAGCCCATACGGATCGAGCGCTACTTCAATCAGGATTTATCTCCGTGACCTTGCTTGGTCCGAGTTACGAGGTGACCAATCCAATCAATGGTCTGTCTTGGGTCACCGACTTATCAGCAGGCTTGTCGCCAAGCGGCAAAGATTAGTGACTGTTTTTCGGCCATGCATCTTGGCGAGCGATACGGTACATCAAAAGCGCAGCTCGCTCGATCAATAATGGTAACGTCGAGAGATCGATCTGCTCGTTAAGCGCATGCGCGCCTTGGCCTTCAGCACCGATGCCATCGATGGCATCGACGTACTCTGCAACGAATGAAACGTCAGCGGCACCTCGAAGCCCGGGGTCATAAGCCGTAACAGCCCCATAACCTAAATCCTCACTCGCCTCGCTGAGCATCTCCAGCAACGCCAAATTGCCCGCGGTGGGTGCCATCGGAGGATAGCCATCGGTAAAGCTGATACGCGCCGTTGTCTGGGGCAGGTTGTCCTGCGATGTGATTTCCCGCATGCGGGCTCTAGCAGCAAGCTCTTGACTTCGACTCAAAGTCCTTAGTCCGCCCTGAACCCTCAGTGTCTGAGCCACCACATTGGTTTTACCGAACACCCGCCCGGCGTTCTGCGCGGGATCGTAATCGATTTCCGTACCACCGATAATCACCCCAGGGTTAAACGTCAAATAACGCTCGCCACTGAGCTGGTTATGAAAAGTTGATAATATACGCGCCGCTTCAAAGATCGCACCACTACCAACTTGATCGCTGAATATACGCGACGAGTGCGCCCTCACACCATCGACCTCAAGCATCCAGCCCGATGAGCCTCGACGCGCTATTGTCGCTGCGTTCAGGCCCGCTGCATACTCAAATCCCAGCGCAACATCGCACTCTTTGGCGGCTTCAATGAGATGATGTCGACTAACACTTTTGGGCTGGCCTGATTTTTCTTCATCGCCAATCAAAGCAACAATGTAGCGGCCTTGCTGTAGAGCCCCGATCTCCTTGAGCACTTTAAGCGCGGACACAATGACCACGTCGCCACCCTTCATGTCATTGACGCCCGGGCCTACTGCGATGTTGCCATCGCGGCTGTATCGTTGGAACGGACTGTCTTTTTCAAAGACCGTGTCAAGATGGCCAATCAGTAGCTGACAGACGCCACCATGACCATACTCTGCAAAAAGATGCCCCGCGCGGTTAACGGATTCCATTGAGTGCCAAGCGGTTTTAAATCCTATCGCGGTGAGCTCCCGATCAAAGACCTCTCCCACCTTTCTAACACCTGCGTGATTCATCGTACCGCTGTTGATGTTCACGACCTCTTCGAGTAATTCAACCGCAGGTGCTATTTGCACTTGCACAGCCTTTGAAATCGCTGGGATAGGTTCAGCCTCGCCGCGGACGGCATTAGCCGCCTCTGCTTCTTGATTGAGTAGCCAAAAGGTCGCGACCACCAAAGACATCATCCTTCCATTCATTGATCCACTCCCTGCGCCTTTTGAAAGCGCGTTTAAACCCTTTCTCGATCAAAAAAAAAGGGCGCTATGCGCCCTTTTTTCAACATCTCTTCGACTTAACCACCGAAACGGCGGGTGACATCGATCCCCCAATAGCGAGGATACAGACGCTCACCGGTCAAGGAGTAGTTGCTCGATTCTGTTGACGTCCCAAATCCCCTAAACACACGCTCATCTGAGACATTATCCACGAAGAATCTGGCAGCCCAACGATTCGCATCATCTTTCCAGCTGATACTCATATCAATTCGCTTCCGCGAGGGCACCCTGTCTAAATCACGCTGTATCGCAGAGGACCAGTACTCACCTGTGTAACTGTAGCTTGCGTTGAAAGCAACCGTCCCACTGGTTGTCGGTACTTCATAAGTTCCATACAAAACACCTTTATGCTTTGGGATACGCTTTAGCGGATTACCTTGTACGTTGCGTACATAGGCTGCGAGGTTGAAAACGTTGCCAGTTTGCGTCACCACGCGATCGCCATTTTCATCCAGAGCAAAAGCAAACAGAGAGTTTGGCAGAGATGGATCGTCCCGCTCAGTCACCTCATAGGACTCGCTGTACTCTGTGTCGGTAAAGCTATAGTTTCCGCCCACGGTAAGGTTATCGCCAATTAAAAAGGTGCCTTCTATCTCAAAACCCATATTGGTCGCATCACCGGCATTGGTCGCCGTATCAACCGAGGCGTTTCTAGCTGAGTCAAAGGTATCAATCTGATCCTGGTAGTTTTCATAGTCATATCGATAGACTGCTGCATTCACCTGAGCCCGTCCATCCATGAAGGTTCCTTTGTAGCCGACCTCGAATGCCGTTACCGTCTCTTTGTCATAAGACACGGGTTTCAAACAGTTGAGGAGGAAACCTGTATTCAAACAACTCGCGTCCGTTTGGACCCGTGCGTCCAGCACCCCCAATGAGTACCCACCTGCTCGATAGCCTGTTGTCACAGAGAAATACATCAAGGTGTCGTCGTTAGGTGTCCAATCTAAATTAAGTCTGAAGTTAGTATCCGACCAACTGTCAGAATCAGAGGTTCGCCAAGCAAAGGACAGCGGCAGTCCCTGAAGCAGTAAAGGGGACCCGCAACTTGCATCGGTAATGTCACAAACTGGCGCAATGGGATTTGCGGCATCGCCCGTGAAGGTGGCACGACCCGTTGCGATGTTCATCAGCGCAAGATCAGTGACCGCACCGACAGAGTGCAGCACAAAGAGCAGGTTCTGACCGTAAGGGTTAACTTCCGGCGGCAAGGCGGCAAAGGGCGCAGCGTTAGCCACAACATTTGGCGCCTCAGCGTATCCCAACAACGGCATAATCGCCGTTGGCAGGGTGCTCAGTCCAGCTAACAACCCCCCGGCGCCTGCTGCTGTCGCTGGCAGCTCGTAGTACGCCGTACGACGCTCAAGCGCGTCTTTATCGTCTTTTGCGTATCGAACACCAGCAACTAACGCGAATTGATCGTTGATCTCAAACGTTGCCTGAGTGAAGAACGCCACCTGCTCGTTGACCGTTCTATTTTTATGACGGTAGAGATCTTCGCTTCCACCCCATAAACCTGCAACCTGCTGGCCATCACCCGCACTATCAATTCCTACAGGTGACTGCTGTAGGCCCGTCAGGGCTCCTAACAATTGCAGGAAGCTTAAGCCGCCCAATCCAAAATCAACATCGTCTAATCCAATAACAGAAAGGTTCGGTGGCGTCGGTGTGGGAATGGCGAGATCACCATAGTCTGCTGCCTGTGTAAATCGTAGCGTATTATTAGTCAGTGAGTAGTTTTGATTTCTGGCTTCTGTAAAACTAAATAGACCAGACGTTACCGAAAGTTTATCGCCCAGCTGCAATTGCAAACGCAGCTCATGTGAATAGTTCCACACATCCTCTAAAACCGTCTGCCGGTATTTGGAAAAATCACTGTCGTATCCATCGATATCGATATTGAAGGTGTATTCAAAGTCGTTGGTACCGAATAGGTAACTCAACGACATATCATCATTAATATCCCATGTCAGCTCGAAGCTGCTAGACATGTGCTCAAATTTTGAGTTGTTACATTCCGTACTTTCATAGGGCCATTCACAGTTTTCGCCCGAATTGTTGACCATGCCCAGCATAGTATCCGAGTCCTGCATCCCGAAGAGCGCATCACCTTCGGTTCGCCCAAAAGCAGCATTCGGCATCGCAGACGCTGCTTCATCAATGCCTGGGCGAACGGGCAACCCGTAAATTGTCGCACCCGCGCCAGGGTCAGTGAACATGAGCGCTCCAGGCGTTCCTGCGGGAACGGCCCTTAAGCCATAAGCAGGATAATCGGTGGCTGGACCGCGCATTCCCATGGGACCTTGATCCACATGACCAAAGATACCAATCGCGCGATCTGAAAGCCGATCGTTAGCACGCACTTTAATCGAAATATCCGGGCTGACATCAATCAAAAACGATAGCGCCACGTTGCGATCATGCGTGGAGTCAAGATCAGGAGCACCGTTGATGCCCTCTTGGTGACCATCGCGATCACGCTTCGTCGCAGTCAACCTACCAGCGAGCACATCGTCGATTAAGCCTCCCGATACCATGGCGTAAAGTTCTTTAGTGTTGTATCCCCCCATTTGGATCCGTACTTCGCCTTCCGGATCATAGGTTGCGCTATTGGTGACATAGTTAAGCGCACCGCCAATCGAGTTCCGGCCGTAGAGGGTGCCTTGTGGTCCCCGAAGCACTTCAACTCGAGCAAGGTCGTATAAACCGTTTTCGGAGGCCGCGATTCCGAAATCTGGGGAATAGATACCGTTGTAGTAGGTGGCAACCCCTGGGTCACCTCCCAAGGCTCGGAAGTTTCGACCGACTCCCCTAATTCGAATATCGTATGCATCTCGAGTTGTTGCAGGAATATAGTTGACCAGCTCATCGGCTCCCTGAATTCCGAAATCCTCGATCGCTTCTTCCGAGAATGCTGTGATCGAAATCGAGGTATCAGAGACCGTTGATTCAACTTTTTCGGCAGTGACGATCACTTCTTCGATTTGTCGCTTATTTTCTTCTGCCAGACTCGACCCTACAAAACACAATGTCAGTCCTAAAACCAGAATCGACCGCGCCATCCTTGACTCTTCAATTACATTTCCCATGACTCCACCCCTTTTATTGAGATTCCGTGATCCGCCAGCGGCGCCGATTACGATATTTTTTTATTTCTTCTACCAACAAAACAAGCTTATGCTTGCGCCTTAAATCATTTTTTATCAAAACATCAAAAGCGCTCCCTTGGCTTGATCTTAAACATCCTTAGAACCCCCGGTCAACTTACAAAAAGACTTTATTTTCAGGTTTCTCTGGCGAACTTTCGGCCTAGATCAGCGCTTTAAAATACATCAGCGCATGTCAGGTCAGATCTGCTTCGATCCTCGCCCGCTTCTGCACAAATATCGACGCACTCAAGGCTTAAGATTTCAAAGCTCTAAACTGCAAATCAAGCAAGCCAAGCAGAATCATTGAAAACAGGCTATTTGAGCCAAAGCATTCATGGATCTTCTTCCCCCAAGAAGCCAATGAGGCGATAGACCGTTACTTTGAGCAAGAGGATCCATCACTTTTTCTGCTCAGCGAGCGTGCCAAAAGGTGCCACTATCCTGCATCAAAATGACGATTCGGCAGCACCAGTGGGGCCCGCAAACCACTTTTAAATGCTCGTTTTAGACGGCTGCAAACGAGTTGGTGCTGACGGATCATGGATTAAGGCTTTACTTTTGCTTCTTTCCGCTTACCTTCTTCTCTCGCGAGGATCACCAAGGTTCAAGGCTTTAAGCAATTTGTCCAGCTGTGATCAGGCTTGCTCCTTTTTTTGCTGAGAATGGAACTGCTATGCCTGCAAGCGCTGAAGAGCAGTCGCCCGATCTGGAACGATTCCCGGAGAGTCCTCACAAAACTCCACCATAATGCCGTTAGGGTCGACGTAATAAAGACTCTGACACCAGTCATGGTCGACCTCCATCAGCGGGGCTAAGCCAGCCTGATGCAGCCTCTCCCGCACTTGCTGCTTTCGTTCGATATTCGCCTTAAAAGCGACATGATTGACCCAAACTGGCAGCCCTAAACCGGTCGAAATCTCTGTCTTGTAGTCACTGGGTGCTCGGTCGCCCTCTAGATAAAAAAAAGCCATCGAGCTTCCGTCACCCAAATCAAAAAATAAATGTTTTATCCCGCCAGTGTCGTTGCCATCAATTTCCGTATGAATCAAAGGAAAACCAAGCAAATCTTCATAAAAGTGACGCGTTTCCTCGGGGTCCTTACAGGCAAAAGCCACGTGATGAAATCCTGAAATCATAATATCTCTCCCTTTAAATACAATTCTTCAAAGATTGATGGCTTTCTTTGCGCGTCTAGCCTCATCAAAAAGCACGCTCCTCAAAATGCCGCGGGTATTGCGAATCGTCTTTTAAGCAACTATCCAATACAGCAGCAACCCAATACAGCAGCAACCCAATACTGAATCAAAAATCCAGCTAATAAGGATGTAATCGAACCTGCATCTGGGTGTAGCCCTTCACGAAGGTCGAATAAGTGCGCTGGGGCGCGGCGACGACTTCAACAAATCGGAATCGCTTTTGTATTTCCTCCCAAAGGATGCGCAACTGCATTTCAGCCA
This sequence comes from uncultured Pseudomonadales bacterium, assembly GCA_938017975.1. Lineage (GTDB taxonomy): Bacteria > Pseudomonadota > Gammaproteobacteria > Pseudomonadales > Azotimanducaceae > UBA9926. Next base: position 13,222 of record CALIKQ010000035.1, on the reverse strand, counting down.
ACCGATTTCCCATACAGCGATGAATTCCGAATCCAAAAGACAAATGTTGTCGCGCTTTTTGACGATCAATCAAAAACTCCGATGCACGGGTAATTGCGGATTCATCGCGATTACCAGAGACATACCACATCACCACTTTTTCTCCCTCAGGAATATCGACCCCATTTAATGTCACAGGCTGAGTCGTTGTGCGGCGCATGTGAGCAAGTGGAGTCTGCCAACGAATGATTTCCGAAACCATGTTGGGTATCAGGCCCGGGGTTTTACGTAGCTTTGCGTATTCAGCCGGGTTCTCATTCAAGGCCAAAACACCTCCAGAAATCGAATTTCTGGTCGTGTCATTCCCGCCCACAATCAGCAGTAGCAAATTGCCCAAAAATTCAAACGGCACCATGTTCTTCGTCGCCTCACCATGAGCAAGCATGGAGATTAAATCACCTTTCGGCTCCGCTTTAACCCGCTCATTCCAGAGCTCGGTGAAATATTCCAGGCACTCGATCAGCTCGGCACGACGTTGCTCTGCAGATTCAGTGACACCGGTTCCCGGGGGATTGGTTGCCACATCGCTCCAGCGCGTCAGTTTTCGGCGATCCTCGAATGGAAAATCGAACAAAATCGCGAGCATTTGTGTCGTCAGTTCAACCGAGACTCGATCGACCCAATCGAAGGATTCACCTACGGGCAATCCGTCAAGAATAGTCGTAGCTCGCGCGCGAATGGTCTCTGCCATCAGAGCCAAGTTCGGCGGCGCTACAACGCCAGTGACCGTTGACCGTTGCAGGTCATGTTTCGGTGGGTCCATCGCAATAAACATTCCAAAGCCATCGAATTGTTGTTGTGGCTTTTTAGGTTCAAGTTCGGGTGCAGATTGCTTCTTGGCAACAGGGGCACCGCCGGCGCCACCAATGGTGATCCCCTTGGCGGATGAGAACCGCTGAGGATCTGTGTCAACAGCGAAAATATCCTGATAGCGAGTCACCGACCAATAAGCGCCAAAGTCGCTCTCGGGGCAATAGTGAACCGGCGCCTCATTACGCAGACGTTCAAAGTACCGCCAATGGGCATCGGCTTGAAAGATTGCGGGCTGCGCAACGTTGAGCGCTTCTAAATCGATCGTATAGGGATCAGGCGCTTCAATGATCATATCGTTCATGGTGACTCCTTTGCGCTGCTACGTTTTCCTTTGCTTTGTTGTGATTACTCTATCATTGCCGCTCTAACAAACCGATACCACTATTTTTAGCTTGCGATTTCCATAATTAGGTACAGCATGCCCTGCTCGGAGCGTCTCTAAACCGCCTGAAAATCGAAAAAACAGATAACTCGCAACGAATACTGACGATCTGTTTCCTCCTCGTTCATCCTCGGTTACGATGATCCAAAATCCAGAATCCGGCTTGATGCTACGCCTAATCCAATCCAATGATCTCGAGCAGCTTGGCGCTCAGTTCTGTATACAATCAGCGGCGAGCCCGGGAGACCCACTGCAACCGGAGATTGTATTGGTTCAATCCCTTGGCACTGGTCAATGGCTCAAACTTCAGGCTGCGGAGCGGCTTGGTATTGCCGCCAATATCAAGTGTCAGCTTCCGGCTCAATTTATATGGCAACTCTATCAGCAGGTCCTTGAGATCGAGCAGCAACAACCCGTTGAAGCCGGTAGTCTCGCCTTTAGATTAATGCATTTGCTGGAAGATTTTGACGAACCCAGCATTCGTACTTATCTCAAGCAAGGCTCCGAGGCCGACTTGCGGTATTTTCAGCTGGCTGCGAAGATCAGCGCCGCCTTTGAAAATTACCTGCTCTACCGGCCCGACTGGTTGCTGGCCTGGCAGTCCGGTCACCTAGGCCCCAAGCAGAACCCACATGGCTGGCAACCCAGATTGTGGCAACGACTGATTTCAGATGATCCAAATCTTGCTAAAAATCACCGAGCTTACTTACATCTGAAGCTTATCGAGACGTTGAAATCATCACGATTGTCGGCGACCTTACCTGAACGCGTTAGTCTCTTCGGCTTGGCCAGCCTCGCCCCAATGCACCTTGAAACATTTTCCCATCTTGCCAAACATTGCCAAGTTGATCTGTACTTCATGAATCCGAGTGAAGCCTATTGGGGTGACATTGTTTCTGCTAAGCGGGCGCAAAGACAGAAGCTAAAAACCGCCATCGACAGTCAGAAGAATGTTTCAGAGGATGTTACTGATTACTATTTTCTAGGCAATCCGCTGTTATCCTCGCTGGGGCGTCAAGGTCAAGAATTCCACGAATTACTCACTGCCGAGCCCTATCTGATCTCAGAAGAGTATTTTATCCCGCCCGACAGAAACTCACGTTTGCATGTCATCCAGGATGATTTGTTTCATGCTCGAGAAGCACAAGCCTCACAGACGATGCACCTTCCCGATTGGGAAAATGATCAAAGCCTGGCATTTCATAGCTGCCATTCCCGGCTTCGAGAAATGGAAGTGTTACTCGACAGCATTCATCGAGCCCTTGCAGACTCGACATTGCTACCCAGCGACATCATCGTGATGGCTCCTGACATCCAAGCGTATCTCCCAGTCATCCATGCTGTTTTTGGCGATGAAATATCTTACGGAATTGCTGACCAGAATCATTATCAGTCCTCGGATATCTTTCGAACTTTTATCGATCTTTTAAAGCTACCGGAAAGTAGATTGACCGCATCAGAGATGCTGCAGTGGCTCGATATTCCTGCGGTTGCACGGAAATTTAAAATCAACAGTGAGGGCCTGGATCGGATCAAAACTTGGATCCACGAGACTGGCATTCGGTGGGCTTGGGATGCGGACCGGAAATCCAAACGCTGGCAGGTACCGGCAGAACATCAATTCACCTGGCGCTTTGGTATTGATCGATTACTAATGGGCGTTATGACCGATGACGATGCGCTGTATCAAAACATCGCACCTTACCCTGTAGACAGTGAAAACCTTGACGTCCTAGAAGGCTTTTTACAATTTGCAAATCACATCGCTGCAACCCAGGCTACCCTTGCGTCAGCTCGGACACCGGACGAATTCAACACCCTGCTGCTAAACTGCATCGCCACATATTTTGACCCTGTCGACAGTGAGCGAATCGATATCGCCCGCTTGCAAGACCTTGTTGAGGATTTTTTTGCGCTTACGGTGGAAGCCAAACTGACTCGAAAACTGTCAACGAATTTCGTCCAATACTGGTTTGAGCAAGCACTTCTGAAACCGCAGCCTTCCATGCGTTTTATCACCGGTGGGGTTACTTTCAGTACGCTTACACCCATGCGGAGCATCCCCTTTAAAATGGTTTGCCTGGTGGGAATGAACGAAGGGGAATTTCCAAGGCGACAAATCGAAAACCCTTTTGATCTCATGGCTCAAATTGGACCAATGCTCGGGGATCGATCCCGACAAGAGGATGATCGCTACCTCTTCCTCGAGGCACTGCTCTCAGCACGTGAACGACTACACGTATCGTTCTGCGGGCGCAGCCCACGGGATAACGAGCCTTTACCACCAAGTGTCGTTCTTAGCGAATTGTTTGACTACTGCGACACCATTTTCAACGGTGTGCACTTTGTGGATCACCCCTTGCAGCCCTTCTCCCCACGTTATTTTCAAGAGCCTTTAATCCAGAGCTTTGAGCATCACTGGTTTGAAGGACTCACAGCTGCCCCAGCAGATTCGCCAACCCTGTCCTCGCTGAGGATAGATTCACCGCAACCCTTGCGACTAGAGATCAGTGAACTCGCACAATTTTTTAAGCATACCGCGCGTTATTTTTTTGAGCGCTGCTTCAGTATCGACCTTCGTGTGGCTGCCGATGTTAGCCCCAACGAAGAGCCCTTTACCCTTGATGCTTTGTCGCGGTTTCAACTCATAGACTCTGCGATGACCGCCCTTGGAGAAGGCAGCGGCGCCAAAGATTGGGTCAACACTATGCTCAGCAGCGGTGCCGCAATCAATCACAGAATTGGCCAAGAGCGCTTAGTCAACATCGCTGGTCAGGCACAGCGCATTTTGACTGCCACTGAACCCCATCGTGTGCCCGATCAGAAACCGATCAACCTTGAGCTCAAGGTATGCGGCATTACACTTGAAAGCGCACTGACCAACTTGACCGATGATCAGCATCTAGCATTTCGCGCAGGCGACCTTTCTCACAAGCATCTTTTTGAGAGTTGGCTTGAGCACTTAATGCTTGCGGCATCAGACTACCAGATCACCACACATGCTTTTGGTTTAAAGCAGGGCAAGATCGTAGCGGGTCGATTTCCGCCCATTGCACCAGAACTTGCCCTTGAGTGGCTCAATAACTACGTAAGCCTCTATCATGACGGCCGCAATCGTCCGCTGTTGTTTCCCTTTGGGACAGCCAGTGATTTGATAAAACGTCATTCAAAAGGTGAGACCCTTTCTTTGATAACAGCAGCGCTCGACCATCATTGGCTGACCTCACATTTTGGGAGCGAGGGACAGGACCCCTACTGGTCGAGGCTCATTACCAAGCCGTCAGAAATTATTGTTTCGTTAGATGACCTTGCAAGCCGAGTTCTCCTCGATCTTGACCAGCATTGGAAAATGCAATGAGCTTTGACTTTGATAAGCCTCTGACTGAGCAACATTTAATAGAAGCGAGTGCGGGTACAGGAAAAACGCACCTTCTGACCACACTCTATCTCCGGCTCCTACTGGGTCGAGGGACCTTGAACCAGAGAGCGTATGACGTTGCTGAAATTCTTGTCGTCACGTTCACCATCGCGGCGACAAAGGAGCTTAAAAATCGAATCCGGCAGAGGATCAAAGCAGCAATTAAGGCCATCAGTGATGGCACTTCAACGGATACAGAAATCACACTACTGCTCGCGCAAAGCTCCCCTGAAGGAATTCAGTTAGATCTCGAGCGACTCAAACAAGCACTGCTGAGTTTTGACGAAGCGTGTATTCACACCATTCACGGCTTTTGTGCGCGTGTCCTAAAGGACACGAGCTTTTCAGTAGGCACTCTATTTGATCAAACACTCGATGCCCATCCAGGTGAAATCCTAAAAACAGCGGCCCAAGACGTTTACAGAAACTTACTCGCGCAATCGTCTCCGTTCGAAGAGGCGCTGGCCTTATCAATCTGGTCGACCCCCGAGGCGCTGTCTGATTCACTCGGACCTTTATTGAAGCTGTCTCACCTGCGTTTTGAGCCTGAACCTGCAACTGAGGGATTCTCTGACACGTTGATCGAGCGGATGGCTGACACCAAGCGGCAATGGGTGCAAGACAATCTTGCTCAAATTTTACGCGAGTGCGGCCTTAAGAAAACCGCTAAGGCTTGGCGCCGCATCGACCAAATGCAAAGCTTTTGCGAGACAGCCGCACTTGAACCTGAGAACGAACTCTGGCATCTCTGGACGACGAGTGCCCTGTCTCAGGCGATGAAAAAAGGCGAAAACCCACCTGAGCATCGAATTTTTGACGATCTCGAGACGATTGCACAAGCATTAGATCCCAACGGCCCGATGATCAGCCGTATATGGCATGCGACCCTTGCTCAGCTTCGATCAAGGGTCAACGCTCAACGAGCTTCTGGACGACTCACAGTCGATGACTTATTGACCGTACTGCGAGACGCCATTACAGACGCACCGGGCCTAGCAAAGCGTCTCAATCAAAGCTATCCCGCGATTCTGGTCGACGAGTTCCAGGATACCGATTACCAACAATATGAGATCTTTCGAGGCATTCATGCCGCAGCAAGCCCACACTTACTGATGTTAATTGGTGACCCAAAGCAATCTATTTATCGATTTCGAGGCGCAGATATTTTCACCTACCTCGATGCTAAAAAACAGAGCCCACACCCCCACCACCTCGATACCAATTGGCGCGCCACCCCTCAGTTAGTCGATGCCATCAATCATCTCTTTAATCAACCCGGTTGCTTTGCTCACGATGAACGGATTGGCTTTTTCCCCTCTCTTGCAGCAAAGCCGTTTAACGCAGAGGCCGTTACTCTCGCCGGTCAAAGCACTGCGCCGTTTTGGTTGCTCGGTGATGATTCAACCTTTCAGCCGCGAAGCCAGCAGATCGACAACCATCAAATGGCTCGGCTACTTGCCCAGCAAATTGCGCAATGGCTTTCAGATCAGTCATCACTGAAGATCGAGGACAAGGCTGTTGAAGCCAAGCAGATCGCCGTGCTCACCCGCAATCGATCTCAAGCGGATTTAATTCATCGAGCCTTAAGCGCTCAAGGCCTGGGCGCCGTTTACCTCACGCAAGACAATGTCCTCGAGCACAACACTGCAAGGGACGTTGTGCTCATTCTTAAAGCCGTGATGACACCAGCCAACCATCAAAAAATTCTTTCAGCATTAGCAACTGAACTGCTCCAAAGCACGCCTCTTGAACTCGAACAGTTCAGAACATCAGAACCAGAACAATTCAAAGTCAAAGCCGGGTTTGAACGCTTAGACCGCATCTGGCGCCAGCGCGGCATCGCCGCTTGCTTGCTCAGCCTCATCAAGGACTACCGCCTTGCGGCTCGTTGGCTCGGAAAAGCCGAGGGCGCCCGTCAGCTTACAAACCTACGACATCTCGCAGAGCTTCTAGAGACACAGTCATCCAAGTTACCGGGTCGCGTGCAATTAATCTCTTGGCTCATCCAAGACTATCAGCGTGATGAGGCGCTGATCGACGACGTTCGCCAATTACGGCTAGAGAGCGATGAAAACCTCATAAAAATTATGACCCTTCACGGCGCAAAGGGCCTCGAATTTGACATCGTCTGCCTGCCCTTCGCACATTTTTCAAGCACTGCATCAACTAGAAAATCAGAACCTTCCATCAGTCATCAGCGAAATTCTGCCAACGTCATCGAGCCCTGGATAAATATTGCCGGCAACCCTGAACTCACAACCCTCGCCGAACGCGAAGCCCAGGAAGAGGACATGCGACTGCTCTACGTAGCTTTGACGCGAGCCAAGTATCTCAACGTCGTGGGACTAGGCAGCCCCACTCGTTATGCGCAATCGACAATATCTCGGTTGCTCGGTCTAGCCAACACTGATGACCCCATGGAAACCTTAAATCAGCTACCAAGGACTCTTTTTAGAACGCAGTTTAGCTCACACGAAGCAGCAGAAAACTTATCAATTGCCCGTACTCCTCGTTCAGAACCTTGGCTATCACCACAAAAAAAGCCAGTCGTTACGATAGACTGGCGACTCCATAGTTACACCCGAATGATCAAAGCCGAACTCAAAGAAATCCAAGATAGAACTACCACGCGCGGATTTACTGATGATGACATTGAACCAACTTCTCGGGCATACGGCCCATCCAGCCAGGACAATCTCGAGGATTATGTCACCCAAACTTTTCCTCGAGGACCCCATGTCGGCATCGCGATGCATCACCTGATGGAAAACCTAGAGTTCAAGCAACCCATTTCTCAGCAGCGAGGATTACTGACTCGGCTCTGCCAACGCTTGGAACTCGCTGATGGTTCAGATGTTCGCGTTGAGCAGTGGCTCGAGGCCATTATTCATCATCCCTTAACGCCCTCCGGACTTAAACTACGCGATTTGTCCCGTCAAGATCGGGTCGATGAGCTTGAGTTTCACTTTCCCGTTCGCAAGGCATCACGATTTATTGAAACTGCGCATAACTTGGGCTTTTTAGCGCGAATAGAGGACACGCCCCTTAATTTGGAAGGCATGATGACCGGCAGTATCGACTTGGTCTGCCGGCACGAAGATCGATATTACTTAATCGACTACAAGACCAATCATTTGGGTGACGATATAGAGGCCTATGACCCGCATCAGCTCGAGACAACCATGGCACTGCATCACTACGATCTTCAATATTTAATTTACGCGGTGGCCCTCAAAAAGTTATTGGCGCTTAGAACGCAGAATTTTAGCTTCAACCGCCACTTTGGCGGCGTAATCTATCTGTTCCTGAGAGGAATGACCGGTTCAAACCAACATGGTGTCTACTTTCGTGGACTGACCGAGGAGACCGTAACTCGCCTCGAGCACACCCTTGGAGGCGACGGGTGACCGACTCCGAACGCCATACCCTGAGACGAGAACTTTCTGGACTCATTCGCCGCATAGCGCCCGATGACCATCAAAGCATCGACCCGTTGATAGGTCCCTTGCTCGATGCAATCGACGCCCAGCATACCCACATTCTTTTAGGTGATGTGACATTAGACGCGCTTACGAAGCACCCGACTGGGAATATCGTCGGGCACCCAGATAGCAATTCTCCAATGGTGCTCTGGGAAAACAGGCTCTATTTTAGGCGCTATTACAATCTCGAAAAGCGCATCGCGAACCAGCTCACAGTGCGTAATCGAGGGCTACATCGATCACATTCTGTTGAACTTTCGCAGCACCTACGCCAAACCTTTCCAGTGTTAACGGCTCAACAAATCAACGCCATCGAAATTGCGCAGGACCGCGGCCTTAGCATTATCACGGGCGGACCGGGCACCGGCAAAACAACCATAATCAAAGCGCTGCTGACGTCCGCTTTGGCGCTAAATGCGAATCTGCGCGCGGCACTTGCTGCACCAACAGGTAAAGCCGTTGCTCGCCTCGAGCACACCCTCGAAGGCCTCTCAATTCAGCAGGATCGAATTGAAGTCAAAACCCTGCACAGACTGCTAGGTTATGGTCTCGCAGGGAGCACGCGTTATCACCGCAACCGCCGCCTAGCGCTGGATCTCGTCATTATAGACGAGGCCAGTATGATCGATCTGAACCTTGCTGACGCACTCCTTCATGCCTTGCCCGATACGGCTCAACTCATTCTCATTGGTGATCCCAATCAATTACCTTCGGTAAACCTTGGTCGGCTCCTATCAGATCTCGCCCAACCACTTCAATCTGGCGGTCTCCTGCTCGAACCTGCGCAAAGCCAACTCACAGAGAATTTCAGGTTCAAAGCCCAATCCGGTATCGATCGATTGGCGCAAGCAATTATCGACCAACGACACATTGGCCTTGAGACAGACACAACCGTCCAATGGCTAGCGCCCGAAAAGCTCGATGATTCAGTCTTAACCCAGGCCTTCAGCGCCTGGATTGATTGCTTGCGCAAACCTTCGGCACCTTCAGAATTTTTCGCAGCACTCGATGTCTGCCGAATCCTGGCGCCGCAGCATGCTGGTCCCCGGGGCGTTATTGCGATGAATGAAAAAGTTGTTTCGATACTCGCGCGGCTCAGGCTTATCAACCTCGAAAACCCTGATTACTTTCACGGGCAACCGCTGCTCATCCTAAAAAATGATTATGCGCTGAACTTATTTAATGGTGATGTCGGGTTTTGTATCGATCCAAAAAAATGGCCCGCTATGGCCCTAGACTTTCCCAGTTCAACAGGTCCGATTGCTTGTTTTAAACATCACCGCGAGGATGGGCTGCGTTATCTTCAGATCGATGCCTTGCCCGAGCACGAAACTTGTTTCGCCATGACCGTTCATAAGGCTCAGGGCTCTGAATTTGATGAAGTGCTGCTGGTTCTTGATGAGTCGAACCCTGAGTCGGATCATCATCTGTTAACCCAGGAGTTACTCTATACTGGCGTAACCCGAGCAAAGGCGCGGCTCAAACTTGTCACGACAGAACAAACCTGGCTCCGAGCCACCCAGCATCGTTTTGAACGCAGGAGCGGGCTCAAAGCAATGTTGAGCACCGTTACGGAAACCCTATGAAAAAAGCCGCATTTTTAGGACGACACATTTTGAGCGTGCTGTCTTCGCTTTGGTTTCTATCTAATCTCTTAATTTGGCTGACGGCCTTGATATTGCTTTCACCATTTAAGCTGATGCCTAATAAAGGCTTTCAAACGCACTGCATTGACCCTTTGGCTGCACGCATTTATCGAGCAGCAGTGTTGATCAACAGCTTTTGGATGAAGCGCGTTGTGGGTATTCGTCTCGAAATTTCTGGGGCGCTCAGCCATCACACCAATCCGATCATCCTCTGTAACCATCAGTCCTGGTTCGACATACCTTTGATACAGGAGATCATTACGGCTAGAGGGCCGATTGTACGATTCTTAGTCAAGCGAGAGCTGATCTGGGTGCCGATCATTGGTTGGATTTGCTTGGTATTAAATTTTCCTCGGTTACGACGTTCTGGCTCTGAAGGCGATCGCGCCCAAGATTACAAGGCCATCACTCGGGCTGTTCAATCCTCTGCCACATCCCCCGGCGCACTTTTAATTTTTGCTGAAGGAACGCGTTTCACACAATCCAAGCAAGTCGATCAAGCGTCCCCCTTTCCCAATCTCTTGAGGCCCAAAGTGGGTGGCTTTCGCATCTTGCTCGATCATGCTCCGCCCGACCAGCCAGTGCTTGATGTCAGCATCGCTTATGTTTCGGGAGACAGCTATTTTTGGCACTGCCTGCACGGCGGCGCGCCGCTGATCAAACTAAAAGTAGACACCTATCGCGCTGGAGACATCACTGATGTTGAGCCCTGGCTTGCAGCGCGCTGGTCTGAAAAATCCCGGTGGTTGACGAGTCAAGTCAGGCCAGCACCCTAAAGGCCGCCGAAGTTATCCTGAGGAATCTCGTATAGATCAGCGGCCACACTGGCAGAGCCCATCACCGGACTGTTGCTATCGGCTCCCGATGCCTCGCTGTCTTCCAGAAGACTGCTCAAAACATAGATATCAACGCCCAAGGTCGTATCTTGAAAAAGCGCATAGAGCTTGCCATCCCCGAAAAGATCAATCCCTGACGACACTGGTGTCGTGTCGCGGACATCGACGCCTTCGATGATCAAGGTGTCTTCATTGTCGCCATTGACGACCAGCACTTTATGCTCTGAGTGGCCCGCATGATCCGTGACGAAGGCAGCTAGGCTGTTATCGCCGACGAGATCAAAAACATCTGAAAAACTCAGCGTCATAATATCGGCAGTCCCATTTCCAGCGGAATCTAACTGCTCAATATTTGTGGTCGCATTCGTCAACTGACTAAAGTCGATGTTCCCTGAAATCAGCAACGTATCAACGCCATTACCGCCGTCAGTTTGGGTGTCTGCGCTATCAAACACCATCGTATCATTGCCATCGCCACCAAGCAGCCGGTCTGCACCGGATTTTCCGTCGAGCACATCGTCCCCTGCCCGGCCGACAAGCGTTTCTCCAGCGATGTTTGTACCGGTCAGCGTATTACTTGTTTCATCGCCGTAACGACTGACACCACCACTGCTGTGGCTCACATTCACAGTGACTGCCTGATCAAAAAATAGAGACACCGAACCGTCGCTCACTCCGGTATAGAGCTCAGGCTGATAGTCCAAGGTAGTTGTTGAGCCAGACACCGAAGCATTGTGGGTCAATAAATAACGGTCTTCGACGAACTCGAAATCTCCGTTGAGATTAATAACATCACCGGCATTGCCGTCGATGGTGAGACCTACATCGCCATCAAGTAAATCACTTTGGCCATCCACAATACTTTTAATGCCCTTGGCATCTATGACAAGGGTCTGACTGAGGGCATCATCCATGCTAAGCAGCTCGATACGTTCAAAGGTATGTCCCAGCCAACCCGCCGTAAAATCAAACGTCGTCTCATTACCAGGGAGTACAATTCGATCAAGCCCGGCACCCCCATCTACTCGTCTGACACTAGATGCGTCAAGCACGAAGGTATCGTTTCCAGCTTCGCCATAGGCCGTATCACCGAAACCCATCCCAGTGATCAGATCATCGCCACCAGCGCCGAGATAATGACTCATCGTTGAGCTCACCGAGAAATCAAAAGCATCACCGCTTGCGCTACCCTCTTGCAGAACCGTGGAGTCTGAGAGCGGCGTCAGCGTAATGGTACTCGCCAGCTGATCAATATCTGCAACCGTGCGACTCGCGCCATCATCCAAAATCAAACCGTCTACCGTATCAAAAGAACCCAAAATACTCGATGCGGCAATCATGGTGACCACGCCGCCGGCCGACGAATAAACCGAGGACAGGGCGAGTCGACCGCCGGACAATCTGAGCACGCCCCCTGTCGTGGCCGTCGTGACCGTGAGGGCGTCGTTGAGGTTCGAGGCACCGAAGGTCACATCCATAGCAACAACCGCAGATCCCCCGATGGTCACTTCATTTTCGGTGGTGATCGTTAGGTCATCAATACCGGTCGCTAAAGAGACATTGCCAGGCTCAGAGCTGAGCACCGTATCGCCAATCCCGAGATGGCCGTCGATTTCAAGGGAGGATCCGGGTGCCACCATGACCTCTATCCCCAAGCCAGAATTCGATGTCACCAAGTAGCCTGTCGATAAAACCGTGAACACATCGGCGCCCCCCGTACCCCCCAGAGTCAGCCCAGCATTTACCCCCTCCAAACTGACGACACCACTCGAAACATGGTTACCTCCGGCGGTCGCGTCCAAAACAAACTGACTCTGAATCAAAAGGTCACCGGTATTGTTAAGTAACGCATCAAGGGTAGTGGTTCCAGAGAACGAGCTGGCCGCGAATCCGCCGGAGTTATGAAAGATCCCAGCCGTAGCACTTGATCCTACGACAATGGTGTGAGCTTCACTGCCACCGGCAAACCCCACGGTCACATTACCTGCATTACTGAAATCGTTAGCAAAGGCGAGACTGGTTGCGACCGAGCTTGCAGAATTTTCGAGCGAACCAATGAAAATCGAAGCCCCTGCCTCTTGAATGACGTTACCGTTAAACGTCAGACTCCCCTGAACGTAAAGTCGAGACGCAATAGAGGAATCTGGACCATTGCTTAAATTATAAAAATCACCGCTTATCACACTGACTCCCGTGATTTCTGTCACAGCGATTTCGGGAGACAATGCATCAATCGGGGCATTCGCTAGGATCACACCTGTATCCACGGTCAAATTATTGAAGCGAACTGTTTCTGAATTGGCCCATACAGCGGTTTCAGTGCCGCCATTTGACAACAAAATACTGCCAGCGCTCGAACCGTCCAACGTCAAACTATGGTTTCCATTCAAGTCTTCGAAGTCTACGTCATCGGTTAATCGAAGCTCCAAATGACCGGCCAAATTGAGTGTGGCCGCACCCGTGGCGTTAGAAGAAGTCGATATCGTGCCAGCTGCATCTATATTTAATGCTGCGCCATAGTAGCCAGCGCCATAGGTAGAATCACTCACGGTGACCGTGACAGGCGTTCCTGGGGTTCTCTCAAACGTCCCCTCATACTCCACAGA
>CALIKQ010000034.1 GCA_938017975.1 uncultured Pseudomonadales bacterium | reverse complement strand
GGTCAAGGCATCGCCTCGCTAGATTTTTCGATTTATTTTAGACGTCCGATATTTTGGGACCAGTCGTTGTGGGTCGGTGTTGACCCCAAATTGCAGTCGATGGCATTGGTGAGTGGAGACAAGGTCCTGACCGAAATTAAGATAAACTCCCTTGAGCGGTTAAATAACAGCCCTGAGCAGTCTTAGAAAACAGCCTTGAGCGGTCAAATAACAGCCCTGAGCAGTCTTAGAAAACAGCCTTGCGCGGTTAAATAACAGCCTTGAGCGTTTAAATAACAGCCTTGAGCGTTTAAATAACAGCCTTGAGCGGTTAAAGAACGGCCTTGAGCGTTCTTGGGAAAGTTGTTGGGTCAGCGTAAGCCGCGACCTTCGACGGTTTGAGGTATTGTGTCATTGGCGGTGAATCACTGACCGCAAAATCATCGTTTATTTCAGGAGGGGGTATGCCACAGTTCACACAAGGATCACTTGATCTTCATTACGAATGTTATGGGGAGGGTTTCCCAGTGTTGCTCTTTGCGCCGGGGGGCATGCGCTCCGCCGTTGGATTTTGGGAATCTTCACCCTGGAACCCCATTGAAGTGCTTCAGAAGAACTTCCGCGTCATTGCTATGGACCAACGCAATGCTGGTGCCTCTCGTGGACCGATTACCGCTGAAGATTCATGGGACACATACACGCAGGATCACTTGGACTTGCTTGATTATCTCGAAGTTGATCGTTGTCATCTTGTTGGGGGCTGCATTGGTGGGGCTTTCAGCTTCAATTTTTTGAAAATCGCGCCAGAACGCGTGGCCGCTGCTGTGATACAGCAATCCATTGGCCTCGATGACAATCGGCAGGCTTTTTATGACATGTTCGACAGTTGGGCGGCGGATCAACAAGCCTCCCGGCCAGAGCTGTCCGATTCGGTGTTGTCGTCATTCAGATCGAATTTGTATGACCATGATTTTGTCTTCAGTGCTTCGGAGGCCCAGGTCAAAGCCTGTGTTCAGCCTTTGTTAGTGCTGATGGGGCAGGATCTATACCATCCCGAGTCGATCTCTCGAGGCATCGCGTCCCTCGCACCGGCCGCGATGCTGATCGAATCTTGGAAAGATGATGGCGAGTCCACAGGGGAGGTCGCTAAAAACTTTTTGCTTCAGCATGTCCCGACTTAGAAAATATGTACGCATAGGCAAGGTGCCTGCTTTTTTATCCTGCGATTTTGATGAAGTAGGTGGTCCGTGCGATGTCGTCGTGGACAAAACGGTGGGCGCGTGTTTTATTGATACCGCTTAAATTTTCAACATTCATTACTAAATATAGGTACCACCATGAGTATATTGGAACGATTTCGGGTCGAAGGACAAGTCGCAGTTGTTACTGGCGGAGGACGCGGCATTGGCGAGGCCATCGCATTAGGTCTCGCTCAAGCGGGTGCGGATGTGGTGGTCGCGGCCAGACGGACGGAGGAAGTCGAAGCGGTTGCTGAGAAAATCCGGGGGCTGGGTCGTCGGGCTCTGGCGGTGACTTGTGATGTAATGGATATGGCACAAATCCAGTCACTCGCAGCGCAAACGAGGGACGAACTGGGGGCTCTAACCTGCTGGGTCAGTAATGCCGGCGGCGCCGATGATCGAGTCGCTCGAACCCTGCTTGAGATGCCTGAGCGGCAATGGGACTTTCAGATGGATCTTAATTTGAAAGCAGTTTGGAGCGGTGCTCAAGCCGCCGCTGAGATTATGAAAGATTCCGGCGGAGGCACGATCATTAATATTTCTTCCCAGGCGGCCAACCGAGCCTCGCCCTTTAATGGTCCCTACGCTGTGGCCAAGAGTGGTGTGAATAACTTGACCCAAACCATGGCTACAGAACTCGCACAATATAATATTCGGGTCAACGGTGTGGCCCCTGGACCGATTCCCACAGAGGTATTCATGGAGTTTCTGAATCTCAAGGAAGAAGATATTCCTAAGATGGGCAAGCGCTTGAATATCCCTCTAGGACGCATTGGCGATCCTGAAGATATCGCCCCTGCCGTGGTGTATCTCGCCTCGGACGCATCGAGCTGGATGACGGGCCAAACCATTACGATTAATGGCGGAAGTTAATCAGGCTCGTCTCAAGAGAGCCCTTGACCTGATCGATTTAGAGAGAGAGGCACGATAGACCCCTGGTTGTGACGTGCTCCGGTTATCTCCTGATTGGTTGCTCTAGCTGCAGGAAGAAATCACTGTTCAGCCAGCCGAGGGGCGGCTGTGGGGTCCTTTACATCCCGCCCGAGGCGGGCGGGCGAATTGCCGATCAGTTGCCGACAAGGTGGGGCGGCAACTCAACCCAGTCGCCCATCCCTTCTTCGTTGTCGGGCATTGATTGCCAAAGTTCAACAAGCCCTAAGTCATGAAACAAGACTTGGTTGTTGAGAAT
The DNA here is from genome assembly GCA_938017975.1 of uncultured Pseudomonadales bacterium. GTDB lineage: Bacteria > Pseudomonadota > Gammaproteobacteria > Pseudomonadales > Azotimanducaceae > UBA9926. The sequence continues at coordinate 37,266 of CALIKQ010000034.1, read as the reverse complement.
CGTCTTTCGCCACCACATTCGTTTCCGGAGTTCTTCTGGGCTGAGATCTGCTTCTGTGAAGGTCTCGCTGCCTAGCTCAATCCGTCCAGGTTGCTCGTTTTCAAATGCGGCGGCCCTCCAAATAGCGCCACCCATACCGATGTAATAGATGTACATAACGGTGACCATGGCGCTGAATTCAGCTTCAAACTGCTCAAATGAGTAATTCGGATAGCGTTTCGTCTTGGATGCGTATAAATCAAAAAACGTTTTGAGAACGAGGTCGCGGTTCGGTTTTTCATAGACTGATGGCAACACGCTGCCGCTACTCATGAGGTAGGCAAGATCGGAAGGCACGGGGCCGGTAAAAAGCAGCTGAAAGTCAATCGTCAACCAGCCTTGGGGCTGGGCTGCAGTTTTAGGGCAGAAAAATAAGTTGTCTCCGCGCAGGTCACCATGGCTGAGGGTGCAGGTTGCCCCTTGTGCTGGATCAATGCGAGCGAAGTGCGCATCTAATTTGCGGGTAAACAGTTCTGAAACATTGGTCCCGAAGTAAGACAACCAGGATGTTCCGCCGGTCAGCGACGAGGTTTCCATAGAAAGGGTTTTGTCGAACAGTTTGGCGCCGGCAGGCATCACTTCCTTGTAAAGGGCTAAATTTTCTTTTGAGCCCCAATGTTGCACGCCAATCGCTTTGAGTGTCTCGGATTGCGCTCCGCTGTCGCAGCCCTCCCAAGCGAGGGCACAATCGACGAGGCCTGGGATCATTTGCAGAACCTCATCAAGATTGAGTTCCTGCTCGTGTACTTTTTGATCGGCAAATTGATCTACATCTTCCATGATCAAACCGTAACGGTTTCCATCTAGGTCAAAGTCTGCGAGGTAGACTTTTGGCCGTGGATAAAATTGTTCTGCGGGAAACATGTAGCCCTTGATGTCCTTAATGAACATATCTCCGATAGCATCTTCCGGAAGCATTTCGAAGTCAGGCCAAGCTTTGGCCACAAAGTGAGCGGGGCAATTGGTCTCTCGCTTGAATTGACAATGAATCTTTTTAATGTCGGAGAAATATCCGGCAGTCATCCCGACTCCCGCTTCTTCCACCGATGCCACTTCGTTGTCGGTCTCAAGCAAGCCTCGCGCCTGGAGCAGTTGCGTTAGAAACCCAGGATTAATGTCGGAGAGTCTATTGGGGAGGCTCATGCCCTCGGGTAAGCGCGTTGATTCAGTGTCGCTGGCCATGCAGAAATGCTCATAGTTGATGAATCTTAATTCAACTGTTCTCTATGGTTGAAGTCAACAGTTCTGAGCGCCTCCGCGCCAATTGCAAGGTCTTCGCTAAAGTGGCACAGTCGCTTAGAAAACAAGTAGGGGAAGATAGATGAACCATGTTGCAGAGCTGGCTGGGGGGGCGCTCGAACAGATCGACGTTTCAGATCCCATGATCTTTAAGCAAGATGCTTTTCGGCCTATTTTTGAGAGACTCAGACGCGATGCCCCTGTTCACTATTGTCCCGATAGTCCTTTTGGGCCTTATTGGTCGATTACGCGCTTCCACGACATTATGGATGTCGATAAAAACCATCATGATTTTTCTTCCCAGGGCGGTGTAAGTATCGGCAATCGAAGTGCGGACTTTGAAGCGCCTAACTTTATTTCGATGGATCCGCCTAAACACGATTTGCAAAGAAAGGCGGTCACCGGTGTTGTTGCTCCGATGAACCTTGCCAAGTTGGAACCTGTGATTCGAGGACGTGCTGCCGCGATTCTCGACACGTTGCCCAGTCAAGAGGTTTTTAACTGGGTGGAACATGTCTCCATCGAACTTACGACACAGATGCTAGCGACAATTTTCGATTTTCCGTTCGAGCAGCGTCGGAAGCTAACTGAGTGGTCTGACCTAGCAACATCGAGTGTTGCTACCGGAGGAACCCTGCCGGACGAGGATCGCAGGGAAGGTTTGATGACTTGTTTGAGCGAGTTTACCGAACTTTGGAATGAGCGAGTCCACTGGGACCCGGCCGAACACAATGATCTTATTACGCTGATGGCTAACAACCCAGCGACCGCGAACATGGATCCGATGGAGTATTTGGGTAATCTTATTTTGCTGATCGTCGGCGGCAATGACACAACTCGAAATTCTATCTCAGGCGGTGTCTATGGGCTGAGCGAGTACCCTTTGGAGTACGAAAAATTACGACAAAACGGGGGGTTAATTCCGACCATGATTCCCGAGATCATCCGGTGGCAGACGCCCTTGACTCATATGCGAAGGATCGCAAAGCACGACGTCGTATTCCGGGATCAAAAGATTAAAGCAGGTGATAAAGTTGTGATGTGGTATGTTTCTGGCAACCGGGATGAAACAGCAATTGATGATCCCGAGCGCTTTCAGATCGATCGGTCTAATCCTCGACATCATTTGTCCTTTGGTTTTGGGATTCATCGCTGCATGGGCAACCGCCTTGCTGAAATGCAGTTGCGGGTGCTTTGGGAAGAAATTATGGCGCGTTTTGATCAAATCGAAGTGATGGGGGAGCCGGTTCGCGTTGCTTCAAATTTTGTTCGAGGGATCAGCGAACTGCCTGTACGGCTTCACCGCAAGCCCAGTCGCCGCAGCAGTAAGTAAACGCTAGGCTCAGTTGGGGCCATTTCAGGGTTGTATTGTCTGAGTCAGCAGAGATCCTGTTGACGTAACGGCTTGGTCATAGTGGCGTGAGAGCGGTTGCGAAATGTCCTTCTCTTTGCAGGCTGTTACCGATGCTGCGATGGTTTTTGTGGAAAGTTGCACTTCACTGCGATGGTTCCGATAATTTCTCACCATTGATGTACCTTTGATCGCCCACTTGTGCCTCGCGGAGCTCGGTAATCGGAGTGCTTAGTGCCTCAAATTTGGGTCGCGTCATAAAGCGGGCGAACCAATCCGAGATACGGTCGGTGTCATGAGCGAGCGACAAGAGCATATTTTGGACTTGCATGACATGATCGGAACCGATGACATTGCCGCCATCGGTTGCTAACGATTTAGGATCTCGATAGACGGTGCTGTCAGGTTCGCCGATGAGCTCCTCGGCGAGATCAGCGACTATTTCAGAGAGCGTGGGTGCTCTGAATCCAACAGAAAAGGTCGTGCAGTCCTCAAGAGCGGTGCCCCAATGCGCGACTCCCGGTGGAAGGTACAAAAGATCGCCGGTCTCAAGAATGAAAGTTTCCTGAGCTTCAAAAGACGAAAGTATTTTTATGGGGAGATCTGGGAAAGTAGGCGTATGGGCATCGCAGAAGCCGCCTAACTGCCATTGCCGACGACCCTCGCCCTGAATTAAAAAGACATCGTACTGATCAAAATGGGGTCCAACGCCACCGTTTTCTGGGGCAAAGCTCACCATGATGTCGTCAAGTCTCCAGCTGGGCAGGAAAGAAAATTGTGACTTAAGCGCTGCCACCTCGGTGTTCCAGAGATCACACCCTTGAATGAGAAGCGACCAATGGCTACTGGGTAGATTTTGGAGTGTATCTGAGTCAAAAGGCCCAAATTCTACCGACCAATCGTGGGCGCCGGCTGGATTTTGAATAAGTCTCGATTCAACCTCATCTTTTGCAGCAAGATGCGCGAGCTCAATCCGCGAGAGTGGCGCCGCCCAGTCTTTAAGCGCGCGTCGAATGAGTAATGGTTTTTGTTGCCAAAACTCTTCGATGAATGTTTCAGCAGAGAGTTGCCCAAGAATCGTCATGATGCAGTGAAGGATTCGAGTCTTTCCGAGTCGGCTTCAATGTGCTTCTCAGATTGCCTTGGTTGCCCCACAGTGCGCTCTAGGCTGCTGAGGGCCATAAACGCAAAAAGTTCTCGCTATAAAATTTGTCTTTGATCTGCTCGGGGCTAGAGGTGAGGTAGGACTCAAATTTACCAATTGGATTTCTGCCGCCTTCAACATGCGGGTAGTCGCTTGAGAACAGGTAGAGATCTTCATTGGAATCTTCAATAAGTCTTGAAACGTCTTCATTTGGAAATGGTGTAAAGGCCAATTGCTCCCTGATTTGCTGGCCGGGCGATCGCTCAAACCGAACCGACTCATCAACACGGCTGTAAATTTTAGACACCCAATCGAGACGTCTGACCATCTCAGGAACCCAACCCGCGCCCAATTCGACAGCAGCCCCGCGCAGAGATGGGTTTCGCTCAAGCACACCATCGAGCAGTAGCATCGACAGAAAGGTTTCCGGGGGCTGATGCATAAGCGCTGCATCCTTGGTGCGTACATTCTCGCCGCCGCCCATCCAATCTCTGACCGCTGCCCGACCATTGTTGCTCCAAGATTTAAGCGCTTGAAGGGGCGCTCCGCCAACATGAAGCACAAAGGGTGTGCCGCTCTGTGCGAGTAGCGCCCAAAATGGCTCTAAATCGACGTGGCCAGGAGAACGATCGCCGGGCGCTCGGTGGGGCACCCAGATAGACTCAAGCCCCAAGGACAAGGCAAATTCGAGTTCTTCCATCGCTTTGGCGGGATCGTCTAGAGGTACAATCCCCACGCCCATTAGGCGGGCATCGTCTGAGCAGAAATCTGCCATATGACGGTTGTGAGCTCTGGTGGCACCGTACCGCAGGTTCGGATCCTTTTTCTGACTGGGGTGAAAAGGAAATGCCACGCTGTGCGTTGCGAACACAAGTTGCTTTTTAAAACCAAGCATATCGAGCGCAGCTGAGCGATCGTCTTTATTAAAGGCACCTAAGGCCTGAATTTCTTTTGACTTGGCGATCAAATCGTCACCCATGGCGATTTGCTCAGCGATGTGGGCATCGCTGTGGCGGCCCCCCTGATCCATAATAACGGCGACTTCCTCATCGGTGACTAGCGAAGCGCTGTAACTAACCTCTGGGATGTCTGCCCTGATCGATGGATCGGCGTAGGATTTCAGGAAATCGGGTAACTCCATGATGTGACTATCTGCGTCGAAAAAGGGGCGATGGTCGGGTGCATAGGTCATGATGATTCTCCGTTTCAGTGACCAAAGGTTAACGGCATGTTTACCCCGCGTCCAGTAGACACGAGGGCAACCAGCCTTGGGATTGATGTCGCCCAATCGTCGCCATTGAGAAACTCTGGGTTCTAAGTGAGGTTCAGCCGTGACATTTGTTAAAGGACGCCTTAGGTTAACTACAAGGAATGCGAGGGCTTTTAGGATGAGTCAATGAAGATTGACACAGAAGATGTCGTGATTGTTGGCGCAGGTATAATCGGGCTCGCATGCGGTTACAGGTTGCTACAGGAGGGTCGGTCTGTGCTTTGGGTCGATCCCAAGTCGCCGGGGTCCGGTGCTTCATATGGCAATGCCGGTACCATCGCAGACTATGCGGTGATGCCTGTCGGCTCGCCTTCGGTGCTAAAACGGTTGCCGCAACTTTTGTTCGACTCTGAGAGTCCCCTGAGTATGCAACCTGGAGCGTTGGCAATGCTCGCGCCTTGGTTGGCGAAATTTGCCTATCAATCTCTACCCGGGCCAATGGCCAAAAATATGCGGGCGATCGCGGCGCTTGTCCTTGATGCGGGTTCGCGATGGCAAGAATTGGCACGGGCTATTGCTGTTGAAGACCATTTCAAAAATGAGGGTTGTCTGTACGTGTATCGAGATGCGGCCGCGCTTCGTCGCGGCAAGCATGAAATGGCGTTGCGCGCCGAAGCCGGGGTCGATGTTGTTTTTTTGACGCCGACCGAGCTATCCGAACTAGAACCGCAATGGCCGGCCGTTGACGGGGGTGCTGCGTTTTTTCCTAAATCACTATTTGTCACCGACCCAGGCGACTTGGCAAACAAACTGGCTAACGCGGGAGCGAATATCGGTGGACGTTTTTTGACAGAATCAGTTAAGGATCTATCCAACGAGCGAGAGTCGGTTGTTATGACGTTGACCAATGGTCGCCGAATAAGAGCGCATAAGGTGGTGATTTCAGCGGGGGCGTATTCAAAAGGGCTCGCGGCAAAGGCAGGTGATAAAACGCCTTTAATCACCGAGCGGGGTTATCACCTTGAATTTGAGGGTCAGGCTAACCGAGTTCAGCGTCCGATTTGTGTCGCCGATCAGGGGTTTTATATGACGCCTATGGCTGGACGGTTGAGGGTCGCAGGTACGGTTGAATTGGGGGGCGTCGATTCCAAGCCTTCGCCGCACCGGCTGTCAGGATTGATCCAGCAGGCCCAAGCTGTTTTCCCCGATCTAGGTTCTCCGCAGCGAACGTGGCTGGGTTTCAGGCCATCGCTCCCTGATTCAAGACCCATCCTGTCGCCATCGAGTCAATCAGACCGAATCGTTTATGCCTATGGGCATGGTCACATTGGATTGACCCTTGCGCCGATTTCCGCGGAGATAGTTGCTGCGCTTATTGGCGGTCGGTCACCACCATGTGATATCTCTGCGTATTCAGTTCAGCGTTTCAGTCAATGGCGCGGTTAAGATTTTGAATCAATCGCAGAGCAGCGTTGATCTCACGATCTCGGGGTGTCGTTCTAGCCCTCTTGCTTTTCTGTTACATTGGGGCTCGGGGAGTGGTTTTGATCAGGGTTTTCGTAGCCGCTTGGCTCCTGTTGAGGCTTTTTCTGCGCGCTAAGATGTCAGCATTCCTAACAATTATCGATTCTAAGGAGAAACAATGTCCGCATTACCCACAGCAGCTTCGAACAAGTATCTTCGAGGCACCTACGAGCCGGTGTTGGAAGAATCTCATGCCTCTGATCTAGAAGTCATCGGTGAAATTCCGAAGGATCTTGCAGGCCATTTCCTAAGAATTGGTCCTAATCCTTATTACGTGCCGGATGCTGATAAGTACCATATCTTTGATGGTGACGGCATGGTGCACAGCATTGAGTTTAGTGACGGGAAGGCGAGTTATCGAAATAAATTCGTTGATTCGGCAGGTCTTCGAGAGGAGCGCGAAAAAGGCCATTGGGTCTATCCGGGTCTGAACATGTACGGGGAATTAATTGCCAAGGGTGAAATGCCTAAAAGCAAAAACACCGGCAATACCGCAATGGTCTTCCATCAAGGGAAACTGTTTGGACTTATGGAGGGGGGAACCCCCTATGAGTTGTCGCTTCCAGATTTAAAGACCGTGGGTGAGCACGATTTTGACGGCACATTAACGCATAACTTTACGGCCCATCCAAAGGTTGACGCCCAAACCGGAGAAATGATGACTTTTGGTTACTCACCGTTCCCTCCTTATTTGACTTATTCGGTCGTCAGTCCCGAAGGTAAGGCGGTTCACACCAAAGAAATTACGCTGCCTAAGGGCATCATGATGCATGACTGCGCGATTACCGCGAACTATACGATTTTTCCTGATCTGCCATTGGTCTTCGATTTTGAGAAATTGACCAAAGGCGAATCGATGATTGGGTGGGATCCAAGCAATGGCAGTCGGATTGGGATTGTTCCTCGGTTTGGGGATGACGAAACGATTCGGTGGTTTGAAATTGAAGAAAGCTTCTTGTTTCATGTTGCGAACGCTTTTGAGCAGGGCGACGAGGTGGTGATGCAAGCCTGTCGCTCAGATCACGGCGCAATAGAAACCTCAGAAGACCGCGACGTCCGCGAGCAGTTGGGCAGGCTTCACGAATGGAGATTCAATATGAAGACCGGTGCTGTGAGCTCGAGGTGTATGATCGATGATCAGTATTGCGATTTTCCTCGAATCCTTGATGATCTTACTGGCTATCCGAACCGCTACATCTATGCTGCCCGATTTAGAGTCAACGAAATGGCGACCTTTGACGCTGAGATGAAATTTGACAACCAGACAGGTGAGCTGCTGGTCCATGCCTTTGGAGATAATAAGGAGTCTGGCGAGGCCGTCTTTGCGCCTAAGATGGGTGCTGTTGATGAAGACGATGGTTATGTCATTTGCTTTGTTAATGATGCAAATGATCGAAGTTGCGAGTGTCACATTATAGATGCTAAGGATTTTGAAGCGCCCGCCGTCGCGAAAGTCAAAATCCCTGTCCGGGTTCCGCATGGCTTCCATGCCGCGTGGGTGCCGGCTTAAGCGATCGATGAAAGGCTAATCAAGCGCCACAAGGAGAAACAAATCATGGAAACAGACGAATTGGCATCTGTCGATGCAGATATGGGTATATTCGATGTGATGTATCACTGCCGAGCTATGCGTAAGCTCGATACCAAAGCTGTGCCAGAAGCACATCTGCTGAAGTTGGTTGATGCGGCGAATCAGGCGCCATCCGGTTCGAATATGCAGTCGGGTCGATGGATGATCATCAGGGATCCAGAGGTTAAAAAAGGCCTAGCAGACCTTAATCGAGCGGGAGTCGAAGCGTACATTGGGCCGATGATTGATAATCCCGGATCATTACCTCATCAGGATCAAGAGAAGCGAACCCGAATGATGCAGAGCGTTTTGTGGCAAATGGAGCATCTGCACGAGATACCTGCCTTGATTATCGCTTGCATGGATTTTGGCGTGAAGGCTGATGCAGGGATGATGGCGAGGGGTGGTGGGTCTATTTGGCCAGGAATCCAGAATTTACTCTTAGCCGCAAGGGCTTTGGGCTTAGGCGCCGCCCCAACAACATTGGCGTTACAAGATCAGGCTGCGGTGGCTAAGGTGCTAAACCTTCCGGAAACGATGGGTGCTTTTTGCTTAATTCCAGTAGGTTATCCCTTGGGTAAATTCGGTCCAGTGACGCGCAAGCCATTGTCTGAAGTTCTCAGGTTTGACCAGTGGGATTAACGCTTCAGTGCGTGGGGTGTCTGGGAAGTACTGAAGTCTTGCGCAAAATGTATCCCAAAACGGCTGAAAGTAGGGCCGGTGGTTGAGGCAGAGCTTCAAGAGCATCATGTTGTTGTTAGACGTTGTTGCAGGAAGATGAATAAAAAAGACTTAAGCGCAAGCGTCACGCGTGAGCGTTTAAAGTATTTCAGCTGATTGTGACCTTAAAAATGCGGATAGGGGGAAGGGTATGAGGAAAGCTCAAGAAATCGAAATGTTGGGGCTGAAGGTAGGAACTGGATTTTTAACTAAGGGCCTGGCTACCTTCGCTTTATTTGTCTTTGCGGCACAAGCGGCTGCAGACTCGGCGGATGCTTCGGCGGCCTATTCGAAGCCTGTTGGTCAGGATTATCCGCAAAACGTCTACTGGGGTGACACGCATCTTCACACGCGGAATTCGGCCGACGCTTATTCTTTGGGTAATTTGAATCTCACGCCGGCCGACGCCTATCGGTTTGCTCGGGGCCAAACCTACCGCGCGCATGATGGAAGGCCGATTCGGCTCCGGCGGCCCCTCGATTTTTTGGTGGTCTCAGATCACGCAGAATATTTGGGAGGGTTTTACCGCTTTGACGTTGATGATCCTGTCGTAACATCCACTGCGACTGGGTCGCAGTGGAATGATTATTTGGCAGACGATGATCGTGGTCAGATGTTTGCCGCGTTCGTCAATAGCATGGACGATCCTGAGACGCACCTGCCATTTCCTGCGGGTACTCAGAAATTGATTTGGGAAGATGTTGCTCAAACCGCTGACGAATATAATGATCCGGGCCGTTTTACCGCATTCACTGGCTATGAGTGGACCTCGATGATTGAGGGCAATAACTTACATCGAGTCGTGATTTATCGAGATTCAGCTGACAAGGCCAGTCAGCTGCCGCCTTTTACCTCTCAGACAAGTAAAGATCCCAGAGATCTTTGGCGCGCGCTGGCAGAATATGAGTCTCTTACAGGTGGTGAAGTGATGGCCATTGCCCACAATGGGAACCTATCCAATGGCATGATGTTCCCGAGCGAAAGCGTTGATGGCCAACCTATCGATGCAAATTATGCGGCAGCAAGATCGCGCTGGGAACCAGTTTACGAAGTCACCCAAGTCAAAGGTGACGGCGAAGCGCACCCGACCTTATCACCAGATGACGAGTTTGCAGATTTTGAAAACTGGGACGCAGACAATATTGGTCGCTCAGAGGACAAAGAAGACGCGATGTTGGCGCATGAGTATGCGCGTGGTGCGCTGAAGTTGGGCCTTGCCTATGAAAAAGTTTTGGGCGCAAATCCTTTCAAGTTTGGCATGATCGGCAGTACCGATGGCCACAATACGCTGAGCGCGACCGAAGAAGATAATTTTATAGGTAAATTCCCGGAGTCAGAACCAGGTCCTGAGCGCATGACCAATGCAATGGCCAATGATGCGTTATGGCAAAACTGGCGTTTGGTCGCGTCGGGTTACGCGGCGATTTGGGCACGCGAGAACACACGAGAGGCACTCTTTGATGCGATGAAGCGGCGCGAGGTCTACGCGACCACCGGGTCAAGGATACAAGTGCGGTTTTTTGGCGGCTTTGGTTACGATGCGCGGGATATCAATCGTCCTGATTACCTAGACGTTGGGTATCAAAAGGGCGTGCCCATGGGCGGGGATTTGACGAAGGCGCCTGAGGGCCACTCGGCTGGCTTTTTGATTACCGCTGCGAAGGATCCTGATGGTGCAAATTTAGACCGTATTCAGGTTGTCAAAGGATGGCAGGATGCAGCGGGCAATCTACAAGAAAAAGTCTTTGATGTTGCGGCGTCGGATGGCCGAGTCGTTGATCCAAAAACCGGCAAATTACCACCCGTGGGTTCAAGCGTTAATTTAGAAACCGCGACTTATCTGAACACGATTGGAGCGCGTGACCTTGCAGCTTATTGGCAAGATCCAGATTTTGATCCTCAGGAGCGAGCTTTTTACTATGTGCGAGTACTGGAAATCCCTCGCCCAAGGTGGACGACAGTGGATGCTGTTTTTTTTGGTAGCAAGGTCCCTGAAGACGCCCCAAAAACGATTCAAGATCGCGCTTATACATCACCGATTTGGTACACCCCTTAATGGTTAAAGCGGTTTTGGCTGAACCCTTGGTTCAGTTTTTGTTATTCGGCGTCGTGCTTTTTGGCATTGAAGCTTCGGTGATCGAGAGCTCGATGGATGAGCATGAGGCAGTAATTCTGGTTGATGAGGCTGCACTCGTTAATTTTATTGGAGACCAGACCAATTCGAGCCAAGAAAACGCACTCAAGAAATGGCAGCAACTTGATGATTCGGCCAAGCGTTGGGTTATCGACGATTTTGTGCGAGAGGAAGCGCTTTATCGAAAAGCGCTCAGTTTTGGGCTTAACGAAAATGATTATGTGATTCGTCGCAGGCTCGTCCAGAAAATGGAGTTTGCGGGTAAAGCGTTTACCGACAGTTCAGCGCCCCCCTCGGACGATGCTGTGCGGGCTTATTATGCTAAACATCGAGAAATGTTTCTGGAACCGCCTACCGTCACCTTTACCCACGTGTTTTTCGATCATGAATCGCATGAAGTGGAGGGCGCGCAGCCACAAGCGATTGCAGCCCTTTCGCAATTGCGCGGCCAGCAGGTTGCCTTCGATGAATCGGGTCGTTTTGGTGAAAGGTTTGCTTACCATCGGAATTATATTGATCAAAGCGAGGCTCTGATTGCGGATCACTTTGGTGCTGAATTTGCGCACCGAATTTTTGCGATGGATCCGGAGAGAGGTTGGCAGGGTCCAATCCCGTCTGAGCGAGGGCTTCACTTAGTGCTCGTTGCGCAACGCGCCGAAGCCCGTCTGCCGACGCTTAGCGAGGTGCGTCAGCGGGTTATCTCCGAGCTGGTGCAACAACGTGTCAAAGCTCAAACCCGGGCTTTTCAGGATCGGTTACTTGCTGAATTTACGATCAAGTCAGATTTTGATGTTCTGGATCAACCCTAGCTCGTGAGAAAGGTGCTGATTGGTGCAATCAATGCGAGTGTTTGGGCCTTGTTGCTGGGCTTTATATTCTCAAGCGTCGCGTCTTCGGATGATCTGCAGCCGTTCTTCATTAATGTAAGTCAGACGGAAGAAAACCGCTTTGCGCTCTTTCTTCGGCCGTCGCCCTCTGTCCAGGGACCCCAGACTGCGGTTTTGCAGCCGCCCTGCCAGTTACAAGGGCGTGGCTCGACCATAGAGGATGGTCAGTGGCGGTTAGGGGCGATCTATTCCTGTCCAGAGAACCTTCGAAAGATTGAACTTAGCCGCGATGCTTTGGAGATCAGTCCAACCGCCTTGATTCGCCTAGAGTATCTATCGGGTGATCTCCAGATCTTTCACTTGCCGCCTGGCCAGCAAACGTTAGTGATCGATCGGCTCGATCAAAGAGATTCGGTTTTCGTTGAGTATTTACAATTTGGGTTTCAACACATCCTAGAAGGTTATGACCACCTGTTATTTGTGCTCTGTCTTCTCCTCCTCGCAGGGTCGTTGTCTCGGGTGCTGATCATGATTACGGGATTCACCTTAGCGCACTCTCTGACGCTGGGACTTTCGGTTTTACAGTTGGTTGAGGTGCCGCTCCCGGTGGTCGAAGTGCTGATCGCGCTGAGCATCGTTTTGCTGGCAACCGAGTTGGTGAAAATGGATCGACGAACTTGGTCTTTTAGATATCCAGTTTTGGTTTCGTCGGCTTTCGGCTTGTTGCACGGGCTAGGCTTTGCCGCAGCTATGAAGAGCATTGGACTGCCTCAGAACGAGTTGCTCTGGGCACTGTTGGCTTTCAATATTGGTGTTGAAACGGGCCAAATTTTGTTTGTTCTGGCGGTCTTAATGTTGTTCGCATTGCTGACGCGCTTGCGGTGGGTATCGGTGGATCAACCGATTCGGGGTCAAGCTTGGGTGAGCTACGGTATTGGCGGTATATCGAGCTATTGGTTGATGGACCGTCTTTGGGCCTGGCTCTCGGGACCGATAGGATTGACTTGACCGCCATCAGTTAAGGGGAATCCTTTGGGTTCCTGATCTGATGACCAAAGTTTTCAGACGTTGACTAAAAACGCACAACATGAGGCGTCCATGTCCGCGTATGTGGGTTGTCAATATCGAGTCAGACTTGATCTTAGAGGCAATCTAGGTTTTGCTGAGGCCATTAAGGGAGACAAGGTTATGGCGATTGAAATTGATTCAGTCACAGGGCTTAAAAAATTTAAGACCCGCGCGGCAAAGGCACCCGTAAAGCTGGACGGACAAGGTTACGGGGTCGTCGAAGACGAAGCCCTAAAATCACTGCCTGAGGCGCCAGCAGGCGCGGTCTTCAATGCCGAAGAGCAAGCTCGATACCGGGACTTCAAAGAGGCTCGTCGCGGCGCTGCTGATTATATGGCGATGGAGGGTGAATTTAGCCGATACCTTGAAGACCTCTATTCGACCGATCCTGTGCCGCGGGAGACTCTCTCGGATGACTGCGAAATTCTGGTTGTGGGTGCGGGTTTCGCAGGGCTGTTGCTATGGTACAAATTACAGCAGGCTGGACATACCGATGTTCGATTTTGTGAGAAGGGTGGGGATGTTGGAGGGACTTGGTATTGGAATCGATATCCTGGAATTGCTTGCGACGTCGAAGCCTACAGTTATCTGCCCTTGTTAGAGGAGATGGGCTATATCCCGTCAATGAAATTCGCAAGTGGTTTTGAAATCATGGAGTATTGCCAAAGCCTCGCAGAGCGCTTTGGGTTTTATGATCATTGTCTTTTTCATACCACCGTTGAGAAAACGACTTGGGATGATTCTGCTCAGCGATGGACGGTCGAGACCGATCGCGGTGATGCAATGCGCGCACGTTATGTTGTGCTCGCCAATGGTCTTTTGACGACGCCGAAACTTGCTCGGATCGAGGGGATGAATCGTTTTCAGGGCGACTCATTTCACACTTCACGTTGGAACTATCATCTTGATTTGAAGGGCAAACGGGTTGGAATTATCGGAACAGGGGCTACGGCTGTGCAAGTGGTCCCGGAGCTCGCAAAAACCGTCGATGAACTTTATGTCTTTCAGCGGACACCCAGCTCAGTTGATGTTCGGGATCAACGAGCAACTACCGATGAGGAGCGAGCAACCTGGTCAGTGCAGGAGAACTGGGCGAAAGAGCGTCGAGCGCGCTTCGCAAAGATTTCAGCGGGGCGAACGGCGATGAAGGCCAATGATGACTATTTAGCCGGTAAAGTTCCTGATTTTAAGGACCGCAAAACATTTGACCGCAGCCTGACAATGGAAGAAATGGTCCAAAAACAGCTCGATTCTAATTTCAGGATCATGGAACAGATCCGTGCTCGAGTAGATGCCATCGTGGCAGACCCTGAAACAGCGGCTGCACTCAAGCCTTATTATCCTTATGGGTGTAAGCGCCCGACCTTTCATGACGAATACTTGCCAACGTTCAACCTTCCCCACGTGCATCTTGTCGACACGGCGCCCACTGGGGTTGCGCGGATCAATGAGCGGGGAGTAGTTCACAATGAACGTGAGTACCCCCTCGATGTCCTGATTTATGCAACCGGATTCGAGTGGATGGCGACGTCGACATTTAATCAGGTCATTGGTCGAGACGGTCGTTCGCTGAATGAGAAGTGGACAGAGGAAGGCACCAAAACCTTCTTAGGATTGCACAGTGAGGGATACCCCAATCTGTTTATTGTCTCCGGTCCCCAGGGAGGCGGCGGGAGCTTTAATTTTACGAACGCGATCGAAGAGCATGGCGACTATATTGTTTGGATGCTTGAAACGTTAAAACAAAGAAATGCGGTCGTGGTGGATGTTGATGCGGGAGAAGAAGACGCCTATGCAGAGCATTGTGCATTAGTTGATGCACAAACTCGGCCGCTCCGAGACTGCATCACTTACTATAACGGCCATGGCGATGCCAAGCCGGGTAGCCTCGCGTATTACGGCGGTGGGCAATGGCATAAAATTCGTGTCAAAGCCCAGGAAACGTTGGAGCCTTATCGGTTTGAAGCGCAGAAATAGCCATCAGCCGAAAAAACGGGGCAGGTATTGCGCTCAAAAGGCGCTAGGATCTGGCGCTGCCGCCATAGTGCCACTGAGGCAACTCAGTATTCAGGCTGGCCCTCAGGGCCAGCGTGAATACGCGGTTTAAGCGCAGCGCTCTTGTAGAAAACGTCAGCAAAAAATCGGCAATAAAGCTTCCAGCTTAGTCGAACAGTTCTCCGCCACAAGCCGACGCTGTGGTGCCATACTTCTCGAACGCCTTAATGACGTTTGCACCCGTACGCCAGCGATGGACTTCGTCTGGGCCGTCGACCAACCGCTGCGAGCGGATGCCCGTATACCACCGCGCCAGAGGGGTATCATGACTGTACCCAAGAGCGCCGTGCAACTGAAGCGCGGTATCGACAACTTGATGCACCATGTTCGCCAAGAAAACTTTTGCGATGCCGTTTTCGTTTTTCAAATCCATGCCACGCTCCGCCTTGTAGGCGATATGCAGCAGCATGAGCCGAGCTTTATAAATTTCAGACGCACAGTCTGCCAACATCCAGCGTACGCCTTGCCGATCAGCCAGACGTTCTCCAAAGGTACTGCGGTTAACCACGTGCTTCGCTGCTAAGTCTAAAGCGCGCTGAGCCATAGCGACATTGTGCATGCCGTGTCGCAGTCGTCCGTAGGCCAGTCGGTGCTGTCCCATATTAAAACCCTGTCCACGGCCTCCCAAAATATTGTCTCGAGGTACGCGAAGGTTCTCGATTTTGATTTCAGAATGGCTACCGCCCAGCTTTAAACCCAGATCGGTATGGGGTTGCATGGTCTCAATGTTACGGACGATCTCATAGCCCGGGTTTGGCAATTCGACGATAAACGTACTGTATTGCTCGTGTCTGGCTGCGTCGGGGTCTGTTTTGGCCATCACGACGGCGATATCAGCTACGCTGGCAGAGGACGAAAACCATTTTTCACCGTTGAGTACCCATTCGTCACCATCGAGCACTGCTGAAGTCTGCATGCCAGTGGCATCTGCGCCTGCTGCTTTCTCCGTCATGGAGTAGCAAATGCGCTTTTCGCCATTGAGCAGCGGTTTAAGGAATTTTTCTTTTTGGAAGTCGGTGCCATGCTCTAGTAATGTCAGCATCGTGGCATCATCTGGGCCTTGGGTATTGAGTGATAAAGCTCCCAGGTAGCTTTCTCCTAATTCCATTTGAACCAACGCATTTGCCAGAGGCCGAAGTCCCATACCACCATGCTCTTCGGGAACGAATGGACACCATAGACCTTGGCTGCGAGCCTTGGCGCGTAATTCGGCGATCACCGTGTCGAAATTTTCGGCGGTACAAATTTCTTCAGCGGGGTGGCATTCGGCTTGAACAAAAGCTCTGACTTTGTCTCGAACCGCGCGGGTTTCGTCTGGGATTTCAAAATCGATCATGGTTTACTCTTTCAGGAATTAGGTGAGCTGACTATAACAGCAGGCAAGGGCTTCAGGTCAAGGCGGTAGCCTTTCGATCTTAACCACGATATTTGTTTGGATCCGTGTGGCTAGTCATGACCGGGCTTCAGCGGTAAGGTTTGAGGTGCTGAGATCGCCGCGCCTTAAATCGTTTGGGGTTGCTCGCTCAATTCACCTTCCTGGCGTTGGGACGGTAATGTAAAGGAGAGATCTTGTTGAAAATACTGACAGAGGACCTGCGCGCAAAATATCTGGAGCAAGGGTATTGCGGAGGCCAGAATTGGGTGTCGTCGGAGTGGTTAAAACGCCTCAACGACGTAACCAATGCTTTTATTGAGGAGAGTCGAAGCGTTGAGCGATCTGGTGCCAAATTTGACTTAGAACCGGGTCACACCCGTGCCAACCCTCGTTTGCGTCGACTCAATTCACCCACTGATTTTCACGAGACGTATTGGGAATTTGCGAGCACTGGACCGTTTGTCGATATCGCTGAGGATCTTCTGGGATCCAATATCAAATTCCATCACTCAAAACTGAATTTCAAATGGGGCGGCGGGGGCGAAGCGGTGAAATGGCATCAAGACATTCAG
Source organism: uncultured Pseudomonadales bacterium (assembly GCA_938017975.1). GTDB lineage: Bacteria > Pseudomonadota > Gammaproteobacteria > Pseudomonadales > Azotimanducaceae > UBA9926. The sequence goes on along the minus strand of CALIKQ010000034.1, from coordinate 20,438 downwards.
TTTTGGCCGCATACCAATTATGACGTGTTGACGATCGGCGTCTATTTGAGCGATGTGACCGATGACATGGCTCCGATGGGGATAATCCCCAAGAGTCATTCGCAAGAATTATTCGATCTCTATGATCAGAATGAAACCTGGACTGGGCATATCAGAGAAGAGGATCTCCATTTGTTAGATATTGATTCGGCCGAGTATCTGTCTGGGCCGGCAGGGACTGTGACGGTGCATAATTGCAGAGCGATCCATGGTTCTCCACCCAATGCGAGTGCATTGCCCCGACCACTCCTGTTGTGCGCCTATTCGGCGGCAGATGCGATACCCATTACGAATCTCACTGCAAAAGGTAAATATGCTGAGACGGTTGTTCGCGGAGAAAGGGCCAGATGGGCACGCTTTGATCCGCGGCCTGTCCTCATGCCGCCGGACTGGTCCAAGCAGGGCTATAAATCGATTTTCCAACATCAGCAGGGCGAGCGTTTGGATGAAGCCCAGCCTTAAAGTGTGACAACCTGCACCGTGTTGTCATCAGTGCCTCTGGTTCCTGCCTGGATGGCCTGGATCCTGAACGATTCTTTAACGGCGTGTTCGGTTCGTGCCACACCGTCGTTTGGTCGGATAACGCCAGATTGTTTAACCTTAGCCGTCCAAGCGTGAAGGCGCTTATTGGCTGAACCAAAAAATGAAATAAGGGAGATGGATGATGAGTATCGGTATCGTAGCAAAGTTGGTCATTAAAGCCGATCAGATCGCACACTTTGAAAAGCACTTTCCGAAATTAGCAGCTGTAGTCCTTGCGGAAGAACCAGGCTGTCGATTTTATGCGCTTCATCGTTCCCGCAGCGAAGAACATACCTACGTTGTGCTTGAGCAATACGACGATGAAGCCGCGTTTTCAGCGCATGGTCGCTATGATGCGTTCAAGGCGGCGAACGAGCCGCTCAAGGATTGTCTTGCCGCTGCGCCATCGATCGAAGTTTTTGATGGTGTGTGAGGCCTCGGACTGATATTTTAAAATTAAACGCGAGAAAAAGTTATGACTGAATTTGGTGTGCAAATTTTCCCCACGGATCAAACGATCCAACCTGTCGCGATTGCAAAGGCAGTGGAGGAGCGGGGTCTTGACTCACTGTTCTTCCCCGAACATACCCACATACCGGTTTCACGAAAGACACCGTTTCCTGGCGGCACTGATCTGCCGAATTGGTATTGGAGAACACATGATCCCTTCGTTGCCTTAGCCGCTGCTGCGGCGGTTACTAGCAAAATCAAGCTGGGTACCGGGATATGTCTTGTGATTGAGCGGGACCCTATTGTTCTGGCCAAAGAATGTGCCTCTCTTGATACAATTTCTGAGGGGCGATTTATTCTCGGTATTGGCGCTGGTTGGAATGTTGAGGAAATGGAAAATCATGGCGCCAATTATCAGCAACGCTGGGCCATTGTCAGAGAGAAGGTGCTCGCAATGAAAGCAATTTGGTCCCAGGACGAGGCAGAATTTCATGGTGATCATGTCAATTTTGATCCGATCTGGTCTTGGCCCAAGCCGGTTCAGGCAGGTGGTCCGCCGATCTGGCTCGGCGCAAACTCAAAATGGGCGTTTGACCGGGTAGCTGAGTATTGCGATGGCTGGTTGCCCATCGGAGGCGCCGGTTCCGGCGGCATGGCGAATATGGAGGCTGCGCTGCAAAATCGTGGCCGATCGATTGCGGATATTGATGTAGCGCTTTTTGGGGCGCCGGCGGATCTCGATCAAGCTGCTGCAAGAGTTGATCAGGGGTTTACCCACATCGTATTTTCCTTGCCCCAAGCTGAGCCTGATCGCGTGCTTTCTCATTTAGATAAGGTCGCTGAAATTGCCAACAAACTTCGATAGGCCGTGACGTACCCTTAATTGGACGCACGCAGCAGAGAGGAGCAGGGATAATGGATGTGCTCATGATTCCTAATCGGATAGAGGATTTCACCGTTGATTGGTTGAATGCCGTTCTGGCATCGACGATTGACGCACAGGTCACTGAATGTCGAGTTTGGCAGTCTGAAGAGCCTGGTCAAACTGCAGAAATTGTGGTCATCGAAGCTGTTTTCGATCGAGATGACCCAGCGCTACCGACGCGCATGATTGGGAAATACACCTCTCAAAACCCTCAGGTGATCGAAGAGATCATCAATGTATTTGACCAGTATCGACGTGAGACGAGTTTCTATCGCGACTTTGAAGATCCTGGCATTGCGATACCGAAATGCCTGTATCAAGCGTTTGATGCTGAGCGCCAGGCCTTTGTTCTGCTGATGAAAGATTTGGGGCCAGCATCCTCACCTTCCTGGGGCGTGTCCACCGATCAGGTGGAGTATGGTTTGCGCCAACTTCCAAGGCTTCATGCTCGATGGTGGAACCATGAGCGCTTGCGCGAGAAAGATTACTTTGTGCAATTTGATGATGAGCACTTTTTTGCAATGGGCTTTGGCGGGGCGGCTGCAATCGTGCCAGGGCTTGCCGCGCACTTCGATAACGTTGCTGTCACAGAGGCACTGATGCCAGCTGTGGCAGAGAAGCTTCCAAAGCTTCAAGCCCTGTATGGGACGCGACCGTTCACGCTTGTTCATGGTGACTATCATGCAAAGCAGTTGTTCTTTCCGACCGACGCTGGGGGCGAGTTTGCTGCGATCGATTGGCAGTTCCCCTTTGTTGCCCAAGGGCCCTGGGATTTTGCGCGTCTGTTGGTTGTTACAACGCCTACGGAATTTCGCAGAGGCAACGAGCGGCGTCTAATGGAGGTTTATCTGGAAGGGCTTCGGGCAGAGGGTGTCTCCGATTATGGGAAGCAAGACTTTGAACTTGATTATCGGTTGGGGATGATCATCAGTCATATGATCAACGTGATTGCCATCGGTAGCACCGATGTCAGCATTGTCGCGCGTGAGTGTGAAAGCCTGGGAGTTGATTGGAAGGAAGTTCTTTTCTATCGGCTTCAACGAGCGCTTGAAGAATGGGATGTGTTGGGTTTGGTTGAGTCTCTCTAAAAAGACTTCAGCTGGGAAAGCCTAGACCGCAGACGTCTCTTTGATCGGATCAGCCAGTATTCTGAAAACCTGGGGCCTCGAGTAGCTGATGGCGAGTTGCGCTGATTGCTTCCGGTCGTTTATGGTGAATTAGAAATCCAGCTACCATGAAAGCCAAAGGGTACACGTTGCGGCAATTCAATCTCGCCAATAGGCTCAGCCTCAACGTCCTTTGCGTCTAAGATGATCACACGGCTGGATTCCGTACTTTGATCAAATACGAAGCTGAGTAAATATCCATCATCCTCCAACGTAGCCTCGGCGGATGGAACGAAAATGGGTTCGCCGGCCATCTGTGATGGTGCAAGGGTGTGTCTTTCGGCGCGATCACCGTGACGGTGGTACTTAATAATCTGATTAAAATTGGTATCCGCAGGATCTCTGGCCAGTCCGAGAGCATAACCATATTGAGTGAGTTTGCCTTCCATATCGGGGTGCACGCGCGGAAATTCTGCTGGGCGATCATCGATTTGTTGCTCGGTTGTGTCGCCAGTCTTTGGGTCTAGCGTCCAGCGCGTAAGGTAAGGGAGAGATTCTCCAAATGGTCCAATTTTGACCTTGTCAAAAATCCGTTCGTATCGCATACCCTCCAAAATCACTTGGCCGCGCTCGTCTTCAAAAGCGTTTTGCGGATGAAAAATGTAGCAAGGAGCAATCTCAAACCAAACGATTGCTTGGTCTGGCTGATGCCTGTTTAAGAGGCCAATCCGAGCTTGATGCTTTGGGTTCCAAGCAAACGGTAAATAGCGGCGTATCATTCGGCTCAAGCTGAAGGTAACTGGTAGGTCAAACACAATGACGTATTGATCAGTAATGGCGCAGTCGTGGATCATTGGCTGACCGGGCAGGTCGAGCTCATGGTGCTGTTTGACTCGATTGTCAGTGTCAATTTCCAGATAGCTCGCGCGATAACCGCGCTTGAAATCATAGCAAATGGCGTGAAGCGAACCGGTTTCAGCCTCATGTTTGGTATGGGCTGTAAAACCTCGCTTCAGGGTGCCGTCAAAGGGTGCCTGAGCGAGCGAATTTAATTCTGGGTCAACCATGACAGGGGCACCGCCGGCTTCAACCAACGCATAAATATTTCCCGCGTGTCCGATGACGTGAGTATTCGGGCTCGATTTATTGGCGGAAACAGTTTGATTACGGTACCAGATTGGCCGACCTTCGCTGATTCTGAGGCCATGTAACATACCGTCACCCATGAACCAGTGGTGCTTTTTGGGGTTTGGGGCTTGCATCGGATTGGGACCGTTGCGGAGCAGCAAGCCATTAAGATCACTGGGAATCTGCCCTTTGACCTTTAGGTGCTCGGTGCTCAGTTGATCGGATACGGGTGCATAATTACCCTCAAGATAGGGATTTTGGCGTTCACGAAACATGGGTGTTTGCTCTTGGTGTTCTCTACTTTAGATCTTAAAGGTTAAATGGCTTAGGCGTGAATAGCCAATTGACTCGCCCGTGAATGCCAGTATTTGGGCAAATAAAAGTGTAAACCGGTAAGATGCACGGGATTTCAATGGAGGGCATTTATGCTGGATATAGACTTTGTGCGGTCGCAGTTCCCCGCTTTTTCAGAACCCGCGCTCCAAGGACAAGCCTTATTTGAAAATGCTGGGGGATCCTACCCCTGCCGGCAGGTGACCGATCGCTTGGAGCGGTTTTATCGGTCTCGCAAGGTGCAACCATATTATGGTTTCGAAGCCTCGAGACTGGGCGGTGCGGAGATGGATGAAGCACGTAATAGGCTGTCGGCTCTGTTGGGTGTTGATCCCTCTGAGGTGAGTTTCGGACCTTCGACAACGCAAAACACTTACGTGTTGGCTCAAGCCTTTCGGCAAATGCTTGAGGAGGGAGACGCCATTATTGTCACCAACCAAGACCATGAGGCCAATTCGGGGCCCTGGCGGCGTTTGGCAGAATCAGGTATTGAGGTTCGGCAGTGGTGCGTGGACCCCGACTCAGGTAGCCTCGAGGTTGGTGCGCTCACCGAGCTCCTTGATCAGAAAGTCAAGTTGGTCTGCTTCCCCCATTGCTCAAATATTGTTGCAGAAATTAATCCTGTCCAGGAGCTGACCCGTCTAGTTCGGGACTCCGGTGCCGTGAGCTGCGTTGACGGTGTCTCTTATGCACCTCATGGGCTTCCAAACGTCGCGGAACTAGGTGCCGATATCTACTTGTTTTCAACCTATAAAACATATGGTCCGCATCAGGGCGTGATGGTGATCCGTGAGGCTCTTGCCGAGCGCCTGCCCAATCAAGGGCATCATTTCAACGGCTACGATCGCACGAAAAAATTCACGCCAGCGGGACCAGACCATGCGCAGATCGCTGCCTGCGCTGGTATCCCGGAGTACATCGATTGCATCGCCGAACATCATGGTTGTGGCGGGCTAACTGCAGAGCAGCGAGGACAACGGGTTCATGACTTGTTTAGAGCGCACGAACAGGCTCTACTTCAGCCGGTATTGGATTATTTCGCCTCCAAAAATGATGCGCGATTGCTTGGTCCCAGTGATGCCTTGAAACGAGCGCCGACGGTAGCGGTCGCGCTACAGGCGCCTGGTCAGCGCGTCGCCGGAGCGCTTGCTCAGCACGGCATTATGGCCGGAGATGGCGACTTTTACGGGGGGCGCGTGATTGAGGCAATGGGAGAGCGGCCTGAGCACGGTTTGCTTCGGCTCAGCTTCGTGCATTACACCAGCGTCAGCGAGATCGAACAGTTGCTCAATGCCCTCGAGGCTGTTTTGTGAGTGTGAGCCTCGAATATTATCGGGGGGGTTATTCCTTGTGGTTCATCGGTGAGGGGAGCGCTGGTGAGGGAGCGCTGCAATGGCTGAGCAGCGTTCGGTGAGCACTGCCGAATCTGCTTTGGATCAACCGTCGAGCTCGCTCAGGCGGTATGGGCAGTTGTCGCTGATGATTCTAGCTGGTGGTGCGGTCTACCCCTTGGTTTATTTAAGGCAAAACTTCGAACTTACTCTGCTTGAGGCCTTTGGAATCAGCGGTGTCGACCTTCGGGATACCTACTCGCTGCTCGGCGCGATTTTCGTCCTGACCTATATTCCAAGTGGGTGGTTGGCAGATCGCTTTTCACCTCGGAGCTTGTTGACTTTTTCGCTAGCGGCGACCGGATTATTGGGATTTTGGTATGCAACCTTGCCTGAGCTCTGGGCTTTTCGTTTTATTTTTATGGCGTGGGGTGTCACCACGGGTCTGACGTTTTGGGCTTCTATGATCAAAAGCGTGAGCTTAATCGCTCAAGCTCATGATCAGGGGAGGTTTTTTGGGCTGTTGGATGGAGGACGTGGCCTGGTTGAGGCTGTTTTGGCAAGCCTTGCGTTGGTGATTTTTGCCTATGCCCTTGAATCGGCTGAGGTATCCTCGGCTGAAGCACTGCAGCGAGTCATTGTCTTTTATAGTTTTTCGTCATTGCTTGTGGCGCCTCTCATTTGGGTTGCCCTGCCCAGCGGCGCCACTGATGAAGCGAAATCAAAAAGCCCATCGACATTTTGGACAGACCTTGGAAAGCTTGCTCGTAATCGGTCTCTGTGGCTGGTAGCACTTTGCATGCTCACGGGCTACCAATTGTTTTGGGCGACTTATAGCCTTTCAGCATACCTGCAGAGCTTTCTTGGATTGTCAGCCGTGATGGTTGGAACCTTTACCGTTGCTAAACTCTGGATGCGGCCAATCGGGGCAACATTGGCCGGGTTTGCTGGAGACTTTTGGGGCCGAGAGGAGGTCATGGCGGCATTGTTGGTCGCAAGCTCGTTGACTTTTATCGCGTTGACACAGGTGCCAGTCGAGATGGGTGTGTTTTTGATCTTAAGCATCGTGCTGATGCTTGGTCTCCTGACTTACGGTATTCGAGGAATTTTTTGGGCGACCCTAGAGCGAGCTGAGGTGGATGTGCGCTTAAAGGGACTTGCCATCGGATTACTCAGCTTTATCGGATATGCGCCTGACTTCTACCAGCCCTGGATCAGTGCGCGTTTGATGGAAGCATTTCCGGGCAAGCTGGGCTTTGACCTATACTATTGGCTCGTCGCGTTTTTTGGTGTGCTTGGTGCCTTGGCGACCTTGAGATTGAGAGGGTCCAGCAAGCATTGATGTTGCATTTTTCTGCTGGCATGATCCTGCAGAATGTTTGGTTACCACAGATGGGTTCGGCAGGAGTGCGGGATGAGAAAAGAAGAGCGTCTTCGCGTTCTAGAAACGCTAAAAAACAATTTAGACGCTGGCACCACAGCGGATGCTGGACAAGTGCTGTGTGCGCCGGTAGAGGAGTTTGTCGGTTTAGAGCGGCTTGCGCTAGAGCAGGAGGTTTTGTTCAAACAAACGCCCCTGCTGCTTGGTTTAAGTTCCGATTTACCGGACGTGCATAGTTATCTTGCGACAAACGAAGTAGGTGTGCCAATCCTCATGACCCGTGATGAATCTGGAGCGTTTCGCGCGTTTTTAAATGTCTGTCAGCATCGGGGGGCGCAAGTCGTACCTGAGGGCCGCGGCGTGGCCCGTCGATTCAGTTGTCCGTTCCATGCTTGGACTTATCACAACACGGGTGACCTGATTGCTGTTACGCGGCAAGGACAGTTTGGTGATGTTGATTGCGATGAACTTGGTTTACGTGAATTGCCCGCTTGTGAAGTAGCGGGCCTGTTGTGGGTCAAACCAACACCGGGTGATCCGCTTGATCCCGAGACATTATTAGGACCTCTGCATGATGAGATGGAGCACTGGGGCTTTAGAGCACATGATTTTCGCGAAGAACAAGTTTTAATCTCTGATATCAACTGGAAGCTTGCGGTCGACACCTTCGGAGAAAACTATCACTTCAATGTGTTGCATCAAAACACCCTTGCCAACGATATTATCGGCAACTTGCAAACCCACGATGTATTTGACCAACATTATCGAATGGTCTTTGCGAGCAAAGGCGGATTCAATCACGTTATCAGCGAAGGCATACCGACCCAAGATTGGCCTTACCGTATGATTACGCTCAACGTTTATTATATGTTTCCTAATGTTATTTTGTTGGTAGATCCAGCCGGGGTAGATCTGCTTCGAATGTATCCCGATGATGATCGGCCAGGTCGGTCAAAAACCCATCATCGGTACTACCCCAACCCAGAAATCGCAGCAGAGATCACAGAGAGCAGATTTCAAGGGTTCAACGAAATTATCGTGAATGAAGACTATGCTGTAGCAGTTTCGATTCAGCGCAATATTGGTTCTGGTGCTCAGCGATATCATCTCTTTGGTCGTAATGAGCCCGCACTGCACCACTATCATAATGTGATTCGCGGGGCTCTGAATTTGCCCCCGCTGCTAACCTTTGAGGCTGTAAACTCTTAGCGCAACCTTAAACAACGGTTACCACCTATGTCTTTGGTGAATGCGTGGCTTTGGTAGTTGCAGTAAAGGCGTACCATGAGTCATCATGCTAGATGAAGCGCGACGAAGGTTCTCACAAGACCTGTTATGGCTCAGTTCAATAACGAGCAAAGTCAGAACGTCCTGTCATTGATGAATGAACCAAACCGACCGATAGGTGGATTAAAAGAAAGGAAAGGAAAGCAAATGTCAGAGCAGCTCCGTAATCTTGATCGTTGGCCTGAACAAGAAACTCGAGGCCATCGCATACCTGGTTCTCGCTACACCGCGAAAGAATTTATGAATCAGGAATGGGAAGGCATGTGGACCAAGGTTTGGCTTTTGCTTGGTCGAGAAGCAGAGCTTCCGAACCCCGGCGATTGGCAAATGGAAGAAGTTGGGCCCGAAGAAATTTTGATGGTCCGTCAAAAAGATGGTTCGGTGAAGGCGTTTTATAATGTCTGTCAGCACCGCGGGAACCCCCTAGTCTCAGAGGCAAAGGGCACGGTCCTGCGCCGGTTTGTTTGTAAGTATCACAGCTGGGCATTTACACCTGACGGCACTTTAAACTTTGCGCCTGACAAGGAAGATTTCCCAGAGGGCAATCCTTGCGGAAAAGTCAGGCTTCAGGAGCTCTCCTGCGAAACATTTGCTGGATTCATTTTTGTTAACATGGATCCAGACTGCCAATCTTTGCAGTCTTATCTAGGACCGATTTGGGACGATTGGGCTGCTCGTGATATCCACACCTGGCGGCGAACCATGGCCAACACCATGTGGTTGCCTTGTAACTGGAAAATCGTACTGGACAACTTTAATGAGTCCTACCATGTGCCGACGGTGCATATGGGCGCCACGCCAGACACGGATCGTAAAGCGATTCGGGGGCACATCGATACCTATTTTAAAGAAACTCAATTTGATTTGTCCGATGAAGGGCACAATCGGATGGTGATGAAAGGTGGTTTTGGCGTTGGATCGACTGATGCCGAGGGGAATATTCTCGAGCCACTCGCCTCTCAGCTGCGCTATTGGGAGATTGATCCCGAGGCATTTAAAGGTCGTCCGGAAGCCACCCGCGAAGCGCTGCAGGAGGCAAAGCGTAGGCTGGGCCCTGAACGGGGTTACACGCATTACGACCGCATTCCCGACGAGCAATTTACTGACGCGTTTCACTACACATTATTCCCTAATTTTGCGGTATCGGTTTGGTCCGACGGGTTCCATTTCCTAAGAGCCAGGCCGCACCGAGACGATCCAGAGCAATGCTTGTTTGATAACTGGTGGTATTCAAGTCCTGCAGCGATTCAGGCAGGTTCAAAACATGGTGGGCGTGCGGGTTCCAATGTGATTGCAACCGAAGGCCACACCGAAGCGCCTTTGAATATGTTGACCTATGGTGAGGATTCTATTGGTGCTGCCATTGAGGAAGATGTTGCTGTTTTTGTGACGCAACAGCGAGGGTTCAGATCAAGAGGCTTTCAAGGGGTTTATCTCTCGAATCAGGAAAAACGGATTCGCCGATATCATGAGTTGATTGATGATTATATTGAAGGTCGATTGCCAAAAAACGCTTCCTAGAAAATCAACAGCGGAGCTTTAACGCTACGGCTCAAATGTGCTGGATTGGCTGCTATGACCAAAGGGCCTAGCATCAAATTCTTGAAGCCAAGGTTTCACTGGTTTTAATCTGACTTTGAGCGACGTCATCGTGCGAAGCCTCTAGGAGGCCTGGGTACCCCTAATAGCCTACGCCCCATACGACTTCAATGGGTGCAGTCCTCCATCAATGAACGAAAAACGATCGAACAAGTCAAACAAACAAAAAATAACGATAAGGGAGAATGCAGATGAGTGAGCTCGAGGATCGATTGGCTATCCAAGACGTGATGACACGATATGCTGCCGGGGTTGATGATCGCGACTTCGATCAATATCGGGCCTGTTTTGCGGATGATGTTGAGATTGTTGGGTTTGGTGGTGATCCTGTTATTGGCGCTGATCGTTGGACTGAAGATGTCAAAGGCAAGCTTTCGGTTTTTGGACAGACCCAACACATGCTGGGTCCTCAACTGGTCTCAATCAGTGGTGATCAGGCGTCCGCTCGCACTGACGTGCAAGCTCTGCATTATATGGCCGATGATCCTGAGACCACTTTGATACTCTGGGCGACGTACTTCACTGATTTAAGACGAGAGTCGGAGGGCTGGAAGATTGCTCGACACGAACTCGTCCGGCGCGGTACCCGCGTTCAAAAGGGTTAGCACCCAGCCATTCTCGATCAACAGCATGTGTCACAATCAGCGACTGCAGGGCTCGGAGTGAATGCTCAATTGGACAGATAGCCAGAGCCGTTCTCGCTGGAAGCCGCTTCGAGCGACCCAAGCTCGGGCTTGAGTGCAAAAATCGGTATTTCTTGCTTCAGTCGACTTTGATAGATATTGAATCCCGGATTAAAGGCGACAAAGGCTTTCCAGATCTTGGCCCGGTGATCTCCTGTAATTCGCTCCGCGAAATAGTCTCCCGTACCTTCGGGGGAATGAACCACTGCTAGAGGATGAATCGAAAGGTTAAGTGCCCAGTGCGCCTGTCCTCCCTGGCCGCCTCGGGAACCAATGACGTAAAGCGTATCAGCAGAGTGATGGTCGCGAAGATATAAAAGTGGCGTTGCTCTTTTTTTGCCCGATTTGCGTCCAATCGTTTCAAGCAGCAAGGTTGGCGCGCCCATTGCCGAAATACAAAATCTGCCTCGGGTAAGCCGCAAAAGTAGTCGGTCTGTGGGTGTAATGAGTCTCATGAGGACCCGACCGCCGGTTTTGTTTGTTGCCACCTTCAGGAGGAATTGAAGTAACTGGTTTCTCATCGCTTGTTCTTGTGTAACTTGATACTTTGACACTTGACCCAGCCCAGAGGTTGCTCCCCGAGGAGTTAGGTCTTCGCTCCGTCATGGTTTTTCTGGTTCTTAAGGTCCCTTCACTTGAAGCAGGAGTCAATCTGCCTGTTATGATATGGCGGAACCAATTGATCTTAGCGCCTCATGCAAAAGGATGAACCAGTATGACGGAAAAGCCAATGAATGTGCTGTTCATTATGACGGATCAGCATCGCGCTGCGGACGTTGGTTTTATGGGCAATGAGGTTGTTCGTACGCCTAATCTAGACGCCCTTGCGGAGAAGGCGATGGTGTTTGAAAACGCTTGGGTTTCGAACCCAGTCTGTATGCCCAATCGATCGACGGTGATGACGGGGCGGATGCCGTCTGCACATGGCGTCGTTTTCAATGATCGTTCACTCGATCCAGGCGTCAATACGTTTGTGAGGGGCTTTAAAAAGGCAGGTTATCGAACGGGTTTAATTGGGAAGTCGCATTTGCAGCACGGGGTCAGTAAAAACTCAATGATGCCTTTTCGTGGGGCGCCCTCGGCGCAGATCCCCTATGAGGCCGGCTGGGATGAAGTCGAAGACTTTGAGCGGTATCTTGATACTGCGCCATCAGACCCCCAGGATTTCTATGGTTTTGATCACATCAGATTGAGCATTGATCATGGTGCGAGAGTGGCGGGGCACCATTTGCGCTGGGCTCTTGAGCGAGGTGGTCAGCGCTCTGAACTGGATATTGATCAGGATCGTGACAGTCAAGGAACGGATCGGTCTGAGCATTGGCGGCAAATCTATCGGCCGCCTTATGATGCCAGTTTGCATTCCACTCGCTTTGTTACTGATCAGGGGTTGGCATTTATCGATGAGGCGCATAAGGCTGAACAACCTTGGTTAGCCTTTTGCTCGTTTCCAGACCCCCACCATCCCATGACGCCGCCTGGGGAATGGTTTGATGCCTACCGTCCTCAGCACATGCCTTTGCCCGAGAGTCGGTTCGATGCGTTAACCGATGCGCCCCAGCACCTAAAACAGTTCCAGTCGATTCACCCAAAAAATCAGCGGAATTGGGTAAGTCCCTGCGGCTTCGGTAACGATGCGCTGCTGGGTGAAGCCATCGCAGCGACCTATGGCATGATCAGTATGGTCGATGCAGGCATTGGCGAGCTTATGGATCGTCTGGATGACCTAGGTATCCGCGATAATACGCTCGTGGTTTTTACGTCAGATCATGGCGATATGATGGGAGAGCATGGATTGTTTCTCAAAGGATTTATGCATTATCGAGGAACGTTACAAGTACCACTCCTGATCAGTGCTCCCGAACATTCCAGCGGTCGGACCCGTAGCTTGGCATCATCGATCGATCTGGGACCTACTCTGATGGATGCGTGTAAAATTCCGTCATACGACGGTATTCAAGGTCGTTCGCTCATGCCGATTGTGCGCTCAGCTAAGGAGTCGGTTCGCGACTTTGTTTTAATTGAAGACGATATCGTTTCGGTCACTGCTAAGCTTACTCCTATCCCCGCGCGTACGCGTTCCTTGATCTACGGTGATTATCGATTCACGAGAAACTCCAAAGGCGAGGAACAACTCTTCAATTTGCGACTGGATCCAGATGAAATGACAGACGTCAAACGAACGGATTCAGCTCGGTTCGATTTACTGGAGGTTTTAGCGGATGCGATGATGGAAGCTGATGATTCTTCACGCGGAGCGCCCGCCACCGAGAGGGTGTGAATCGAGTGGTCTAACATTCAGGTTCAGTTCAGCTGATCTATGAAAACGTAGCATCAAGCATTAAGAAAGGATTCAACATGAAAAATTTGACCCTATTCCTGACGGTTCTGATCGGTGCGGTAACACCACTTTTGAGTACTGATGCGCCTGCTTTTGAAGGCGGTGATCGCGCTGGTGGTAATGCTTCGTCAACTGTGATGTCAAATCATTCGGGGGCCATGAGTGGAGAAGATCAGGTAAATCGGGAATCAATGAACTCCGATCAGCGCGAAAAAATGATGCGCATGCGCCGTGCGCGGCTGGAGTCGATGTCACCGGAGCAACGTGAGCAAATGGCGCGTGACCGCCGTGCGCGGCTGGAGTCGATGTCACCAGAGCAACGTGAGCAAATGGCGCGTGACCGCCGTGCGCGACTGGAGTCGATGTCACCAGAGCAACGTGAGCAAATGCAGCGTGATCGCCGTGCTCGTATGGAGTCGATGTCACCAGAGCAACGTGAGCAAATGCAGCGTGATCGCCGTGCACGTATGGAGTTGATGTCACCAGAGCAGCGTGAGCAAATGCAGCGTGATCGCCGTGCTCATATGGAGTCAATGTCACCAGAGCAGCGACAACAAATGAGAAAAGAACGTCGAGCCCTGATGGAGTCGATGACGCCCGAGCAAAGAGCGCAAATCAAGCGGGAACGTCGATCTCGATTAGGATCAATCGGCCTCAATTAATTCTGGCTGGCAATTCATCAGAAGCGTTCTTCTCTCGGCAGTGATGACTTAAAAGAGTCGGTCCGATACGTCAAAGGATCTAAATTGACACTGAAAGTCGCGTTGGCTGACAAAACCACCTTTTAGTGACGGTCGCTCAATTTGAAAGTAACGCATCGTGCGATAGCGCGGGTGATAGTACGCAACGCTGAGTTCGTTCTGATTGGCGCTGATTCTCGCAGGGATGACATCACCTCCCTCCATGCCGCAAAGGGTGTAGAGCTGAAATTCTGCACTAATTTCCTCGTTTTCATTGGGTAATTCCGCGTCAAAGGTAATGATTACTTTTCTTCCAAATTCTGATGTTTCACAAAAAGCCGCATTTTGTTCCAATTGATTGGCTTTTTGGTTTTGCCCAAAAGCTCTGTTTTTTTTGGCCTGCTCCGACCAGTACCGCGCAGAGAACTCCCCAGTTTGCGAGGTGCATGAGATTCTTTGGGGTGCCGCCGCGCCTTGATGGCTGAACGAAAGAAAACCTAAGAAAATGATTAGTAGTCGGGTCACGGTTGCTCATCACTGTGAATATTCGCGATCGAAGTATTGCTCCCCGTATCTTGCAGATCAATCAAGCCATGATTGATATGATCGTCAGTGCGTAACCTGAAGGTCGCTGTCATGATTGATCTAAGAGTCTAAGGACTGACTCTGGCGAGTGGTTCCGGCTTGATCGAAAGCTGATTTCGCTAAAATGGCGATCGCGATGAACGTAAAAATCATTCCTAATCCGCCCCCAAGAAACGCGATCGCTCCCGCGATGTCTCCTTCGCCAAATGGCGTTGCTCCGACTGAAAGTCCTCGGTTTTGCGAGACGTTACCAGCCCAATAAAAAATAGTGTTGGCCCAGCCCGTTAAAATCAGTCCCCAACCCGTCCATTGGGATCGTCTTGGGGAAAGGCTGAGTTTCTGCATGATGAGGGCGCCGGCCCCAATCATAACGCCATTGAGAATGCCGCCGACGTGGGCCGCTTGCCAGCCACGTGTGGTTCCAGGGATCGAAACTTCCCATACGGGTAATGGCCAGATAGTGACCGCGTCGAGCAAAGAAAAAATCAACAAGACGCCCGCAATCAGTCCGATAAACAGTACCGTCATGCCATTTGCGATGACCAAAAAAAAGAGTCTTTCTGAATGATGATTTGATGGCGAGTGTTCTGTCATGGTGTTTTCTCTCTCCAGCAAGGGTTAGGCGTGTGTGAGCATTTGATCCATATTGTTCTGATCAAGTCTTTGAGGATTACCGCCGTTTTCGGTGTATGCGCGCCAAGCTACGGCTATTTCGCTTTGGGACCCGTTACAAATCGGGTGTAACCGAGGATGGTAGTCCCGGGCAAAAACAGGGAGTGCAGCGCGCGCCAGATCGAAAGAAAATGAAAGAAAGAAACGCCATCCGCGAAGCGCGCGCAGCGGATGACGGTAGTAGCCCTCGATCTGCAGCATGTGCGCATAGGCTTTAAATGTTTGCCAGCTAATGTGCAAAAACGCATGCACGACTTTGAATCGGCGATAACCCTCTTGGTTTCGATAGAAGGCTTTATAGAAGTCAAAGGCGACCGCCCCGTGTTCGACTTCCTCGACCTGGTGCCAAACCCACAGCGCTCTGAGTGTTGGGTTAGCGCGTCCCATGAGCTGCTCGTAACGACCTAAAATGATCATTCCGCCCAGGAAGGTAAAGGTTTCATAGCCCGCGGTGAATCCGACGCAAGATCGTTTATCTTTGCTTTTCAGTAGGTCATCGAAGTGCCGGCGGGACGCTTGCTCGAATCCAGCAACCTTGGGATAGCGCTGGCGCATCGCTTGGTTCCATTGTTTAAAATTAAATGCGTGATGAGATTCTTGACCAATGATTCGCCTGACGTCGTCAAGTAACTGAGGTTCGTCGAGCGCATCTCTATAGGTGCGCATCGTCTGGACTAAGAACTTTTCAAAATAGGGTACGTGCACTCCCAAAGCATTGATAAAAATAGAAAATTCGGGGCAGCTCTGGCTCCAAACAAAATCATCAGGCTTTACCGCATTGAAATCAAAGCGGAGGCCTCGGACGGGGATGTTGTCCATGGGATGATCAGTCATCAGGTTTCGTCTCTATTTTTTATAGTTTTAACAGAGTAGGGGGCTGAGTTACAGTTTAACCCTGCTCGCGCTGTCTCTAGACCGTTTAAGTTCTGCATTCCCACCGGCGATGAGTTCTTAAAATCTTGTTCTATCCACCATGAGACATCCATCGGACGTTGAAGTGATTGTGAATGATGGGCATCGCTGGTGTGATTGCTGAACCACACGGCGAGGTTCCAAGCATGCATTATCCCGAATCAATTGACGCGAACGCGGCATTGCTCTGTTCTTTCATTGGCGCGTCATTTTTCAGTGGGGGCGAGGACATATCGTTGCAACCATTGGTCCTGCTCCCACAGCAAATGCAGGATGCTCTCTTTTGCTCGATATCCGTGGCTCTCTTTTGGCAACATCACAAGCCGCGCTGTCGCGCCCAATCCTTTGAGCGCGTTAAAGTATCGCTCGCTTTGCATAGGATATGTGCCTGAATTGTTGTCAGCTTCACCATGAATCAGGAGTAGCGGTGTTTTCATTTTATCGGCATGCATGAATGGTGACATCGCGTTATAGACACTCGGAGCATCCCAGTAAGTTCGTTCCTCTCGCTGGAAACCGAAGGGTGTTAAGGTCCGGTTATATGCGCCACTTCTCGCGATGCCTGCTGCAAATAAGTCAGAGTGGCTGAGTAGGTTTGCAACCATGAAGGCGCCATAAGAATGTCCACCCACCGCGACCCTTTGTCGGTCGATATAGCCAAGAGCATCAATCGCATCGATGGCGGCGGCAGCATTGGCAACCAGTTGTTCTCTGAACGTGTCATTGGGTTGCGACTCGCCTTCACCGACGATAGGAAAGGCGGCGTCATCCAAAACGGCGAAGCCCCGCAACACCCAGAAAATTGGGCTGCCGTAGTATGGATAGGTAAACGCATTTGGGTTAGTGGTTTTTTGTCCGGCGCTCAGGTTGTCCTTATATTCAACCGGGTAGGCCCATATCAGTAGCGGGAGTTTGTCGGCTGAATCGGGCGTGTATCCCGGCGGTAAATAGAGGGTTCCGGATAGCGGTAAGCCGTCTTTCCGCTTGTAGCTAACCAGCTGTTTAGTGGCTTCTCCAAGCGCGGCATAAGGGTTTTTAAATTGGGTAATTTGACGCAATCCACCTTTTTGAATGTCACGCAGATGGTAATTGGGGTAGGCATCAGGGCCTTCGATCCTCACTAGGATCTGCCCGGCGGCTAGATCAAGGACAGAGACAAATGTCTCGACGCTGTTGTCTGAGTCTGATTCATAAAGACGCTTGATCGCCTGTGACTGCAGATCGATTGCATCAATAAACGGGTATTGGCCGCTTTCGCTGAATCCCTCTCCGAACAGGAGTGCTCGCTCACCCGTTAGCGCGAGAACCTCCTGATTGAGGTCATTGCGGACTTTCGCAAAACGACCCGGGTCAGCATATTGATCTTGGCTGTCTCGATCAAAGATTATCTGGGTAGGTGCGTTTGGTTCGGAAGGGTTAAATCGGTAGGTTTTTGTATTTCGATTGTCAAACCAATAGTCCTGGACGATTGCGGTGGTCGCATTGCCCCAATGAATGCGGGACACCCTGTTTTGGGTTCGGGCGAGTTCAGTGGGGCTTGCGTTGAAAGGGGCATGCCATTGAAAGATCTGGTCCCGATACTCAGCCTCTGTTTTTGGATCGCCTCCATCGAGCGCGCGAATCCAAGTGATTGTCGCTGGCAGGTCAGCGCGCCAAGAAAATTGCCGCCGCTCTTTTGTGACAGCCATAAATCCTTTCGGCCGCTCTTCCTCCAGCGGACGGTCAATGAGTTGTACGACAAACACTCCATCTTTTGTTCTGATTTCTGTTTCTGAAGCAAAGCGGTAGAAGGGCACGAGGTAAGAAAATGGCCGTTTGATCTTAGTGATCAGTAGGTAATCGCCATTTGGTGAAAAGCTGACCTCGCGATACAGCGCGGATGGGAGCAGAGATCGGCTGATGCCATTCAGATTAAAGCGCCGAAGTTCAGACCTGCCTAGCTGCTCGAAGTTAAAGGCATCGTCTGGTGTCTTCAAAAGATCTTGGTAAGTTCTGTTTTGGGCCTTCTCTCCTTGGCTTGTGGAGATCGTAGGCCCCTGAGGGACGGATTGGCTCGGATTGATGAGCGCTGATCGAACGCCGGGGACAATTTTGGCAACAAGTGACTGGCTGTCGGCATCCCAAGTAAACGGGCGGCCGAGGTTTGCATTTAAATTAGCCTCGGTCACTTGTCGCGCTGTTGCTGACCCAATATCCAAGACCCAAAGTGCAACGCCGGTATCTTGGGTCACCGTAAAGGCGACCCTCTGCTCATCGGGGGACCAAGTGACGTAAGCGATTTTAGCATCTGCTGGAAGCCCAGAGACCGGAATTGTTGGGGCGGTTGGGGTAGGACTCGGCTTGCCTGTCGGTGTTTTCAGGGACTGGATGCTGATTGCGTTGTAGTACCTAAGCCTGCTCGAAATGTTCTTATCGGGGTTGACCCGGAGGCCTCCCAGCCTCATCTCGGGCGCAGAGAGGGTTTCGATGCTGGGGTATAGGTCTCGGGTCAAGAGTAGCAGATAGTGGCCATGACTATCTGCTGCGACCACTGGCGGCAACGCGGCGTTCGCCAATGCTGCAATTTCGGAACTGGGCGTTTGATAATTAAGGCTGGCGTTGGCAGCCGTCGAGGCCCAGAGTAAAAAGAGTGATGTGATGATTTTGGTCATTGGGCGCTGTGTTCAAATGGGAAAGGTCTAGTGTAATCGAATCATGCTGCAGATTGTTTCTTCATCAACAGGTTGTGCTTTATTCAAGGCCAAGGCAATCTGCAACGAGGCCATGGCTGGGGGATGGGTTGCGCGTGTACAGGAATAGCTTTCAAATTGACCACCTAATGATTGGGGCGGCTGATTTGGCTGAGGGGCGTCGATGGTTGTCCGAGAAAATGGGTGCAGCCCCGGGGTCTGGAGGTCGTCATCCTGGTCAAGGCACCGTCAACGCGTTGCTTGGACTCAGCCAAGACTGCTATCTCGAAGTGATTGCGCCGGATCCAGATCAGTCGAAGCCTCGAGGACTGGCGCAAGCGCTTGAGGCTCTGAGTGAGCCAAAATTACTGACCTTCGCTGTCCGCTGTGCTGGATTTAGTCATCTTGTGGCTCTTTTGGATAGATGTGGATTCGATTACACCCGGCAGACCATGTCGCGAGAAACGCCAAGTGGAGGGGACTTGTCTTGGGAGCTGTTGTTTGTCCAAGGTCACGGTTTTGGGCAACTGATGCCGTTCTTTATCGATTGGCAGGATTCTGCGCACCCCTGCACGGAGCTGGTTCCCGTTGGACACTTGAAAAGACTCTCTGTCCAAGTCGATCAGGATGTTGAGCGCTATCGAACATTTATCTCGAGGCTCGACTTGCCGCTGAGTCTTGAACTCGGCGTCCCCGGTTTGGTTGCAGAATTAGAGACATCAAGCGGGCCGATCCAGCTTTAAATCATCAAAGATTTGCATCCTCGCCTGTGATCGAGATGCCCACCTGTGAACTCAAGATGGCTCCCTTGATCGATGGTTAGGTCATCTGATAGATATTTTTTTTGATCGAGCCTGCCCAGCGCGTATTTGAGATTGGTGGGCGATCTGGTTAATCTTTCGAGCGAGGGAGGCAAACAAACTCATTCAAAAAGGAAATAAAGCATGCGAACGATGATTAAAATGATTGCCCTCAACCTTTGTTTCGCTGGACAAATGGCTCTAGCGGACGGTCTCTCGGCATTTGATCAAATGAAACAAATGGCAGGTTCGTGGCAAGGCACTCTGACTCGGTCAACAGGCGAGGTTGTCGAGACTCGTTCAAATTTTCGAGTTATATCGGACGGTCACACCATGATAGAAACTTTGATTGAAGACGGTGTGGAAATGCTCACGACCTACTCAGAGCAAGATGGCGAGTTGCAAGTTACCCATTATTGCTCTCTCGGTACTGAGCCCAAATTTAAGACGACAGGTAGCTCGGACGGAATCATTGATCTGAGATTGATCGCAGATTCGGGGCTGCATGAAGCCCACCACAATTTTGTGGCGTCAATGAATTATGATCTTTCGGATATCGCAGCTGGATCTGTTGTCGTTAGCAATACGGTCATGAACGGCGGTGCCAGGGAGAGCGGACGAGCCGTGATCAAGCGTGTGGAGTGATATATGACGATCAGAGCAGCGGCACATGATGTGTCGCTGCGAATGTCTCGAGAATCAGCCTGAAACAGTCTCGGACGTGTTCTTCGAACACAGGCAAAGCCATTTGCCAAGCGTATCCCAAAAATAGCCTAGGAGCCGGTTTGTGAAAGTTGGAATTTCAGTTTGCTCATCGTATCCCCATGTATCGCCGAAGGTCGCTGCAGGTTATATGGTCGAGCGAACCCGAGCTGCTCGTGAAGCGGGCTTAGATACGTTGTTTGTGGGTGATCATCATGTGACGGCAACCAACTACTTCCAAAACAACGTCATTTTGGCTCGTATGCTAGCGGAGTGGGGCGATAAGCCTTTTGGAG
>CALIKQ010000033.1 GCA_938017975.1 uncultured Pseudomonadales bacterium | reverse complement strand
CCGTGAACCTTTCCTCCCAATTGAAAGTGCTTTACAACCCGAAGGCCTTCTTCACACACGCGGCATGGCTGCGTCAGGCTTTCGCCCATTGCGCAATATTCCCCACTGCTGCCTCCCGTAGGAGTCCGGGCCGTGTCTCAGTCCCGGTGTGGCTGATCATCCTCTCAGACCAGCTATGGATCGTCGCCTTGGTAGGCCTTTACCCCACCAACTAGCTAATCCAACGCAGGCTCCTCCAATAGTGAGAGCTTTCAAGAAGAGGCCCTCTTTTCCCCGTAGGGTGTATGCGGTATTAATCCGGGTTTCCCCGGGCTATCCCCCGCTACTGGGTAGATTCCTACGCGTTACTCACCCGTCCGCCACTCGTCAGCCGGAGCAAGCTCCGCTGTTACCGTTCGACTTGCATGTCTAAGGCCTGCCGCCAACGTTCAATCTGAGCCATGATCAAACTCTTCAATTTAAATTGAAGTATTCCTGTTTCCCTCGTTACACCCTTTTGAGGCTCCCTCAGTACACAGTTGCGATTAAGTTCGCAAATCTTTTGACAGAACTTCCTTTAAGACTATTGCCCTAAATTGGTTCTGGCTCAGCAACGCAATTTACCGTTATTTAGTAAGTATCACTCAATAAATTGTCGGTAACTTGTTGCTGATATTTATCGCATTCAGCACACAAGTACCCACACCTATTGCTTGTTTCCTAATTTTTAAAAAGCTTCATCAAAACCATTCTAGCGAGATAACCCGCGCCAACGCATTCGGTGGCGTGGGATTAACTAAAATTTTTGTCTTGATCGGCTTCAGCCCCTTAGCTGACAGCCCTTTCTCTTTCGAGTCCAACCCTAAGGCCGGGACGCGTATTATACGCGTCTCCGGTGCTTTTACAACACTCCCTGCCTCTTAATTTCGAGGTGGGCCCTTGCACCGGACGCGCAGGATACTCGACCTCAGGACTCAATTGCAACTGTTATTTCATAGCGGTTCGCAATTTTCTCTGATGAAGAAACCCTTGGTTACTCTGGCGCCTCTCATAGACTACTCTGGCAGTCTCAATTCCACATTCTCGACCGGTTGAGCCTTTACAAGGACGAGCGGCAATCAACTCAACGAAGATCTTAAATCTCTTTAAAAGCTTTCATTTTTTTAACAAACCAAGAACCGCGCGCGGCTAAAAGCCCCACGACAACGAGCGCATAGACCAAAATCTCGAAATAATTACTGCGCGCAATCCAAAAGACATGCAACACAACGAGCACCGCCGCCAAATAACCCCATCGGTGTAGTCGTTTCCACCGACTCGATAAGCGGCGCACGCTCCAGTCATTAGAGGTCACAGCCATCGCCAGCAAGATCAGCCCGGCGAGGAAGCCGACAATAATATAAGGTCGCTCGAGTAGATCCTCTCCCAGGGCCTCCCATTGCCATTCAAGCAGAAGTGCAGCGTAGGCGATCCAATGCAACAGCGCATAACCAAAACAGGCAACGCCCATGGCGCGACGCTGACGCTGCAATTGCTTGAAGTGGAACAATTGACGAAACGGGCTGACACCCAGCACAAGGATCAACATCCAAAGCGCGATTTCTCCAAGCAGCGTCACCAAAGCTTGGGCAGGATCTGGACCCAAAGCGCTGGACCGGACCCAAAGCACCTGGCCGATTTGATACAAGACATAATAAAGCGGCAGACCGAGGACCAGCCAAAACCCTCTAGACGCTAAAAAATGCCTCACCCGTTGCCTCCCGAAACGCTAGCTTCAGTAATGAACCGACAAATCGAGTCCTTGGTAGAGGCCTGCGACTTCTTCGGCGTAGCCATTAAAAATCATCGTTGGGATACGATTGGCTGAAAACAGGCTGCCAGGTAGCCGCCGTTCCTGAGCTTGGCTCCAGCGCGGATGACTGACATTCGGGTTCACATTTGCATAAAAGCCATATTCTCTAGGGTTAGCGCGCTCCCAAGTTGTTTTGGGACGCTGATCTACGAAAGAGATTTTTTGAATCGACTTGATACTCTTGAACCCATATTTCCACGGCACCACAAGACGCAGCGGGGCTCCGTTTTGATTCGGCAGCGATCGCCCGTAGACACCCACAGCCATCAGCGTCAGCGGGTGCATCGCTTCATCCATTCGGAGCACCTCAATGTACGGATAATCGATCGCATTAAAGAACGCTCGCTGGCCAGGCATCTGCTCAGGTCTGTACACTGTCTCGAAGACGACAAACTTGGCACTGCTTAGCGGGCGATACCTTTTCAACATAGACGAAAGCGGTACGCCCAACCACGGAATCACCATCGACCAGGCTTCAACACACCGTAAACGATAGATCCGCTCTTCAATAGACAGACCTTTAAGCACATCTTCTAACCCAAAGGTGCCAGTTTTTTCAGCCGCACCGGAGACAGTTACCGACCAAGGATGGGGCTCGAAATCTTGACCATATTCCTTTGGGTCACTCTTGTCGGTTCCAAACTCATAAAAGTTGTTATACCCGGTGACGTATTCATAGGGCGTCATAGCATCCTTGGTTGAGTAGCGACTGGCGATCGGCGCGGCCAAGTGCTGCTTCATCCACAGCGGCGCTGCGTCTTCTTGTGCCAGGTCATCAGACGCTTGGACTGCAGCGCCTGGCATGCTCGCCGCCCCCAGACTGAGCGCCATTGCCTTTAGGTACTGCCGGCGATTGAGATATACATTTTCTGGCGTCACCGCGGCTTCAGTGATCTTCTTGAGCTGAGCGTTCAAAACATCTCCTTGGTTCAAGCCGGTGAGACGCCTTAGCAGGGGCTTTCCCCCTAGGTCTCTCCGAATTCTTTCTTACGTCTACGCAATAAACTGACCAGCGGCCCTGAGAGCGCGTAGGTAAGACCGATCAGAAGCAGCATCCCGGGTGGATAAACCGCAACAACAACAAACAGCATGACGATCGAAAACATCAGTAAAAAAGGGACTCGATCATTAACATCAAGATGTTTGGGGCTGTAATAACGAATATTGCTCACCATCAAAACGGCAAGCACAACCGTCAAAATACCAAAGGGCAACCCAAATTCTAGACCAGCGGGTTCCGACATGTTGTCGTGCCAAACCCACGCCAACGTCGACAGTGTACCTGCCGCAGCGGGGCTGGCTAAACCAAAAAACACTTTACTGTCGGGCGCTGTATTAAAGCGCGCAAGTCGAAGTGCCGCACAGGCCATATACAAAAATGCAATAAACCAACCCAGTTTTCCCAAGTCCATCAGGACCCAGCTAAACATCAGCAATGCCGGCGCCACGCCAAATGCCACCAAATCAGATAAACTATCGTACTGCACTCCAAATTCACTTTGTGTGTTGGTCAGGCGCGCAACCCTCCCGTCGAGGGAATCCAAGAACCCAGCGATCACAATTGCAATCGCTGCCTGCTCAACGTCACCGCTCATGCTCGCGATCACCGAATAAAAACCAGCAAAGAGTGCCCCGGTTGTGATTAAGTTGGGTAAGAGATAGATCCCGCGCTTGAGGCCTTCGCGTTTTGGCAACGGAGTCACGTTGTCTGCTATAGAGTCTTTGTTGGACTGGGTTTCATTTGCCATGCCAATTCCTTTTCTGATGCGCTATCGCCTCAAGATGCTTCTTCGCTACAGATCCGCAATATGGACGGATCCGCACCTAGAGCGTAAGAACCTTTTCACCACGACTCAGGCCAGTGACCCCGGTCCTCACAACTTCTAAGACCACAGACTCGCTGAGGGCCCCAATAAAAGCGTCTAACTTATCGCTCGTACCTGATAACTGGATCGCATAGGTACTCGAGGTCACATCCACGATCTGACCCCTAAAAATGTCAGAGACCCGCTTCACTTCCGCTCGCTGGGCGCCGGAGGCTTTGACCTTCACCAGCATTAACTCACGCTCGACATGATCGCCTTCCGTTAGATCAGCAAGCTTCACAACCTCGACAAGTTTGTTCAGTTGTTTTGTAATCTGCTCCACTTCGATGTCGCTGGCACTGGTCGTGAGCGTCAATCTCGAGAGGCTTTCGTCCTCCGTGGGAGCTACGGTTAAGGATTCAATGTTGTAGTTGCGCTGAGCAAAAAGACCGACAACTCTCGAGAGCGCACCTGCCTCGTTCTCAAGAAGGATCGAAATAATTCTTCGAATCATGTTCGAACTCCTTTCTTGAGCCACATGTCGCGCATCGACCCGTTCGGCGCAACATGCATCGGGTAGACATGTTCATTGGGGTCGACCTCAATGTCGACAAAAACCAGACGATCTTTCTGGGAGAATGCTTCTTCGAGCCCTGGTCTTAGATCTCCAGGTGTCTTTATCGACAGCCCGACGTGCCCATAAGCTTCCACCAGCCCCTTAAAATCTGGAATTGAATCCATATAGCTATGCGAATGCCGGCCTTCGTACTGCATATCTTGCCATTGGCGCACCATGCCTAGAGCACGATTGTTTAAATTAATTATTTTCACTGGAAGCTCGTACTGGCTACACGTCGAGAGTTCCTGGATATTCATCTGGATGCTGCCCTCGCCCGTGATACAAACGACCTGAGCTTCTGGGAAAGCCACCTGAACACCCATCGCCGCCGGCAGCCCAAAACCCATGGTTCCCAAACCACCCGAATTGATCCATTGCCTAGGAAAATCAAACGGGTAATAAAGCGCAGCAAACATTTGATGTTGTCCCACGTCGGAGCTGACGTAAGCCTGACCTTTGGTTAATTCATAAACGGCCTGAACCGCTTGTTGGGGTTTAATGAGATTTTCATCCGTTTCATAAGCCAAACAATTTTGCGCCCGCCAGCCCTCGATCTGAGACCACCAATCTGAAAGCGCGGCTGTTTGATCCTGCGTGGGAGGCTCAGGTCGATTTTGGATCACTGCCAGCATCTCGGTGAGCACTGAGGAAACAGGTCCGACAATGGGCACATCTACCGCGACATTTTTACTGATCGAAGTCGGGTCGATATCGATATGGATGATTTTTGCGTAAGGACAGAATTTCGACACCGTATTGGTTACTCGGTCATCAAACCGGGCACCCACCGCCAATAGAACATCACAATGGTGCATTGCGTTGTTAGCTTCAACTGTGCCGTGCATCCCAAGCATCCCCAAAAACTGCGCATCAGTTGCCGGAAAAGCCCCCAACCCCATGAGCGTACTCGTGATTGGATAACCCAGCGCTGTCACAATCGCTTTGAGTAATTCCGATGCCTCGCCCTGAATGACGCCCCCGCCTGAATAGATCATCGGCCGCTCAGCCGCCATGAGCATCGCTGCTGCTTTTTTAATTTGGCCCGAATGACCTCGCTGCGCTGGATTGTAGGATCGAATGGCCACCGACTCAGGATAGAGAAAAGGATGAAGATCGGCTGGGTTGGTAATGTCCTTTGGAATATCGACCACGACGGGACCAGGCCGACCAGAACTGGCCAAGTAAAATGCTTTTTTGATGGTCGCCGGAATTTCTGAAGCATGCTTGACTAAAAAACTATGCTTAACGATGGGGCGAGAGATACCGACCATATCGGTTTCTTGGAAAGAATCCGTGCCAATCAAATGCGACTGCACCTGACCCGAGATCACCACCATTGGGATCGAATCCATATAGGCAGTAGCAATGCCCGTGATCGCATTTGTTGCGCCGGGGCCAGAAGTTACAAGCACCACGCCAGGGCGGCCCGTTGCACGAGCATAACCGTCGGCCATGTGGGTTGCTGCCTGCTCATGCCGAACCAAATAGTGCTCGATCAGGTTTTGCCGAAACAAGGCATCGTAAATATGAAGCACCGCGCCGCCCGGGTATCCAAAAATCTTCTCGACGCCTTCTTCCTGGAGCGCACGCACAAGCGCATCCCCACCCGACAGCAGCTCAGGATCTGAAGATGAATTATTGGGCGTCTCTTTATCGTTCACGGGTAGCACCTTTTTCGGCCAGATTGCCTTTGGGGCCGGGCATTTTTTACTATACCATCCTATGAGTCAACGATTGTACGGAATTTGTCGAGTCACCATGCCCTGGCAGTTATTGAAAATATCACAGCGAACTCAAACTGCTCTGACGGTCATTACAAGCCTTGTGGCAATGTTCTGTCTGCCCATTTCTGTCAGTGCTGGTGACAAGCCCGACATCTACAGTTGGAGAGACGCTGCGGGGGTCCTTCACTTCGCGGACCGTCCTGCGGATTCTTATCCCTCCAAACTGATCAACCCGCCAAGACCTTTTGGCGTTATAACGTCCGAACCTCCCGATGCCGAGACAGCGACTGATAAGCAACCAGTCACGACCCAACTAGAAACAGAGCAATCCGCCTCAAAAAAACCAGCAGCACCAGTACTCCGGGTCGAGGAGCAACCCGATTATGCCCGGAACTGCGAAAATGCTCGCGACAGCCTTCTTCAGCTAAATCGGTTTAAACGTATTCGGGTCAAAAACAGCTCAGGGCAAGATGTCTTCCTCACTCGATCCGAAAGGCAATCCTTAATCGATGCCGCTCAGCAATCCATCCAGAGTAATTGCTTAAAAATTTAGCGGCTTTCTCGCCAAACCAGAGTGGCAAAACGCCCGGTTACCCCCTCTTGCCGGTACGAGTAAAAGTCGTTGACCGAGCAAACTGTGCAGACTCCAGACATTTTGATCTCGCTAACACCGGCAGAAGCTAAATCACGTTGCGCAGCTTGGGGAAGATCGAGCAGAACCCTATCAGGGGGTCGCCCTGCTGCGAACAAATCTGACGGGAATTTTTCCTTCAGTTCTGGACCAACCTCAAAATGACAAGGCCCGATTCCGGGTCCAATCCAAGCCACCAGCGGTGCCCCATTAAAACAATCCACCGCAACACCGATGATCCCCGAAGCAAGGCCTCTCCAGCCAACATGCACAACGGCTACTTGAGCGCCGTCCTTCGTCGCCAAAATAAGAGGAAGGCAATCAGCCGTCAAAACCGCAAGCACCTGGTTCTGCAATCTTGTTGTAGCGCCATCGGCAACAGGCGGAGACGATGAACTCTTGGATTCAACCACTCGATGAATTTGCGTGCCATGAACTTGATCCAGCCAAAGCGGCTCTGCTGGCAGATCAAATTGCTGCAACAGTAGCGCGCGATTGATCAAAACTCGCTGTGGATCATCGCTGGCATGGACCGCAAGATTGAAGTCTTGATTCGCTTGCAACGATACCCGCTGCATCTTTGGTCGAAGCCAGCGCGTCGTACACAGGGCACTGACCCCTTGACTGGGCAAACCGAAGAGCGCGTGAAAATCTGTGCGTTGATCAATCATCGCGGGCTCTAAACCAAGCTAACAGGGCCTGAAAATCCTCGGGGGCAGCCACCTCTGTCGAAACCGCCTCATTGGTCACGGGATGGATCAGTTCAATTCGGCGGGCGTGCAAGGCCTGGCGCGAGAGCTTGGGCAGCTCCGGCACCGGTGGACCCCGTCGCTTTCGATAGACTGGGTCTCCCACCAAAGGGTGGCCAAGATGTTCCATATGAACTCTGATCTGGTGCGTTCGCCCGGTAACCAAGGAAAATTTCATGAAAGACAGCCCACCCTTCGCCTCAAGACGCCAAAAGTTCGTCGTCGCGGGTCGGCCCTCATTTCTCACTGCCATACGCGTGCGCTGGGTCGGATGACGCCCAATTGGTTCATCAACGCTCCCTTTGACCGGCGGCGCCCCAAAAACAATCGCCTCGTATTCGCGTTTAATGGTTCGCTTGGCCAACTGACGACTCATATGCGTCATCGCTGATAGGGTTTTAGCCACCATCAACAGTCCAGAAGTATCTTTGTCTAGACGATGAATAATACCCGCGCGTGGTAACCGCTGTGTCTTTGGCGCGTAATGCATTAAAGCATTCATCAAGGTGCCCGAGGGATTTCCTGCCCCCGGGTGAACCACCATTCCAGGAGGTTTATTCACAATCAAAACCGCGTCGTCTTCAAAGCAAACCTCAAGCGGAATATCCTCCGCTCGATCCCCCTCGACTGTTAAGTGCGCGTCAATCTCTAATCGAGCGCCGGGTGTTGTTTTATCCTTGGGCTTTGCGACTTGGCCATCGATCAAAAGCTCACCAGACCGTATCCACGATTGAATCTGAGCTCTTGAAAACTCGGGAAACAGTTTGGCGGCGGCCTGATCCACTCGCTCAATACCTGCGGATGTCGGCAAAATCGCAGTTCTGATCAAACGGTCGGTCATGGAGGCCACAACTGTGCTTGGGAGAACCGTGAGGCTATGGTTAAATACCTCACTTTTCAAGCATCAACGCGTTTGGAGTTTTCTTTGAACAACAACCAACCCAACGTCTTTGCGCTCATGCTCTTGCTGATCGCTACACTGCTGGCTGGCTGCGCTAAAGATACTGACGACTCTGAGGAGGCGTCGGAACTGGTTCTCTACCGCGCGGCGCAAAGTGGTATGGCGGCAGGTAACTACAAAGATGCTGTGACAAGATTGCAGGCGCTCGAGAGCCGATTTCCATTTGGCCGTTATGCAGAGCAGGCTCAGCTTGAAATCATTTATGCCTACTACAAGAGCGCCCAGTCTGAGGCCGCGCGCGCTGCCGCCGACCGTTTTATCCGCCTCCATAGCAACCACCCCAATGTAGATTACGCCTACTACTTGAGGGGTTTAGCCTCCTTTGAGGAAGACGAAAACTTTCTGGCCAAGATTTTTCCGCTCGATCCTTCAAAAAGAGATCCAGGCGCTGCGCGAGAGTCCTTCGATGATTTCTCAAGACTGCTTCGTCGCTTCCCCAGCAGCGAGTATGCGCCAGATGCTCAAAAGCGGATGCGTTATTTAAAAAACCTACTCGCCGAGTCTGAACTGCACGCAGCGCGGTACTACATTTATCGAGGCGCTTTTATGGCAGCCGCAAATCGCGGCCGATACGTCGTTGAAAATTTCCAAGGCACCGTCGCTGTTCCTGATGCTCTGGCCATTATGGTCGAGGCCTATCGTTTACTCGATCAGCCCACCCTGGCTGAAAATTCGTTGCGGGTACTGCGAACAAACTACCCCAATCACCGAACCTTGGATGGAAACGGCGCTTTCCAAGCTGATCGCTCCGTTAAAAAATCGCAGAAATCTTGGCTGAACGTGCTTTCCCTCGGCATTTTTGGTTAACGCTCAACAAGGAACTCAGCGAATCCAAGCGCCAGAGTCCCGGTCTCTACTGTCGAACTTCTCAACGATTTCGCGGGCACTGGGGCGTCAAAGTCTGACGACCATCTCTCAAGCATCGGTCATCCTACTGGCATGTGTTCCTGCCGAATTTCAACTTGTGCCTCATTCCCGCCTCTTCGGTCCTCGATCTGCAACGTCCTGCCCAGTAAATATTTTCCCAAGAGGCAGCTCAAAATCCACACAGAAAGGCGCGGGAAATCGCCTATCACTGGCGCGTCTCTAATCGAACTCTGCGTGGTGATACTTTTAATCACTGGTGGCGCGCTCTACGTTCAGCCACAACTCAGGTCATTCATTGAGGACAACAGAGCCATCACGTTGACGAATCACCTGATTAGCCTATTGCATTACAGTCGGTTTCAAGCATTGGTTCATCAACAATCGATTACCCTCTGTCAGCTTGAGGCTGCCATCTGCCAAAAGCCATGGCGTCGTGCCTTAACCCTATTTGTCGATCAGGCTCCCATTGGCCGCCTCGATGATACAGACAAGATCCTACTTACCTCAGAGCTTCCCGCTCCTCTTGGAGTCATTCATTGGCGGTCCTTTCGACGCAAACCCTACATTCACTTTACACCGCTGGGAGGGACCCGCTCGCAAAATGGTCACTTTGTTATTTGCATAGCAGCAGGCGCATCGGGAACTGCCCGCAAAGTTGTGATTAATCGACAGGGACGAACGAGGTTGGAGGGGCGCATCAATGCAAGCGCCTCAAAGAAGCGCGCGACATCCAATCAATCGGCTAAGCGCTGCTGAGAGGTAGCTTTGGTCGATTACCGCGTCTGCGGCAATGCAGCAACCAACTAAAAATTGAGCCTACGCCAAGACAATCGCCCAGTATTGACGGTAGAGGCGGTATTCGTTCGAACGATATCGAGCGTCCGGTCCGTCAATTGCGTCACTCGGTTTTCACCAACAAATGCCGCATCAGTCGGCGCTGAATCTTCAAAAACGGTACCGGAAACAACATAGCTATTGATGAGATCACCGGAGTCAAAGGCGCCATCGTTATTGATGTCAAAAACACCCGAATCAATACAGTCCGCACCGCCGGTCTGAGGGCAGAATGCCAGCCCGAAGCCACCGGCCGAAGCAGAACAGGCATTACTGATTGTCGGAATCACGGAATTCACAAAACCCAACCCGCCCCGGACTTGAAAATTCCTCACGGCTCTTTCTCCTGGCGACGCAGGTATCGTGCCCGTGCTGTCCTGAGCCACGTTCAAATCATTAAACCAACCTAAGACAGCATCCACGTCTTGGCTTTGCGGACAAGTCGATGTCCCCTCCTCTGAAGCGTCGAACGCAGCCCCTAAATTCACCGGACAATCGGAAAGCGTTCGCCCGCAACTGGATGCATCGCTCTCACAAATATTGGTGTACTTTTGCTGAATTAATTTCGACTTTGTCACAACGTCGGCGCCTAACCGGTCCCAAATCCCGTACATGCTCTGTATGTTGGTATCAGATCGGTCGCCGTTGACTATGTAGCGCCCAGTTCCCACGATGACGATGTACCCTCCGCCTGTTGGTGATGGCACCAAAACAGGTTTGTTCAATATAGGTTGAGCGGTGGTTGTCCCGTCGCTCGTGTAGGATGCCTCAAAAATTTTGGTGCTGATCCAATTTTTGTAGACATCAACCCCTTTCTTGCAGCTACCATCACCCCCGGTATATTCCATAGCGCTCTTCATATTACTTGGCTTCACTGCACTGCCGTTGTCATAGTCTTCATAAGACGCTAAATCAGCCCTGCAAAGATCGAACCTAAACAAATTGCCCTGCACATCACCAGCGTAAACATAATCGGCGGTACCATCTAAATCTGCATCGATGGCTCTGGGTGAACCTAATCCATTCGGATATAGACCACCCCCATTCAAAAAAGCGCCCTCGCCCGTATCAATCTTGATAAAGTCATATTGACCGGAATCACAGGATCCTCGCAAACCCGAGGATCCATCGGTAGCGGTGTCATAAATTGCGTCTGGGTGACACCAGGTGCCGTCCGTGCCTCTATCGACAAACAGGGCAAATAACTTCGCTACGCCGGAGGTGCTGTTGGTGCCATTACTCACCAGCGTGATCCATTCTAAATTTGTGTCCGAACTCGATGTGACCACGTTACTGAGCGCCAAGATTGGCTCATCGATCGTAAGCCCGAGGTCTTTTATCGGATTGCCCGCTCCATCGAGCCTCTGAGCCCCGCTCGACAGCAGCGGATTTCCAGAATCGTCTAAAGGATAGGTGTCATCCTCATTGGTAAATTCCCATAGCATTTGCTGGTTTGCGTTCGCTTCAGTGATGACAGGGTTGGTGACGTCCAGAGCAAATAACCCTTTGCCGCCTGCTCCATAAGCGCCGACCAGCACAGTGACCCAACTTTTACTTGAATCACCTTTTGCATACATAAAAAGATCATCAACGACCGGGGTCGCGTCCAAAATATATTGGTGTGAATAACCTGTCGATAACAGCTCAGCGATATTGACGTTATCACCGTTAACCAACGTCGCATCCGGCACAAACGCAAATTTCTCGTCTCCTGTCTCTGGATCAATACTGTGTAGCATTCCATCATTGGCTGAGACGTAGAGTCGGTCTGGCCTCGATTTTTGAGCATCCTGAAACGCTGAATAACTGTTCGATCCCGAAGGGTAAGCACTACCACCCCGAAATAACTGCTCTGGCGGCCCAACGAACACAGGAGATGAGTTGATGATATCGCCCAAACGACCATTGACCGCTGGCCGGGCTCGGTAGTCGCCAGCAGGCGCCTCATTAGCAGAACTGCCTCGCAAGTAATCGATTTTAAGCGTTACCTCAGCATCCGAACTCGAGTCGATCCATCCCAGGGACTGCTTCTGAGCTGTCGTTAAAGTGCCAAGCGCAAAAGCCTGCCCTCGGTTATTGCCTGGATCAAACGTCACGATTTGTCGACCGGAGCCACCCGCGCCTAACTGAACATCCAGTTGGGCGGCCGTGCTCCAAAGCTGCTCACCAACGGTCAGATCAGCATTGAGCGTTGAAGCGATGACATCACCCGTATTCTCAAGCAAGTTGTAAAAGGATCGGAATAGCACCACCCCATTTGATATCTCTTGAGAATTAAAACTTACGGCACTGCCGGCACCCAAACCTGCACTAAACTCATTAAACGCAGCTTCAAGCGCGGCCGTTAACGCCGCTGGGTTCTGAGCATCTAGATAGGCGCCCCGACCATTGGTCGCCGCATGGTGTAAATCTTTGATTAAAAAATCAGCGAGTTCTTGATCCGTTGAAGCTGTTGAACCCCAATCGTAGGAACCGGTTGCATAGCTTGTTGGCGGATCAACCAAACCGCTGTCAATCCCAAAGGCAACGGCAAAGGTTTTGACATGCTGATGCATCACATTGCTGGCAAAACTTCCGCTCGGCGCTAAATCAAGATCTCGCTGCAAAGGGACTACATCGTTGACCATATCCGCATCGGGAAATAGGTCGCGCTCGTAATAATGCATTGCGATATCTGCCAGTGTTGCATCCCCTAATTCTGAGGGTTTCGCTCCAGCAAAAATTTCGCCATCAAAATTGGTATCATTATTGGCATCGGCATCTCCGGGGGATTGGTTCCCTAGATTGCTGTTGTAACCCTCCATCCCGCCATCTGTAATCAGCAAGATATAGTTTTGCTGACAGGTGCCTTGGGGCGGCGCGAGCGCCGGGCATTGGGCATCACCAGGCGAGCTTGAGGGCCCATAAAAGATGTTTTGGCCCTCACACTCTAAATACTCGCCGGCTTTTGCAAAAGAACCAAAAAAATTAGAATTACCTTGAAAGCTCCGCGAGTAAAGCCCGCCCAGGAGCGCTGTCTTATGGCCTGAAGCACCTAAGCTATCAAGCGGCACATTGTCATTGACACCATTTGAACCCGCAAACCCAATCCTGAGATTGGTATCTGCTTCGCTGATCACAGCTCCTAGGGAGGCTTTCATCGATGTGCCCCGAGTTCGATACCAAGTGTAATAGTTCAAAAAATTAGCCTGTTCCTCGGCAAGCGTGCAAAAGCCAGGATCGGCACAATCCTCGCGAAGCGGAAATCTAGGGTAACGTTCATTACCATCGTCAAAACTCTCGGCTGAAAAAGCCGTCAGATCAGAGAGCGCCTCTGCTGTTCCCGCTGTGCCCGTTTCACTCTTTATCGCAACCAATCTCCCCTCAGAGCAAGCATCAATCGGGTCGGCAAGCGGCGACGGAGTTGGGTCAACAACACCCACATTGTTGGTCGGACAAGCCTCATCGGTCGTGTCTTTCCAAACATAGTAATAATAAAGGCTGGCATCAGGGGTGACCGTGCTCAAACAACCGCTCGGCGCACCCGCACCAGAGCATTCAGCCCAAGCCGAGTACCTCAGCTCTGGGTTGTAATAAATCCTGTTGTAATCTTTATTTCTGAGCCGCCAGAACCCCGACCCTGGCGTATCGGATTCTTTATCGGCCTGTTTAGCAGGCGATGGCCCACTCCCATAAATATTGTTCCAAGGCCGAGTAGGCGCCGAGGGATCGGGATAGTAACCATTTAGCGCCTCGGTCATGATGTCAGAATTGAGACTCGAGGACGTATCTTGAAGCACGACTACGTTGGGCGATGAAGGCGTGACCAACTCGAGAGGTTCATCCGACAAATCAAAAAGATCTGTGACTTCAGAATAAGCGGCATCGGCGGTGATGACCGTCAGCGTCACGGTTGCAGGCGTTGGCGCTGAGCTGTCTTCATTACCATCTTCAACAGTTACCGAGAAAGATCCCGTGCTACTCGTAGAGTCATCGTGCTCAAAAACCACCGCGCCGCCACTCAATTCTGCAGCAGTAAAGCTGGTTACGCTCAGACCGGACAAAAGCAGGGTGCCATTTGTGATGCTACTTGCAGAGAATGTGATGTTCGCATCGCCATCATCAATGTCTTGATAAAAAAGGTCGGCCGTTGTGAGCGTATACGAGCCACCTTTTAGGATTGTGCCGGCACGATCCCCGGTCAGGGTTGGGGGGTCGTTAACCCCGCCCACAGTCACTGTCACCGTTGCAGCGCTAGAAACTGCGCCCGCGTCATCGGCTACCGTGTAGTTGAACACATCGCTACCGACAAAATTGGCATCTCCAGAGTAAGTCACGACACCGGTTAAGGCATTAACCGTCACGCTTCCATTGGAGGGATCAATCGTGACTGTGACCGACGTTGCGTCCAAGGCTCCATCAGAGTCACTATCATTGGCCAACACATCAATCGCTACAGACCCATCCTCATCAACCGAAGCGGCGTCGTCTACGACAATCGGCGCATCATTGGTCCCGGAAACGGTTAATGTTGCACTAGCAGGACCGGTGGAAGCGGATGACTGCCCGGAATTAGCACAATTATTTTTTGAGAAAATATCGACACTGATCAAGTAACTACCGTCACTCAAATCAGAGGGCGATGTCACCAAATAGGGGCCGTATTCGACTTGAGTCGCGCCGAGAGTCGCATCATCGTTATTAATACAGGCTGAAGTGCCATTTAAGGTGTACTGAGTTGTCGCGTATACATCATCAGTTTTACCGCCTGAATTACTACTATCGTACTCGGCAGTGACATAAATTGAAAAGGCCTCTCCAGGTGCGATGGTTGACGGGTCAAGCCGCACGCTCACGACTTCTTTAAGTCCGTAGGCCATCGGTGAGACCCCAATCAAAACGGCCAATGTTGACACGAAGTAGCCGAACCCAAATTTTCTGATAGTCGAGAACTTCAGACCCATTCTTCGCACACCGCTGCCTGCTCCTAAATCAAAATACCTATGTAATCTCAGGATGAGTGAGTTAAAACTTCTCATAGCAGTTTTCCCCTGCGTAGTGCATCAGAAACGCTTCCCGTAGGTGCTTTGCAGGATTACCTTTGCAGAGTCTGTACCGCCGAGCCCGCGCGCCGTAATCCTAAACATCTGTGTACAACAAGTATTCGGATTCTGTCCAATGTTGTCCAAATTGAGCCGATCTTCATCGGAAACCACGGTGCTTATATGCTCAATGATGTAGAGAGGCGGTGATTGTGTTGTTACCCCCTTGGTAAAAGCCTGTAGTTCATTTCTATAATCACTGGCCCAGGGATCTTCCGTCACGACGAAAAAGGAACCCGCCGAGCGAGCATCGTAAATCTTTGGATTATTGCTACTGCTGGTGCCGTAAGTCGCCGATGTCATTGCATTTAAGACCGCCTCTGCTTCAACAAGCGCTGTTTCAGCCGCGTTAAAAGCGAGGTTGCTGTCTCGCTGATTGCGCGCAATCAGCTCTTGGATACTGGTTCCCTGAACCGCCGACAATGCCAACATGGTCAAAATTAACAGGATCACTAGGCTAGTAACCAGCACCATCCCGTCTTGATGCCCAGGTATTTTCATCAGCCAGCGTTCCTAATTTGGACAGTTCGCCGGTAGGTCCGGCGCAGTAATCCGTCACTCTCACTGGAGCCCACCGGGACAACACTGTTCGCGGTAATCTCAAGCAAGATCGTCACTGCCTGGCTCATATCAAGATTCGCTGCCGGGGCATAGTATTGGTTTGGGACGCCATCACCATCGCTGTCGATGCCGACCAAAACCTGCAAATCCTCAATGCCCTCAACCAATTCCGAGGCGCCGGCTGCGTCCCTCCGGTAGAGAGATAAATCTGCGAGTCCCGTTCTAGACGATGCGCCAGGGGCAATATAGTAATGACGACCAACAATACTCGAGACTGCCGCGTTGGTGCCAAAAACACCGGTTTGCGCCAAACCCGAAACCGCATTACCACCGCTTTCAATTGCGTGCGCGAAGGTCACGGTCGTACTACTGCTACTCGTAGCCTCAGTGACCTTAAATAATGTCGCTTTCTCACAATCATGCAACAACGCCAAATCATTGGTAGCAATGGAACTCGAAGCGCCACTGGCTACGGTCACAACAACATCTTCGGACCCTTGGGTTAGAGCACTCGCTAAATAGGCTTCATCATTATCTAGATACCTCAACGCCAAAACATCCGTCTCTGCCGTCGCAACAGAGGAAACCGCCGCCGGCAATGTCGTCGCCGAGGTCGTCCAGTCATCCTCACCGACGCCATTAAATACCGATAATCCGTAACGAATGTCGTAATCTGCTGGGATGTCATCTTCGGTGGCCATCGTGAAGTAGACATCCCCGCTTGAGAAGCAGCCTCGGTACCCCGACTTTTCTAAATCCCTAGACATGACGTTAAGACCAAAATTAGCGCTCTCCTGCAACCGCGCCTGGGCTTGCAGCACGTTGTAGGTGTCTGAGTTCGCATTGAAAAGATTTAAGACACCGATTGTGACAAAAGCACCAATGGTCATCGAAATCATCAGCTCGATTAGAGACAAGCCCGTCTGCTGGCCTTGAGCAATACTCAATTGACTTGTGCCTTGACTGTCAGTTTTTGACAAAGATTATCCGTCTCACGCGCACTACAGCTGGTTTCGATAGCATCTGCCGACCAGTACACGGAGATTTCATAGTTCACGGTGTTGATCGAGGCGGTCCCAGCGCTTGGCGAACCCAAACTATAATTTGAGCTGGCAGCCGTACGAATCACTTCACCGGCGGCCAGGGGTAGCCGATCAAAGTCAGCATCTACCAGGCCAAATGCCGTTCTACAATCACTGCTGGGCTGGCCCAATCGGCAAGCCCAATATTGAAGATCATAATTCTTAAGGTTCGCTGCGGTGCAGCTTGTCGCAGCACAATTTGTAGCACTCGCAGCGGAAACCGAGGTAGCGCGGGGCCATTCGTAGGATTGACCTTTATTGACCCGAATACGATCTAAAAGGTCGTTAGCGGCTTGCAACGCGATCATTCTTTGCCCTGCTTCCCGAGCCTGCTGGAGACTGACAATTTGCAATCCTGCAACCCCTAACACGCCAACCGCTACGATCACCATCGTGACCAGTAGTTCGATCAACGTAACGCCTCGCAAGCGACCAACTTGATTCATGGGCAATTGGCTCCACCTGACAGCGCTGGGCGGCCTACCAATTTAATGTCAATCAATCGGTAATCCTCGTTCGCGCGACAGAGATTAAATTGTCTACCCGTTCCTGAAGTCCCCGATAGCCCTCCCAAACCATCAAAACTGACCGAGGAATATCCACCAGAAATTACCAGCGTAATATCGTCGCCGCCAATCGTAAACTGACGAATAGCATCGGCACAGTTTCCTGGCGCACCCACCACAACGCAATATCCATCAGAGAAATCGTTGGTGCTCGTATTTGACGCTTGTAACGACACAATACCATCGCGCTTCAGCGCCTCACTTCTGGCAATATTAACCGCCGCGACAAGATCGTTGGCGGCGGTCGTCACAGCCGTGCTGGCCACAAACGATTGATAAGACGGCAGCGCCACCCCTAATAAAATACCAGCAACTGCGAGCACCACCATCAACTCAACCAAAGAGAACCCAGAATGCCTGGGGCCCCTCTGAGCCGAATCTGAAACTGCTGGATCGCCCCTTTGCAAGGTTGGCACAGGGAACAGGAGCCCGCGCTCGATGGAGCGACTCACAAGTTCATTATCGAGCAACACTTTCTGTCTTATGAAAGACCGAAGGTTCTCGATTGGCGCCAGCGCCCTACAAGATCGTCTGCGTGCCATCACGATCAAGTTGAACACATTCGACGCTCGCATCAGAACAACTGCCACCTGAAACAGGTGATGCGGTAATTGTATAGCTGCTGACTGCTGTGCTCACCGATAGTGTGTACTGGGCAGTCCCATTGGTGGGAGAATTTGTGTTGCACTGACTCTCTCCGCCTACGTAGGTAAACCCCTCACTGTAGAAACGTTCGAGCGCTAACGCGCAGACCTTTGCGTCCGCAGCGGCCTGATTACGATAACTGTCTGAAATATAACCTTGATAGGAAGGTACCGCGATTGCAGCGATGATCGCAATAATCGCCACCGTCACCATTAATTCGATCAATGTGAACCCACTTTCAAGCCTGCGCCCCGGCCTCCCTACCAGGTCGTATTGGCGTTCGGTACAAACGTTTTGCCCCTTCGCGCACCTACTCATGCATTGCTCCTCAAAGCCACGATTCAGTCTCAGGGCACTCGATTTGTACAGGCCAGCGCTGCGAAAATGAGCCCCTAAATTATCATCGTAACGCTTTAGGGAGCGAAAACTCCACCTCTTCCTCGGCCGTTGGCGCCATCTCGATTAAACGTCCTCCGCATTGCATCAGAAAATCGACCACCGACTGGACCAACACTTCCGGCGCAGAGGCGCCAGATGTCACACCTACAGCTCGCTTGCCATCGAGCCATTGGGGCTCAATTTGGCTGAAGTGGTCAATCAGATGGGCATCGGCCCCTAATCTCTCTGCCAACTCTCTCAATCGATTTGAGTTTGAACTGTTCTGAGAACCCACAACGATCACAACTTCACTCAAGGCCGCAAGCGCTTTCACTGCATCCTGTCGATTTTGTGTCGCATAGCAAATATCATCTTTTCTCGGCCCCTGAATA
This sequence comes from uncultured Pseudomonadales bacterium, assembly GCA_938017975.1. Taxonomy (GTDB): domain Bacteria; phylum Pseudomonadota; class Gammaproteobacteria; order Pseudomonadales; family Azotimanducaceae; genus UBA9926. The sequence goes on along the minus strand of CALIKQ010000033.1, from coordinate 26,370 downwards.
TCTGGGAACCGTCGCTGTAAAACATGAATGATCTCTCGGGTATCATCCACCGACAATGTGGTTTGGGTCATAAAACTCAGCTTAGAAGCATCACGAACGATCAAACGCTCGGCATCTTCGACGGTTTCGACCAAAAATTTTTGTCCTTTTGCACCATTTTCGAACTGACCGAGCGTGCCTTCAACTTCTGGATGTCCCTCATGACCAATCAGCACCGCATCACGATGCTCAGCTGCTGCTTTTGCAACCTCCATATGAACCTTGGTCACTAAGGGACAGGTTGCATCAAAAACTCTGAGGCCACGAGCCTCAGCATCCCGCCTGACCTGTTGCGATACACCATGCGCGCTGAATATGCACAGCGCGCCCTCGGGAATCTCGCTGACCTCGTCAACGAAGACGGCACCCCGCTCAGAAAGATCCTCGACCACGTGTTTGTTATGCACAACTTCATGACGAACATAGACAGGCGACCCATAGATTTCGAGTGCGCGATTAACAATTTCTATGGCTCGGTCAACCCCAGCGCAAAACCCTCGCGGGTTGGCCAGCCGAATTTCGAAATCAAAGGCCTCGATTGTCATCCTCGAGCGATCTCCTGTGAAACTTGCTTGACGCTCAATATTTCAACATCGAACATCAAGCCTTTACCCGCGAGTGGATGATTAAAATCAACCTCTACCGCCTCATCAAAAACCTTACGTATCACACCGGGGAGCTCCCCTTGCTGCTGTTGATCCATAAACGAAACAACAAGCCCCGGTTCTAATAGCAGTTCTCGGGAGAAATCAGATTTTTTCAGCACATGAATATTTTCTGGATTCACCAACCCGAATCCCTGCTCTGCGGCAATATGAAAGGTCTCTTTATCGCCGGCTCGAAGGCCAATCAATGCGGACTCAAATCCGGGAAGCAACTGACCATCACCAAATACAAATTCAGCAGCGCGTTCACCAGTGGTATCCACGATGTCCCCTTCCTCCAAGCGCAAGGTAAACCTCAAAGAGGTCTGTGCCCCAGGCCCAATCGGTGTCGTTTCGCTCACACTTTTCCCTCTTTCGTGAAAATCAAATCTAAAATCAAAAACACTGCTCCCACGCTGATTGCAGCATCGGCCACATTAAAGGCCGGAAAGTAATACTGGTCGTAATGCAGCACCAAGAAATCAATGACATAACCCTGCCATGCCCGATCAATGAGATTTCCTACGGCGCCGCCCAAGACCAAGATCAATCCCATCTTCAGGTAGCCTTGCCTTGCAGGCACCCGAGGCAACCAAATGATTAAAAACAGGCTCACACCTGCGGATACAGCGGTTAAGAACCAGCGCTGCCACCCCCCAGCATCCGCAAGAAAACTAAATGCGGCGCCCTGGTTATAGAGCACAGTCAATTGAAAGACCGGCAGAATTTCAAAGGTCTGACAGCGACCCGGCAGGCACAGTCCCAGCCATCGATCCATCGATATTTTGGACACCTGATCCAACAATACGATGAAAAGGCTAAGCCCATAAAGCTTCATGACCGCGCCTCTACTCGGGTGCGAGCAAATTCAATATCACCTTGTATCGCCGCTTTGAGTGCCTCAAGTCCAGAAAATTTTTGCTCGTCCCTAAGTTTTTCAAAAAACTGGATATCTGCCTGCCGACCATAGATATCACCGTCAAAATCAAGGATGTGAACCTCAAGAATCGGCTGCGGCGTTCCCGGCTCAACGGTTGGCCGAACGCCTACATTGGCCACGCCCCAGTACTGATCGTTCCCCATACGGGCTCGGACCAAATATACGCCCGATAAAGGTGCTTTATACCGATGCAGTTGGATATTAGCCGTAGGTACACCAATGGTTCGGCCGATTTGGCGGCCATAAACCACTCGGCCAGTGATCGTGTAGCGTCGACCCAAAAGTGCCTCGGCTTCTTCGAAGTTTCCAGAGGATAAGCAAGCGCGAATACGCGTACTGCTGATTCGCTCGGCACCATGGGTGATGGTGTAAAAATTCGCAACTTCAAAACCGGCTACAGCACCTGCCGCCTCCAGGGAGGCGTAATCTCCAGAGCGATCTGCACCAAACCGAAAATCATCACCAACAAACAATGCACGGACCTTCAGCTCCTCGGTCAGTAAAGCGATGAATGCGTCCACTGAGAGCCTGCGAGTAGCTTCATTAAAAGGCAGGCACAAAAGACGGTCGAGCCCTGCCGCTTTGAGTTGTTCGACTTTCTCTCGAAACCGGGTTAAGCGAGCTGGCGCCTTGAATGTCTCAAAAAATTCCTTTGGCTGCGGCTCAAAACAAATCAGCAGCGAGGGGCACCCCAATTGTAAAGCTGCCTCGTTCACCCGCCTTAAAATCGCCTGATGTCCCATGTGGACGCCGTCAAAATTACCAATGGTCGCGACGCAGCCATGATCCTGAGTTTGAATGTTGTGGCGACCTCTAATTACCCGCATTACATCTGATCTCTAAAATCGCTGACTCGAAGACCGAGCAGCCACAATGTGATTAGGTACAGCGCCGAACCCGCAATGCACAGCCCAAGGAGCGCCAAGATTTGCAGCTCTAAAGCGTAGCTGAGCCACTGATCCAAACCTGGCACAATGGATAACAGCAACACTTGCATCAGCGCCAGCGCGCACCCAATTCTAACGATAAATTTCAGCCATTGCGCCCCAGCACGGTAAATCGCCTGCGATCTCAGCGCCTGCCATAGCAAAAAGGCATTTACAAAGGCAGAAATTGAAGTGGCCAACGCCAAGCCGATGTGTCCCAAAAAGCCAATCAAAATTAGGTTAAAGAACATATTCGTAATCAAGGCCACGATTCCAATCTTAACCGGCGTTTTCATATCTTGCCGGGCGAAGAATCCGGGCGCGAGAACCTTGACCATCATATGGCCTGTTAATCCAGCAGCGTAGGCTTTAAGGCTCAGCCCTGCCATCATTAGATCAAACTGCGTCATCGCGCCGTGATAGAAAATCGTTGCGATTAAAACGTCAGCAAGCAGTACCAGCGCAACCGAAGCTGGCAGCCCAAAGAGCAAGACCAAACGGATCGCCCAATCCAGTTTAGCAGCGAACCGGTCTTCGTCTAATTTGGCATAGTCTGCAGACAGCGCGGGTAAAATGACCGTCGCAATTGCGATGCCAAAAAGCGCCAGCGGCAACTCGAGTAAGCGATCGCTGTAATACAACCAAGAAATACTACCCTTCTGCAGAAACGTTGCTAAAACGGTATCGAGTAACAAGTTGATCTGGCTGACTGAGACGCCTAAGAGCGCGGGCAACATCAATACCCCGACTCGCTTGACCCCAGGGTGTGAAAAATTAAGCCTGGGTCTTGGAACCAAGCCGATTTGGGCCAGCGCCGGCCACTGAAACAGCAGTTGTAACCATCCTGCGATGAATACTCCCCAGGCCAACGCATAGACTGGGAGATCAAAATACGGTCTGAGCCAGACAGCACTGCCAATCAAACTGACATTCAGTAGCACGGGTGTAAAACTCGGGACCGCAAATCGTCCAAAAGTATTGAGGATCGACCCGGCAAAGGCAGTCAGCGAAATCAGTCCCAGGTAGGGAAACGTGATCTGCAAGAGCGAACCGGCAAGCGCCAGTTGGGCGTTATCCTCACGAACAACATAACCGAATGCAAACAGCGTTATTACCGCGCCTGAAAACACGACCCCAAGCAGCACAAAAATCGTTACAACCAGACCGAGCGCACCGGCCAAGTGATCCACCAAATCTTTGAGAGCAACCGAATCACGACGGGCCTTGTATTCTGATAAGACCGGAACGAACGCCTGAGAAAAAGCACCTTCTCCGAAGAGACGCCGAAAAAAATTCGGGATTTTGAATGCCAAGAAAAAAGCATCAGCGCTCGCTGAAGCACCGAAAAAGTAGGCGACAACAACATCTCTGACGAGACCCAAGATTCGGGATAAAAAGGTCATTGCCGAGACCACGATCCCGGAACGCAACAATTTGTGACGAATTGTTGTCGGATTAGTGTCCATTACTGTGCAGCTTCTCCAGCGCGTTGCAATTTTAAACCACCCTAAACACTTCCACGGACCGCACAGGCCTTAAATCGGTGTTTGACAAAAAGCACCTGACTCTGCATAGTACGCCGCTCATTTTCCGACCATTTTCAGGATCTTTTACCTTGGCCAATACAGCACAATCAAAAAAACGCGCAAAACAGTCAGAAAAACGTCGCCGACATAACGCAAGCCAGCGTTCCGCGATGAGGACAGCCATTAAAAAGACGCTGACCGCAATTCAAGGCGGCGATCAAGCGGTTGCCAAAGCAGCTTACGAAGCCGCTGCGCCTGCGCTTGACCGCGCAGTTTCTCAAGGCATTATCCACAAAAACAAAGCGGCTCGACATAAATCACGGTTGAACACCAAGCTAAAGGCATTGCAGGCCTAAATCATCAGCAGATCATCTCGGTGGATGACTTCTTCATCCACCAGATAACCCAACTCTGCTTCAATATCCTGACTATTCTTCCCTTTAATTCTTTTCATCTCCGCACTGCTGTAATTCGTGAGGCCTCGAGCGATCTCCTTACCATCAATGTCTCGGCAAGAAACCAACGCGCCTTGACTAAAGGTACCATCAACCGAGGTAATTCCAACGGCCAGCAAACTTTTACCCTGATGCAACAAGGCGCTCACCGCGCCTGGATCTAGCGCGAACGTGCCGAGTACTGGCAAGGACGCTAACCACTGCTTTCGTGCTCCCAGCGCCGGCCGGTCAGCCTCAACTCGGGTCCCGACGGACTCTCCTCGATAGAGACTCAACAAAACCGCCTCTCTTGTGCCACTGCAGATAAACGTCTCCGAACCACTTCTTGAAGCGATTCTGGCGGCCTGAACCTTACTGATCATCCCGCCGCGTCCAAGCGCGCCACCCTCACCTGCTACCGCATCCAGCAGCGGATCAAAGGCATCGACGTCGGTAATCAGCTTGGCCTCCGCTGCAGTCCTGGGGTTTTGATCAAAAATACCAATCTGGTCAGTCATAATCACCAACCGTTTGGCATCAATCAGGTTAGCGACTAAAGCGGCTAAAGTGTCGTTATCCCCGAACCTAATTTCATCAGTCACTACCGTATCGTTTTCATTAACCACGGGAACAACTCCAAGGTTAAGCAAGTTCGTTAGCGTATTTCTGGCATTGAGGTATCTATTTCTTGATCGCAGGTCTGATCGGGTTAGCAGGACTTGAGCGGTTCCGAGTGCATGCACATCAAAACACTGCTGATAGTACTGGACCAAACCCATTTGACCGACCGCCGCGGCAGCTTGAAGCATCGCCACAGACCGCGGACGCTGAGACAAACCCAAGCGCACCATGCCTTCAACAACAGCACCGGAAGACACCAGAACAATTCTGACGCCTTTTTTATGCAACTCTGCAATGTCCTTTGTCCAGGACTGGATCAAGGCATGATTGAGCCCCAAACCATCGGCGGTGACCAAGGAACTCCCAACCTTAACTACCCAGACTTCATGATCGCCAGTTAATTGATTCATGGCTCGTAATGCACTGTCACTTCGTCGTCATCGATGTCTTCGTCAAAATCATCTTCCATACTCTCAGCACGACGTTTGTGGCGGGCCTCGCGCAGCATTTTTGAATAGCTGTGCGCATCCTGACCGGCTGCCTGCTCAAGCGCTTCCGCCTTTTTCTGATCCGGCGCATCCAGTGCTGAGAAATAATCAGCTATCGCATTCAAGAGCGGCGTTAGGCCCGCCCCAGTGACAGCAGAGACGACGAAACTACGATCGACCGCAGCGCTATCGGCAGTGAGGCGGTCCTGCAAATCCACCGCTTGCGCATCATTTAAGAGGTCAGATTTCGCGATCACCAGCCATTGGGGTTTCTGGGCGATCGCCTCACTGTATTTTGCAACCTCAGCTTCGATCGCGCGAAAATTTTCAAGGGGGTCACCGCCATCGATCGGCAACGCATCGACCAAATGCAGTAGGATCCGAGTCCGGGATAAATGTTTGAGAAACTGTATACCGAGACCCGCTCCTTCCGAGGCCCCTGGAATTAAACCAGGCACATCCGCAATAACAAAACTCCGATTATGGTCAAGCCGAACCACACCGAGATTTGGCACCAGGGTCGTAAACGGATAATCCGCTATTTTAGGCTTTGCTTCAGAAACAACGCTGATGAGCGTTGACTTACCCGCGTTGGGCAGCCCCAAGAGCCCAACATCGGCAATCAGTCTCAACTCTAACCGCAGATTAAAGATCTCTCCCGGCGTTCCGGGGGTGGTTTTGCGTGGCGCTCGATTGGTGCTGGATTTAAATCTGACATTGCCCAATCCATGAAAGCCGCCGCGAGCAATCAAGAGATCCTCGTCAGCGTTAACAACTTCTAAAATTAAGGTGTCGGTATCTTCATCGTACACGCTGGTGCCAAGAGGGACCTTGACCACCAAATCATCGCCCTTTGCACCTGTTCTATCTTTACCCTTGCCAGATTCCCCTGTGCCAGCCCGGTACCGGGGCTGAAATCTAAAATCAACCAAGGTATTCAGAGCTGCATCGCCCCTAAAATAGATGCTGCCGCCGTCACCGCCATCGCCGCCATCGGGACCACCCATTTCGATGTATTTCTCTCGGCGAAAACTTAAACAGCCATGTCCTCCTTTGCCAGCTTCAACTCGGATCGATGCTTCGTCGACAAATTTCATTGTGGTGCCGCCCTTTGTTGAGTTAGCCCTAAAAAAAAACCCTGCCAATGACAGGGTTTTTATACCATTTGGTAACCGCTATCCGGCAGCAACGACCGTCACATATTTTCGTTGTTTCGGTCCTTTCGTCACGAACTGGATCGTTCCGGCTGCTTTTGCAAAAAGTGTATGGTCTTTTCCACACCCCACGTTTGGTCCAGCGTGGAACCGTGTGCCACGCTGGCGAACAATAATGTTCCCCGGCTCGACTGCTTGGCCGCCGTAGAGCTTAACCCCTAGCCGTTTAGACTCTGAATCGCGTCCGTTGCGTGTGCTACCGCCTGCTTTCTTATGCGCCATTGCTATCAGCCTCCAACGATTTCTTTAATCTTGACTTCCGTGTACCACTGCCGGTGCCCTGCTTGACGCCGATAGTGCTTGCGACGCTTCATCTTAATGATCGTAACCTTATCGTGCCGACCGTGCGCCACAACCTCAGCGGAGACTTTGCTGCCATCAACGAACGGCGCACCGATTTTAACATCAGCGCCTTCCCCCACCATCATGACATTATCAAAATCGATCAGGGTACCTGGCTCTGCCTGTACCTTTTCTAATCGAAGCACTTCACCGGGCTCGACGCGATGTTGCTTACCACCACTTTTTATTACAGCGTACATAGATCTACCCTAACTTTTCGCTTCGCGTCCACCGCCTATCGGCAACGCCTGTATGCTTTCTCATTTAGTATTTTAATGCCCAACTTCTAAAAGCAAACCCTACTCTAAATGCCGAAGAAGGCACTTCTTCCAGAATTCTTTTAGACGTGCTTTTTCAGGACGCGCAATCATAAGCGAACTGGTAACCGATAGCAATATCGACAAAAACATCTCGGATGTCGCCGCTGCGCCCTTGACATCTATTGACCACTGACCATAGCATCTCACTCTCTCGCCTCTTTTAGATGCCTTTCAGCATGTTTACCCCCATCTTCGACGCCGTTAAAGACGATTTTGATGCTGTCGATCGACTGATTTCTCAAAGTTTGAGCTCAGATATACCTCTTGTTGAGGAGATTTCGAGTTACATTATCCAAGCCGGCGGTAAGCGGCTGCGCCCACTGCTCGTGTTGCTGGCTGCTCGCGCCAGCGGTTACTCGGGCGCTGACCACATCAAGCTCGCTGTAATTATCGAATTTTTACATACCGCGATGCTGCTTCATGACGATGTGGTTGATAACTCAGGGTTAAGAAGAGGTCGAGCCACCGCGAACGCCACTTGGGGTAATGCGGCCAGCGTGCTTGTGGGTGACTTTCTTCATTCTCGTGCCTTCGAGATGATGGTGGAAATCGGCAACCTTGAAGTAATGGAACTACTTTCAAAGGCCACAAACGGCATTGCCGAGGGTGAGGTTCAACAACTCACCTATTTGAGAAACGCTGACATTTCTGAGGCAATGTATTTTGATGTGATCTATCGCAAAACCGCACTACTCTTTGAGGTCGCAGCACACTCTGGCGCAGTGCTCTCAGGGGTCGATCCGAGGGTCAAGGTTGCTCTCCAAACTTATGGCAAAGAATTGGGCATGGCCTTTCAGTTGATGGACGATGTACTCGATTATGAGGGCAAGACGGGGGATTTGGGTAAAAACGTCGGCGATGACCTTGCCGAGGGAAAGGTAACGCTACCTCTGATCGTCACTTTGGCGTGCGGGACGGTCGAGCAACAAACACTAATTCGTTCTGCAATTACCGATGCAGCGGCTAAGCCTAACTTTAGGGCCATCATCGAGGCGGTGCGCCTATCGGGCGGCATTGACAGAACCATCAGTCAGGCCCAGCAACACAGAGATTTAGCACTAGAACAAATCAACGTGCTTGACGCCAGTCCGTTCAAATCAGCTCTATCGCAGCTCATCTGTTTTTCGGTTGAGCGTCAAACTTAACACACAATCTCCAGCATTGATTTATACTAAAACGTCGTCGGGGTGTAGCTCAGCCTGGTAGAGCACTGTCTTCGGGAGGCAGGGGTCGTGAGTTCAAATCTCGCCATCCCGACCATACAATTTGCATTAGTATCATATGCTTATAGAAAATTGAGTGTTTCTTCGATCAGCCCTAATCCTTTTTGGGTAACGATAGGGCCGACAATGCAGAGCTAAGGGCAGCAGAAGCAGTACTACTACGGTTCTCTGCTACTCTTTCCTGCTTTAGGACACAGAGGGCATCCATTTTTGCAGTGTAATTGACTCAACCCAAGGTGGAATTTCTCCTGCCACCTTAACCGTATTCTTTTGCAGCCAACAGGCGCTTATCCCAGCAGAACCACATTCCTACTTCAATCCCTGTGGAACCCAGGAAGATGCTTGCCAAGCAATTTAGGCAGATCTGTCAGCGCCTCAATTTTTGCTGTCGCACCAGTGAAATCCTGATGCTCGGTAAACTCGTTCTTCACTATGACGCAACGAATACCAGCAGCCATAGCTGAGCTAAGACCTCGTGCAGAGTCTTCGATAATCAATGCGTTTTCCGGCGCAATTGCAAAGCGTTCAACAGCCGTCAAATACGGGTCTGGCGAGGGTTTTGTCTGTGCGTAGTCTCCCAATGCCAATACAAAGTCAAAATACGAGGTAATATTTCGTGCTTCGTGGATTAACTCAAAATGCTCGCGCCGGGATGTTGTCACGATCGCCATTGGGTAACTGCCACTGAGGCTGGCCAACGTGTTTTCTACCCCAGGGATCTGAATATCCTGATACAAGAGAAAACTTGCATATCTGTGATTCCTGCGTTCACGAAACGCTTCACGCTCATCAGTCGAGAGTTGCGATGCGTAAGCGGCCTTGCCGGTAACCATATGATCCATATATTCATCCAGCGTCAGACGAATATCCATCGCTGCTAGCTCGTCCTGCGTTGCCTTAAAATACCAATATTCTGTATCGACCAGCACACCGTCATGGTCAAAGAGGAGATGGGTAACATTGCTAAAGTCCGTCATGACCATAAAACTATCATAAACAAAAGGATAGGGAGCAGTGGTCTGCATAGACTGCCGCCGCTGACCGCCGAAGAATACTTAAGATATATCTCTGGCAACTAAAGGCTACCAGAAAAGCCTTACCGCTATTCACTTAACCGCTATTCACTTAATCGTTCTTCTTAAGGAGTAAGCAGAAGGGGCAGCCAAAGACCGCTCTTCTTACTTCTACTGCGTTTACCTTTTTAAATAAATTAGCGACTTATTACTATTTATAGATATAAACCAATATAAAACGTACATTTTTGTAATAGTAGGCACAGACTATATTGAGAAAGAAACAGTCTAAACACTCAAGAAATCGTCAATACCGCTATAGCGTCTTTGTAGGCATCCAAATCTAGACGGAGGTACCAACGCAGTGTCGTCTGAACATTGGAGTGACCCAGCATTTGCCGGCCTGACCGACGACCAACGTTATCGCTGGGCGGGCTTGCTTAGCTCGACTCAGATTCGCTGCCCGCTGTAAAACAGATACGATAGCCTCAACCAATCACGCAAAATCGTTGTTGATCGATTTAAGATGGGTATATTGAAGGCATCGATACCACCTCAGAAATTGGCTTAAGTCATGAACTACACGCTATTGTCAGTCGACGAGGGACTTGTTCATTCGCTTACCTTGAGTGGATCAGGCTCAATCCAACCCGCTGGCTCTTCCAACGAATCCGCAAATAGCTGGATGCACTTTGATGCCAATAATCCGGCTGTGGCGGCTTGGCTGGCCGACGAGGGGGGGTTGAATGCCATTGCAGTTGGCGCGTTAACCAGCGAAGAAACCCGTCCGCGCGTGCTTCGCCGCGGAGACAATCTCATCATTACTCTCCGTGGCGTTAATAGACGCCGCGACGCTGCTGGAGATGACGATGGCGCATCAGAGGATATGGTTTCCCTTCGAATTTGGACCAACGGAACACGGATCCTAAGTGCAAGACTTCGTCAATTGCATGCGACTGAGCGGCTGGTTAGAGAACTGGAATCAGGCGATGGTGCCAGCTCGATCCCTGAATTGCTTGTCGATTGGATTGAATACATTGTCGACGATATGGCTGACACCATGACCCGGCTCGAAGATGATGTTATTTCCGCAGAATCAAACATTGATCAGAGTGATCCAGTATTAACTCGACAAGCCATTATTGCGCTCAGAAAGCGGGCGCTGATGCTCAGACGTCATATGGCACCACAACGAGAGGCGCTAACGCGATTGAGCAACGAAACACCTTCCTGGCTTGAGGAGTACCATCGCGTCCGTATTAAAGACATTAATGACCGACTGATTCGTTACATTGAAGACCTTGATCAGATTCGAGACAGAGCGATATTGGCTCAAGAAGAACTCGCAGCTCGCCTCGCCGACGAAATGAATCGAAAAACTTATGTGTTTACCCTTGTCGCGGTGCTTTTTTTACCGCTGGGCTTTCTCACCGGATTGCTCGGCGTGAACATTGGGGGTTTGCCGGGCCTTGATGAACCTAAGGCCTTCAGCTATCTCATGGCTTTTTGTCTGATCATCAGCGTAGCTCTTCTAGGCTATTTTAAATGGCGCCGCTGGTTGTAACGGTTGCTGGTTGTAAAGGTTGCCCGTTGTAAAGAAGGTGGAGAGCGATACGATCGAACCTAGGATCCTCATTTTACTTATGGCTAATTCCCAATGGCTCATTGCTCATGCCCTCAGTAAACCGATTGCATACACCATAGTTTAAATCATTGAATTGATATGCGTCTTGGCGGCCTGCAGCACTCGGTGTAGAATCGAGTCCCCTACTACATTTATCGTGCTCGGAGATCCTTGATGTCAGACAGTGCCAACACTCAAAGCCTCACGCCCGCAGAAGAAATTGCCGCACTCATCCAGCGGTCTCGCGCAGCGCAACAGCAAATTGAAAACTACACCCAGGCGCAAGTCGATGATCTGATTCGCGCGATGGTTTGGGCGGTTGCCAAGCCTGGAGTCGCCGAGGAAATTGCCCAGTTTACTGTTGATGAAACTCAACTTGGGAACTATGACGGCAAATTTCTAAAGATCCAGCGCAAGACACGTGCAACTTTGATGGACATTATTGACGACAAATCTGTGGGTATCTTGGAGGAGGATCGTGAGCGCAACATCGTAAAAATTGCTAAGCCAATGGGTGTCATTGGGGCCCTTGCACCTTCTACCAACCCAGAAGCGACCCCAGTGATTAAGGCCATACACGCCGTTAAAGGCAGGAATTCCATCATCGTCGCCCCGCACCCTAGGGCAAAGCTGACGAATAAGAAAATCTGCGATTTGATGCGTGATGCCATCGAAAAAATGGGCGCGCCAGCTGACCTCGTAATCGCGATTGAAATCCCTAGCCTCGAGACCACCAATGAGCTGATGCAACAGTGCGATCGCGTACTGGCTACAGGGGGTGGAGCCATGGTGACTGCGGCATACTCCAGCGGAACGCCTGCTCTGGGGGTTGGTGTTGGCAACGCAGTGATCACGGTGGATGACACTGCCGACCTTGATGATGCTGCAACGAAGATTCATTTGTCTAAGACCCTCGATCTTGCGGCATCCTGCTCGTCTGATAACTCGGTTATTCTCGTTGATAGCATCTATGAACAAATGCTCGAGAAGCTGAAAGCCAAGGGTGGCTATTTATGCAACAACGAAGAGAAAGAAAAACTCCGTAATACAATCTGGGATGAAGAAGGCCACTTAAACACCGCTATTGTTGCTCAACCTGCTCACAAAATTGCCTCCATGGCTGGGCTCGACGTTCCCGAAAACACCGAGTTTTATATCGTGATAGAAGAAGGCTGGGGCGCAGACTTCCCCTTTTCTGGAGAAAAACTCTCCGTTGTAATGGCGCTTTATCGGGCAAACGATATCGACCATGCAATTGCGCTGACCAATAACATTCAAAGTTATCAAGGACAGGGCCACTCCTGCGGCATTTATTCCAATAGTGATGACAACATCATGAAACTCGCGGACGCTACAAGAACATCGCGCGTTATGGTCAATCAGCCCCAAGCCGCGTCAAATAGCGGCAATCTTTGGAATGGTATGCGTCAGACCTTTTCTCTAGGCTGCGGCTCGTGGGGAGGCAATGGCACGAATAACAACATCTCTTGGCGGGATCTGATCAATGAGACTTGGATTTCTAAACCTTTAGATCAACCCAAGGAACTGGCTTCGGATGAAGTTCTCTTCGGCGACGTGATGACAAAGCTAGGCTAGACGACTTGACCTCAAGGCGCTTTTCTCTGAGCGCCTTGATCCCGTATTCCCAACTTTTGGCGGCGAGCGAGAATCGCGCCATTGAACACTTCTATTACAGACTCAACCCAGCTCAACCAAACTGCCGCATCAGGCGCTGAAGGGACATCGGCGCCTCATAGCCAAGATCGTGGCTTACTTTGGAGAGATCACCTCCTACCAGCAGTCGAAGCTTGGCCTCCTGAATCCTAAATTGAGCCAAAATCTGAGAGAATGAACTTTGTTCAGCCTTTAAGTGTCGGCGAAGGGTCGACTTTTCCGTGTGAAGCGATTCAGCGACAGAGACCATATCCAATCGACCGCCTCTCAGGTAAGACTCCATAAGAGCGCGGGAAACCCGGTATGAAGACGGTTGATTGCGAAGCCGCAAACCAATCAGGGGCTCGACAATTGATTTTGTAATCAGCGCCCAACTTTGACTGGCCACAGGATTATGCTGGTTGAGTGAAGATCGATTGAGCACCACCTGAGATGCCGCCAGCGAGGCCGCTCCTTGAGCTGGCTGGAAGGCCTTCAAGGCTTTCATCGGCACAACCTCGCCAGCAACCACCGTACGCTGGACCAAATCCTTATCCCCAACAAGAAAAGGAAATCCAAAAGCTAACTGCTGTACAAGCATGAGATGCTGCCATTGGGGCAGCGGTCTGAGGGGATAAAAATTTACGCGGACAGACGTCTTCGTCGACCTCAGGCCAACCATATAACCATTGGAATCTAGCAAGCTTAGCTGAGACCCCATTGATAAAATATCTTCAAAAGAGGTTGCACCCGCACAAAGCGTCCAAACTGATGGGGCATTTTGAAAAGCGGTCTTTCCCCATAATCGCCCAAAGTCTGTCGGCGATAGATTTTTCTGGAGCGTTTTATGGAGACGATCAACATGCGCCGCCTCAATCACCTCTGGGACTTCACGAATCACCGGTAAGCTTGCAAGACGGTTGTACCACTTTGGCGTCACGCCTTGTTCCTTGGCAAAAGCGCCCAGCGCGATCACAGTCGGACCAAAATACCACTCGCCGATCTTGTTACACTCTTTGCGCATAGTGTCTGATACTTCCTCGATTTATCTCGCGGCACTCGTCTAATCAAACGAGCAATTCAAGCGATGCGGACAGGTTATTGATGTTACGCATGGAGCCACTCGCAAGCCACCTCCACCGTGAATCGGAAACAATAGAGCGCAACAAATTACTTTTATGCGCTACTTGCACGAAATTTTCAAACTCTGAAAGTTAGCGTTTTAAAACAAGCCAAGTCTAGTGGGCCACTCAAATAACCGCCGCAATGCATACCTAAACAAAAGATAGTGGTCCTGACCACCAGAGATTTGAACCGAGCCGGTCTCCAGCGATTCTCTTGATTAGCCGAAAGCATCTCGCCCGCTCTGCCTATGCTATATTTGAACAGGTCTTTCGCACCTTAATCTTTCCGGGAGAAGCCGATGCACAACTTTTTATGGCCTATGATCCGCTGGCAGGATGACTTTGAACCTGAACGATTCGGACTATCAGATACGAATATTAAACCTCATTTTTTTAAGCATCCTTCTGAGGTTCCAGATCAACTCTGGTCAGAATGCGATGCGATTATTGGGCCGCCCGTACCAGCAACGTATATGGAAAAACTCACCCGCTGTAAAATCTATGTCAAACCCGCAGTAGGTTTTGACGAAATTGACTTACAGGCATGGGCCAGTTTGGGCATTCCAGTCTGCAACACCCCAAACTATGGCACGCGAGAGGTTGCTGATCATGCTTTAGCCCTGATGCTAACGCTCACCAAAAGCATTGCCTTTCACGACCAATCTTTAAGGGCCGACCCACAGAAAAATTGGCGACCAGCGCTGAATCCCTTTGGACAGCGGCTCGCCGACTGCACGGTTGGCATCGTAGGCCTAGGCCGCATAGGCACCGCCGCAGCCCTGCGGCTTAAAGCTTTCGACACCAAGGTGCTATTTTATGATCCTTTCAAGCCCAATGGGGCTGACTTAGCGCTCGGCATTGGCCGCGTCGACTCGCTCGAATTACTGTTTAATCAATGCGATATCATCACTTTGCATCTGCCACTTAATTCAGGGACCGAAAAGCTCATTAATCGTTCTATTTTAGAGCAAGCAAAACCAGGACTGATTTTAATTAATACCGCCCGAGGGCCGATCATCGACATTGATGCGCTTTATGAGGCAATGATGGCTAATCAGGTCCTCGCAGCCGGACTAGACGTGCTGCCAGAAGAACCTGCTAATTCAGAAAAGCCGCTGATTAAAGCCTGGCAGGAGGATGCCGACTGGATCAAACACCGACTCCTCATCACACCCCATTCGGCATTTTTTACACCGCAAAGTATGTTTGATATCCGGAGTTTTTCGGCACAGACTGCCGCCAAATACATCACGACAGGGCGACTGGAAAATTGCGTAAACGATGACCTGCTGACCTTTCGGCGATGAGCCGTCTCTCCGGGTTGCCCGCAGCCCCTATGTTTTTTTTGTTGAAAGGCTAACTCAAAGGTTTCGAGCGCGATGGGGGCTACCCAGTTAAAAACTCATTTTTAATTCTGTCTAGAATCCTTTGACGCTCTGCGTTCGAGGCAAATGGCCAACCCTTGATCTCCTCAACGGATCGACCGCATCCAAGACACTGACCCTCTGACAGGGCGCAAATTTTTACGCAAGGCGACTCAACCCTCAACCGATCCTCAACTGAATCCATGAGCCTGTCTCTTTTTTGCCCAAACTGGCGGCTCTACTGCAATACCAACCGTGTCGCAGTAGAACCTGAACGAATCAACCTTTCGCAGCTTTTCGTTCTCTTGCCTCTTTGATCACTTCCTCGGCCACATTGCGCGGCGTCGGGTCGTAGTGACTGAATTCCATTGAGAATTGACCACGGCCAGATGTCATCGTTCGAAGATCGCCAATATATCCAAACATTTCCGACAATGGCGCTGACGCTTTCACTCGAACCCCAGTTGCACCAGGCTCTTGTCCCTGGATCATGCCTCGACGACGGTTGAGATCGCCAATGACATCACCGACGTGATCCTCGGGTGTGAAGACGTCAATCTTCATAATGGGTTCCATAATTTGCGGCGACGCTTTTGGCATGGTCTGCCGATAAGCTGCCTTCGAGGCAAGCTCGTAGGCGATCGCGGACGAATCTACCGCATGGAACGCACCATCAATCAATGTGAGCTTCACATCTAGGCAAGGGTACCCAGCAAGAGGGCCCTCCTCCAGACTTACCCGAAAACCCTTCTCAACAGCTGGCCAAAATTCACGAGGCACGTTTCCACCGGTCACAACCGATTCAAAAATAAATCCCGAGCCTGTCTCTGCGGGTTCAACCGAGTAATCAATCTTCGCAAATTGTCCCGATCCACCAGTTTGCTTCTTGTGCGTATAGGTATCTTCAACGCGCTGTGTAATCGACTCGCGATAAGCTACCAGCGGCTTTCCGACCACCACATCCACCCCGTGGGTTCGACGCAGAATGTCCACCTTAATGTCTAAATGAAGCTCCCCCATTCCTTTGATAATGGTTTCGCCAGATTCCTGATCGGTCTCCATATGAAACGAGGGGTCCTCCTGGATCATTTTCGACAGTGCTAAACCCATTTTCTCGGCGCCCCCCTTATCCTTCGGAGCAATCGCGATGTAAATGACCGGCTCTGGGAACACCATGGGCTCCAATGTCGCAGGCAGTTTTTGGTCAGCAAGCGTGTGCCCGGTCTGAGTGTTTTTGAGCCCAATCAAAGCCACAATGTCGCCGGCCTGAGCAGAGTCACGCTCTATTCGTTCATCCGCATGCATCTCTACTATTCGCCCGATACGCTCCGTCTTACCTGTATAAGTATTGAGGACTGTATCGCCTTTCTTTAATGTTCCCGAATAAATGCGGGTGAAGGTCAGAGCGCCGAAACGGTCGTCCATGATCTTAAAGGCAAGAGAACGCAGTGGCTTGGCGGGGTCGACCTCGGCGAAACCTCCGGTGGCGTTGCCTTCTAAATCAACTTCTTCCTGCGGATCGACCTCTGTTGGGTTGGGAAGATAGTCAACGACTGCATCGAGCACATTTTGCACACCTTTATTTTTAAAAGCAGAACCACAAAACGTCGGAAAGAAGTTCAACCCAATCGTTCCCAACCGAATGCAACGCTTGAGCTCATCAATACTCGGCTCGGTGCCATCTTCTAGGTAAGCCATCATGAGGTCTTCGTCCATCTCAACGGCAGCCTCGATCAACTTCTCGCGATATTCGCTGGTCAGGTCAACCATGTCCTCGGGCACATCAAGCACTTCGTAGTTGAGAGGGTCACCCGAATCGTCCCAAACATAGGCTTTCTGCGTGAGCACGTCGACGACGCCCTTGAACTCATCCTCTGTGCCAATCGGCAAAGTCATGACCAGCGGATTGGCGGCAAGTACTTTTCTCACTTGATCAACGACTCGGTAAAAATCGGCACCCATGCGATCGAGTTTGTTAACAAAAATAATGCGGGCGACCTCTGATTCATTCGCATAACGCCAGTTTGTTTCTGACTGGGGCTCTACCCCTCCCGAGCCACAAAACACCCCGACCCCGCCGTCGAGGACCTTCAAGGACCGATAGACCTCAATGGTGAAATCAACGTGCCCCGGTGTGTCGATGATGTTTAAGCGATGATCTTTCCAAAACGTGGTTGTCGCAGCAGACTGGATCGTGATCCCACGCTCCTGCTCCTGCTCCATAAAGTCTGTGGTTGCAGCGCCATCATGCACCTCACCGATCTTGTGAATCTTGCCGGTGATATTGAGAATGCGCTCTGTCGTCGTGGTTTTGCCTGCGTCGACATGGGCGAAAATACCAATGTTTCTGTATCGGCTGAGGTCAGTCATGTCTAATTCTCTTGCTTGGGTGAGATCGGGTCGTGAAAACCGCGAGATCTTATACCCTGTTGCGCGTAGAATCCAGCATTAAGACCGGTTTTTCATATCCGCTGAACTGCTGTCAAGTCGGCTCAAGACTCAGTTGCGGTCATCGATCTGCGCAAAAATCTTGCGGCGGCGGTTGTGACCAATAAGGACATGCTTTTCTGGCTCTTTACTGCTTGTCGGTTTAATGCAAGATATTTGTTTAAGCGCAGCCGATTCTGCTCTTGTCGCACTTAGGGTGCCGTCCAGATCTAAAATGCTTACGTTTTACAATTACCTGCTCTCAAATCTCACGGCCGAACGATCGTAAGAGCGGAGAGCATGACTTCATCAGACCTTGGACCGACGCATCGAATCAATGGCATCGAATACAATTATTTAGGTTTTCTTACTATTATTATTTAATATTTTAAATTTTAGGGATATATAAATAAAAATTTAAGTCTTTTCTTTAAATTCAGGATATTTATAAGATAAATTCTATTCTATCTATTTATGTACTTTATATAGATATATATCCCTAAATATTGTCAATTTTTAAATATTTTTATTTAAATCTCCCTAATTAAACGTAAATTTAAGGATATATTCGTTTTCTCATCAAAATTATTGTGGTCTAGAGCTAACCGCCTACAACAACACCAAAGTTAAAGCAGCATCAGTGCCCTAATGTTCATTACTGCTCTCGTAAAACTTATCATTCAACCCTATTGCTTTCAGCGCATTACAGCATTAGCGTTCACTCTTCTTGATGGGGAGCATCTCTAAATGGCTGCCACTTTTCCAGGCGTCATCGCATTCGCGCTACTGGCAGCAGTCATGGTCGCAGGCGTTGTCCTGAGAGCCAAAATCATATTTCTGCAAAAAGCATTGGTGCCTGCAAGCCTTCTTGGAGGCGCGCTCGGATTTTGCCTAGTGTCTCTCGACTGGGCCCTCGGCTACCGCGCAGAGGACTTTACGGTCTTTGCCTTCCACTTTTTTACCTTGAGTTTTATGTCGCTCGTGCTCACTGGGCGCGACCCGTCTGACCAAGGCAAGTCAAGCACAGCCGTCGGCGGTTTGTGGCTATCTCTTATCTGGGTGGTAAGTTTGGCGCTTCAAGCTTTGGTTGGCCTCACCATTATCTGGGCCTATAACCAAGCGAGCGATGCCTCGCTCTCAGAGTTCTTGGGCATCATCGTGACCCACGGCTTTACCCAAGGGCCGGGACAAGCCATTGCCTTGGGGGACCTTTGGTCCAATCAATTTCAAATAGAACACGCGCTTGATTTTGGCCTGATTTACGCAAGCTTAGGCTTTATTGCGGCGTTTACCGTTGGCGTACCCGTTGCGCGCTGGATGCTAAGTCGCAACCTCCAGCACGATTCGAAACTCAAGCTCGATCAGTCTTTCGAACGAGGCCTTTTTGAGCAAGCTGCAAGACCCACCTCCGGCCTACAAATTACACAACCGGCAAACCTAGATTCCCTGGCGCTTCATATCGGCTTGTTGGGCTGCGCCTATCTTCTGACTGATGGTTATTTAACGATCATGCAGCCACTCGTGAGCGACACTGCTTTTGCGTCAATTTTTAGTTACAACTTATTCTTCTTTCATGGCCTGATGGTTACGGTCATGTTTCGTCGCTGTCTCGACTTTTTTTCCCTCGGCCATTATGTTGACGATGCGACTCAGAAACGAATCACTGGCGCTTCAGTCGACTTAATGGTGACTGCGAGCCTCATCAGCATCAATCTCAGTTTGTTGATTGAATTCTGGCAACCCATCCTTCTAGTTGCCGCTGCGGTAACCTTGGTCACAGCTCTTTTATGTTTTGGCGCCGGCGCCCGGATCAAGCATCTTGGCGCAGAACGAGGCCTCACCATTTTCGGTTGCTGCTGCGGATCGACAGGGAGCGGTATTTTATTGCTGAGAATACTTGACCCCAATCTTGCGACGCCCGTTGCCAAAGAGCTCGCATTTTTTAACATCGCGATTCTATTTTTAAGTTTTCACATCTTAGGGATCATGGCACCTATTCTTCCATCTTTTGATCTCGGCTGGATCGTGATGGTTTATGGCGCAACAGCCGTCATCGGAATCGTCATGGTTACGCGCCTAGGGTCCTCTCTGCGCAGCGAGCCTAATCAAGATTAAATTTTAAACGCGAGTCCGGCCCGCAACGCTCGATCAATTCACCAGATCATTCGAACCGCCCCCGCCCGACAGGCCTCAACCGCGATCAGTGTCACCCTTAAAGCAGCATGATCGCTGGAGGCAGCTAAAGGTCGAAAGCAGATCCCACACGAGCGATATTAAAGCCCTCACTGATGACTCGCCCAGTATGCGCTGATGCAGGATCGAGCATTGGGTTCGTATTGTTCATGTGAATGAATATGACTCGATTCCGCAATTCCGGGGCGAGATCTTTGAGCAGATGCATGGTCGACTCAACCGTTGGATGGGGAACTAACGACATATCTCGGCCAGGAAGCTCCCCCGCGCCAAAAAAGGTTGCATCAATAAATGCAAAGTCCACTTGCCGAATAACGTCGACCAATCGCCGATTCCATCGGTGCCATTGATCGATATCCGGCAGGTAGAGCGCACGTTTGTTTGGACCTTGAATCAGGTAGCCCACGGTTTCGCTGTACTCATCTCGGTGAGGGACTTGCCAAGGCGTGACCGTGACTTGCTCAAATACCTCCGTTCGCTCCGCAGCAAGGGCGCGAATCCTAATATTTCTGTCGTTAACCAATTGCGCCCAAGGCGCATTGGTCTCCAAAAATATTTTCATTCTCGGCATCGCGAAGACCGGTACAGCATTCGCACCCGCAGCTTCTTTTCCCAAATGGAGCAGTCCAGCGTAGTGACCCATGTGCGCATGGGTGAGAAATATCCCCTTCAAGTCAGTTAGCCGGAGCCTGCTTGATCGCCAAACTTGATACAACGCCGCCGGAAGCTCTGGAGGCGCGTCAAAAAGATAAAAAGAGGTCTTCTTAATTGTCAAAGCCAGCGCTGTCGCACCTGATGCCGGCGTCTCTCCTCGCCATGCCGAAAGACATCTTGGCGCATAACAGTCGACTTGAGGATGCCCAGCATCCTGTGCAATCCCAAGGACGCTCAGCGTTACCTCGGAGGACCGATTCTGGACGAGCACCGATTGCGGCTCAGCTCGAACGGGCAAAGACACCAGAAAAAACCCAGTAATCAAAACCATTACAGCCTGAAGCATCAACTCAACCCCAGAATGACGCTTCACGAACCATCGATCAATGAGCGTGGGTCCCTGTTGAGCGACTCGCTCTTTCAAACTCCATACCTTTCCATATGTGCTGTTCATGTTGGACCCTTCCTGATTTATGTCAACGCGGCAGCTTGTCTCCTGTTAACAACATCCTTTAGACCTATCTTCTTGCCTAGCCCTTGAAATCCTTTGCCGCCGATTTGAACCATAGCCATCATGTCCGATCAGCCGTCCATTGAGCTGTGCTCGATCTTCAGCTAATTTAAACTGTTATTGCACGAGAGGGGATTAACTTGGGTCAAATCATCAATTACGGATCCTGCTGCATCGACCACGTATTTCAGGTGCCAAAGTTTGTCTCCGCCGGCGAAACCCTGAGTAGCCTCGGATACAATGTTTTTCCGGGCGGCAAAGGTCTCAATCAATCTATCGCACTTGCCGCAGCCGGCGCCAAGGTCACACACGTCGGCGCTGTTGGCTCCGACGGAGAATGGCTCATCGAACTGATGAAACGGTACGGCATTTTGACCGACTTCACCTCAGTGATCGAAGACCCTTCAGGCCAAGCCATCATTCAAATCAACCCCGAAGGCGAAAACGCCATCGTCATTCTTGGCGGCGCAAATCATGCGAGCCACGAAACACCACTATTGAAAGCATTTGACGCAGCAACGTCTGACGATTTACTACTCATACAAAATGAAACTCAGAACAATCCGCGCGCCATTGAGTTGGCAAAATCTAAGGGGATTCAAATTGCCTTTAATATGGCGCCGATGAACGATGTCGCTCAATCCATGCCGCTGGAACTTATAGACTACTTTATCGTCAATGAGATCGAAGGTGAGTCACTCACCCAAGAGAAAGATCCTAGTGCTATTGTCCAAAAGCTTTTGGCAAGGTATCCCAACGCCGCCATTGTACTCACGCTCGGTCGTGCGGGTGTGAAATATGCGGATGCTACATCTGAGTTCTTTCAACCCGCTTTTCCAGTTGATGTCGTTGATACCACGGGCGCCGGTGATACCTTCACTGGTTATTTCCTCGCAACGCTGACAGAGACTCGCCAGATAGCCCATTCCCTCAAAATTGCATCAGCCGCAGCGGCGCTCAGCGTCACTAAACCGGGAGCAGCAACTTCGATCCCTCATCACGACGACGTGATCGCCTTTTTGAATTAATGAATTTATCGCAGCTTTTTAAAGCGGCTTTTAATGAAAGCTTTTTATAGGCTTTTTATAGAGCCTTTTTATGAATGCTATTTATAGAGACTTTTTATGAATGCGATTTATAGAAACTTTTCATGGAGGCTTTTCTTCAAAGTCCTCATCGCGATTTGAGATCACCCACCGATAATGAGATCAGAGCGCAGAAAAAACGTCAAAGACTTCTGCGCCATTGACGGGCCAACCCCTCGGCGGGGGTCGTTCTTCAAGATCCCCGCGTGCTTCGAGGAATATAGGATCGAATGGAACGAGCGTCCCGGTGGTCAGTTCAGGGCTTACCAGACCTTCGTCGGGCATGGGTAGAAATACTTTCACACTGAATCCAGATACACATTCATTTTTATTTAACCTGCCTTGAATTGAAGTTCTTGGAATGAATGATGAAACTTCGGGGCAAAATTCTGCAGAACTGATGGAGTCTGCCATAATTCATGTTAATCCAGCTAAAAGTCGTTCCCGAGGCTATCGACTGGCCCTAGAATGCTTTAACTTTATGTTTGAACGAAGCGAGGAATCCGAACATGGCAAAGAAAATTGTCATCGTCGAAGATGATATAGACCAGCGTACCAACTATATCGACGCAATTGGAAAGAAAGGCTATAGCGTGCGCGGCTTTTCTAGTCGTACAGAAGCCATCGCAGGCTTTGACCTCGAGCTGCCAGATCTCGTGATTTTGGACATTATTTTAGGCGATGAAGTCGATGCTGGTTTCGAACTCTGCCGCGACCTTTTGGCCCGATCACCAAATCTACCGGTTATCTTTTTAACCGAGCGAATCGCAGAAATTGATAAGATCAGCGGCCTTAGACTGGGTGCCTGGGACTACCTGCCCAAGCCCATCTCGCTTGATTATCTTTCCGAAAAAATCAGCTCTTTACTGCGCATTCATGAGGCAAGAAACCTAGCTGCCAAAGGTTCAACTGAAGCAAAAATTGTTGGCGACATGTCGATTGATCAAGAGGCCCTGTTGGTCTCGTGGCAAAACAACCCCATCAACTTGTCAGGCACAGAGTTTAGAATGCTTGCAAAATTGGTCAGAGTCCCGGGCCATGCAGTCTCTTACGACACCCTCATGAACGCGACCATGCAATCTTTGGTTACCAACAACACCATCAATACACACATGCGTAACATCCGCAAAAAATTCGAGGCCATCGATCCCGATTTTAAATGCATCAAAAGCGAATATGGCTTCGGATACCGGTGGTCTAATCAATAAGCCATGGGTGCCCTGAGCTACAAAGGCCCAAAACTCGGAACCAAGCTTTTTATTCTGACCAGTTTCATCTTGGTTGTGATTCCTTGGTTCAGCTACCTCTATTTAAGTGAAATGGAGGACATTCTCATCGACAGCCAAGCAAATGCGCAGTTACTTACCGCCGAAGGCATATCCACCCTTCTCAACGGACGCTCGGATCTATTTGATGAGTTGCCGCTTAGTCCAGAGGGATACGAGAAGCTCTACGCCCACCCGCTTGAGAAACCCATCAGAATCGATGGTAAGAATACTGATTGGGAAAATGTGCTGGACTACAATGTGGGATTCGGGCAAGCCTCTCTACTCAGCAGCAATCCCGATGCCGTCAACCAATTCTACCTCGTTCTTGGCGAACACAATGGGCAAGTCTACGCCTTGGTTCAAGTGCTCGACGATCAAGTCATATTTAGGGACAAAGAAATTCTTCGGCTTGACCTATCAGATCACGTCAGGATCACCTACACAGACTACAGGGGCGAAACCCAGAGACTTGTGATTACAGCCACAGAAGCCGGCATAACGACCGCCTATCTAGTCGATGAAAATTGGCGCTATGCAGTGAAAGGTGAAGCAGAAAATCAGGTGCCGGGCGTTTTGGTAAAAACACCAGCAGGCTACGCACTGGAATTTCGAATACCTCTCGCGCTACTGGGATCTACGAGAAATTTTGGTCTTGCGGTGGTCGATGTCGACAACGCGTCATCTCGCGCCATTGAATCCATCACGGGGACGCTACCTTCCGGCGGCCGCGAGGCATTCGGATTGGTTTTGCTCAAGACCCCAGAAGTCTTGAGGATTATCGAGGGGTTGGGTTACTCAGGCGCGAATATTCAAGTCATTGATGCGCAGAGCCGAATCCGAGCCGAGGTGGGCAGTTATCGCTCAGGCGATGGCGGTTTCAGCGAGGACAGCTCTGGCACAAATCTTTTTAACATGACGGCTTTTTCTGAGTGGTTGCTGGACCCTTTTTACGCCTTGGTTGAGCGTACCTTGGCAACCGCCAATGATGGTGACGAAAGTAACATCATCAAAAGGGCCCTTGCGGGCTCATCGACGGTGGCCTACTTTTCATCAGCAACCGACGGAGAGATCATTGTCGCTGCCCATCCGATCATCGATAACGAAACGATTCTCGGCACCGTGGTCTTAAAACAAAATACCGACCGTATTCTTAATTTGAGGCGAGACGCTTTGAAACGCATCGTCAACTTTTCGGTCATCTCCGTGATCTTATTCGCCGGCATCATACTGATGTTTTCGGCACGTCTTGCTCGGCGAATCCGAAGACTGGGCAATGAGGCCAGCAGCGTGATCGATCGCTATGGCCGTTTGACCTCCAGTCGCTTGGCGGCCGAGACCGGGTCGGGAGATGAACTCGGGGACTTAGCCCGAGGTATTTCAAACATGCTGACGCGGTTGCACCAGCACAATCAATTTTTAGAGAATATGCCCCGCACGCTTCGCCACGAAATTAATAATCCACTGAATACCCTCTCAACGTCACTTGAGAACCTCGCATCAGAACCCAGCCCCGAAGGACGAGACCGATACCTCGAGAGCGCCCGACGCGGGCTCAATCGCATTGGTCTGATCGTGCAAAATCTCGCCGATGCCGCCAATTTGGAGGAAGCCCTCATCAGTGAGGACATGGAACCGATCGATCTAAACCAACTACTCGCCGCCTACGTGAGCAATTGCCGGCTCACCCATCCCAATCGATCATTCCAATTTGAAGCAAGCGCTAAACCCCAATTTGCGCTGATTTGCGATTATCGAATTGAACAAATGCTCGATAAACTCATCGACAATGCCATCGATTTTTCAGAGCCCGGCCGGGCAATCGACATACAGCTGCGCGCCAGTGGTTCAGACTTAACGCTCTCGATCAGTAATGAAGGGCCAGGGATACCAGAAAACCTGCTCAGCAGCATTTTCGATTCGATGGTGACCGCACGCGCCAATAATCCCGATAACCGTTTACATTTCGGGATGGGGCTTTATGTCGTACGCGTCATCGCTGATCACCACTCTGGATCAGTACAAGTCGAGAACCTCACGGCGCCGTCTGGTGTTCGCGTTTCCGTCACGCTGCCGGCGATGTCCGCTCAGAGCCCGTAATCACTTCCAGGATCAGTTGATGATTTTTAGGTTCTGCTGCGCCACAGGGTCAAGAGGTTGATTGATTCGCCACTCGGCTTTGGCAGCGGCAGCTTGTAAAATCGCAGTCATCGAAGCTGCAACTTCATGGTTCAGAGCGACATTAAACCCC
This sequence comes from uncultured Pseudomonadales bacterium, assembly GCA_938017975.1. Classification (GTDB taxonomy): domain Bacteria; phylum Pseudomonadota; class Gammaproteobacteria; order Pseudomonadales; family Azotimanducaceae; genus UBA9926. The sequence goes on along the minus strand of CALIKQ010000033.1, from coordinate 489 downwards.
TCACCCTGCTTGGGCAGCAGGGTTAATTGAAGCTGATTCTTCGTAATCCGGTAATTGAGTTTGTAAGCCAATGGCACATTAACCAAGCCAGAGGATACTCGGTCACGGTCCGCTTCGAACGGTGTGTCGAAATTTGCCTTATCTAATGCCTGACGGGCCTTCCAATCTTTAATGTCCTGTCGATCTGACTTAGATTCATGAACACCTACGTCTGGATCAGCATCCGCGTACTGCGCCAAAGCCTTCAGCACCAATCTCAAATAGCGGCGGGTCAGCCAAATACCATGAACATCATCGAGCTCTGTGCCAACACGCAAAAGTAAGCGATCTTCCTCGGCATCGTACTTGGCTTGTATTTGACGTATCGACGACATGGGCGAGCCCCTCTCATAAATCAAAATATTTTGATATTGTGTTGCTTTTCGAACAAATCCTATTAATATATCGAAAAATTTTGATATAGCTCGAATGAAAGCCGTTCAATCCACC
>CALIKQ010000032.1 GCA_938017975.1 uncultured Pseudomonadales bacterium | reverse complement strand
TGATGGACCCGATTGCCGCGACCCACGCTGCGGCGGCGGTCACCGAGGCTTTGATGCTTCGCGCGGAGACAGGGAAGGGTTGTTTGATCGAGATGTCGCTCCACGAAGGTGGTGTGACGTTTAGCGCTCCTTGGCTGGTGGATGAACAATTAGGGCAAACACCTCAATGTATGGGTAACCGTCATCCAGAGATGGCGCCGCACGGCATTTATCCCTCCAAGGGCGACGACCGATGGATTTCCATTGCCTGTAAAAACGATGATCAGTGGTCCGCGCTGTGCGATGTTATTGGCTTCTCGGCAGGATCAACAATGACTTTCAAAGAGCGCGTAAAAGCGCATGACCAGATCGATGAGATGATTTCTCTTTGGTCATCAACTCAAACGAATCAGGAGGCCGCAGAACAATTGCAGCTAAAAAATATAGCGGCAGGTCCGGTGAATGCTGCTCCGGATATTGTCTCCGACCCTCAGGTTATGGCGCGGAAATTTTTTGTGCCCTATGAGCGGTTTGACACTCCGATCCCCGGTCACTCGATCCAGATGGGCGGTATCCAACGGGATCGATGGACGCGCTGTCCGGACCTTGGGGCCCACAATCGAGAAGTATTACGCACCTGGCTCAAATATGACGATGCCGTGATCACGGCGCTTGAAAACGACGATATTCTCATCGATGCCCCGCCGACTTAAATATCTGATTAAGCGGGCGCGTAGTCACCGTGTCGACGACCGCGCTCGACGCACGCCGGTGCTGATCCGGATTGGGATCCTCTCAGGACTTAAAATTACTTGGTAATTTGCTGAGATCATGACAATACTACCCGAGCGATAGGTGGGAGTGAGCGCAATGAAAGCAGCAGTCTGCCGGGCTTTTGGGCAAGGCCTTAGGATTGAAGAATTGAAACTTGCAGCACCCGGGGTGGGTGAGGTTCGAGTTGATCTTAAAGCCTGTGCGATCTGCCACAGTGATCTATTTTTTCTTGATGGAAGTTGGGGTGGCGATTTGCCCCAGGTCTATGGCCACGAGGCAGCAGGCATCGTTGAATCCGTTGGGCCGGGTGTGGAGCATGTAAAACCAGGCGATCACGTTGTTGTGACGTTGATACGCCATTGTGGGGATTGCCACTTCTGCCATCGAGATCAAGATGTGTTGTGCGAAACCACTTTTCCTTTGGATGAGCGGAGCCCCCTTACTGATCTCGCTGGGGAATCTGTGGGGCATGGGCTGAGAACGGGTGGTTTTGCGGAACAGGTGTTGGTTGAGGCAAGTCAGGTTTGCGAGATTGCCAAAGATATCCCTTTCGATGCTGCATGTTTGCTGGCTTGCGGGGTTATCACTGGTTTTGGTGCGGTGATGAATACTGCTGCTGTCCCTCGGGGTGCGAGTGTGGCCGTGATTGGCTGTGGTGGTGTCGGACTGAATGCCTTGCAGGGTGCACAGCATGTGCAGGCCGATCCCATCATTGCGCTCGATATCGTTCCAGAAAAGCTGGTTGCCGCGAAACGCTTCGGTGCGACGCACGCCATCAGTAGCGGCGACTCAGATGTGATTGCTCAGATTCATGATTTAACTTCAGGTCGAGGCGTGGACTATGCTTTCGTCACCGTGGGGGCCAAACCCGCAATTGATCAGTCGGTCGCGATGCTCAGTCGGGGCGGAACAGCTGTGATCGTCGGTATGCCAGCCTCAGGTGTCATGGGAGCATATGATCCAGGAAATTTAGCAGCGACAGGTCAACGCATTATCGGATCAAAAATGGGCGCAGCGCGGGTTGCGATTGATATCCCTATTTTGGCTGAGCTCTACAAAAAAGGCGCATTGAAGCTCGACGAGCTAATTTCCGGTCGTTATCCGCTGGAACGTATTAATGAAGCCATCGATGATGTCCGTCATGGCACGGCATTGCGCAACGTGATTGTGTTCCCATGAAAATCAAAGAATTTGAAACATTTGTTGTTGGCAATCCACCACCACGGTTTGGCGGGCGTTACTTTTTATTTGTGAAGCTGGTTACAGATAACGGGATTGTTGGTTACGGGGAAGTCTACGCTGCGACCTTTGGTGCTGAAACGATCGCAGGGATGATTGCAGATACGGCAGAGCGCTTTGTCGTTGGGCATGACCCGTTTCACATCGAGGCACTGTTCCATCGGGTCTACGGTAGCGGCTACAGTCTAAGGCCCGACATCAGTTTAGTTGGAGTCTTGTCTGGTTTAGAGATGGCATGTTGGGACATCATCGGTAAGGCCTGTGATAAACCGGTCTATGAGCTGCTTGGCGGGCAGGTTCACGATCGACTTCGAACTTATACGTATTTGTACCCGGCTGATGGTGATGTCTATCCCAGCGGTGATGACAGTCAACATATTTATGTCAATGCCGATACAGCGGCCCAGCGAGCGTTGGATTATGTTGAGCAGGGATTTACAGCTGTAAAATTTGATCCCGCTGGTGCCTACACGGTTTATGACGGCGGTATGCCAACCTTAGAAGAGCTTGATCGAAGTGAAAGGTTTGTTGTGACGATCCGAGAAGCCGTGGGTGATCGAGCCGACCTACTTTTTGGGACTCATGGACAATTCACCGCCGCCGGGGCGCTGCGATTGGCGAGGAGACTTGAATCGAGTGATCCGCTCTGGTTTGAAGAGCCGACACCGCCTGAAAACCCGCAAGAAATGGCGCGAGTTGCTGCGGGGACCTCTATTCCTGTTGCAACGGGTGAGCGTCTTTGTACCAAGCACGAGTTTGCGCGTGTCTTGCAGGCAGGAGCCGCCGCGATATTGCAGCCAAATCTTGGGCGGGTGGGGGGGCTGCTCGAGGCCAAAAAAATTGCTGCGCTTGCTGAAGTCTTTTATGCCCAAATCGCGCCGCATCTTTACTGCGGACCGATTGTGGGGGCTGCGAATATTCAACTCGCCGCCTGTACGCCTAACTTTCTTATTCTCGAGGGTATAGAGCGTTGGGATGGGTTCCATGGTGATCTGTTGAGCACGCCCATCGAATGGCAGGAGGGCTACGTGATTCCCTCCAAGGAGCCGGGGCTCGGCGTCACCTTGAATGAGGAAGTCGCGAGAGCCAACCCTTGGATGGGCACCGACCTGCATTTAGAAATGACAAAAGAACCGGTCAGATAAATTGGATTTTTGCAGTGTTTAGCCGGCTCGTAAGACGATCAAATTAACTGTGCCGGCGGCGTCATGAGTGCGACGAATCGGATTCATTCAGCCTTGGCTCCGCCCACAGTCTTGATTATATTTCGATCAATTCGATATTGTCAGAACCGGGTTTCGAGATTAGAATTTTGCGGTCCATCGGGCCAGTTGCTATGTCAGAAAAAGCCTTCGAGCACCCTTATCTCGCCGTTGACGAAACCACCCTAACGCTCAGCCTGATCAGTGGTCAGCAGGCAACCTCACTGCCCGCACTGTGGTTGCGAGAAAGATCGGTTGCGAGGCACCAAGTTGATTTCCATTCCAATCAGCGTCTGTTTAATCCTCACGAATTAGACCTTGATCTGCAGATCACAGCGCTGGTTGATCAGGGCGAAACCATTTCGATTGGCTTTAGTGACGGTCATTCTGAAGATTTTAGTCGATCGATGCTGATGGAGTTAGCGCAGCCCGAGCAATCGATTCCTTCTAAAAAGTCCTGGAGATCTGACTTTTCTGCGCCTGAGGTCGATTGGCTGGAGATCCATAAAGCAGATGTAAAGCTGAAGGCAGTTACAGATTTTTTGGTTTACGGCTGCCTATTGGTGAAAAATGTTCCATCAGAAAGCGGCGCGGTTATGACGGTGGCCAGTGAATTCGGATCTTTGCGCGAAACCAATTTTGGCCGGTTTTTTGAGGTCTTTAGTCGAGCAGAATCGAATGACCTTGCTTATCGCCATGGTCCACTGACGCCTCACACAGACAATCCCTACCGTTTGGCGGCGCCAGAGGTTCAACTTTTGCATTGCTTGGCCAATGATGCAGAGGGTGGCGACTCAACGTTGGTTGATGGCTTGAGCGTGTGCTCAATCTTGCGTGTTTTGGACCCCGAGGCTTTTGATCTGCTCACTCGGGTGAAGGTGGGTTTTCGATACACCGATCATGAGAACCGATTGTGCAGTGAAAAACCGCTGATTGCGCTTGATGATCAGGGCAAAGTACGCGGGCTGGCTTACAGTCCGCGACTTGATTATTGTCCGTTGTTACCGACACCGACACTGAAGATATTCCATAGAGGCCGGCAACATCTCGCTCGGTTGCTGCAAGATCCAGCATTTGAAATTCGACTGAGATTGCAGGCATCGGACCTTCTTATGTTTGAAAACGCACGGGTTTTACATGGTCGTACAGAGTTTGATCCGACTACGGGTCATCGGCACTTGCAAGGATGCTACATTGACCTCGATGATCCACAGAGCGCATATCGTCTGCTGACAGAGCGTCGCAGTCGGACAACAATCTAGGAGCGGGTATGGAAAAGGTGAGCTTTACTGCAATGGTCGATGGTTCTGAAGCCGATTATCGATTGCTTGAACGTTTTGAGCGACAGCATGTTGACCGGCTTCCAGAGCGCATTTTGAGGGCGCTGCAGGGTTTGAGCGAGAGTTTGGAGGGCTATCAGGTGACGCGGCTTGAGCATTCCTTGCAGACTGCCTGTCGAGCCGAGGATGATGGTGCTGACATCGAGTGGGTTGTCGCAGCACTCATTCACGACTTGGGTGATGATCTTGCCCCGATGAACCACGCTCAGTTTGCAGCATCGATGATTCGGCCTTACGTCAGACCAGAAGTCACTTGGGCAGTCGAGCAACATGGATTGTTTCAAAGATATTACTACGCCCATCACCTAGGCCAAGATCCAAACGGCCGAGCGTTGTATCAAGACCATCCTTACTTCCATGCTTGCGTGAATTTCTGTGAGCGCTGGGACCAAGCCTCGTTTGATCCGGCTTACCCGACTAGGCCGCTGACGCATTTTGCACCCAAGGTCGTAGAAGTTTTCAGCAGACCGCCATTTGATGCTTCTTTCGGCGCTCAGCCTTAATCCAAATAGCCCAGGAATGTCGTTCTAATTGGTGGGTAACGGCTGAACCTCTTTTTCACAAATGCACCGACCCACTTGCCGCTTTCCTGGGATGCTACTGAGCGATTCGGCCCCTGGGGAGCGCTTGAAAGTGCATGAGTGCAGGTTAGTTAACCGTCACCCTGGCAAGCGATGCAATTCAGGAGGCTGTCGACCCGAAGACAAAATGCTTCAAAGGCAACTGAAATAGGCAAAAAAAAGGGCGCTTTTAGCGCCCTTTCCCGGTGTCTCTACCGAAGGTGTTAAAAAGAGGCTGAGACGGTGACACCGTATGTTGCAGGCTCGTTCCACCAACCGCGAGAGGTCAAACCACCGATGGTCGACCATCGCTCTTCTCGTTGATCGGTAATATTACGGCCCCAGAGTGACACCCCGTAGTTATTGATGTTGTATGAGATCGTAGCGTTGACGTTAGAGATGCTGTCAAGTGAACCCAGAGGATTATTTGAAGATTCTGTCTCCATATCTGACCGGTAACGATATGAGATTCGTGCTTTCAAATCACCATTACCAACCTTCGCAGTATAGGAGGTCGTCAAGCCAAAAGTGTTCTCAGGCGTGTTCCGTGGCACAAGCGCTGAATTATCAGTAACGATATTGTCACCGGTGAGGTCGGCAAAGTAGTTTGCGTACTCTGAGTCTAGGTAACCATAGGTTGCCATGACGTTCCAAGCTTGGGTTACCTGATACATCACCTCAAGTTCTAAGCCTGTCATTTCAAGCGATGAGGCATTTCGCACAACCGTTGCAACGTTTGACAGATCGACTGGAATCAAAATTGATTCCTGCTTGTCGTCATAGTCTGATCTAAAGATCGCTCCATTGAAGATCATGCGACCGTCTTGCAAGGTGGTTTTCCAACCAAATTCATAGTTCTTGACGTATTCCGGCTCGTAAGACGGATCAATCAGATAGTTGGCTTGACGAGCAAAGAACCCGCCGCTCTTAAAGCCTTCGCTGTAAGAAGCATAGAACATCGCATCGTCTGAGGGCTGATATCTTAAGCCCAGCTTTGGCGTTGTTTCGGTCCATTTTGCCTTGGCTGCATAAGGGTTATAAATGCCAGGCCAAGGCTCGCCTCGCAATGGGTAATAACCCGGTGCTGATGCGCCGCCGACGAAATCTTTTTCCTCTTCGGTCCAACGGAAGCCAGCGGTCAGTGTCCAATTATCGGCCAGAAACCAGTCCGCTGAGAAAAAGACTGCAGTTGATGTAGTCAGCTGATTCTGTCCGTTGTTGCCCGCAACGTCTTCCTCCCAAGCTGCAACATCTGAGTAGCCCGGTACGCCTTGTCGACCGGCTCCCCAAGGAGGGACGCCCAGACGCGAGAGTTGATAAAATAGATCATAAACATCCCAACGCTGCTCAAAGTCCGCTTCCCAGTCATAAAAGCCTGCGATGAATTGAACCGTGTCTGAGAATTGAGAAGTGACTCGAAATTCGTGGCTGGTTTGCTCCCAATCGTTGAAAAAGTTCATACGAAGAAGGTGAGCGGGTGCGCCGTCGAAATCCTGCATGTTCTGCTCATCCATGTCTCGATTAGAGTAGATGTAGGTATACAGGAAAGCTTCAGTGTTAAAATTAGCTGTGACGATGGTCGTATTGTAGTCGTTGTCACTGAAGTTGGTGCCATCGGACTCTGTGGTATCAGGGCCATCGTTAGCATCTTTTTCGCAACCATTTGCCGGATCAAATCCAATCTGGGTAATCGTACAAGCGAGTTCGCCCACGACATTTCTATTGGTATAAGCGCCTTGCTCGCTCTTGTCTTCCATAACTTCATGGTGGACCTTGAGATCAAAGTCGTCGTTGGGCTCCCAAAGGACAGTAAAACCATAATTGGTCTTATCGTCGCCGCCAACATCGGTGTTCAATGTCGTGTTCCGTACGTGTCCATCATGCTGGATACTTGCACCGAATAGTTTGAGTCCTAGCGTGTCCTCAATCAGTGGGATTTGAGCGACGGCTTTAAAGTCTTGTCGGCCAAAGCTTCCACCGGTGATGCTGAGGTCAGCGCCCATCTCGTTGAGTGATACAGGGCTTCGAATGACGTTCAGAATACCGCCTGTGGTGTTCTTTCCAAAAAGCGTGCCTTGTGGGCCACGTAGGACCTCGATACGCTCAATGTCGAAGTTATCAAGTAGAACGCCACTAGATGTACCTAGGAACATACCGTCCATGACAACCCCAATGGATGGCTCAAAGCTCTTGTCGCTTTCGAGAGATGCGACACCTCGAATGGTGATTGCAGCGCCGCTGGCAATTCCAGGTGTTCTGTTGATGAAAAGGTTGGGTGCAAACGCTTGGATATCCTCAAGACGTCGCACACTGCCCTCGCGAAGCTGACCGGTGATAGCGGTTACAGCCAAGGGCGTGTCCTGAATGGACTCCTCTTTTTTCCGTGCCGTTACGATGATTTCTTCGATCACAAGATTATTGGCGCCAGAATCGGCCGCCCAACTTTGTGTAGGAAGCGATGCGAGCGCAAAAATTGCGATCCCCAAGCTTAAGGTTGCGGCATACGTGCCCTTGAAAGCGTTTTTCAACATTGTTATCCCCCTGGATAGTTTTCCCATTCTTTTTGCTACTTTTACCTAAAACAACGACAAGCGCACAAGTTGGCAAGCAGACTTTAGTAGATTGGCAAGCAGACTTTAGTAGATATTTTAAAAAAAGCAAGCTTGATTGTTTTTGAAGTGCGCCCCGATGCTCAAAGCTAGAATTGCGTGGGCCTCTAGATGGATAGATCTACTGATGGTTGGCTGCTGCTGGTGACGCATTTGCGCTTTGCTGGGTAATGAAATGGCTATATCGATACAGAGTCTTGCCTGCATCTCCTGCCCTGCAGACATTTTCTGAAGCCATGAGCGGTTCGTCCCATAAAGTTGTGTTGCCCGCAATAAAGGACTTCGATAGCGCTGAGTTTGCTACTGATCTTAGGGCGGTGTGATGAGATCTTGGCACACCGATTGCTCCAAGGCCGTCAGAACTGCTTGAAAGCAGATAAATCGACGAACTAGGAGTAAAAAATGACCAAACGCAGACTCGTTACTGTAACCAATGCCTCATTAGAGTGCACTTTAGTGCTCGCAAGTCTTGTAGTTGCAGTCCCTTTCTTCAGTTAAAGCTGTCTCCATCCAGATGTCTCAGACTCAACGTCTTTCGGTTAGACGGGCTTGAATGGAAAATGTGGCGTCCCGGCGGTGCTCTATTGACCGCAAGGACGCCCGTTATGATGTCGGTGACAGATGCCGCCTCTAACAAAATTATTGGGTAATGGCGTAGGAGGTTGAAAGGTCCCAGTGGCATGAAGCCGGGCTTGGGGTGGCATTGAAGGCGGTCTGTGCCTTCTGGACCGTACCGGTTCGAACACCATCAAAAAGTGCCATCATGTCGTCGTGGGTGCCAGATACAACTTGCAGGAAGTCAAAATCAGGATTAATTCCGAAACCAGGCGTCCAAAGCATCATGCCTGTTTGTGCTCCGATCGCCGCATTGACTGCGTCGACCCTGCTCGAAGACAAATACTTCGCAGCCTCCGCGAAAGTCGCTCCATCATTTAAGTTGCAGACTCCGACAATCAACGGCTTTTTAGGTGTATCCGTCGGCATCTGCGCGACGGGGGTTGAAGTCGTGAAAACTGGCTTCGCGCATGTGGTCATGGCATTAATCTTTGCTGCTTGTTTGCCGTTGCTGGGCTTTGTCCAAGCTTCAGAGGCGGCGCCATAATCTGCCCAGGTTTGAAAGTAGTTGATCTAACGAACTTCAGCTTCGTGATAGGGCGGAGTAACCGCAACAGGTTCCCAGATGAACGTGTTGACCCTGATGTCGTTCTCCGTGACCCAAGCCTTAAAATCAGTCCGCGCTAACGCAACAACATCCTGGACACTCGATCCTTCATTCAACATACACTCATAAATCTCCACCACTGCTCGTGATTCCAGCGCATGGTGATCAGCTGTTAGGGTTAAGGGCGCAAAGAGAAGTATAAAAACAAGTATTTTTTTCAGCATCGATTTAGCCTTTTAGTAGGGATGGGAGTAACAGATTAAACATCCGCTGTGGGGCAGGCGAGGATAGTTCGGTTTCGGTTAGTGGCGGTTAGATTCAATAGAGAGGCTAGCTTTTAAAAGGAAGCGTCGCGTGATTTGGGTGGGAACGGCACAAGCCTTAGCTCGGACTGCTTAATTTCTGACCCTGGGTGAGAATACCAACGACTTTTTTAACTCGTTGGACCAACCAAAGGACGCATTTTGCTTTGACGACTTCGCTATTTTATTGAATGCGATGAACGGTGATAATAATTCCGACTCGGTCTTAGCCAATGGTGGTTAAGCAGCGCTATAAAGCAGCGCCATATTAAAGGAGCGATAACAGTGCGCGTCATTACCTTTGGTACCTTCGATGTTTTTCACGTTGGGCACTTAAATATCCTCGAGAGTGCGCGTCAGAAGGGTACGCACTTGACCGTAGGCGTCTCCTCGGATGCGCTCAATTTGGCTAAGAAAGGACGGCTCCCAATTTACGCACAACAGGATAGACTGCGAATCATCGAAGCGCTGAGTTGCGTTGATGCAGTGTTCGTCGAGGAGTCGCTTGAGCTAAAATCGAAATATCTTCGCGATTATGAAGCTGATATCCTCGTGATGGGCAATGATTGGGAAGGTAAATTCGATCAGTTCAAATCGATTTGCGAGGTCGCCTATTTGCCTCGAACGCCGTCGATATCAACCACGGAAACAATAGAAATCATCAAAAATCTATAGCCCTGTTATTCAAACCGGTTAGACATCCATGGCCAAAGCAAAGTATCTCTTTTTTATTGCCGATAATTATTGCTTCGAGATACTCAGGCCGCTCCAACGCTTAATCGAGTCTGAAGACGGAGAAGTTTTGTGGTTTGTGTTTGGCGAAAATGTGCACTGCGGGACGTTTTCTGACGACGAAACCTACACCAAAGATCCCGAGGCCGCGATAAGGTTTAATCCGATCGCCTCTTTCGTGCCGGGCAATCTGATCCCGAGCTTTATCCCAGGTCTAAAAGTACAAGTTTTTCATGGTCTCGAATGGAAAAAGAAAGGTCACTTTGATATCCGCGACTGCTTTGACCTTTACTGCACCCAGGGTGATGCCACGACCACACGGTTTAAGCAGTTGGCCGCAGAGCATGGTTACTTTGATGTTGTGGAAACAGGCTGGCCAAAGCTCGATGGATTGTTTACGAGTCCGGCCTATCATTGGAATGAGCAAACGAGTGACCCGGTAATCTTGTTCGCGCCGACCTTTTCGCCAGGGCTGACAGCTGCCCCGGCATTGTTCGAGGAAATTCAGCGCTTGGCTGCGATTCATCCTTGGCAGTGGTTGGTTAAATTCCATCCAAAGATGGATCCTGATTGGATTGAACGCTACCAGGGTATTTCTGCTGAAAATATTCGAGTGGTCACCGACAGTGATGCCGCGTCTCTTTTACAAGCTGCTGACATCATGGTTTCTGATACTTCCTCGATTATTGGAGAGTTCGCGTTATTGGGGAAGCCCGCCGTCACGCTGAATAATGCTGAGGCTGGGGATTATTTGATTGATATTCAGAAAGCGAGCGAACTAGAAGCCGCGGTGTTTTCAGCGCTCAACCCCTCGGATGTCTTACAGCAGCATATCCAGCGCTATGCCCAAGACTTGCATCCGTATCGCGATGGTCAGTCGGCTGCCCGGGTGCTGGCCGCAACCCAGGACAGGCTGGCCAAAGGTAGGCGAGGTCTAAAAAAGCGTCCGCTCAATGTATTCAGAAACTTCAAAATGCGCTACAAATTGGGGTACTGGCGATGGTAGCAACGGATCGTCACTCGGACATGCATGAATAACCGATTTTGGTAAGTATGCTTGTCCAGGGAATGAATTTGGCTTACGGATTTTGACGCCTTCGTGTGTTTAAATTCTTAGATCGACCCGCAGAGGCTTTAAAATGAGCATACCGGAGAACGCAGACATTGAAAGTTGGATTGCTAAAGAGCAGCCCGAACCAGTTATCGAGCCAGATTTGCCGATTATCGATCCACATCATCACTTGTGGGATCTGCGTGGCAATTCCCGAATGGGATTTCGCCAAGAAGTGTATCTTTGCGAGGAGATCAGTCGTGATATCGCATTAAGTGGCCACAACATTGTTCAAACGGTGTTTGCTCAGTGCGGCGCCTTTTATCGAGCAGATGGCCCGTCTGAAATGCGCGCGGTTGGTGAAACCGAGTTTGTCCATGGTATTGCTGCAATGAGCCGCTCGGGTCTGTATGGCCCGACCCGACTGTGCACGGGCATCTTCAGTGCTGCCGACCTGCGTCTGGGTGCTGGTGTTCAGGCTGTCCTTGAGGCGCATCTCCAGGCCAGTGAAAATTTCCGGGGGATTCGAACGGCTTTCCCCTCGGATTTGAATGCTGAGTTTCTCACTGGGTTTGGGCTCCTCGAGCACTTCAACTTGAGCTACGACAATTGGTCTCCTGATTTCACACGGTTACCAGGGCTCGCGCGGTTAGCCAATCAGTTTCCTGGCGTGACGGTGATCGTGAATCATCTCGGTGGCAAGATTGATCCGCAAGCAGATGCCGGAGAAATCGCCGCTTGGAAGTCCGCGATCGATTCGGTAGCCGCTTGCTCAAACACGGTGATGAAGCTCGGAGGCGCGCAAATGCGGATCGACGCGTGGGAGCCACCGTTTCATATGCATCAAACTGACAGCCCTTGGTCTTCAGAGGCATTTTTAGAAACGTTATTGCCTCGCTATCAATATGCGCTAGAAGCCTTTGGTCCTGAACGCTGCATGTTTGAAAGTAATTTTCCGGTCGACAAGGACTGCATTTCGTACCGGACGCTGTGGAATCTCTTTAAGCGTATTGCTGCTCGGTTGGGCTTATCGGAAGCCGAAAAAACAGCGGTTTTCAGCGGAACCGCGGCGCGCGCTTACCGGTTACAGGCACCGACCGTGAGTTAACCGAGCTCTCCTACTGCACGGGCAGCCTGCTCGATCGCAGTGTGCGTGTACGCACTCGCACCGGCATCGGCGTTTGCAAACGTGATATTGCCAAAGCGTTGCCTCGCAACCTCGTGGGGTGCCTCCCCCTGAGGCCAGTCCTCATCCCATAAATCCAAGTACTCGTGGGAATAGCCATGGGGCCATCGGTTGACCGTGATCGCCAAAATGTCACGAGCGGCACGGAAACCAGCGGGTCCCAACAAGTTTTGCAGCACGCTTCTTACCTCGCGCTCATAATCTTCAAAGCGTAGGTGCAGCATTTTTTCTCTTGAGCTCCTGAGTTGGTCTCGCAGGTCTGTCACGCCTGCTTCGGGAGAAAGGCTACCCCAAAAAGTGACCGGCACGGAGCCTGGGTCGGCCAGGCCCTGTTGATGTCCACCGGTCTCAATTCCGCTCGCCAAGAACAGCGACCCATGCATGCGCCCCGGGCAGCTCACACCATCAACGCCGAGTGCGGTAAAGGGCGCGCGTGATCGAATTAAGACATTGGTCAATAACAAGGGATATTTTACCTGATAACTTTGCGCGACCTTTTGAGTCTCGGATAGGCTTGGGCAAATATAGGGCAGGATAGAGTGATAGCAGGCCATCACGCAGTGTCGAGCGTGAACGGCATGAACCTTGCCACCCCTGGTGTAGGATAGATAGACCCCATTTCCGCGGTTCTCGACGTGCGTTACGGTGCTTTGCAGTCGAACACGGACAGAGTGCGAAGCTTTATCTAACTCAGAATAGTTGAAGGCTGCGATGGCGATGTTGTCAGGGTTCACGCCGGGCGCGACGCTTGGGATTAGCCGTTGAACCAGCAGGCGAGCAAGACTGGCGTTGCCATCCGGGAAAAATCCAGCAGGGTAGTCCCAGTCGCTCTCCGTGGGTGTCTCGCCGAGCAATTGAAGGCCGGGCAGGCCTTCCCCCAGAGCTTCGGCCACAGAGAGGCATTGCGTTTCTAAGCCCCATGAGCCGTGGCAGGCATTGCCGAACAAGGACCGAGCTTCTTCGCCAAGGCCCGCTTTGGAGCTTAGAAATTCGAAATAACCCGTATTATGAAGATAGACACTGCGATCGTCGTCGGACAAATCCGCCAAAACATCTTCGGTGCGGCCGTAGAACTGTCGAAGCTGAGCTTTGGCGGCCTCACTGATTGGAAACTGGTCGAGATAAGGCAGAGGTGAGGCTGACGGTGGACCGTTGAGCGAGCACCCTGTAATCAGCCGATCGATCCCAAAGGTTTCGGCATCAAACCAAATGGCTCGACCATTTACACCAGTGCGGCCGTAATTGAACTCGGTCTGACGCCGAAGCTTATCAATGTCGATACCCAGATCCTGGATCAATGCATTGACGGTGTCGTTGAACTGCCAGTACTCGAGATTGTGGGTGCCGCCTATGGCCAACTGCATCCGCCCGCCCTGGTGAAATTCATTCCGTTTTGCATGCCCTCCAAAGTCATCATGGTTGTCGAGAATTAGAATTTTTTGATGCTGTCCGAATTGATGCTGGTAGTAGTAGGCGGCAGCAAGGCCAGAAATGCCGCCACCGACGACCACTAGGTCAAAAGACTCTTTGGTCGCATCGGGTTTCTTTTGAGGTACGCCATCACGCGCATAGGCATGGGCTGCCTCATAAGATCCAGGGTGTGAGCCCCGTAGCCCTGTCCGAGTGGGTGGGTAATCAGCCGTGGAGACTGGATTGTTTGAATACGATGCAGATGAAGGCGAGGCGAGCCCAAGCGCTAGTGACATGAGGCCAGCATCATGTAACAAATCTCGACGAGTGATGTTTGCGTCCAGACCCAGTGTTTTGTCTAATTCCGACACTTTTGTTTTCGACGGTTGGTTTTCATCAATGACTCTACAAGGGTTGGTGTAGGTTTGTCGAAAGTTTCAGGCTTGTCAGCGCTTCGACCGTTGATTGATGGCGCCTTGATGCTGCAATTTTAGGGGCCGTTCTGCTCATGAGCGCTATGGCCTGACTGTATAGTGTCGTCAGCGAGTCGCGTCCTGAAGGTGAGGCCCTCTGATTGCGGAGAGGCTTTTTGGTTTCGAACCAACCAGAGTTTGTTCATCGGAGCGCAATCAATTGAAGCACCGATGGAGCAATGTTTTAATGCGGCGAGGTGAGGCGCCATCGAAATGGTCCCTCAGGACGCAAACAGTCAGACACCGAGGACTTACAATGGACATTCTTTTCCCAATGTTCGCAATGATCGTGCTGACGGCTGCTGTGAGTCTACTGCTACTGATTTCTCGCTTGCCGTCAATTATTCGACATTTCGGGCATTTACAGGGCGCGATGCACTCGGATGAACTCCGTCCTAGATTGACGCCGCGGATGCGTTTTATTACCGATAACTACAATCATTTGTTTGAGCAGCCGGTGCTGTTTTATGCGTTGGTCGTCTATCTGCATTTGAGTGGAACGGCAGATGTGCTGCAAGTGCAGATGGCTTGGCTGTATGTTGGATTGCGGGTGATTCACTCGCTGATTCATCTGAGCAGCAATAATGTGTCAGCAAGGGCACTGACATTTGTGATGTCAATGATTATCCTGATCGGCATGATTTTGCGTGCGGGTCTTGCTTTGCTTATTGCTTGAATCGTCTCGCCGAGACAAGCAGGGGCTGTCATCGTCCCCCGCTTTTGGTAGGTCGTCGGCTTCGTCAACACCGAGGCTTTCATGTGGCAGGTCTTAGAATCGTTTATGATTAAAACAAGGAGAATACTATGATGAAACCAGGAACTCGGCTCAAAAGCGCGGTTTGCGATGCCGAAATTATGATCATTAAAATTGCTGAAAGTGCCGATTTGAGTTGCGGAGGACAGCTGATGGCTGAGGCGCCCGAGCGTACGGAGGGTGATGGTGATCGCATGCACGGCTGCTTGATAGGAAAGCGCTACGTGAACGCAGAGGAGACCATTGAGGTATTGTGTGTGAAAAGTGGCGACGGCTCGTTGTATTACGAAGGTCAAGAATTGATGACCAAAGACACGAAAAAACTTCCTTCTTCAGATTAGAACTTAACCATCATGAATATTGCTTTGTTGCTTCAGATGGCCGCCGAGGCCTGCCCTGATCGGTGTGCACTGACTCACGAAGGCAGGCACTACACTTTTTCTGAACTTTTCGCGGCCGCCCAGCGCGCCGCGCATCACTTTTTGGCGGCCGAGGTAAAGTTCGTTGCCTTGATGGATGTCTCGAGTCCAGCGGTGCCGATCGCGCTGATGGGTGCTGCGATGTCGGGAGTGCCTTATGCGCCGATTAACTATCGTCTCAGTGAGGCGCAATTAACTCCGTTGCTCGATCGGATCAGCCCGGCTTATCTGATTACTGGGTCAGAGATCGTGGCGGAAGATCGCTCAGGATGGGTGGTTAGAAGCTCAGAGGAATTTATGAGTGTTGTCTCTGAAGGCGAGATCTCCGATCTGGCATGGCACGATGACCCGTCTGCCGTTGCGGTGCAGCTCTTTACCAGTGGAACAACCGGTGAGCCTAAGGCCGCTTTGCTGCGTCATGAGCATCTGGTCTCCTATATTTTGGGGTCGGTTGAGTTTATGGGCGCCGACGAGGCTGAAGCCGCGCTAGTTTCAGTGCCGCCTTATCATATTGCAGGTATCTCAGCGGTCATGAGCAATATCTATGCGTGTCGACACATCGTGCAGTTGCCTAATTTTGACCCGCAGGTTTGGCTCACTCTGTGCGCCGAGCAGTCCGTCACCAGTGCTTTTGTGGTGCCGACAATGCTGTCGCGTATTATCGAGACGCTTCAGCAGGGTGCAATGGCAACAGAGGCCTTGTCCTCGATAAAGTCAATCGCCTATGGAGGCGGTAAGATGCCGGTGCCCGTCATTGAGCACGCACTCGCGCTGCTGCCGCAAGTAAATTTCACGAACGCGTATGGACTCACCGAAACCAGCTCAACAATTACTTTGCTCGATCCGGATGATCATCGCGCTGCGCTCGAGCAATCTGACGGGCCGATCAGAGCGCGCTTAGGATCAGTGGGGCGACCTTTGCCGGCTGTGGAGATTGAGATTAGAGACGAGCATGGTGCGGTCTTGCCGCCGCTAGAGGCGGGTGAGATCTATGTGCGCGGTCCTCAGGTCTCGGGCGAGTATGAAGGGCGCAGCGTGCTAGACGAAGCAGGCTGGTTTCCGACTCGAGACGCAGGTTATGTTGATGATGAAGGCTATTTGTTTCTTTCGGGTCGCGCCGATGATGTGATTGTACGCGGCGGTGAGAACATTTCCCCAGGGGAGATCGAGGATTTGCTGCATCAGCATTCAGCGATCTCGGATGTAGCCGCCGTCGGTGTGCCCTCCGAGGAGTGGGGTGAGACAATTGCTTTGGCAGTGGTCACGGCTGCGGGTCAATCCATCACAGAGGATGGCCTCCGTGAACACATTCGGAATCACCTTCGGTCCTCTCGTGTTCCGGAGCTGATACAGTTTGTCAACGAGCTCCCTTATAACGAGACGGGGAAACTGCTTCGAAGAGAAGTCAGGGCCTGGTTTGCAGCAGAAGCTGCGTAACGACGCAACGCCGAGTAGGATCAATGCTTGAAGCGCCATCGATCTTGATCAAACGCGCTGAACTTATCGATAAAATGGGCAGCGCGCGAGTCAAAGACGTACGGTTTTGTGGCGATACCATCACGGCAGTTGGCGAGCTCAGTCCCGCTGCCAATGAGCGGTGTGTAGACGCCGATGGCGGCCTACTGATCCCCGGCCTCAACGACCATCATGTTCATCTTGCCAGTTATGCGGCCTCGTTACAGTCCGTTCGATGTGGTCCCCCTGATATTCATTGCGAAAGCGAGTTAATCGAGGCAATCAATAGGCCGGGTAGCGGCTGGTTACGCGGAACAGGGTTTCAGGAGGATGTTTGCCCGGACCTCGATCGTGCTTGGTTAGATCAAAACGGCCCCGCCCGACCGGTCAGAATTCAGCATCGTTCGGGACGGTTGTGGATCTTTAACACGCTTGCGATTGAGGCGGTCAGGGCAGCTGCTGCGGATCTCGCGCCGCACGAGCAAGCTCGGGTCTCGAGAACTGATGGTCTGTATTATGATGCAGATGAAATACTCGGTGGACTCATCCAGTCTGAAGCGCCTCCGATCAGGCAGGCCAGCCAACGACTGGCCGAACTGGGTGTGACAGGCCTGAATGATATGACGCCGACCAACGATATCAAGGCCTGGGATTGGTTTGTGAGTTTGCAGCACAGCGGCGATCTCCTGCAACGGGTCAGAATGTCTGGGCGCTCGGAATTGTCGACCCAGCAGAAGTTACCCGGCCTCGTCTGCGGTGAAGTTAAAGTGCATTTACACGACACGGTGCTTCCTGAATTTGAAGGATTCGTCGACCTTATATGCAACAGTCATTCACTGGGTCGAGGGGTCGCTGTGCACTGCGTTACCGAAGTTGAGCTGGTCTTTACGCTTGCAGCTTTTCGCGCTGCAGGCGCAATTAAAGGCGATCGTATTGAGCATGCTTCTGTTATGCCTTTTGAACTTGTAGAGCAGCTCGTCGAGCTTGGCTTAGGGGTCGTGACGCAGCCCAATTTTGTGCGCGAGCGGGGCGATGTTTACCTGCGGGATATTCCCAGCGGACAGCATGATTCGCTGTATCGGGTTAGATCGCTGGGTGATCAGGGTGTTCCCATGGCCTTTGGCACGGATTTGCCTTTTGGTGATCCAGATCCTTGGGCCGCGATGCGCGCTGCGACGGAGCGTCGCACTTTGGGTGGGCAATGCTTAGGAGAGCAGGAAACAGTTTCTCCTGAACAAGCGCTTCTGGGGTTTTTGGGCTCGCTGGAAAATCCTTTTGTTGAGCGAACAGTGACAGTCGGCGCTGAGGCTGACCTGTGTTTGTTAAAGGCACCTTGGCAGACCGTTCGATTGGATCTCGCGGCACATCATCTTCGCTTGACTGTGAGCAGAGGGAAGATCATCAGCGGGCCAGATTCTTAGATTGATCGCTGAGCTCTGCCCGAATTGCTAAAAAGAATCATCGATTTCATCGATCAGGCCCCATGCCAGTGCTTGGGTAGCTGCCAGCGGCTCTCCGGTCACGGCGAGAAGATTGGTTCTATGCCGGCCAATCCGCCTAGGGATACTGACGCATCCGCCGGCTCCTGGAATTAAACCCATTTCGACCTCGGGCAAACGAAAGTACGTTTGCGAGTGCGCAACGACATGTTTGCCGAAGGCAGGCAACTCGATGCCGGCTCCGATGCATGCGCCATGAAGCTTAAAAGTATAGCGATTCGCATGATCGACCATATGTCCGGCGGGCATTTGTAGCTGACGTATTTGGTGGGCCTGGCTCACGTCTTTGCAGGTGCCGAATTCAGTCAGGTCTCCCCCTGCGCTGAAGCAAGGCCCTTGCGCTGAGACAATCGCTGATTCGATGGTGGTGTCTGTTGCGACAAGCGCAAATGCCTCACTGAGGCCATCACGCATAGCAACGGATAACGCATTGCGAGTGCTCGGGCTGCAAAGCGTAATATAAAGGTTGGCACCGCATCGCCTCAGCGAGACGGGAACATCGCTAGGGTCAGGCTTAGGGGTTGTTGCTTGCTCTTTCAACCAATCCGAAAAGCTTTGACCACCTTGCAGGGTCGCATAAGCCAGGGACTCAGCAATCAATGCCTGACTCATGGGCAGGTGCGAGGTCAGTCGGGTGGTCTGTGTCAGCACAGCAGAAGCTTGGGGATAACGGCAGATCCTCTGATAGACCTTGGCCATTTCAGCTTCATCGGTCAAGGCGATATCTAGGCCATCATACAACGCGCAGTGTTTGTCGATCAGGGCGAGTACGGGGATGGGTCTCCTTGCGAGCCAATGAATGATCCGATCGCGTTCGCTCAGTGACGCCTGCGCGGACCGAAGGTCCAGCACCAATGCCGGATCCGTCTGATCCTGAGCAAAGGAAGGCGATTGGCAGAAACCCTGTAAATCCGTTAGTGAATAAATTTTCATAGACATTACCTCGCGGCGCAACGAAGTCGTGCATTGCTTCAGCGTAGGGATTGATAGTATCTCATGTCCTGAGGAATCTTGAGGCTATTTGACGGGTTAAATTCGTCACGTTGACGCGCCAATGGCCGTTATTGGCGATCAGATTTTGACCAAATGTCATAGTCTCATTCGCTGTCTGGTACAGTGCAGACGCGGCGGTTCGACTCAAGTAAGCTTGTTCTTGATCTTTGTCAAATGAGGTGGTCATGGCTCAAGAAGAAATGTTATTCGAGGGACTTAAAGTCCTCGACGTAGGCAGTTGGATCGCCGGTCCGGTTTCAACCACGATGCTTGCAGACCGAGGGGCTCAGGTTATAAAAATAGAAGTCCCCGTTGCAGGAGATGGGTATCGTAATTACGCTATTTTACCTTTCACACCAAACGCAGATACGAATTACACCTGGGCGATGGATGCTCGAAACAAACGCTCTCTGGCCCTGAATTTGAAGTCAGAACAGGGGATCGCGATTTTGCATCAGTTGATCCGAGATTGTGATGTCTATGTGACCAATCAGCCCCTGCCGCTGCGCCGACGTCTAAAGTTGAACTACGAAGACATTCAACCGCTCAATGAACGCATGATTTATGCGTCACTGACGCCCTACGGTGAAGATGGGCCAGACAGTGAGAATGAAGCCTTTGATCTTGTGGCCTACTGGAATCGATCAGGTCTTATGGACAATATGCGTCATGCCGGCATCGAGCCGGTTCAAGCGCTGCCGGGCTTGGGTGATCATCCGACGGCGGTTGCGATGTATGCAGGCATTGTGACCGCGCTATTACAAAGAACGCGCACGGGTCTGGGCACGAAAGTGCATACATCGCTCATGGCTAACGGCCTTTGGTCGGCATCGTGTTTGGCTCAGGGCAAACTTGCCAATGCTGATATGTCGCCGTATTACGTTCCTAGACTGACCGGAGCCTTGTATGAAGCCGCCGACGGCCGTTGGATTCAGCTGACAATGATTCGTACTGATGAAGATTTTGATCGGTTATTGTTAGGGCTCGAAGCCTTTGAAATATTAGCGGACGAGCGTTTTGCAACCCCTGAGCTGCGAATGCAAAACGGCCAGCAATTGATTGAATTACTCCGAGATCAATTCAAGCTCAAGACAAGTGCCGAATGGTTGAAATTACTCAAAGATGAACAAGGGTTACCGATTGAGCGCGTGACTGAATTTGGGGATCTTCGTGACGATGAGCATTTGATGCTCAACCGAATGGTCACTAAGCCCGTCGATGATATCGGGATTGATCGCGTCATTAATGATCCAGTGAATGTTGATGGTGTTGCCAGGGTCGGAGTGCGAAGAGCACCGGATATCGGGGAGCATACCGATGATGTATTGACTGAATTGGGATTTGATCAGGCAACGATTGAAGCGCTTAAAGCGGATGGCGTTGTGGGGTAGCGTCCCCCAGGGTGCAGTACCGCCCCTGGGGAATGCTTTTCTAGGCTGATTTTCCGTTAGCTAACAATCCCCGCCGCCGATAACTGATCAATTTTAGAGCTGGGCACTGCAAATTCCTCCAGTACTTCCCGCGTGTGCTCGCCGTGATCAGGGCTGGGCCGGGAAGGGCTCAGGCGTTCTCCACCAAATCTTGCGGGGGACTTGACGACGCGCATTTTGCCCATCAGCGGGTGATCGATAATCTCAACCGTATCATTAGCCGTGATCTGTTCTTGATCGAGTACTTCGTCTTTACTAAGGCATCGCGCGCAGGGCACATCTGCCTCTTTTAGCAGCGCGATCACCTCGTCAGTGGTGTACTGAAGATAGGCCTCGCTCACCAACGACTTGAATTCCGCGAGGTTTGTGACGAGCTTTTCAAAACTGTTGAAACGATCATCGGCCAGCAAGTGCTCCATACCCACAGCGATCAGCGAACGCATTTGCATTTCCTGATTGCCCGCTGAAATCGTGACTGCGCCATCTTTTGTTGGCGTCAGCTCATAGAGCAGATCAATCAATAACGGCTCTGGGAGAACATCTTCATCGAGTAATGTGTGGTTTTGAAAACCATCAGGGAAGATAAAAAAGAGCCCTGCATCCAGCATGGACAGATCGATAACCTGACCTTCTCCCGATCGCTCACGAAAATACAGCGCTGAGGTCACCGCTTGGCAAGCTGTGTAAGCGGTAATCTTGTCGCAGATCAAAGTTCTGAAAAATGCTGAAGTATCACCAATGCCTTGAGTTGCGGTAAGGCCTGCATGTGCCTGAATAATCGGGTCATAAGCCGGCGCACCGCCTAAAGGGCCCTCTTTTCCAAAGCCGGATATTGCGGTGTAAATCAGCCTAGGATTAAGCGCTCGCAGCGTATCGGCGCCGAGGTTCAGTTTATCCATCACGCCGGGCCTAAAGTTATGAATAAAGACATCAACCTCGGGCACCATATCGCGAATGAGCGCTTGCCCAGATTCCTCTTTGATATTGACTCGAATAGACCGCTTGCCGCGATTGCAATTGGCAAACAGAGCAGCAATCCCACCTTTATTCGCTCCGATATAACGCATTGGATCGCCCGCTCCGAGCGGTTCCACCTTAATGACTCGAGCGCCTTGCTCGGCCATCATCATGGCAGCAAAGGATGCGGTGATCATGGTTGAAAACTCCATGACGGTTACGCCTTCAAGTGGTTTCATAAACATCTGTCTCCTTGTTGTTGATCAACACCGCGCAGGCTTCCTCGTTATACAACGCTGCCAAAGCAGTGGGCATCAGCATGGTCGCGGCGTTAGGGATCGGTCTGATCGAGCATAGCGATCGTGCTAGAGGCTCAATGTATCATTGAAGCCTGGGATAAGTCTTTTATTTGAACACGATCCAATGGGCCTTTTGAGCGTTGGCCTGTTGCGATTGCGCTTTATCGTTTGTGGATGGTCTGTTTTTAGAAATATTGGTGCTTTGATGACTCATCGTTGGCAGGCTTGGTTTTGGTAGGTTCTGGCTGGGGTTTCGTTGAGACGACTGGCATTATCGAAGTGCTTTTACAGTCTCAGAATTTGCAAGCGACTGGATCGAACCCACCACTGTCGCTGGATGCGTGACGGCAAACTGGTAGGCCATGCCGTAGTTGGTGCCTGATGATGCGTGATCAACAGCGATCAGCGTCTTTGCGCTTAGCGCGAGTCGTAGAAGGGGCGCAAGTCGCAGAAGGGACGCGAGTTTACTCATAATAACGTCTGTTTCTGAATGAGAAGCTGCGTTGGTGATGCTTGCAGGACGGTAGCCTGGTCTGGTGGGACAGACAACGAGCGTTCGATGAGGGTTTGAGTGACCGATCATCATAGAGTCCGTTTTTAAGAACGGTTCGATGATTTAGCCTTCTTTGATCTCGGCGATGACCCGACGGGGTGATTGGCGGGTGTTTGCAAATCTCTGCACATCTTCTGCAATACTGCGTTTTCCGGCATCTGAGTTATAAAACTTGTGGCGTAAGTCGTCTTCACTGGCAAAACAGCAAAGCGCAAGGCCGTCCCATGCTGCACCCGAGAAGCGATGCAAAATATTGAGCTGGTAGTAATGCGTCATCGCCGTGTGAACCGAAAGTGCCAACGGAGCATGTTTTTCACGCCAGTGATCGTCAGCCGCCTTGGCCCCGAGCTCATCGCTTGCCACCATTGGAAAGATTCCGAGTGCTTTTGGGTATTGGTCCTGGGTTAAGTCGGATAGAGGTTTGTTGAGGATGTTGCGCTCGGAGACAAGGTAGAGCCCAACATCAGCAGTGACGGACAATGCGCTGAGGTCATCGGGGGTGCCGATCAATAGTGCGGCAAAAGGTAGGTGCGCGGTTTCCTGGCTCGTCGCTGACAGCAGCAGTCCCTCCGAGCTTTTCGCACTGGCCTTGCCAGCAGATAAGCTGGAGAACGCGGCGGCAATTTTTAAAGCTGACATAAGGCCTCCGTCATGAAGTTTTGTCCCCTGGTGCACGGACGATAAAGCGGGGTTTGTGTTCGCTGACTTTTGCCCAGCTTTTCCCAGTTTCTGACTCGTCCATCAATCCTATAATCTCGGTCGTAATATGATCCGGGCGCATGAAAATGGCGTCTTTTTCGCGCTGTTGGTGTGGAATGAGGGCGGTATCGATGCCCCCGGGGCAAAAAGCATGGATGGTAATCCCGCGCTTAGCCAACGTTGGACCCAGGCTGCGAACGAGTCCAACCACTGCATGTTTGCTCATGGCGTAAAGGGGGTCAACGCTATACGGTGTGATGCCTGCTAGTGAGGCGGTTACAACAATTGCCGCGCCAGATTGTAGTCTTGGAAGTAAAGTTTGGAGCCCGAAGACCACGCCGTCGACGTTAACGCCCATCATCCGACGATATCCTTCAAGCGTCATCGCTTGAAATTGATAGTCGCTCATCGGTGCATTGGGCGGCGCGATTTGGACACCAGCGTTAAGATGAATTTTGGTCGGCGTCCCTAAAACATCTTTGTTGTCGTCAAGGTAGCCCGCGAACTTGGCCCAAGCCTCCGGGTCAGAAATATCACATTGGTGAAAGATTGCGCCGGTCTCTGCAGCCAACTGTTGCCCCAGATCAGGGTTAATATCCAGGGCTAAGACTTTCGACCCACCTTGAGTGACTGCGTGAGTCATAGCAGCCCCAATGCCCGAAGCCGCACCAGTAATGATCCAAAGATCAACGTCGTTTTGAGTGCTCATACAAAACATCTTATACCGACGTTAGGCGGTCGTGTTATTAAAATTTTTTGTTGAGGTTAGCTCTGATGACGCGGGTAAGTCCCAGGCGCTTTTGTAGCGCGGACAGTAGAGAAGTCGGTTCGGGAACTGGGCCTGCCTCTAGTCGCGATACTCATGCTTGACCCAATCGATCTCCATGCTCCAAGGTTGCTGCATTGGCCCCGGTTTTATTTTGGCAAAGTTGAGGATGGCAAAAAAAGGCTCTGGGAGTTGTTGGGCGGCACCTTTGATGCGATAGATTTCTCGATCATCCAGGCGAAAAATAATATCGGTATCCGACCACTCCACGGCATATTCGTGCCATTCCCCAAGCTTTGTAGCCTGAACCAGCATATTTGCCTGCCAGTCGCCACCGCCGCATTCGCCCAAATTTGTAATGATGCGTGCAGCATAATGATCGGGTCCACCGTCTGAATGATGCTCAAAGATATCGATCTCTCCTGAACCGGTCATGGGCCAGCAGACGTTTTCATTCGGCTCTTCCACGGGTGGTTCGTTGTTTTGGGCACCTAACAGCCACCAAGCGGGAAACATCCCAGGCTGTCCGCTGTCCTTGATTCTCAGCCTCGCAGTCCACCGACCACCGACAAACTCTTGTCGGTTTTTGGAAGCGATGCGCCCTGCAACGTAGGGCGTCGGATAGTGCTGGTTGCCCCGCTTGTCCCAATTGAAGCAGGGACGAGGTGTTCCTAAATCGATCACTCGAAGTACCAGGATACCGTCCCTGATTTCACGCGTGCCATACTGTCCATCGCGGACATAGCACTGATCCTCACCATTGACCCAAAGCAACTGGTCCTGCCAATTTTGGTGATCAAAAGCTTCAAAATCATCGAAGAAATCGACCTGCCAATCATTCACAGCGTCAGCAGCCAAAAGCGGGCCTGAAAAAACAAATGAGCCCATGATCAAAAGTAGGGTCATGTGAAAATTTTTAGCGGGTCGTGTCATTCGATCGCTGCCTTATATTGAGCGTTGAGACCATCTATTATAGATCGACAAAATGCGACCTGCGCAGATTGGATTCGATCAGGCGTCTTAAAAACAAGCTGAACCGGATGTAAAACTGGTGCGCTGGAGATCCTTACCGCATTAAGCTGAAAGATTGGTTTTGGGGGCAAATTGCGGCCATAGATGCATAGGACGGCGTCTCTGCTAAAGTTTGAGCGGGGCTCAATGAAAGCCGGCGTAATCAAGGGCTCTACGTAATCAAGGGCTCTATTAGGAATGGCGCTGCGCGTTCAAGTTTGAATGATGAAGAACGGATGATTGGCGATTCAAAAAAATCCAGCTAAAAGCGGTCAGAGGATGAGAGCACAGCTTTCAAGTTTTCAATCCTTCGCTCCAACGCAAGCGAATTGAAGCCTTCGACGTTTCGGTTCGCTCGACGGTCTCAATGCTCGTCTGTAAATGACCCTTTAAACCACATAATCTACCATTCCACTCAGCTGGTTAATCCATCAGCCCATTGAGCCGATTCAGATTAGCGTGTTGGCGAGGATCCAAATCTTTGTTTCTCAGTGCAGGATGGTCTGGCAGGTAACGGTGCGCTCGATAAATGCTGACGGTTGCCTCACCGCGTTTGTTATTATTGACGAAGGGGTTGATCCATTCCCAGACCACCTCCTTAGATTGTGTCACCTCGAAGATTCGGCCACTGGTACCCTCGCAGATCAGTGTGTTTCCGGAACTGAGTCTCGATGCGCCGGAAATATGGCCGCTGTAGAATTGTTGGAACGGCACGCCGTGATAGTTCCAGTCGATTTCGCTTGTTGCCGGGTTGATCTCAAGAATTCGAGAAGAGGATGAATCTCCGTTGTCAAAAACAAGGATCTGATCATCGATCCAAGTTGGGTTGTGTTGACCCCGGCTTCGATCAAATTTCCATCGAATCGCGGAACCCTCAGCATTGATGATGGCGATGCGGTCGATATTTCGCGCAGAAAAAACGATCTCATTGTTTGCATTGACATCGAACCCGTTGAGGTGGGTCCATTCCCAGCGCCGGGTGTTCGGTGTGATGGGATCTTTAATGGGGTCAAGCAGTTGCCAGGTGTGGATTCTCCTGACTTCGATGCCCGCGGGGTTAATTTCCACAAGATCATCGCCGAGCAGTCGAGGCAGTCGCTCTCTTGGCATTTTGTAGCCGCCGCGGACTTTTCGGTGCAGTTCCTCGGGAAGTTCTACCCATTCTGGAACCATGGTATTGCCGTTTTCGAACCGATAAAAATCATGATGCTGACTTCGATTTTCATACTCCCATACGATGTTGCCCTCCCAGTCGAGCTCACAAAGTGTGGTGTGGTAGCCACCAAGGCGTGTGATGTGTTGCTCAAAAGGTAAGGGGGCCTTGGTTGGTTCGTCTTTTGGGGCCGCTGGCAAATTCACGTCGGAACCTGTCATCAGCAAATTGCCGTTGGTTAGCAGGCGGCCATAACCCGGCATAATGTGGTGAAACAACCATCGATGCACGACCTGTCCGTCCATATCAATGAGATAAGTTGCCGTGTCTCCATGCGGCGTCAATAGCGTGTAACCTTTCGTAGAAAGGTTCGGGCGGTGAAAGGTTAAGCCCGTGGGCCGATTGATGGACCATCCCACTGTGATTCTCCTTTGAATAGGGCTGAAGGAGTTGATGATAGCGCAAGTCTGATCGGAAGTTTTCCCGGCAGCGATGAGGCGATCGAGTCAGGGCTGAATTTGACTCGGCGGGCTGTTAAGCTCGAGCCGCTAGGCAGCGAAGTTAAATTTAAGCTTAGCTCAGGTAAGGCGGAGAAAAGGTAAGATGCAGGCACGTTCTGAATTTCAATCCAGTGTGCAGCAACCCGATTTGCACGGATTGCTGGAGGCTGCCCGCGGCGCTAAAGCGGGCGATGTGCCCGGCCGCGAGCAGGTCCTTGCTGCCCTGACTTGGAGTGCGTTTTGTTGTCCGGTCGCGATGGGCGCTATTTTTGATACCGTCACCTTGGCATGGTTAGGCCGCGGAGAGGTTCAAAGTTGGCCAAAAGATCTGCCCTCTGGAGAATTAGATGAGGGGTTTTGGGCAGCGTTCTGGGCGGTGATTGATCAGAATGATTTCAATGCAATCTCGATCACCGAGGCGGTTGCCGCCCTTGGCGGCGCTGTCGACCCTCGATTGCTCGACATCAGCGAGACGGCTGCCCGCGACCACCCAGGGGCCGCAAGTGCCTTAGTGCGGCCAGTACCCGGTCGAACGCAGATCGAAAGCCTAGAAGGTCTGCCTGAGGAAAGTTTAGGGTCTTGCTTGCATCGCATGGTGGTGGACAACGGTTATGATCTTGAAGTCTTGGATCGAGAAGCGATACAGCTGAGTGCGTTGCCCCAAGCGTTGCAATACCTCAATGTTCGAATTCTCCAAATGCATGATGTTTGGCATCTTGTGGCAGGATATGAAACAAGTGGCTCCCATGAGATCGCGATATCGGCCTTCCAATTGGCACAGTTCGGACACAATTATTCAGGCATGTTTTTATCCGTGGTTTTAATGAAAAGCCATCAGTCTCAACCCCGCGGATTTGGTTTGTTGATGCAATTGATGACAGAGGCTTGGCTGCACGGACGAGAAACCCCGGCGCTGATGGATATTGAGTGGGAGCAGGAGTGGGCGCTTTCGATCGACGCGATTCGGAAAAAGTATGCCATCAAACCATATGCCAGCGTGCTTCCAAATAATTTACTAGAAATTTTAAGTGGGGGCTCCTTGTTTCGGCGACTGTCCCTACTGCTCAAGATGGGCTGGATGGGTCGTCGACTGCAGCGCGGCGAGTATTTACACGTCCGCCTCTGATCAAGGTTTGAGTCAATCCGGTCCAATTTTGAAGTGGCACTAACTCGCCAGGACTCGTCCCAATCTTTTAATACCCTCTGTGATTTGTTGGCAGTCGTAGGCAGCAAAACTTAATCGAAGATAATGATCAAAACCGCCTGAAGCAGCACAGATATTGCCAGGCAAATAACCAGTGCCGGCTCGGACCGCGCTCGGTAAGGTGTCTTGGGTGTTGGCGCTGTGGGCAAGCCCAACCCAGAAAAAATATCCTCCTGCTGGTCTATGCCACTGTGCTTGAGGGCCTAAGCAGTCATGCAAGGCCGCGTCCATTGACTCCGCGCGACGATTGAGCGCTTCTCGGAGCTGACCCAAGTGCTGAACCATCGCGCCGGAGACGAGTACCTCTCGAGTAATCATTGCCCCGAAATGATTGATTGCCCCGCCACTGTTGATCCATCCCGTATCGAGGAGCTGCTCGCGCAGGGTCTGGCCGAGCTGCAGCCATCCAACTCGGAGACCCGGCGCAAGAATCTTTGAAAATGTCCCTAAAACGATGACCTGACCGAGATCAGCGCGGCTGCCAAAAGAAGGCGGTGGTGCAGCAGCGAAGTGGAGCTGCTGGTACGCCTCATCGGCGGCTACGATAATTTGATGCCTCTTGCTGAGCGCTACAATGGCATCTCGCCGGTTTGCACTTAACGTCATGCCTGTGGGATTGCCATAGGAGGGAATGGTGTATATCAATTTAGCCTGATGTTGCACGATTGCTTGTTCTAGTTCGTCGATGCAAAGGCCTTCATGATCGGTTGAGACGCCCACTATTTTTAGTCCATGATCTTGAAAAATCTGAAACGCTAAAAAATAGCTCGCTGATTCGACCAAAACCGTATCACCGGGTTGGGTAAACTGCGCGCAGATCAAGTCGAGACCTTGCGAGCTGCCGCCGGTGAGAAAAAGGGTGTCAGGATTTACCTCATGGCCGTCCTCGGTTGAGAGAAAGTCGGCGAGTGCAGTGCGAAACTCAAGTTCACCCGAGGGGGCGCCATAATTTAAGGTGCCTGATTGCTGAGACTCAAAAAAACGCTTAGCACCGGCGCCCAGCAAGTCTCTTGGCATCAGATCATCAGAGGGTTGCCCGATGGCAAGATTAATCGCTGAGCTATCCCGAACCCGTTCGAAGGATCGCCTTTTAGGCATTAGCTGGAGGCCTTGGCATGCGGGGCCAACAGCTTATCGGGTGGCGCCCAAGGCGCGCGATGACGGTGAAGCACTGCGAAAACAAGGCAGGCAGAAATAAATCCTGGCCAAAGCGGATCGACGCTCAAGAAGCTGGCATCACTGAGCCTGCTTGCTAACTGCCAAGCCAGCACGACGGTCAACGCTGCGCAAATGCTCCAAAATGCGGGGCGAGATTCAGTATGTGGCCAATAAACCGCTGCAATGGTTGGAATGACCAGTGCCGCACCGTTGATGGTGAAACCGACCAACAGGATGTCGATAATGCTTTGCATCTGCCACGCCATCAGACCGGCAAGTGATCCAATAACTGCGGAAGTGAGAATCCCTAGTCGGAGTAACCGCCCGGGTTGCGCATCAGGGTTTACGAAACGCTGATAGAGATCTCGCGTAATGTTGGCCGACACGGTCAAAATGCAAATGTCTGCAGTGGACATCACCGCGGCGAGAATTCCGACCAGAATCAGGCCTTTTAAGCCGGCTGGAAAGAAAGCCAAGATAAAAGCGGGCAGAACGCCGTCGCCGGATTCAATATCCGGTAAGGCGACAGCAGCCGTTAAGCCAATCCAGGTTGCAGCAAACCCAATCACCAAGATGATGATGACCGCAAACAATGGGCCCCGCTGAGCGGCGGTCTCATCCCTTGCGGCATAGCTTCGAGTGAAACTGTCCATTGAAACTAGAAAGCTCATGGTGATGGAGATGACCATTGCGATGATTGCAGGCCAGCCCCAGGCGCCAATCTCAAATTGGCTACCATCGAGGGTTGCGCTAAGGTTTGCAGGAGAGCCGCCGTTTAAAATAGCGATGGGCAGTCCAATAAAAACCACTCCGGCGACCAGTAACACAATTTGCGCCCAGTCCGTGTAGGTGATCGCAATAAATCCACCAATGGCGGTATAGGCGACGACGATACTGGTTGCAAGCAGAAGACTTTGACCGAAAGTCCAAGACAGCATGATTTCGATAATGCTTGCAGCTGCTGCAAGTTGGCCAGCGGCGAAGGCGATGAACGCCAAGAGTGTGGTCAAAGTCGCGATGGCTCGGGTTCGACTGTCAAACCGGTGTTCGATCAGGTCCGGATAAGTGAGGTATTGGTGCGCATCACCTAGAATTTTTACCTTTCTGGCCAGCACAACGGCAAAGACAAAGCAGCCGATTGCTAAGGCGAGTCCGTACCAGATCGCGGTGATTCCAAGGTCGTGCGCACGCCCGGCGCTTCCTATGACCGTTGCCCCGCCGACCCATCCGGCCATCCAGAGCACAGCGATGGAAAATGTGCCCAAACGTCGACCACCGACGAAATAATCGTCTGGATGTTTTTGCTGAATTTGAGCATAGACGCCAAGCGCTAGCATAATCAAAAGATATGCCCCCACAATGGCGTAATCGATGGTAGCCACAGCTTCTCCGTCCGCTCCAAGAAGACCCACATTAGCATAAGCGATGGTTGTGTCGGTGATTGGGCGATTCGCGATTCGATGGGATAGCGGATCGAGGCCGCTCAACCTCAACGGTTGAACTTGATGGTTGAACTTAACGGTTGAACGATAAAACCCTGGAGCGATATGCTCAAAGACGATAAAAACCAGCAGCTGGAGGCGTGAAGATGTTGACACGACAATACGGATATCTTTGGTCTACCGCAGCGCCGCCAGCAGAACCCCAAACCGAAGTTTTGGAGCGACTCGGTGGTTGTCTGCTTGAGCAGGTTTTTACGCCTGCAGAAGTGGATGACCTTCGCTCAGCAGTGGACGCAGTTTTTGATCGTTATCCCGCAGATGTGCGGCAAGTCGATCGTGCTGCAGAGGAGAATGCTCAGTTCCGTTACGAAATGTTAAATCGCAGCGCCGTTTGTCAAAAAGCCGTTGCCCATCCGCGAATTCTGAGCGTGATTGAGCCACTGCTCGGGGAGGACTGCCACATTATTGCCAACACCGCTTGGCGAAACCCGCCAAAGCCCATGGATGCATCCCAGCCCTGGCACGTCGATGCAGGGCCGCACATCCCACTTCCAAAAGGCACGCGCTGGCCAGAGTCATTGCCACACCCTGTTTTCGCGATTGGCTGTCACATTTTGATTGAAGACTGCGGACTTGAAGATGGTCCTACCGGGTTTGTACCAAGGAGCCACCTCTCTGGTCGTCCGCCGCCCGGTCGGCAACGGTTTGATTTGGAGCTTTCCTTCGACGGCGAAAAGGTTCGTGCTCTGACCGGTAGATCGGGAGATGTGTTGCTTTTCGTATCTGATGTTTGGCACCGTCGCCTCCCATCCGGGCCAAGTGATCGGGGGCGGTATTTCTTGCAAGTGCACTATGGGCGTCGCGACCTTCAGCAGCGCCTGAGGGTCACAGACGAGGCGCATCAATTAACCCACGAGGCGCGCCAACGGGCGGTGTCTGAGCGAGAGAAGACGCTGATCGGGCTACATCCACCGGGCTTTTACGATGGATGAGAGAAGAAGCGTAATGCTTCCTCGGGGCTAGGGCTTTTTGATGCCATGAAAAAGGCAAAAAGTTGGCGCATTTGATCTATTGGGTGCAAGAACGGATACTGACTGCGAGTTCGATATTCCGCGCGGCAAACCCATGACGCTACAAACTTTCCGACGAGAGACACGAAACTGGCTTGAAACCCACTGTCCCGACTCTATGCGCACGCGGATGGTCCCCGGGGAGGAGATTAACGGTGGCCGTAAGCGATTGGGCCGTAATCCTGAAGCTTATGAGTGGTTAGCATTGATGGCTCACAAGGGCTGGACCGTCCCAACTTGGCCCGTTGAATTTGGCGGGGCGGGTCTCAATGCTGAGCAATTTACGGTCTTGCTAGAAGAGCTCCAGCGCATCAATGCCAGGCCACCGCTCGGTGGTATGGGCGTGAGTATGTTTGGGCCAACGCTGCTCGAATATGGCACTCACGCGCAGAAACTACAGCATTTACCAGCGATCGCCAGAGGAGAGGTTGCTTGGTGTCAGGGCTACAGTGAGCCCGGGGCAGGATCAGATTTGGCGAGCCTACAAACTCGCGCCGATGACCGAGGCGATCACTTCCTCATCAATGGAAGTAAAATTTGGACCTCTGGTGCGCAGCATGCCGATTGGATGTTTTGCCTTGTTCGTACGGACACAAGTCGACCGAAGCACGAGGGCATCAGCTTTTTAATGTTTGATATGGAAAGCCCGGGCGTAACGACTCGGCCAATTACCCTGATCAATGGAGGGTCGCCGTTCTGCGAAACGTTTTTTGACAATGTACAGGTCCCTAAATCTCATTTATTGGGTTCTTTAAATCAGGGGTGGTCGATCGGGAAGCGATTGCTTCAGCATGAGCGCTCTGGGTTAGCCGTGCTTGCAAACGGCGACCGCGCAGGTCCCTTGGAGCGGATCCTTCCCTCTCAGCGATTGGACAAAATGGCGCTTTCCTACACGGGTTCGATGCGCAGCGATCCAAGCCTCAGAAATCTGATTGTCCGCAGCGAAATGGAAAAACGAGCCTTTTTATTGACGCAAAAACGCGCGCTTGAAGAATCTGAATCAGAAACCCCCGGTGCAGCAACCTCGATTTTTAAGGTCGTCGAGGCCAACTATGTGAAGGCGCAGTTAGAATTACAGTTGCTCATTCGTGGGTCGCAAGGTCTGGGGTGGGAGGGTGATGCATTTACCGAGGAAGAGCTTACGATGTGTCGACTTTGGCTCGAAGCAAAATCAATCTCAATTGCTGGCGGCTCCAATGAGATCCAATTCAATATTATCGCCAAACGGGTTCTTGGATTGCCGGATTGAACCGGGGAGGTCGATTGGGACCTGCATCAGAGAAGGTTAAGGAGAGGAGTATGGGTGAAGTGATTGCTGGGCCTATTTGGGCTGCCAGAAATTGGTCAGCCGGCGACGGTGCAGGCAGTATTCATGATGACGAGACCGCCAGTGAGCTCGGCTTTCGAGGTGGCACGGTGGCTGGTGATGTGCATATGAATCAGTTTCCGCCGGTCTTGTTGCGAGCTTTTGGCGAGCCATGGTTTGAGCGCGGAAATTTGTCGCTGAGTTTCAAAAATGCCACCGTTGATCTTGAGCGGGTGCAAGCCTTTGCCGAGGTCAGCGCAGAGGATGAGACCACCGCACGTGTTTGGATGACGCGCGATGATGGACTGTTGGTTGCAACAGGTAGTGCATCTGTTGGAGATCATTGCGAGTCCGAGCTTCGGAAAAAGGATTACCGCAGCTGCGAACCTTCAGAGTTACGTATCCTCAACCGAGTCGAACCGGGCGTGAGCCTTGGTAGCTACGAGGTAGTAACCGATCCTAAAAAACAGTTTCAGCGATACGATGCAGGTTTGATCAGCGATCCGCTGCCGTGGTTTCGCGGTGACTCTCCCTGGGGTGGGCCCATTGCGGCACCTTGCACGGTGATCGAGTTTCTATGGGGGTATGCCATGATCGGTCTAAAGCCGATGATCGGCGAGGGGGTAGGGCTCTTCGGGGCTATTGAAATTGGGTTTGATCAGGGTCCGCTGATGATGAATCAACACTATCGACTCGAATCTCGGGTGATCTGCGTGGGTCAGAGTCCCCAGACCGAGTTCGTATGGTATGAGACCGAAGCGTTTGATCAAGAGGATCGCCGCGTGGCGATGATGTTGATGCAGTCTCGTGTAATGAAAGCTTCATCCGCGCTTTATACATCGGTTTAAGGGGGATGTTGATCAAAGCATTCACCCCTCGTTCAAACCGATTATAGGGTTTCCATCCCCTGCGATTGCCTCGATTTTGATGAGGCTTGAGTCGATGTTGATGATCGTGAGCGAAGCGAGGCGCCAGCACCGGATAGACCCTGACCTCATTTTTTGAGCAGAAGGATCGACAGCCTCCATGCTTACCTGAGCGTTTTCTCCTGCGTCGCACGATTTAGATTAGGCTGCGAACTTTGCGTCAAGACGGTTCGTCTATGAGATGGAAGGGGCGGTCTCCGTTGTTTCAATAATTTATCTTCGTTAGCATTTTCCCGCTCAATTTTGGGCTGTTCGAGCTCAGCGCTTCACCGCTGCTTGAGGTCAAATGGTGTCTTTTTAAATCGTTTGAACTGAATTCGGAGATGTCATGTCGGGTCGCCTTAGAAAACCATTGTCCTTGGCTGGATTGGATTTAGCGGATCTCGGTGAAGCGCAATTGACGGACTTCGCTGAACACTATTTGTTAAACGGAATGCATGGCGTGAGTTTCAGCGGCTACGAAGACGGTCAGACCCCTGAAGATGACCTGGTCAGCCCGCAAGTGCATCGCCGTTTATCGATCCTTGCACCCTATGTGAGTTGGGTAAGGTCCTTTTCAAGTTTAAAAGGCCATGATCAGATTGCTCGGTTGGCAAAAGCGCGTGGCCTAAAGACGATGGTGGGCGCGTGGATCAGTGACGACCTTGAACAAAACGAATTAGAAATTGCGAGTCTAATTGACTTAGCAAAATCTGGACTCGTAGACATCGCTGCAGTGGGTAATGAGGTGATGTACCGTGAAGAGCTCGAAGAGGGGCAGTTGCTTTCCTATATCGAGCGGTTCAAGGCAGCGGTGCCAGAGACGCCGGTAGGATATGTCGATGCTTACTACCAGTTTGAGGACAGGCCCGCGATTGTAGCAGCTTGTGACTTGATTCTGGCTAACTGCTATCCCTTTTGGGAGGGGTGTTCGATCGATTACGCCCTACTTTATATGAAGGATATGTATCGACGAGCCCAAGATGCTGCTCAAGGTAAGCGCGTGGTGATTGCAGAAACCGGTTGGCCGACGCAAGGCAAGTCGCTCTATGGCGCCGTGCCCTCAAAAGCAAATGCTTTGCGTTATTTTGTGAATACGCAGCATTGGTCGCAGGCCGAAAACATCGAGATCTTTTATTTTTCCTCCTTCGATGAATCTTGGAAAGTCGGTGACGAGGGTGATGTGGGTGCTCATTGGGGACTCTGGGATTCAGCGGAACGTTCCAAGCTTGCCGCGAGTGCTTCGTGACGCGCCCTAAACTTGAGGTCGTTCGAGGGCTTTGCTATTCCGGTTACCGCAATGGGCAGTCTCCCGAGCTCGGTATCCTTCCGTCCTACGATGAGGTTAAAGAAGATTTGCTGTTGCTCAGGGATGATTGGCGGTCTCTTCGGCTTTATGCGAGCGACGCGCACTCCCAAACGGTGCTTGAGGTGATTCGCGATGAAGCGCTCAACTTTACGGTCATGCTTGGCGCTTATGTGACGGCGGAGGTTGATAATCCAGAATGTCCTTGGGGCGGGGTCTATTCCCAGCAGCAGTTAAGAGAAAACCAACGGCATAATGATACAGAGATTGCTGAACTCATTAGGCTGAGTAATGCCTTCTCTGACAGTGTCGTCTGCGTCTCAATCGGTAACGAAGCTGCAGTCAGTTGGACGGATCATCGAGTCCCAATTCCACGGCTGATAGAATTTGCCAATCGGGTCAGGAATCAGGTAACCCAGCCGGTCACATTTTGTGAGAATTACGTGCCCTGGCAGAACGAATTGGCGCCACTGGCCGCAGTCCTCGACATCATTTCGATTCATAGCTATCCCGTTTGGGAGTACAAAAGTATTGAGGAGGGTCTTGAGTTTACCGTCGAAAATTATCAGTCCGTTGCCAGGGCCTATCCTGATCATCAAGTCATCATCACTGAGGCTGGCTGGGCAACGGCTTCTAATGGACGGGGCATCGAACCACAGCAAGTCAGCGAGCCTGCCCAGCGCCAATATTTTGAGGCCTTGATGCAGTGGAGCGAGCGAGCTCAGGTACTGATCTATTACTTTGAGGCCTTCGATGAGAACTGGAAAGGCTCTGCTCACCCTCTGGAGCCCGAAAAGCATTGGGGCCTCTATAGGGCAGATCGCACTCCGAAGCTTGCGCTATCATAGATGTCCTCATTCGGCTCGATGTATTTGCGGGTCTGTGCCGAAGCCAGTAGAGACCCATCTCTGATGGTAAGGCAGGTCGATGCCCGTTGATGGCTTTCAACGGGACTGTTGAATGTGAGGCGCGGCCAGTGGCGGCAACGCTTATTTGCGAGTGACGCGCACCGGCATGGAAGTGTAGCCTTTGACGAACGACGAGAGTGTTCTTG
Source organism: uncultured Pseudomonadales bacterium (assembly GCA_938017975.1). Classification (GTDB taxonomy): domain Bacteria; phylum Pseudomonadota; class Gammaproteobacteria; order Pseudomonadales; family Azotimanducaceae; genus UBA9926. The sequence goes on along the minus strand of CALIKQ010000032.1, from coordinate 59,425 downwards.
TCGGTTCCTCAAGCACTTCAATGTTTTCAAAACGAGCTAAGATTTCCTCCCAAAGGACTCGCAGTTGCAGCTCAGCCAGTCGATTCCCCATGCAGCGATGAATACCGAACCCGAAGGATAGGTGCTGACGGGCATTGCGTCTCAAAATGTCGAAAGCATCTGCATTTTCGAAAACTGAGGTGTCACGATTGCCTGACGCATACCACATCAGTAGCTGGTCGCCGGCAAGAATTGATTTTCCGCCGATCGTACAGTCACGGTTAGCCGTTCTTCGCATATAAGCCAAAGGTGTTTGCCAACGAATTACCTCTGCGACCATATTGGGGATTAACTCTGGCTGCACCTTGAGTTTTGCATACTGTTCTGGAAACTGATTGAGCGCATAGATGCTACCGGACATGGTGTTTCGGGTAGTATCGTTGCCGCCAACGATCAGCAGTAATAAGTTACCTAAATATTCCATCGGTGGCATGTCTTTGGTTTCAGCGCCATGAGCCAGCATCGATACGAGGTCATCACCAGGATTTTCTAATCGCTCAGCTTTGAGTCGCATAAAATACTCGAGACACTCCATTAATTCATCGCGTCGCTGTTCCATCGATTCGATGATTCCACCAGGTTGTGGGATTGCGAAGGTAATATCTGACCAGCGCGTCAGTTTTCGGCGGTCTTCAAAGGGAAAATCAAACAGGGTCGCTAGCATCATTGTGGTCAGCTCGATGGATACGGTGTCGACCCAGTCGAACGGCTCATCAATGGGCAGGCTGTCCAACACTTGCTGCGTTCGCTGACGAATCAGGGGTTCTAGGTTGGTGAGATTACTGGGCGCTACGACGCCTGTAACGGTCTTGCGCTGAACATCGTGGGTTGGGGGATCCATGGCAATGAAAGTGGACACTTTCAGGGCTCCCTCTGGCAATTCGGTACCGATCGGAAAGCCAAGAGTGATGCCGTGCGCTGAGGAAAAGTCTGTCCAGGTCGTATCGACGTGTTTAATGTCTTCGTATCTTGTGAGCGACCAAAAACGCCCCGCCATTTCGGTCTCGTTGAAATGGACCGGATCCTCGGCTCTGAGTCGTTCAAAGTACTCCTCCCAACGGTTTTCGCTAAATAGCCTTGGATTGACCGGTAAAATCTCGTCAATTGGGACCTCGGCAGCGGGAGGGATGGGGGCTTTATTTTCAGCGCCAGCGGCTGAGGGCATCAAAGGTGGATTTGTGGTTGCTGTTGATTCGCTCATGAAAAACTCCGGATCAAAGTTGTTGGCTCGCCGAGGCAGACAAAAATACGCGGAACCTAGACCTCAGTGCAAGTGGTTCTGAGTTTAAAAAGGATGGGATGTTGCCTAAAAACTTTGATCAGGCTGTTTTAGGAAGGGCTCATTTTTCCGGTGGCCTGTCTTTAGACTGCAAAAAAAGAATCGATTAAGGCATCTCAGCGTTCAACCAGCCAGACCGCTTCGGGGAATCAAGCGCAGGTTGTTGAGGGTCAGTGGATCCTTTAATGGGCATCTATCATCGCTGGCCTAATGTGCTGTTTCTTTTGGATGCCAGTAGGTCAAATACTCGGCATACACCGCGATACCCTCGATGCCTTCAACTTCTATATCGTGAGCGACTTTTAGTAAGTGCTCGCCCCGAGCCTTTGGGACCGCTTTCAGAAGACGCATGTTCGAGCGCAGTCTGATGCCGTCCCCAATGATGATTGGTTTCAAAATTCGCACTTTATCCAGACCATAATTCAAAGGATTTTGACCATCCTCGGGCCAGCAGCCGGAGGCTTGGAAAAAGTGCGAAAGCAGACTGATCACGTGAAAACCGTGGATCAGGGTCCCGCCATAGGCAGTTGTTTTGGCATATTCGGGATCACAATGGCCTGGGGTTCTCCAACGACTGATTTCCCCAAAAATATTGACTTGAGTTTGATCAATAAAGACCCATTCGCTAGCGCCCAAGGGCTGCCCTATCCATTGTTCCGCTGTAGAGAGTTTGAAAGGGATGTTCTCTTTCATGACTGAGATTCCATCTTGAGATACTCCAGAACATAACCCGCGAGTCGTAAAGGTCGCAATCCCCGTGCTGGTTCGTGTTAATCTTTAGCAAAAGAGTTTTAGTTCAGGAGAGCAGTAATGCCAATGATTGAGAACAGCGAATTTGAAAATAAAGTCGTCGTGATTACTGGTGCGGGCAATGGCCTGGGTCGAGCCCATGCCATTGAGTACGCAAAGCGCGGTGCAAAAGTGGTGATTAATGATTTAGGCGGCAATGTCGACGGCGGTGGTGCTGGCGACGCTGCCGATGCGGTCGTGGCTGAGCTCGCCGAAATGGGGTGCGAAGCGGTGGCGAATAAGGCTTCAGTTTCTGATCCTGAAGGCGCAGAGAGCATCATACAAACTGCAATCGATGCCTTTGGACGGATTGATATCCTTGTCAACAACGCGGGGATTCTGAGAGATCGCTCATTTAAAAAAATGACGCTCGCTGATTGGGATCTGGTTTTGCAGGTGCACCTCTCAGGCACTGCTTACGTGACTCGCGCTGCTTGGCCCCATATGAATGCTCAGGGATATGGGCGAGTCGTTCTGACAAGTTCTAGCTCGGGGATTTATGGCAATTTTGGTCAAGCCAACTATGGTGCCGCAAAGATGGGCATGCTCGGCTTAATGAATGTTCTGGCGCTGGAAGGCGCTAAGAATAATGTGCGGGTCAACACGCTCGCGCCTGCGGCAGCGACCCGAATGATTGCGACGATTCCAGGGCGAGAAATTGACCCTGAAAATCCGCCAGAAACATCGGCCCCCAAGTTGGTCAGCCCGGCTGTTTTGTTTATGACCAGCGAGCAAGCGCCCAATGGAGTTGTGATTAACGCAGGCGGTGGACGTTTTTATCGAGCCCAAGTGTTTGTTAACGATTCGGTCGATTTAGGTGTGGATGCAGCTTTCGAAGACTTAATGGATCATAGCGAGGCGCTGTTGGATATGAGCGCTGCCAGGCCAAAGACCAGCGGACCTTAATGCGGCTAGCAAAGGAAGGCGGGATCTGACGCAACCCGGGTAGCTTAAGCGGTCTTGAGCGCTAGATTTGGGAGCCCCACTCAGTTGATGTGAGGGGCGTTGCGATGATAACCCGCGATGCGCCCGATCAGACGTTGGCCGTGAGAGGGTCGGCCTAAGCCGGCATGTCTATCGGTCTTAAAAGCGAGATTGCGAGATGAAGAAAATTGCCGACAAAGTGAGTTCGGTCTGGCCATGGTTGGCTTCAGCGTTTCTTTCTTGGAGCCCAGGTCAAGTGCTCGCGGTCAATCTTCAGGCTGAGCTTACGCTGGGACCCTCCGTAATCCAAAGCTGTGGTTTCAAGCAAGCGACCCTTGACGTCGATTTAGCAGAAGCTTTTGATGAGCTTTTGATCAGTGTTGATTTCGCTTGGTTGGCATCAGACCCCCAGAACGTGAGCTGTTTGGGCTCTCAAATCGAGGCAAGACTAAATTTTGAGGAGCAAGGAGGTGAGCGATATATTATACCCTTGACGCTCGACGTGGGTGCTGGAGATGGTCAAATTGCAACCAGTGCGGTTTCTCCGAGGTGGGATCAGGTGGTGTGCTGGATGGTTTCGCCCTCCCGGCGTTGCTTCTCCGAAACGCAAGCGAAGGCGCTACTGTCCCAAGCAGGTAGAATCTCAGGATTTAATATAGAGCGTGTCGTTGTTCAAAAGGATGCCCCGCCGGTGATTGCTAAGAGCTCGAAACCAGCGTCGAGCGCGGGCGGAATTGATATCGAGGCCATGCTCGAAGAATCGATCGACTCTGTTTTGGGTAAAGGCCGGGATACCGCTGGCGAGCAAGAGGCGACTCAACGGGTTGAGGCGAGTGGCGATTTGGGCACGCGCAGCATGATTGGGCCAGCGCTCAGGCAGTTCAAACCCGCACCCTCAAACTGCGAGCAAAACCTCCGTGTTGATTATAGCGCTGGATCCTCAGGGCCGTGTTTGATCGAATTGGAGGCAGTCACGCGTTTTGAGCCGCAATGCCCGGTGCAAAGTGGTGATGTTCGTAGGTATAGCCGCGTTGCGCTCAACTTGACTACGCGTCCGGTGGATGAGATTGCGGTCGTTACGCTCCCCAACGGCCCCGTGATGCTATCGATATCGCTCAAGGAACCATGGGTTGATCAGGGAACGCACCTGAGTAATCAATGGGCGCTTTCGGCTGCGGGTGAGCATGCTGCCAAGCTCGAAGCGTTGGCTCAGGAGTTGATATCGCGACAAGATCAATGTGTGCAGCAGTAAGCCTGCGTTAAACGTTCCGATAGGTGCATTCCGACGTCAATCTGTTAAGGCAGTCTGTTAAGATGGGTTCGGGAAAAAGATAGGGGGATATTCTGTTGGTGCGAGTTTTATTAACCATCTTGTTGCAGGTTTTGGTCATGACTGGGGCGTTGGCGCAACAAAGCACCCCTGCAAATGAACTACCGGTTGAAGTTCAGTCTGATCTTTTGCTGGCGGAGTTGACCCGCCTCATAGAGGTTAACGATCATGTAGGGATCATTGAACTGATCCCTCAGATTCGTGCTCTGGGCATTGAGATTCCCTCCGCTTTGTACTTCCTAGAGGCCAGATCGCTGAATGAAACAGGGAATGCGCTCAGAGCTCAAAACAGCTTATTGCGTTATCTGAGTGAGGCCGGCCGTGAGGGGAGGTACTATCAAGAAGCAACCGATTTGCTGTTAACGCTGAGAAGTAAAGCCGAAGCCGAAGCCGAAGCATTAGAATTCCAACAGCAACAGGCGCAACGTGAGCGCGCTGCGGCCATCGATCGGGCTGAAACTTTGAAAGTACGCGAAGTGCAGTCGCTGCTGTTCCAAGTAGGCTTTCCAAAGACGCCACAGTCTGGGGAGCTTGATATAGCAACCCGTGAAGCGATTGCAGTCTTTCAAGTTCGAGACGGACTTGAGGTTACCTCGCGGGTGAACCAGGCAACACGCAGCGCTCTCAGAGCCTCTGTGCCCGACGCGCATGAATGCGATGAACTTGCTGGCATAGCAGAGTCTCCGAGCGCTCAGAGTATTGGAATCAGTCAAATTGATTACCTTAAGGCGGTGCCTGTTTGTAACAACGCCATTCGAGACTTTCCCCGGGTTATTCGCTTTCAGATTCAATATGCCAGAGCTTTATTCGCCTCTGGACGCCACTCCGATGCAGTTGCCGAACTATCGGTTGCCCTTGAGGCTGGATATGGTGCCGCGTTCTTGGCACTTGCCCTTGTCCATGAGTCGGGTGGATTAACCGAGAAGGGGAAGCCAGATTATGAATCAGCCCAGCGGTGGTTGATCAAAGCAGCCGAAGAAAATCACTTCGAAGCCCAGTTATTGTTGGCCCGGTATTTAGAGGATGGGTTGGGTGATAATCGAAGAAACGTGAGTGAAGCGATTCGCTGGATCAAAGCGGCTGCGGAACAGGAGCACCCTCCTGCGCAAAAAGAGTTGGGAGACCGCTATCGCTCGGGCCGCGGTTTGAACAGAGACTACGAGGTCGCTGCGCAGTGGTATCAAAAAGCATCTGATCAAGCCCACCCGTTGGCGACGTTTGAACTGGCAGAGTTGTACTATCGAGGTCGAGGCGTCGAGAAGGATCGGAAACGCGCCTTAGAATTGTTTGAGAAAGCGGCTGGGCTCGATGTCGAGGCGGCTCAAGCGCGAGTCGATCGGCTCAAACGCTGACTCACGGCAGGAGTTTCTCGAGGTTGTTTTTAGCTGCCTCGCTCCCAAGCGCTGCCGCTCGCTCGTACCAGTAAATGGCTTGATCTAAATCTTTTTCGACACCCTGGCCGAGCTGATATAGGCGTGCAAGGTTGTTTTGCGCTGCTGGTCTATCTTGGTCCGCCGCCTTCAAGTACCAAGCCGTAGCCGCTGTTAGATCGGCTTCTACGACTGAGCCGGTCTGATACTGATAGCCCAAGATCTCCTGAGCGTCTGCATTCCCGAGCGCGCCAACTTTTTCGTACCATTTGATCGCTGTTTTTTGCCGAATGGGGTCTTCGCTGCTGATCAAAAGATTGGCCAGGCTCAGCATCGCTCGATGGTTATTTTGTTGTGCAGCTTTTGTGTACCACCGCTCCGCCTCTATGATGTCCTGGTCAACCCTTTGGCCGGTTTCGTACATGTAACCCAAAGAAAGCTGTGCATCCTGGTTACCCTTAGCGGCTGATATCAGATACCGCCTAAGAAATTCAGTGATCTTACGGTCAGGCTTTTCCGACTGTTGCGGCGGATCGTTAATATCAAGGGTGGAAAGATTCCAATTCTCGTTGATTGACCCTGCTTGGGGTTCTAGATATTCGTCGGCAACAGCGTCACTGGATGCTTCTTCGGCTACGAGATGATTCTCCTGCTCTTGGCTTGCCAGTTCAGATGCAAGCTGTTGGCCTGCTTGGTCAGGTTTGTTCTGGCCAGCTGATTCCGCGGGGGGAGTATCGCCTCGCGAGTTTTCCAAGGTTTTCTCTTTTTTAGGTTTTAGCGCGGTGTTTGATGAATCAGACAGCCCAATAGGGTCAGTGTGTTGATCCTTGGCGGCTGATTCAGATGCTGCTCGCTCAAGAGCAGGCGGCGAGTGCTCAGCGGTGCCGATATTGGATATTTTTTGGGGTTCGCTCGTCGATTGCGGGGGAGGTTCTCGGGTTGCCGCCGAGGTTTCGTTTTTCGCCGTCAGGACGGCTTCAGTGGGCTTAGGCGCAGACACTGTCGGCGATGGAACCACATCCAAGTCGTCACTTTGAGGACTGCTGGTCTCAGATCTGGAAACTTGATTGCCTTTTGAACGGTCCTCGGACTGCGAGGTTGGGCGCGCATCGTCGAGGTTTGGTAGATCCCGAAAAGTTGGCGCGTCGGGCAGCGCCTTGACCGTTTTGGATTCTATCTTATCCGAGTTTTCTAGAAGCGCGTCTAAGGTTTGGCTAAAACGATCGTTGAAGCTTGGCGCCAAAGTGTCTGGTGAACCCGGCGCTCTTGACGAAGCCCGAGGTGCTGATTTTGGACTTGAAAAAAACGTAACCTCAGGCTGTGGGTTTGTTGGCGTTAGAAGAGGTCTGGCAACGTAACCCAAGATTACGCCGTCTCTTGCGATGGATAACCAGGGTTCCGGCATCGACGCAGAGCCAATCCCTAGAACAACTTCTCCGGCGTTCAACCGCACGATACCCTGAGTCTGGTTGCTAGGGCCTTCTCTGACCTCGGTGGGTGCTTTAACTCTGTATTGTTGACGCTCGGGGGTAAGGACAATTTCTGGCCTGAGCCGATCGGTCGGCGCAAGATCACCCTCCAGCAAACCCAGTTTGATTTTTGCGAGATTGGTAAACAAGCCATTGGGGTAGGCGCTGATATATGCGAGTAATTCTTCAGGTGATGGATCGCCTTGAAGAGATTCCCAAAAAACAACCTCTGCTGGGCTGGAGGACGGGTTTTGTGATCCTGCAGTTTCAGGGAGCACAAACACAAAATCGCCTCTGTCAAAATCCCGATCTCTGAGTTTTCCATAGCGCGGCGTCTGCGCTGCCTCAGTAAGGTTGGTAATTCGATCGCCGAGATACATGCCAATTTCGCTGGCTGTGAGGTAGCCATCGCCATTTGCATCGGAATTTTCAGCACCCGTAATGGCCCTGATGAACAGGTCCCGAAACTGTCCGTCATCGGAGACGGTTTGATCGGCATCCCCAGAAGTGAGGAATTGACGCACTGGTAGCGTGGTCGCTCGCGTTATCGCCGCCGGAGGCATTGCGCGCTGGGCGGTAAATACTGTGCCTGCGAAACAAGAATCGAATACCGCGTAGACGTGTTTTGAGACTGACTGGCGCATGAAAGTGCCAAAATCCCGCAGCGCCACCGATGAAAATTTAAAAGCGGACCCAGCCTGAATGACTGGGGCATCTGCTGGAACAAGGTAGCCTTCTCCGTCCACGGTAGCGCCGTGCCCCGCGTACCAGACAAAAAGTCGAGCTTCAGGCTGCTCTCCTTTGAGGATAAAAAACCGTTTGAAAACTTGTGCCAGTTCTGCGGACGTCAGGTTTTCATGAAGATCGACGCTGAAGTTTTTTTCTTCGAGCGCTTTGGCGACTAATCTTGCGTCCTTAACGGCGTTGCTGAGCCGTGGCCATCCGTTGGTGTATTCATCAATACCGATAACAAGCGCATAACTTTGTTGGTAAAGATCAACGTTTTCAAGGACGGGGGCGTTGATGGCTTCCGAGGCTCTAACCTGAACGCTGATTCCTCGGGTATTGGCCACAGCAGTTGTGGCGATTCCGATGATCGTCACGATGATAAACAGGATGGATATAGATTTCGAAGTCACGGTGCCCCCTTTGAGAATTCTGCGCAAAATTACCGCAAGTTACTAGAGCCTTGTTGAAGAAGGTCCGAATTCCTTTGCTTGACCTTGAACGGGTGATTGTTTTCGGGAGCTTTGGATCGATGGGTACGGTGGCAGCATCAGCGCCTCTGGGCCATTTGGATTCTTGTGGCTAACATCATAAAGTGAAAAAATCTAAGTACCACAATCCGATTAGGGATCATGACGCACTGGAAACGTAAAACATTAGCGGCGGTTTTTTTTGCGGTTGTCGTTCTCGGCTTTATTAAAAACGGTGGCATCTACGTAACTGCACACAACGGCGTTGTATTTTTAGCGTTTGCACTGCCGACACTGGTCATGGCTCTTTACTGCCGTATCGGTTTGGGTATGAGCTTTGGTTTGTTTTGTCGGTATGTTCCGCTGCCCTTTGGTTTATTACTATCGGCGTTTTTTATCTCTGTCGGTTTGCGTTATGAGCATCCTTTCGTTCTTGGTGGGTTAATTGCGGCGCTTGCCGGGGGCTGCCTTGCGGCGCTCGGAATCAACGCCAAACTGGAATTCACCCATGTATTTGCACGGCCTAGTCTTTGGGCGTTGCTCTTGGTTTTGTTCATCGCATTGTCATTACCCCTCGGAATTGTCTTGGGGTCTCTTGAGAGCGCGCAGCTCCATCAGTTTTGGGAGCCGCTCAATCTTGCCATTGCGCTCTGCGCTTTTGCCGCGATTTTTTGCGTCTTAGATGCATCAACCTCGATTTTTGAACGTTCGCAATCCGCTAGCTTAAACGCAGTTTTGCTGCTCACAGGGTTTCTTGTTTATGAGTACTTTGTTGGACTAGAACGCCTCGAGTTTGCTGAATGGACTGCGATCTTAACGGCCCAAAATGTTTTGACGCTTGTCTTTGCGTTCACCATTTATTTTATCGTGGTGTTTGCTTCTCTTTGTCATCACCACTTTGGCCAACTGAATATACGCCATTGGCATTTGGTTGAGACGTTTTTGTTTTTTGTTTTTATGGTCATCGCGCCTGAGAGTATTAACGAGATTGATACTGAGCAGATTACCCAGGGTCAGCTCGATCAAATGACCATTGATCAGTAGAATCTGAGCCGATTTGTCTGGCGGCTTGTTGATTGAGTCCCAAGGGATTAAAGTAGGCCTCGCCCTTTTGGCCTGTCAATAAAGTCATTTGCGAAGGCAAAAGGGGTTATCGCCGCCTAGGTGTGAGGTGGTTCAGTGGGTGCGCGTATCGTTGCTCAGTTTTAATGGAGTTGTCCGATCAATGAATAAGAAAATCTATGTCCACCTTGAGGACAGCGAAACAGCAATTTTCCATGCTGCTTCAAGAATTTATGCATCGTACCTCCTCACCGTAAAGACCACCGAGCGAACTGACCATGGTGCTCTGATGCAGCAAGCGATCGAAGCAGCAGTTAAGATGGCGAATATGACGGATGACATGGTGATTTCCGACCTTGAGCGTCGATAACGGGAGATCACCGCGGTTGCATCTTACAGTGACGCCGCAAGCTCTCTCAGCAATACAACCGCGCACCTGCGGAGACAGGGTGGGTGTCGCACATAGCCGCAGAGGTTGACAGGGCTTTACAGCCCGACGCCGGTTGGCGGTGGCAATGTTAGCGTCAACGGGCTTGACTGCGGCACTGATGAATCTCGACTTAGGAGTTGTGATTCCCTCAGCAATCTGCGCAAAAAGGCTATGGGGCGAGACTTGACCGGGCCTGTATCCCCCAGTTCCCATTCATTTTTGTCACGATATACAGAGATTGAAAACGTCCGATCGATTCATTCTGATCGTTGAAACGCTCGAACTCAGTTTCGATATGAACTTTTTCGGGTGATGCCATCGTTACAGATCGTTGTGTCCAGGCCGAATGATGCCAACCCGATTCGATTAGGCTGGGGAAACGCAAAGTACGCTTAAACGACGCTGGATCTGGGTAGACTTTGACGGTCTGGCTTGCGAAACGGACGTGGGGGTAGTGTAGCGTATCGCTCCAAGCTTCCGTGTCTCGGGCATTAAAGGCTGTCATAAATTGATCAAGCACCTTAATAGCTGCGGTTTCTGGCTCGTCGCCACTCGCCCATATTGGAATCCCAGTAAGCAGGAGCATCAAGATCATCTGATAGTTAAGCGTGTTGAAAGTCATTGGACGGGCCTCTGAATTAGGTTGCGGAATATAAAGCCTATGAGAATGATTATAGAGGGTGTTTGGAGGAATTGACGACCAGGCAGATTTAGTCGTGAAATCATTGTGAATCGTGTCAAGGTGGTGGATTATAGACGGGTTTAGACAACATGATGCGCGGCTGAGACTCGGGGGTCGCCTCGAGCAGAGGAATGATTAGATTGGAACAAAAAGTTATTCCGTTTGAAAAGGCAAAGGATCCGCATCTTGAAGCCCGGAAGGACAAAAAGTTAAGAGCGATCAAGGCAGCATTTATAGCCGCCCGAAAAAAAGCTTCGGGTGGCGCTAAAACGCCTCGTGGAAAAAAACCCTCTAAAGGGGGTCGGTCATCAAAGAAAAAATGATGGATCGATTTGAATTTTCTGACAACGTGGACGCGCTCATTTTTCTGGTAGGACTTTTTGTATGTCCAAATCAGAGCACCACCCTGGTCACAGCTTTGTCAATTAAAACCCTGCCATATAAAGCATTGCCATACAAAGCATTGCTAAAAAAAGCGTTATCGAGAATAGCCCTGCCAAACGAACTTTTTAAAGAAGCTGGAACGGTGATTTTCAAACCTCTCTGCGGCAATCTTATGCGTGGGTGTAAGCTCCGATGAAGGAGTACGCGCAGGAGGGAGCCCTAATTGCTGTGGCCTATTTGGTTGCCTATCTTCTTACTTTCTATCTCGTGATGCCGATACAAAACTTGGTCATTGGCGGGGCTTACACTGAGCTGGCAAGCTTAGTTTTTTTACCGCATGGCGTCAGGGTGTTAAGTATCTTTCTGTTAGGCGCGCGGGCAATCCCCATGCTTCTGATCGCCAGTACTATCCTGGTTCTTCTTTTTGAATACCCAGGTGCTTACTTCACAGGGACTTCAGGCGCACTTTGCGCCTACCTCGCCTTTAAGATCTTTCAGCTTGCAGGGTATCGGATTGAACCTCGATCTCAGTTGGTTTCTCAGTGGCGTAGCTTAATGCTGATCGCGCTGGTTGCGGCTGTCATCAATGGTTTGTCGATTCCTTTGATTTTGGTGATGGGCGGTTTCTCAGAAGGTGAGGTTACGCCGCTTATCTTACTTTATGTTATTGGTGATACTTTAGGTGCTTTCGTGTTCTTTGCACTGCTTGCTGCGGGCGGCCGGGCCTATCGATGGGTTCAAGGCCGGCAGAGTGTTTCCTGATAAACAGTAAAAACGCAAGGGCGGTCATCAGAAACGGTCTTGTTCCGCTTATCCCTCTGCTTAGGCGTTCTGGCCTTTGGTCTTGAGCAATCGACTACCAGGCCCACTGGCTCAATGTCCCCGGACGCGATTGGTTAAATTGAAAGCGGCTTTAAAACCATCGTCCTGATTAATCGGTGTTGTTATCGATAATGGCGAGCGATTCATTCGCCGCGGCGCCATAGATACCCTTGGCCATCAAAGAAGTTTCTATAGCTCGACGGCCCTGATAAACCGCGGCTCTAATCTCGTGAGCGGTTACATCGGTGGGTGCAGCTTGCACTGCAAGTTCAGCAAGATGGCAAGCAAGCCTCGGGTCTTCTGACGAAAGCGCCAAGGCGCGATCGGCTAAATTGCGAGCGCCGCCAGCGAGTTGAGCAAGCTCTAAGGCGAGGGTTTTCTCTGGCGCGGGTTTGAGGTGCGCAGGATTGCCATCGTACCAGCCACCATACATTCTCCAAATATTACGAATAACAAATTCTGGCTCGTCATAGGTGGGCCTGAGATAGGGCTTTTCAAGTTCAGCCGGGTCTATTCGAACTTCTTGGACAATTTCATCGAGTTTGGCACCCTCATTCATCCTCGTGAGCGTTTCGCTGACTAAATATTCGAGTGCATCAGCAACATCTGTAAGCGCTGTCTTTATGCGTTTTTCCCCTACAATGGGCAGTCCATGAGCGGGTAGCAAAAGTTCGACGTCCTTTTTTGCCATAGCACGCATGGCCCTTGCCCACTCGGCAGGATAACGTTGAACCTTTTGAGGATTGCCTGCGTTCGGGAAGCACCAAATGAAAAAATCGCCAGCGCAGATCGCCCGGTGCGCCGGAATCCATCCCCAGGTGTGATCATCGGTTTCGCCTTTTGCATGATTAAGTTCAACCGAAAGGCCCCCGATATCTAATGTCATTTGACTACTGTAAGTAAGATCTGGCGCCTGAGTGGTGCTTGGTAAAAATTGATTGTCTCCTCCGACCTCGTAGCCCCGCCTTGAAAATTGTCCGAACTGACGACGATTGATAACCGCGTTGTAGCCATCGGTGCTTTGATAGCGATCGAATCGCGCTTTAATGTTTTCATGACCGACTAAACGAGGATGTTGATGTCCGTGCGCTTCAGCACTCGCCATAAAAGCGCCACAGCCTCCAACGTGGTCGATGTGCCCGTGTGTGTAGATCAAGGTGTGAAAGGGCGTCTCGCGCCATTTTCTGATCGCAGAGACGACCCGATCCCCGCCCTGAACGCTGGAGGTATCAAAACCCAACAGGCCATCGTCCGTTTCGAAGACAATGCAGTGGGAGAATGCTTCAACCACAGCGATTCGCTCGCTGATGGAGGAGAGTTGGAAATTAATGCGGTTTACCGGACCTGTCTCATCTGGACTTAATCGTCCGTCGAGGATGCCGGTAGAAAGTTCAAGCAGTTCGGACATGCAATTCTCCAGTAAAAGTCACAGGGTTTGTGGTGCAGAGTTCACCCTCCCTTGTCTCGCTCGCTCGAGCGGCCGAAAGCCTCAATAATACCAGTCATGAGAGCCGATTCGTGATGAGGGCTCGCTTGTATCCTGCGCGCGCATGCATGCGCGAGAGGTAGCTTTGGTAAGGGCGAGACAGGGAGATGTTGACAGCGCGTGCCCAGTCCAAGGTTGTGGTAAAAATAATATCGAGCTCTGAAAAATGTGCGCCCCAAACAAACTCGTCTAATGCATCGCCAGGTAGGCCGCTCGATAATTGAGCAGAGAAATATTCTTTTGCACTGCTGACGGCATGCGGCGCATCACCATAAATGGCCGCAAGGTCAGCGTGCCGGCGTATGACGTACAAGCTGGTTGCATCAAGTTCCATCAGCATAAGAGACGCTAGTTCATCATAGTGCGTCTGAGCCTCCGAGGTCTTTTGCTCCTGACCGTAGGGAAGTACAGGAAAGGTTCTGCGGAGATATCTGAGAATCGCAAAGCTCTCGGAGAAGTGGTGGTCCCCGTGGCTCAATGCAGGAATTTTTGCTTTGGGATTGACGCGCTTAAACTCAGCCGTCTGGGTTTCTCCTGTTCTGGGGCCGATTGGATGAATCGCTGCATCGAGTCCGATCTCGGCGATCATCCAATGAACTCTCAGCGTTCGACTCGTCCCGGCGCCCCAGAGGATGAGTTCAGGTTGCATGGACTTGGGCGGGTTCCGATGCGCGTATTGCAACCCCACAGCGATAGTAGTGAAAAATCCCCCAAACAATGATGACCAAGGTCGTCATTAGACCGTATCGCAAACCGTCCTCACCGAAGGTCGCCGAAAAATAGTCGCTAAAAAAACCAACACTGAAGGGGCCAATTCCTAGACCAATAATGTTAGTGATAAAAAGGTTAATGGCAGCAGCGACGGAACGCATTTCGATCGGGGCTTGATTCTGAATGAGTGCAAAACCCGGCGCGACGTACAGGGTTCCGAGCGCCGCTGGAATGATGTAGGCAACGATCGCCCCCATTGGCGTCTCTGCGAGAAAAGCGAGATAGAGTAGGGGCAGCACGATGAGGTTTGCCAAAGCAATGATCCAAGGTAGCCAGTGCTGCCCAAAGCGTCCTGAGAGATGATCCGCGAGCCGTCCGCCGCAGTAAATGCCGATCGCACCCCCAACGCCAATCAGGAGTGCCAGATAAGTTCCAACCTCCCCGGTCCCCATGTCGTGTATGCGTACCAGATAAATCGGTATCCAAATCACTGAGGCGTAGCCGGTGAAAGAGATTAAAGCCCCGGCAATCACGACGTGCCGCAGCACGCGATTGTGCCAAATGAATTTGGCCACTGCCCAAAATGGCGGGGGTGGTTTAATACTTTTGTGCGCTTCTGAATAGCCCCGAGGCGGCTCTTTGACCGTTAAACGAACCAAAATCGCAAGGAGAATACCGGGCAGACCGACAACCACAAAAGCGGTTCGCCATCCAAACCATTCGTTAATCCAACCGCCGATTAAAAAACCGAGCAGTATCCCCCAATTAATCCCAGTGCCAAAAATCGCCATTGCAGTGGCACGTCGCTCCGGAGGATAAAGGTCGGCAATCATTGAATGCGAGGGCGGGTTGGAGCCGGCCTCACCGACCCCGACACCAATTCTGAAGAGTAGCAGTTGCATAAAGTTAGACGCTGCGCCGCACAAGGCGGTCATGAGGCTCCAAAGAAATACCGAAAACGAAATCAGATTACGCCGGTTGTGTCGATCCGCCCACATGGCCATGGGCATCCCAAGCGTCGCATAAAAAAGCGCAAACATGATGCCCGTGAGCAGCCCCAATTGGGTGTCGGAAATCAGCAAAGATTCTTTAATGGGTTGGCCCAAGATGCCCATAATCTGGCGATCGATGTGGCTTGATGTAAAAACGAGCACGAGCATGAAAAGCGTGTAGCGTCGCTGCTGGTCTGATATATCCTGTTGCATGGAGGCTCGCTTTTTTTGGGGTCGACTTTTGTTTAAAGGTGCCATGAAGGTATCGTTAATTTGATCGAAAAGAAAGTCATTGGGATCGTTGATTCATCGATGATGATGTTGGGATCGGGCCGTGCTACCTTTAATCGGCGGCAAATGAATGGGCAGGCGGAGGTGGTGGATCTGATTGAAAGCCTGTGAAAAAGCCGGTGATCTACCTGAGTGTTAAAGGTAGTTTAGAGCGGGGGCGATCGCGGCAGGCCCAGGATATGACGCCTACCCCCTGAGCGCTCGGATTGGGCCTGATGATAAAACGGGCGTCGCCTGTAAGGCGTCTCAAGGGTCGCACTCAATCTCGCCCTGCGAGAGCGCAGGGTGCAACGGGGGAGAAGCGTTGTTATCTCCATGAGACAAGCAGAATCGGCAATAAAAAGAGGTCATCAATGAAGGATCAAGACAATGTTCACCCAACTTCGGTATCTTCGGGATACTTAGTCAATGCAGCGCAGGTTAAGGCGTGGATTGATGCTGGCCGCGCCAAGGTCGTTGATGTCACCACACATTTAAGGCCTGGAGATTCGGGCTTTACTTCTGTGCCAGGTCGAGACGATTACGATCAGAAGCATATACCCAGCGCACAGTATTTGGACCTGCAGGGTGAACTCTCGGACAACGGCTCTGAATTTCGATTTACCCGTCCCGAGGTCGCACAATTTGAGGCGGCGGTCTCTAAGATTGGACTTGTGCCCCAAGATCAGGTGGTGCTGTATGCAGCGAACCATCCGATGTGGGCTTGCAGGGTTTGGTGGTTATTTCGACTCTTTGGACATCGTAATGTGGCGGTGTTGGATGGCGGGTTGATGGCTTGGGAGGCAATGGGCTTTGAGGTCTCGACAGTCGTTCCGGATCAGCAGGTCAGTGTCTATGAAGGGAGGTTCACGCCTGAACTTTTAATTGAGGCTGATGAGATCATCGATCGCGGTAGCGCGCCTGATTTTTGTCTGATCAATGCGTTGTCCGCGCGCCAGTTTGTAGGAGAGGGCCCGCACTATGGGCGACCGGGGCATATCGAAGGTTCTATGAATCTGCCTTATAGCCAATTTTTAGATGAAGAAATGAAATTTCTACCGTTGGAGACGCTCAGCGCACTTTTTTCAGAAGACCAGCTTGCTGAAGATACTGAGATTGCGACGTATTGTGGGGGAGGGATTGCGGCAGCTATCCCGATATTTGCGTTGGCGCTTTTGGGCAAGGAAAGCCGAGTAAGACTCTACGACAACAGCTTATCCGAGTGGGCGCAGCGGCCCGAGTGGCCGATGGCCATAGGATAGCCAATTGGTAGCGCTTCCGTGGGATCGCTGAATTGGTTAGTTTTGAAGGAATATTGTCGTCTTGAAATCGAACTTGGTGCTGCTGATAGATGGAGAATTTGTTCAGAGGGTCAAGCGGAAAGATGGTAGAGAGCCGGCCTGATCGGTCACAAGGGCGCTTTGCGGATCGTTTGAGTTAGGCGGCCCAGGATCGAGCTGTGCTAGGGTAGAGAGGTTTCATCAACTAGGGGGCTCTGACGTTGTCAGACATTGCATCAGAACCACATCGACCTCTGTCAAAGCGCGTCTTGGCGTCTTATGGCGCGCCTGCATTGCCACTGGCTTTGGTCGGGCTGCCCATGGCGGTATACCTGCCTGCAGTGTACGCCGATACTGATGGGTTCGGCCTAGCCCTTGGCGCTGTCGGGTTGATCTTAACCCTGAGTCGGTTGACCGATGTGATTACTGATCCGTTAATTGGATTTTTTTCCGACCGACTGAAGACCCGCTGGGGCCGGCGCAAGCCTTTTGTCCTTGTAGGAACCCCAATTTATGCGCTGGGGATTTGGCTATTGTTCGTGCCGCCCATCGAATTTACGACCCTCAACTGGTGGGGTTTTGAATTTAGCTCTGGATACCCGTATTTGTTTGTGATGGTGACGTTGGTTTATCTTGGTTCGACTATCAAAGACCTGCCTTATGTGGCCTGGGGCGCTGAGCTCTCCAGCAATTACAACGAACGTACGCTGATTACCTCTTGGCGTGAGGGGTTTGCTGTTACAGGGTCATTACTTTCAGCATTTACCCCGGCATTGCTGTTGTTCGCGGGTTACGTCAAACCCACCGATGCTGTGTACTTTTTGTCGGTGGCCATGTGCATTGTGATGCCGATTTTCGTGATCAACGCGCTATTGTTTGTGCCTGAATACCCGGTGCAAGTGAGCGCAAAAAAAATTCCTTTGAAAGAAAGTTTAAAGGTGGTCATGGCCAATCGGCCTTATGTCCTGCTCATAATTATTTTTGTGTTTTCGACGGTTGGTTCCGCGATGACCAACAGTTTGAGTTTTTTCTTTGTCAAACATGTGCTGTTGGCGGGCGATCTGTATGGGCTCTATTTAGCACCCTATTTTGTGTCTCAAATTCTGGCAATACCCATTTGGTTTGCGCTTTCTCGTCGGATTGGAAAACATCGGGCAACAATGGCCGCTATTGGCTGGTATGCCCTGTGGTCTTGTTTCATTCCGCTGATTGCGCTCGCGCCAGAATCTTGGTTTCAGGCTTTTCAGATCCCTGTGGTGCTAGGATTCTTACCCGCAGACTGGCATGCCAGCGTGGTCCTTCGATTCGAATCCATGGAAACCGGTAAGTTCTTATTTTTCATTTTTATCATGTGTTTGAAGGGCTCTGCGATTGGGGCTTTGGCTGCTCTGCCTGCTGCAATGGCTGCAGACGTTATTGATCTTGATACGGTTAAAACAGGAGAACGACGAGCCGGTGCTTATTTCTCAATCTGGAGCATGACCCGCAAAGCATCTTATGCACTCGGCATCACGATCGGGACCGGTGCGGCCGTGCTTTTCGGTTTTGATTCTCTGGCTGATCCTGTCAACAATCCGAATTCATCTGCGTCTTTACTGTGGCTCGCATGCCTGTACTCGGTCATTCCCGCGATGTTTAAATTTGTAGCAATGCCACTGCTCTGGAACTACCCTTTGACCGAGGCTCGATTGGCTGAAGTTCAAAAAGAAATTCAATCCGGACCAGGATTAGAACCGCTGTCAAACAAGAGTTGACCCTTTTGCAGCGCAAGTCCTTGGTAATCGGCGATAATGAGGTTTGCTTCAGTGCGATCGGCATCGAGCAAGTAGGGACTATCGATGCCAATGACGTTCATGCCTGCTGCTTTGGCCGCATTAAATCCCGTAATCGAGTCCTCAAAAACAAGACACTCCGACGTTGAAACCCCCAGTGCCTTGGCGGCTTTAATGAAGATTTCTGGATTAGGTT
Source organism: uncultured Pseudomonadales bacterium (assembly GCA_938017975.1). Taxonomy (GTDB): domain Bacteria; phylum Pseudomonadota; class Gammaproteobacteria; order Pseudomonadales; family Azotimanducaceae; genus UBA9926. The sequence goes on along the minus strand of CALIKQ010000032.1, from coordinate 40,942 downwards.
TACTGGCTTCTACCTCATCGCCGCATAAGGTTGTTGTTATTTTTTGAAGCCAGGGTTTTCTCGAACGCTTGAGCTCGAACATCTCTCTTGAAGAGCTGGTCGCGATGGCAATTGGGATAGCTTGATGAATCAGACTTTCAACAAACGCCTCGGCTCCCAGAATCGGCAGCGCCAGTGGGAACATTACTTTGAGGAAGACGCTGCGCCGATCAAGAAATGTCTTTGCATCCATGGGTAACGCGTATTCTGAGACCGTCATGGTCGCCGATTCCATGGCCTCTCGGCCGACGATGGTTCGCTTAAAATCTAAGGTAAAGCGCTGTCCAGTCGGGTCCATAACTTTTTGAGTTGCTTCGGTATAGAGCGGCTCGGTATCTAAAAGGGTTCCATCAAGATCAAAAATAAAGCCCTTGGGCGTTAGGGAGGCTATCGACATGGGTGTCTCCAAGGTGGATGTTGCGCATCATGAATGCTCGCATGCAATCGCTCTTATCATCTTTTAAATGCGGCACGCGTCGGAGGGATTCTACAGGGTGCAGCAAATTTGAGAAAACGAATTGAACGGTGATAGCAGCCGAATTGAGTGGACCCACTTTCTTGTAAAAAAAACGAGTAAAAAACCAGTAAACCTGGGGATATTTTTGCTGAAATCATGGTCTATAGAGCGGTTCAAATGGGCAGATTTGCAGGTGAGTAAATCTACACTATGATACGCAGCGAGTTGCGGTAGGAAGTGTAAAAGGAGGTTGGGTTGATTCAGGTCAATCAGTTAACGAAACAGTTTGGTTCGTCGGTTGTGGTCAATGGTCTGTCTTTCGACGTGGGCGCGGGAGCTGTGCTCGGGTTTTTGGGTCCCAACGGGGCCGGTAAATCAACGACGATGAAAATGCTAACAGGCTTTTTATTGCCGTCTTCGGGCACTGCGAAGATTAACGGCCACGATATTCAGTCAGAACGCCAAGCCGCCCAGGCAGAGATCGGTTATTTGCCTGAAGGCGCGCCCTGTTATGAAGAAATGACGGTTTATGACTTCCTGCGGTTTATTTCAGAAATCAGAGGCTTTAGAGGTCGCGAGATTGCACGTTCGATTGACCGAGTGCTTGAGCGGGTCTCTTTGCACTCGGTTCTGAATCAGCGAATCGAGACGCTGTCAAAAGGATTTAAGCGCCGCGTTGGGCTGGCCCAAGCATTGATTCATGACCCTCGTGTACTGATTCTTGATGAGCCCACCGATGGCCTTGACCCCAATCAGAAGCACCAAGTGCGGGAAATGATTCGGAGTCTTTCCGATGAAAAAATTGTGATCATCTCGACCCACATTCTCGAGGAGGTCTCGGCGGTGTGCAGCAGAGCGATGATCATCAATAAAGGTGAAATTGTGATGGACAACTCACCCGAGGCATTGGCTGAGCTGGCGCCTGAGCATGAGTCGATCAGCTTAAAGGTGGCAGATCTGGGGCCGCAAGAATTGGCCGACGCCTTGAGTCAGTTACCGGAAACCGATCGTGTGACGCTAGATCAAGGTGGCGGCGTCACTGTGTTCCCTAAAATCATCGGAAGTCCACTGCTTGGTGCGGTGCAGGCGCTGCTTGCAGCGAAGCATTGGCGGGTCGATTCGATGATCCAGCATCGGGGTCAGTTAGATGCGGTCTTTAGAGCAGCAACCGAAGGAGGCGCTCGATGAGTCATTTAGCGGTTATTTTTAGACGGGAATTTGCGAGTTACTTTGTGACGCCCGTTGCCTATGTTTTTATTTTGGTCTTCTTGGTCCTCTCGAGCGCGTTCACGTTTTATCTGGGGCAATTCTACGAGCGAGGTCAAGCTGACCTTCAACCATTTTTTAACTTTCATCCCTGGCTTTATTTGTTTTTGGTGCCTGCGGTATCCATGAGGCTCTGGTCGGAGGAACGAAAATCGGGCTCCATAGAGCTCCTGCTGACTTTGCCTATTACGCTTTGGGAAGCGATCTTGGGCAAGTTTCTTGCGGCGTGGGCCTTCGCAGGCCTGGCGCTGATCGGAACCTTTCCGATCTGGATGACCGTTGCTTTTCTGGGCGAGCCAGATCATGGAGCGATCATGGGTAGTTATGTTGGCAGCTGGTTGATGGCGGGGGCATTTTTGGCCATTGGGTGTTGTATGTCTGCGTTAACAAAGAGCCAAATTATTGCTTTCATTTTATCGGGTACAGCGTGTCTTATGTTCGTCCTCGCTGGGTTCCCATTGGTATTGAATTTCTTTGAGGGCTGGGTGCCCGTCATGATCCTTGATCTCATTGCGGGTTTGAGTGTGATTACGCACTTTACGTCGATTTCGAAAGGAGTGGTTGCTTTAACGGATCTGATCTATTTTGTATCGATGATACTGCTCTGGCTGTTTTTTACTCGGCTGATGCTGATCATGAAGTCAGCGGATTGAGGAGGATCTTATGAATAGTCTCTTCAAACGTGCCGGTGTCATCGTTTTAGCCCTGGTGACCTTCTCTGTGGTGATCCTTTTTAGCAACTCCTTTTTGAAGGGCGCTCGAATTGATCTAACCGAACATCAACTGTTTACCTTGACCCAAGGTAGTCGGAATATCGTTGCGGGTATCGAGGAGCCGATCCACCTCTACTTGTATTTTTCTGAGTCGACGACCCGGGACCTCACCCAACTTCGTACCTATGCTGACCGGGTGGCGGCCTTACTTGAAGAATATGTATCGTTGAGTCAGGGGAAATTGATCTTGAATCGCATTGATCCAGAACCTTTCTCAGCGGCTGAGGATGATGCTGATCGTTATGGTCTTCAGAGCATTCCCGTCAACGGTGCGGGAGATACGCTCTATTTTGGTTTGGTTGGCAGTAATGCGTTGGATGATGTTGAGGTCATTGCGTTTTTCCAGCCAGATAAAGAAGTGTTCTTAGAGTACGATATCAGTCAATTGATATATCGACTCAGTCAGCCCAGCAAACCTCGAATTGGTCTGCTTGCGGGGCTCTCCGTGCGTGACCGAGTCAATCCTCAGACCTTTAGCTCTGAGCCGGGTTGGCGGTCAATTGCTGAACTTGAACAGAATTTCGAAGTGGTTGAGATCGCGGCCGATGCGGAAACGATTGACGAGAACCTGACCATGCTGCTCTTGATTCATCCTAAGGCGATCAGTTCGGCGCTGCAGGGCCAAATTCGGCAATTTCTTGCCCGTGGCGGAGCGATCTTGGCATTCGTTGACCCGCTCTCGGAGATGGATGTCACGCAATCTTCGCCGATGATGCCCACCCTTCCTGGCGGTCAGAACTCTGACTTGAACTGGTTGACAGAGCCTTGGGGCATCTCGATTCGCCCCGGCCAGATTTTGGGTGATGCGCAATTGGCCCTCAGCGTAACAGGGAGCGGGGGGGCACCCGTTCGGCACCTAGGTATTATAGGGCTGGGTCCTGACCAGCTGAATTCTGATGAAGTGGTTACGAGTCAACTTGAGAGTATCAATGTCTCAACCGTCGGGATTATCGATATCGAGGAACCCAAGGTTGAAGTCACGAGATTATTGACGTCTTCTGTTTTTGCAGCCGGAATGGACGCGGGTCAATTTCAATTTTTACAAGACCCTGAATCGTTACAGAAAACCTTCAAGCCGGGTGATGTGGCTTTGCCAATCGCTGTTTCGTTGCAAGGTCCGCTGCCGCTTTCTGACATTTTGGGTGACCCGAGCGCAAGCAGTGAAGCGCGCAGAATCAGCCTGACGTTGGTGTCTGATACAGATGTGCTATCGGACCGACTCTGGGTGCAGGTTCAAAATTTTTTCGGTCAGTCGATCGCCACTGCTTGGGCTGACAACGGAAGCTTTTTGATCAATGCAGTGGATTTTCAGGCCGGGAGTGCTGACCTGATCAGCATACGAAGTCGTGGCCAATATACACGGCCGTTCGAAGTCGTCCAGACTCTCCGACGAGACGCCGAAGCGCGGTATTTGGAGAGTGCAGATCAGTTGCAATTGGAATTGGCGGAGACCGAACAGCGTTTGAGTGAATTGGAGTCGCAGAAAGTCGCCGACGGGCTGTTGACTCTCAGTGCGGACCAAGAAGCAGCTTTGCTTGAATTTCAGGATCGGAAGCTGACGATTCGAAAGCAACTGCGCGAAGTGAGACATCAGCTTGACCAAGATATCGAAGACTTAGGTGCAACGCTGAAATTGCTGAACATCGCGGTACTTCCGCTGTTGATAACTTTGTTGCTGGGGCTGATGGTAGGTCTGCGTCGTTTGAGGGGGGCACGACCGTCATGAATCTTCTGAAGCTTGCCGGGTTAACTGCCATTGGACTCATGGTGATCGCGCTTTTCATGGAGGAGCGTTCGGCTTTCGACCACGATGGTCATCAACGTCTCTTTCCTAAATTGGTGGAGCATTTGGCTCGTCTCGACCGCGTGCAGATGAGCGGCCGGGATCACTCGGTTGAGTTGATTCGGCGAGATGAGGTTTGGCGGGTGGTCGAGCGTTATGACTATCCGGTCGATTTTAAGCGACTATCGAGCCTTCTTGATAAGCTGAGTCAGGCCGTGCTGACAGAGCGAAAGACGGCGCGCGTTGAGCAGCATGATGTCCTTGCGGTCGCGGTTGGCCCTGGAAGTGCGGGCCATCGAATCTTTTTTCCTGAGTTGGGCCTTGAGCCGCTGATTGTCGGTAAGACAGCAACGCTTAGATCCGGCACCTTTGTACGCCTTGGTGCGGAAGCTCAAGTTTGGTTGGCAGATCAAAATATCGAGATCACTGCCGATCCCGCCCTTTGGTTGGACACCCAAATTTTGTCGGTGCCGGAGCCTGAAATCGTGAGCATGACTGCCTTCGATGATCAGGGCGAAGCGCTTTTTGAAATTAATCGGAATGCGACGTCAGGGGATTTATCCCTGGGCAACCTACCTGAGGGTCGCGCGCTTCGCTATTCGACCGTATTGGGGCCGAATTTCACAGCGATTGGCGAGCTACAACTGGTGGACGTGGCGCCGCATCTTCCAGAGCGATGGGAAGGCGCTGCAAGTCGAGTTTACCGCTTACGGGCAGGGCACACCTTAACGCTGAAGACCGTTGCTGTTGAAAAAGATTTTTGGATGAAGGTGCAACTCAGTGAAGATGGCGTTCTGGCAGACTCGGTTGATAGGATGGACGCTTTTATGAAAATTACCGAAGCTCAGAGACGGGCTTTTGATTTTAAGATTTCCCAAAGAACTTATGGGGATTTGACCGCTGGTCTTGAGCAGTTTTTAAAACCCTTGGAGGAGCCGATCTCATGACTTCAGAGTCCTTGCTGGTGACCGAGCGTGATGGTGATGTGTTGACGATGGTGCTCAACCGGCCGAAGGCGATGAATGCCTTAAACTCTGAATTGATGTCCGCCATTGAAGCTTGGGCCCGCTCGTTAATCGATGATCCGGCAAGGGTCGTGATTATTCGCGGTGCAGGAAAACACTTTTGTGCTGGTGCAGATTTGAAGCCCTCGGCTCGACCCAAACCCGCTTTGGTGCAAGCTCGACGTGATGCCCAGTTAGGTGGACGAATGTTGCGGGCCTTGGCTGATATTCCCCAGGTGACCATTGCTGCCGTTCACGGGGCTGCTTTGGGTGGCGGGTTGTGTATTCCAACGGCGTGTGATTTTCGAGTCGCGGCGGAAGACGCCTTGGGCGGTTATCCAGAGGTCAATTTGGGAATGAATTTGATGTGGCACTCCGTAGGTTATTGCCTGCGATTGGTTGGTCCGGCAAAAGCAAAGCGAATGATCATGCTTGGCGAGCGATTCGATGCCGAGACCCTCAAAGATTGGGGACTGTGGGATGAGGTGGTCCCGCGTGCTGATCTCGAACGCCGAAGTCTGGCGTTGGCGAAATCCTACGCGGCGCAACCTCCGATCGCGGTCCAGATGATTAAAGAAACCATCAATCAGGTGAGCGGAGCGTTAGATCGAGCCATTTTGCATATGGATGCTGATCAGAATCTTCTTACCGCTGGCAGTCAAGACAGGCAGCGTGCGATAGCCGCCTTTCAATCGGGTGAAGTCGTAGATTATCGGGGCGATTAATCGACCTCGATCAATGCAAGGTCTTGGTCTTCTTCGACGGGGTCACCTTCTGCTACCAGAATTTTTTGAATTCGGCCTTGATGCTCAACCTCGACTGGAATTTCCATCTTCATCGATTCAAGAATCATTAGCTCGGCCTCAGCTTCGATAACAGCTCCCTCCTCATAAAGGATCTTCCACACGGTCCCTGTGATTTCAGATTTCAGGGTTTCAATAGCCATGATGCGCTTCCTTAGGTGTGTCAGTGCGGTTGCTTGCTACTGATCAAACATGATGACGTGGCGTGCTTCCTCACCGGTCTTTAGGGCATCAAGAGCCGAATTTACATCCTGAAGCTTAATGTGCTTTGAGATCATTTGGTCAAGATGAAGCTTGCCACCCAGATAGAAATCTATGAAGCGAGGCATATCGATACGAAACCGATTGGAGCCCATATTTGACCCTTGAATCTTTTTCTCCATCAAGAAATCAACACCGTGCAATTCCACCATGGTGCCAACAGGAATCATGCCAATGACCGTTGCTGTTCCACCGCTGGCAAGCATCTGAAAAGCTTGTTCCGCGGTTGCTTTAAGGCCTATCGCTTCGAAAGTATAGTCACACCCGCCTTTTGTGAGTTCGATGACTTCGCCGACGGCATTGCCTGAGCTCGCATTAATGGTATGTGTGGCGCCCACGGCCTTTGCCAGTTCGAGTTTGCTATCGATCATGTCGACAGCGATGACCATACTTGCCCCAGCAATGGCGGCACCGTTGATGGCCGCAAGTCCGACGCCGCCGCATCCGATCACTGCAACGATGGAGCCCGGCTCTACGCCAGCGGTATGGAAAACAGCGCCGACGCCAGTTGTGGTAGAGCAGCCTATCAGCGCTGCACGATCCATGGGCATATCCTCTCTGATCTTAACCAATGCATGTTCATGAATGAGCATCAATTCTGCGAAGGACGACAAGTTAAGAAATTGATGAACCGTCTCGCCCCCAGAGCTTAAGCGTGGCGCTTCTTCGGCATCTCGAGAAACTTCTGGGCTTTGGCACAAGGAGAGATGTCCTGTGAGACATTTATTGCAGTGGCCGCAAAAAGCGGACAGACAGGTAATGACGTGATCACCCTTTTTGACGTAAGTGACATCGCTGCCGACTTGCTCGACGACACCAGCGCTTTCGTGCCCTAAAATGGTAGGCAGCATATAGGGATAAGAGCCATCCAAAAAGTGTAGGTCGCTATGGCAAACGCCAGCAGCAATCGGTCGAACAAGGACCTCTCTCGGGCCAGGTTTAGAGATCTGGACCTCTTCGATTTCCATTGGCTTATTTTGTTCTCTTAAGACGGCTGCTTTCATGACGGACCTCGATGCATGTTGTGGTTAAATTCCAAAGACTGAAAATATCATAAAAACTGGGCTGTGACTCATGAAAGTTTGGACACGCAATGGATAACCAGCAAGGCCCCAATCACCGCCGCGCGATCGTGGCGCTCGGCGCAAACCTGGGTGATCCAAAGCAGCAGCTCGGCGTGGCCGTAGCTGCGCTCAGAGAACGTTTTGATCGGGGTTTTAGTGCGTCTCAAATTTATCGTACAGCACCGGTGGGGATGTCAGCTGACGCCGGAGATTTTGCGAATGCGGTTGTGACCTTTGAAACGGCTTTGGCGCCCGAGGACTTGATGGCATTGCTGCAAAGCCTTGAACAAGCCGGCGGACGGCCTAGGGCGCATCTCAAGAACAGCTCGAGAACCCTTGATCTCGATTTAATTGCGCTAGGGAATGTTGAAATGTTTAGCGCCGAACTGACGTTGCCGCATCCTCGGGCAACCAAGCGGCGGTTCGTGTTGATTCCTTTGTCGGAGGTTGTTCCCGGTTATCGTTTTCCAGGGGAGACGCTGAGCGTTGAAGCGTTGATTCACCGTGCGCCCGTCATCGATATGTGTTTGTGGGACTAGATGATCATCGAGTCGTGGTCTGCCCAGTATGGCGCTCTGAGCTGTCCTTTATAGAGTTTGCCGGTAGGGTGGCGCGGTAGTCTTTCTGAGACATCTATACTGCGGGGACACTTAACGTGAGACAGATTCTCTCGGCAGTAGGCCATTAGCGCCTCGCCTATATTCGGCCTCAGGTGTTCTGGATAATTTGCATGAAGCTCGACAACTGCTTTGACGGATTCTCCAAATTCAGCATCAGGAATGCCAAAAACGGCGGCATCGATCACGGCCTCGTGGGTCACCAACAGGTCCTCAATTTCCTGAGGGTAAATATTGACGCCGCCTGAAATAATCATAAAAGAGCGGCGGTCCTTGAGGTAAAGATATCCGTCTTCGTCTAAGTAGCCCATGTCTCCGAGGGTCGTATAGCCTTGGGGTGATTGTGCGGCGGCAGTTTTTTCCGGATCTTTGAAATAAGCGAACGGTGTGCCCTTGGCAAAGTATACGCCGCCAACCGAGCCTGGAGCTAAGGGTCGATAATCATCGTCAAGAATATGAAGCTCGCCGTGAAATGCTTTACCAACGCTGCCGGGGTGTTCTAACCATTCTGCGCTGGTGATTGCAGTCGATCCGTTGGATTCAGTCCCGGAATAGTATTCATAAAGAATCTCTCCCCACCAGTCGATCATCGCTTTTTTAATGTTCACAGGACAAGGCGCGGCGGCATGAATCGCATACCGAAGACTGCTGAGGTCAAACTGATCCTTGATGTGCTCGGGAAGCGCGAGTAATCGATTGAACATTGTAGGAACCCACTGGCTGTGGGTGATGCGATGTTCTTGGATCAATTCCAAGGCATTCAACGCGTCAAATTTGGGCATGATCACTGCCGTGCCTCCAAGCCTTGATACCATCAAGTTGTAGCGTAGGGGTGCCGAATGGTAGAGCGGCGCGGTCGAGAGGTACCGCGTTGTAGGGTCGATGCAATGTAGCTGAATGCGTTTTTCAATGAGCGGCGCGACGGTGCCTACCGGACTTAAAGCGAGATCAAATCGGACCCCTTTGGGTTGGCCAGTGGTCCCGGACGAGTAAATCATTTCTGCGCCTTCACAAGCATCTTGGCACTCGGTCGGCGGATGTTCGGCAATGACCTGCTGCCAATTGGGGAAGCGGCCTTGGTCTAGAACAATAATTTTTAAATGTTCTGGTAAATCCAGTGACTGCTTGTCAAGAATCGTCTGTTTGGTAAAGAGTACTTTTGCGCCAGAGTTTTCTAAAATGTAGCAGACTTCAGCGGCTTTAAAGAGCGTGCTGATGGGTGTGTAGTACAGACCGGACCGCTGGGCCGCCCAGGCGATGGTCAGAAAACGCAAATCATTATCTAATAGAATGGCAATGCCATCCCGGGGCTTCAGCCCCTCTGATCTTAGAAAGTGCGCGGTTTGATTGGATTCCTGATCGAGCGTGCGGTAAGTCGTCTTTGATTGCCCATCGCTGGTGCAAAAGGCGATGGCGTCTGGTCGAATTTGGCTGTGAACTCCCGGATGCATACCGACGGAATTAGTCTTTGCTGCTGCCTTTGGGCGTGAAGGCTGGCATTGGGAAGGGTGCGACATTGCCCTTCGCCTCGGTGATTTTGCCAACGCCTTCCTTGGTGACTTCATCTATTCGAACAATCGCGTGCATTGGGAGATAGCTGCGCTTGACACCTTCGAATTCAGCTTTTAGCTTTTCCTCGCTTGGATCAACGAGCATGGCCGATCGTTCTCCAAAGACCAATTCTTCGATTTCAATGAAACCATAGAGATCGGATTGGTAGATTTGCCGCGCAAAGATCTCGAAGATTTGGCCCTGGTTGTAGAAAATAACTTTGTAGGTCGGTTGGTTAGACATAATTAAAAACTCAGGGTTACGTTGCGATCTGCAAGCTCACATTGGTGCAGATTTCTACGGCCAAGTATACCGCGAATAATCGCGAATATCAGGGTCACCCCTGAACGAATTTAAGCCGCTAGTGGTTCTGGGCAGACCGGAATATAATAGGTACCCGTCAAATGAACGCTGGTCCCTTTTGAGTCAATCACCAAAACTATTTATTAAAACCCACGGCTGCCAAATGAACGAGTATGACTCGACTAAAATGGCAGATTTATTGGGTGCCTCAGCAGGCTACACCCTGACAGATACCGAAGAAGATGCGGATTTGCTGCTGTTGAATACGTGTTCGATTCGAGAAAAAGCACAAGAAAAAGTGTTTCATCAGTTGGGTCGCTGGAAAAAGCTAAAAGATAAAAATCCGCACCTCAAAATTGGGGTCGGGGGTTGCGTCGCCAGTCAAGAGGGCAGTGCAATCTCTGCGAGAGCGCCTTATGTTGACCTTATTTTTGGGCCACAAACGTTGCACAGGCTTCCTGATTTGCTCAAATCTCATTCGGAAGCGGCCAGTCCAGTAATTGATATCAGTTTTCCCGAAATCGAAAAATTTGACCGTTTGCCGGAGCCAAGCGTGGATGGGCCCTCGGCGTTTGTCTCAATCATGGAAGGATGCAGTAAGTACTGCACGTTTTGCGTGGTCCCTTACACCCGAGGCGAGGAGGTGAGTCGTCCTTTGGTAGATGTGGTCCGAGAAGTGGTTCAGCTCGCAGACAAGGGCGTCAGAGAAGTGAATCTACTCGGACAAAATGTGAATGCCTACCGCGGCGATCTTCAGGACGGACAGTTCGCTGATTTAGCTTATTTGATAGCAACCGTTGCTGCAGTCCCAGGCATTGACCGCATTCGATATACCACGTCTCATCCTGTTGAATTTACCGATAGCCTAATCGATCTTTATGGGGAAGTTCCGGAATTGGTTAGTCATCTTCATTTACCGGTGCAGAGCGGGTCAGATCGAATTCTCGCGAAAATGAAGCGAGGACACACGGTGCTTGAGTACAAATCGAAGATACGCCGGTTGCGGCGTATCCGACCAGAGATCAGCTTGTCATCAGATTTTATTATTGGCTTCCCCGGCGAGACGGATGATGACTTTGCCGCGACCATGGCGCTGATAGAGGAAATTGGTTTCGATCATTCTTTTAGTTTCATCTACAGTGCAAGACCCGGTACACCTGCGGCGGAATTGGACGATGAGATCGACATGAGGGTGAAAAAGGAGCGATTGTCGATTTTACAAAGTCGTATCCTGCAACATGCGATGGGAATCAGTCGCAGAATGGTTGGTACCGAGGAGATTGTTTTGGTAACCGGGGTCTCAAAGCGCGACCCTGGACAGCTTCAGGGTCGAACGGAAAACAATCGGGTGGTGAATTTTCAATCGGACCGGACTGAGCTTATTGGGCGATTTAGTCGAATAAAGATTGTCGAAGCGCTCCCAAATTCGCTTCGAGGACAGTGGCTCAGCTGCACGGATGAAGGAGCGTTACCTTGAGTGTTGAATTAGTACCCGGCGATCAACCAGAAGCGCTGGTGAACAAGACGATCAAGCTCGAACCGAACAACTCTGAGAATTTGGCGGAACTGTGTGGTCCTTTCGACCGAAATCTCAAACAAATCGAAGGTCGACTCGGGGTAAAAATAAAAAATCGGGGTCATGAGTTCGAATTTTCCGGATTGGTGGCTCGCGTGAACGCCGCACTCGAACTGTTACGGCATCTCTACCGTGAAGTGGGTAATGGCACGAAACTGCAGTCGGACACACTCCATTTGTTCCTCCAGGAATCTGGCATCGAAGCTTTGACCGGTCATAAAGACTCGGTCATGCAACTGATCAAAACACGAAAAAAATCAATCAAGCCGAGAGGCGAGAATCAGAACGTCTATGTTGAGGCGATTCGTAACCACGATATTAACTTTGGTATTGGTCCGGCGGGGACCGGCAAGACATTCTTGGCAGTCGCTTGTGCGGTAGAAGCCTTCGAGCAAGAGCGCGTGAGCCGAATTCTGCTCGTTCGACCCGCTGTAGAAGCCGGCGAGAAATTGGGTTTTTTACCGGGAGACCTTAGCCAAAAGATCGATCCATATTTGCGGCCGCTGTACGATGCTCTGTATGAGTTGTTTGGTTTTGAGCGGGTTGAGAAATTAATTGAAAAGGGGTTTATTGAAGTTGCGCCTTTGGCCTACATGCGGGGTCGAACCCTTAATGACTCGTTCATTATTCTTGATGAAAGCCAAAATACGACTGTTGAGCAAATGAAAATGTTTTTAACGCGGATTGGATTTGGTTCAACTGTGGTGGTGACTGGCGATGTGACTCAGGTTGATTTGCCGCCCAGGACTCGGTCCGGCTTAAAACACGTGATGAATGTGCTCTCCTCGGTGAAAGGTCTTTCTTTTACACATTTTTCATCCAGAGACGTGGTCCGACATCCATTGGTGCAGCGGATTGTTGAGGCTTATCAAGCCTTCGAAGACCCGGATGAGCGAGGTTAGTCGCTGGAGTGCCGAGGGAGCATGCAAGAATGCCGGGGCTGGCTTCGATGGTGAGCGCGTGTCGCCAATTAGCAAATCAGTCGAGCCACGAGGCGCCGTTTGGCTTCGGTCTTTTGAGGTTTGTTGAGACCAAATGCCAACCAAGCTTTAAATCTTCCTCGAATGACCACTGACTCGAATGACCACTGAGATGAGCATTCAAATTCCCATTACACTCGACTTTCAGCAGGATCATTTGTTTGACGCGCAAGTGAGTGATGATCAAACGACAGCTGCATTGACGAAAATGTTTCAGCGGGCTTGGCAGGAAGGTACGCGAAGCGCTGAGTTCATTGACAAACCGAAGGCTCTGAGTTGCTGTATTCGGTTTGTAGATCGGGCTGAGGGGCAAAGTTTGAACGAACAGTTTCGTGGCCGGGATGGGCCGACGAATGTTTTGTCCTTCGAGACAGCATTTGTCGATGAAGCCGAGTGCCAGCATGTTGGTGATCTTGTGCTCTGTGTTCCTGTTTTAGAGGTCGAGGCCGAGCAGCAGGAGAAACCCCTCAAGGCCCACTATGTCCATCTTGTGCTTCATGGCATTCTGCATTTGATTGGGTATGATCATCAGACGGCAAGTAGCCGGCGGGTGATGGAGGCATTGGAAATTAAATTGCTTAATGAGGTTGGAATTGCCAACCCCTACGAGGTTACCGGCAATGAGTGAGAGCGAAACGAAAGCGGAGCAAGGGCCGACTTGGCTTGAGCGACTTTCAATGGCACTGACTGGAGAACCCAGTAGTCGAGCTGAATTGCTCGAAGTCTTAAGAGCCTCAGAACAACGGGAGCTTCTCGATGCCGAGGCATTGTCGATTATTGAGGGGGCGCTTACGGTTTCTGATCTTAAAGCCCGCGAGATCATGGTGCCTCGCTCTCAGGTGGTATTTTTTAGAATCGATCAATCCGCGGGTGAAATCTTAACCGGCGTCATCGAGAGCGGGCATTCGAGGTTTCCGATACTAGGAGATGGCAATGATGATGTTTTAGGCGTTTTGTTAGCAAAAGACCTTTTGTTTCTCGCACACCCCGATCGTTCAGAACGGTTCAATTTGCGAGATCTTTTGCGGCCCTCGCCGGGGATTCCTGAAAGCAAGCGGCTGAATGTTTTGCTCCAAGAATTCAGAGCCAACAGAAATCACTTGGCTGTCGTCTACGATGAATACGGCAGTATGAGCGGCATCATTACAATTGAAGATGTGCTCGAGCAAATTGTTGGAGATATCGAAGATGAATTCGATTTCGATGAGGATGATTTCATCAAGCAACACCAAGATGGCACCTACACCGTAAAGGCACTCACCACCATCGAAGATTTTAATCAGGTTTTCGGCAGCGCCTTCAAAGAAGAAGAATTCGACACCATTGGCGGCATGATGATGAAGCGGATCGGACGGCTGCCCAATCGTGATGATCAGGTGGTGATTGAAGGTTTCGAGTTTCGAGTGCTCAATGCAGATAATCGGCGGATTCACTTGCTGCAGGTTGCTCGTCGTCGCGAAGACTAAATGAAGGCTCGACTTCTGAGGAAGGCTCCGATTTTGGCGGCATTTCTCGCAGGCGGGGGCATGGTGTTCAGCTTTGCGCCGTGGGACTTCGCAGCGCTAACTTACATCAGTTTATTGATTTTTTTGGTCGCCCTTAGCGCTGATTCCAAACCCAATCCAATGGTGTTGCACTACGCCTTCGCGCTGGGGCTCTTTGGTGTTGGTATTTCTTGGATTTTTATCAGTATCAATACCTATGGCGGCGCGTCGATGTTGCTGGCGGGCGCTTTAACCGGCCTGTTTGTGTTGCTTTGGTCGCTCACGTTTGTTCCCCAGGCGTTATTGTTAAGCGTTTTGTCACAGGGAACAGGCCTCAAAGGGTTGCCCTGGTTTTCGATTGTTTGGGTACTGGGCGAATGGTTCCGCGGTTGGTTCCTAACGGGTTTTCCTTGGTTGTATGCTGGGTATGCCCACAGTGAGGGTTTGCTGAAGGGTTGGGCGCCTATTGGGGGTGTCCTATTGGTGAGTTTTGTTGCGGTGCTGCTTGTTGAGCTTTCGGTTCGGGGCTGGCGCAGCAGGGACCGAAAGGTGCTGGTCCTGATTGTTGGTATCCTCGTGTCAGGTGCGCTGGTATCAGAGCAAGATTATGTTCGGGAGAACGGCGCGCTTCGGATTGCAGGCATTCAGGCTAACCTCGATCAACACACGAAATGGCTTCCTACACAATTCCAATCAAATTTAGACGCGCATACACAACTGATGAATGGTTTGGACCAAGCGGATCTGATTGTCTGGTCTGAAGCATCATTAACGCGCTTTGCGGACCAAGCCAAAGGAGAGCTCTCAGCGTTAGACCGATGGGCAGGTTCGCGTAACCAAGGACTGATAATTGGGGTACCAAGCCGGGACAGTGGTGGTTATTACAACGGTGTCCGGGGTCTTGGTCTCGCTGAGGGAGAGTACTTTAAAAGGCACTTGGTTCCATTTGGAGAGTTTGTACCCTTTGCGCCTTTGCTTCGGGGCGTTATTGCTTTTTTTGACCTGCCGATGTCGAGAAATCAGTCAGGTCCCATGGATCAAATCCCAATCACTTTTTTAGATCACGCGCTGTCTGTGTCTATTTGTTATGAGGTTGTCAATGCGGAGCTGATTCGGCGTACGGTTGCCGATCCAGCACTTTTGTTGACGCTGAGCAACGATACTTGGTTTGGCCGCTCCATGGGGCCTGAGCAGCACCTTGAAATCGCCCAAATGCGCGCGCTAGAAATGGGTCGATCCATGTTTAGAGTGACCAATAATGGTGTTACAGCCCTGATTTCAAATCGCGGCGAGGTGCTTGCGCGACTACCCAGCGATGCGCCGGGAGTCTTGATGGAAACCGTCAAACTCTACGAGGGTAAGACCCCGTTCGCGCGATGGGGTCATTGGCCTTTGATCACCGCTTGTCTTTTGTTGGTTGGCTTTGGGTTAATAAAACGACCGCAAATCTGGTCTCGGGTTAGCCGAGGGAGACGGCCGTAAGGTAGAATGGGGCCTTTCTGGGTAGGAATTAAAGCATGGCTTCGGAAGAGCTTTTTGAACGGTATGACCCGCAGGTTGTAGAAGAAAACGAACAGGCGAGATGGTCATCCAACGATACCTACAAGGTGACTGAACGAGCCGACCAAGAAAAATTTTATTGTTTGGCGATGTTTCCCTACCCGAGTGGGCAGCTTCATATGGGGCATGTCCGAACCTATACCTTAGGAGATGTGATCGCTCGGTTTCAGCGCCTCAATGGCAAAGAGGTTCTCCAGCCGATGGGATGGGATGCTTTCGGTCTGCCGGCCGAGAACGCAGCGATCAAGAACGAGGTCGCCCCTGCCGATTGGACCCTCAAAAACATAACGCACATGAAAGGACAGATGCAGCGTTTGGGCTTGGCCTACGATTGGTCGCGCGAGTTTGCGACCTGCGACCCTGAATATTATCGGTGGGAGCAGTGGTTTTTCACTCAAATGTTTGCTCAGGGGTTGGTGTATAAAAAAGCTGCTTGGGTTAATTGGGACCCGGTTGATCAGACGGTACTCGCCAATGAGCAGGTCGTTGATGGTCGAGGTTGGCGATCAGGGGCGGTGGTTGAGCGACAGCAACTTTCCCAATGGTTTGTAAAAATCACCGACTATGCCGAGGAGCTGCTTTCGGCTCTCGATGAACTACCCGGATGGCCTGAAAAAATAAAAACCATGCAACGCAATTGGATTGGTCGGTCAGAGGGGGTCGAATTGACCTTTCCGATGCCTCAGTTCGGGGGCGTCACGGTATATACCACCCGTCCAGATACACTGATGGGCGTGACCTATCTTGCAGTTGCGCCTCAGCATCCTATTGCGGCCGCGGCGGCTGCTGAAAATACGAACATCAAAGATTTTGTCGATCAGTGCCAAAACGTCAAAGTTGCTGAAGCCGAGATGGCGAAAATGGAGAAGCTGGGGGTCGCTTCAGGTTTTGTCGCGGAACATCCTTTGACTGGAGAGCCGGTCCCCATCTGGATTGCGAATTTTGTGTTGATGGAATACGGTTCCGGAGCCGTCATGTCTGTGCCCGGACACGATCAGCGAGATTGGGAGTTTGCTCAGAAATACGATCTGCCGATCAAGCAGGTAATCGCAGCAAGCGATGACGCAGAATCGGTTGAACTGGCAGCGATCACAGCGAAAAACAATCTGATTCACTCAGGCGTATTCGATGGGCTAGCCTTCGAGGAGGCTTTTGAAGCGATTACTGCAGAACTTGAGGGTAAAGGTCTAGGAAAACGCCAAGTCAATTATCGATTGCGGGACTGGGGTGTCTCGCGACAGCGCTATTGGGGCTGTCCGATTCCGATTATCCATTGTCAATCCTGCGGTGCTGTTCCGGTTCCAGAATCAGACTTACCGGTGGTACTGCCAACTGATATACGTTTTCAGGGCGTGTCGTCGCCGATTAAACAAATGCCTGAATGGTATGAAGTGCCTTGCCCAAATTGTGGTGCCCCGGCCGAACGGGAGACAGACACTTTTGATACGTTTATGGAATCATCCTGGTACTACGCGCGCTTCATGTCGAGCGATGCGCAAGATTCGATGTTGGACGACAGGGCGAAGTATTGGTCGCAAGTGGACCATTATGTCGGTGGCGAAGAGCACGCTATTTTACATCTTCTGTATGCCCGTTTTTTTCACAAAGTCATGCGGGATCAAGGGTTGGTTCACTGCGATGAACCGTTTCGGAATTTACTTGCGCTCGGTATGGTGCTCAAAGACGGCAGCAAAATGTCCAAGTCAGCGGGTGATGCCGGAGACCCTCAGCATCTACTGAATCAGTTCGGCGCCGATGCAGTACGCATGGCCATGATGTTTGCAGCTCCTCCTGAGCAAAGCTTTGAGTGGTCAGAAAATGGTGTCGAGTCAGCGTTTAAATGGCTCCGAAGTCGGCTCTGGAGTACGGTCGTTGAGCATGCCGCGTCTCCAACACCTGGGCTACTCGATGTGCGTGAGCTCGATGATGACGACCGTGCGCTCAGGCGGATCACTCATGAAACTCTGAGTAAAGCTTTTGACGACTACAATCGTCGGCTGGCGTTTAACACGGTTGTTGCCGCAGCAATGACCCTGATGAACACCATCAACAAGCATGGAGGTCGTTCTAGCCAGGGAGCAGCCGTACAACGTGAAGCACTGCTGGCTTTGATACAAGTGCTGGCTCCGATTACGCCGCATATTTGCAGCGCACTCTGGAGAAGGCTCACGGGAGAGGATTTGAGCCAGGCCACCTGGATGGAGACTGACGCGGCAGCGTTGGTCAAGACTTCCATTGAGTTGGTCGTGCAGATCAATGGCAAGTTGCGAGGGAAGCTGACAGTTGCGGCAGATGCCAAGGAAGATGCAGTGCGTGAAGCGGTAGCCGGTCTATCGAATTTAGATCACTTTTTCGAGGGCAAAACAATTAGAAAGGTGATATTTGTCCCCGGTAAGTTGATCAATTACGTGGTGAATTGATGACTATTCGTCGCCTGCTGCTCAGCGGCCTGATCGGTTTTTTCCTTACCGGTTGCGGTTATCAAGTGGCAGATCCTGGGATACTTCGAGGGATCTCGGTCAATATCGACGCGCCTGGTGTTGATATAGAGGTGCTCCGTGTATTGCAAGACTCAGTGGGGGAGTATGGGCTCGAAGCCGGTGCGTCGCCTAGGGCCGCGTTGACTGTGCATGAGGAAAGCTATCAAAAATGGCCGATCGCAGCCGCTGCCTTTGACCAGCGAGTACAATTTGAGGTCAAGCTAGAGTGGTTCTTCTCTGTCAAAGATGCGGGCGGCGACTCGCTGATCGATCGAGAGCGTATTGCGGTTGTGGGCTATTTTGCACGTGAGAATCAGTCCCTTTTGACGGCGCATGAGGGAGAACTGGCGTTGCGAGCGCAGTTACGGGCGCAAGCTTCGGTGCAGCTCAGATTCCGATTGGAAGCGGCTCTGGCTAGGGCTGAGAATCTCGGCCTTAAATGAGTTTAGAGCGCACCTAGACTGATGGCATCAATAATGCCTGTTTGGAAAATATTGGGAGCTGGCGGGTGGCAAATCTTGATTTAAAAACTGATGCCAGACGACCTCACAGTATCCAGGAGATTGCCTTGCATACCAGCATCTGCTGCCTCTTGGATCGAGGACTAGACCTGTGAAGTTATATCCCGAGAAGTTGTCAGCCTCTTTTTCAAAGGGGTTATTACCGTCATACGTCATCACTGGTGATGAGCCGTTAATCCGTCAGGAACTGTGTGATCAGATTCGTCAGCAGGCCCGACTCGAGGGTTTTATTGAACGTGAACTTTTCCACGTTGAGACAGGGTTTGATTGGCAAGAAATTCATTACAGTCTGAACAGCCTGTCATTGTTCGCAGAAAAAAAGATCGTGGAGGTGCGACTCAGTCAAGGGAAGCAGCCTGAAAAGGCGGGAGCTGCATTGGCAGCGTTGAGCGAGGCAGGGCCTGATATTTTAGTGTTGCTGAGCATGCCTCGCGCGGATGGCAACGTTCAAAAGACAAAATGGTTCAAGGCGCTGGAAAACGTGGGCGCGGTCATTCAGGTTTGGCCTGTTGCGCCGAAGGATTTGCCGCGATGGATTGAGCAGCGCGTGCGTCAGCAAGGTATTCGAATTGATCGAGACGCGGTTTTGGCGCTGGCGTCTCGTGTGGAAGGTAATCTGTTGGCTGCGGTTCAAGAGATGGATCGCCTTGTATTGTCCGCACCTGAAAAGTCAATTTCTTTGGATCTTGTGGAAAGCAGTGTGTCGGACCATGCGCGCTATGATGCTTACCAATGGCTTGATGCGGCCTTGATGGGAAAGGCTGCTCGGGCGCTGCGGATTTTAAATGGCCTAAAAACAGAAGGCGTAGAGCCGTTGGCGGTGACTGGAGCGCTGATCCGGGAATTGCGTCAACTCATGGAGCTGGCGGAGACGGCCCAGGGATCATCAGTGGATCAAGCATTGGCAGGCGCCCGAGTCTGGCCTAAGCGCAAAGCGCTCATTGGAGCGGCGCTCCGTCGTCTGGGGCGATCCGATCTTGAGCAGATTCATGCCGCTACGCGGCGGGTAGATGCGATGGTGAAGGGTGCGGAATCGGGGGATCCTTGGGGTGCAATGACCGCGATCTCAATGCATCTGTGTGGTCAGGCGCTGGGGTTGAACCTATCTAGTCCAAATCAAGGCGCCCATTGAGCGGCCCTGCCATCGGTTAATTGACGTGGGTTGACGCGTCTTCACCGCGCTCTATCAAGCGCAATTGGTCATCGATGGTCTCAAATACGGTGATGCTGCCGTTGTTCGGTCTGCAAACCAAGACGTTCGAATTACTGGTCGCAAAGGCAACCATTGCATTGATCGCTACGAAATGCGTAAAAATAGCTGTCGATGCTTGGCACTCTAGCAGGCAGGTGGCCATGTCCCTTTGCCATTGTTGCAGCACTTCGGATTGATCCGGCCATTGTCCTTGCATGACTTGTTGGAGCCAAGGGCCGCGTTCCTCCAAGGAAAGTCCTGCGCTTGGAACTTCAGCGACCCGTGGCTCGATTCCTACACTTTGAGCTAATCGACTCGCGAGCGGCTGTGCGGTCTCTTGTGCGCGTTTAAGGGGGCTCGATAGCAGGGTGAGAGGTGTGTGTGCCATCAGCAGATCCGCCGCCGCTTCAGCTTGGGATTGGCCGATCTGGTCAAGACCAGGATCTGGGTCAGAAGTAAATCCCGCCGCGGCCTGGCCGTGTCGAATGAGGTAGATTTTTGCCATATTCGGTCTCGTCATCAGTAGCGACCTTATGTTAGCAGTTCGCTGGCCTCGAGCGTGGCAATTTGAAGCACAAATCGCTATTCTAGGGCCTCTCTCGAAGCTCAGGTTTTAGCGACCGATTCTTTGAAAAGCGATGCAAATGCGGTCGTTGAGCAAAGTCGAAAGCCAGCCTCATCTTCGATCTTTGACGGGTCGGTACAAAATGGCCCTTACGGGACGGGCATACCGTCGGTGACTGGGCAGTTCAATCAACGAAGGGACGAGACCCTGATTTTGAAAGGTTAAATCTATGGCAAAGCAAAAAGGAGCGCTGACTGGTGATGGTGTGCCAGACACGCAGGTTTCGGTAAGGGCAGTTTTTGGAATCGATGTAGACTTGATGGTTCCCGCATTTTCTGAACCATCAGAACATGTCCCAGTCATTGATGAGACTTACTTGTTTAACGAGGAAACCACGCTCGCAATTCTGGCGAGTTTCGCGCACAACCGTCGTTGCATGATTCAGGGATTTCATGGAACGGGCAAATCAACGCATATAGAGCAGGTTGCTGCACGGTTAAACTGGCCCTGTATACGAATTAATTTAGATTCCCATGTCAGTCGCATGGATTTGGTGGGCAAGGATGCGATCGTGCTCAAGGACGGACAACAGGTCACTGAGTTTCGTGAAGGGTTGTTGCCTTGGGCGCTTCAGCGGGCTTGCGCCATCGTGTTCGACGAATATGATGCAGGGCGCCCCGACGTGATGTTTGTGATTCAGCGGGTGCTTGAAGTTGAAGGCAAGCTGACTCTACTGGATCAAAGCCGAGTTATAAGCCCGCACCAAAGCTTTCGACTGTTTGCAACCACCAACACGATCGGCCTTGGGGATCCGACCGGCCTCTATCACGGCACCCAACAAATTAACCAGGGTCAAATGGATCGATGGAATATCGTCACCACGCTGAACTATCTGCCGCATGCGCAAGAAGTCAGCATTGTTTCTGCAAAACAGCCAGATTTTGATGAAAAAACCATCGCTCATATGGTGTCGGTTGCCGAGTTAACGCGTCAAGGGTTTGTCAATGGCGACATCTCAATTGTGATGTCGCCAAGAACGGTGATTATGTGGGCGGAAAATGCCAAACTTTTTGGCGATCTTGGATTTGCGTTTCGGCTTACCTTCTTAAATAAGTGCGATGAAACCGAGCGCCCTATTGTGGCCGAGTACTATCAGCGGTGTCTTGGTACTGATTTACCAGAATCCACGGCCAATGTGGTGCTGGCTGGGTCATGACCCCTTAAGAGAATACTCTGATGGATGAAACCACAGAAGTCTTTCGTCAAGCTGTTACTTCGACGATGCGGGCGATATCAGGCAATGAAGAGCTTTCGGTCACCTTCGGTCGTGGTAAGCCATTCATGCATGGCAACAAAGCACGAATACCCATTCCCGAACTGGGCGTCTCGGAGGCAGGCCTTGCGGCTTTGCGCGGGACTGCCGACAGGTTTGCCCTGCGTACGCGATATCATGACGAGCAGTCTCATGCTGAAGCGAGACCAGCCGCTGGCGTCGCGCAGGAACTCTTTGATGCGGTAGAGGAAACGCGGATTGCTGCAGTGGGGTCTTACCTGATGCGCGGCGTTCAGGACAACCTTGTGTCTCAGCTTGACCAAGACTTTCAGCAGCTCGGAACGCTCGACATTACCTCAACTGAAGATGCGCCGCTCGGGCAGGCTGTCGGCCTTTACCTTCGCGAGAAATTAATCGATGCAGAATTACCCGAGTCGGCAAGTCGCGTGCTGGATCCTTGGCGTGACTATATCGAGGATAGGGTTGGCTCCGAATTTAAAGATTACGATGCCAAAGTTTTCGACCAAGCCGCTTTTAGAGCGCTTGCGCAGTCAATGATAGCTGATCTCGGGTTGGCCGAAGACTACGGTCAAGACGATCCGGAGGGTGACAGCGACGAATACGAGGAAGAAGAGCAAGAGTCTGAGGCGGACGCCGGTGAAGACGGCCTGGAAGAAGAAGGTGGCTCAGAGAGTGATCTTGCTGACGCGATCGAAGGTGAAGTGCCGGTCGATATGGAGTCGCTTGATTTAGCTGAAGCTGATGGCTCTGAAGATGATGCCGGCTCCCCGCCAGACAGTGATGCGCAGAAAAACTGGTTGAGGCCTAAAACGTTTCAGTATCAATCCTACACTCAGGAATTCGACGAAGTGGTGTTCGCAGATCAACTGTGCGACAGCGATGAGCTGGATCGTCTTAGAGGCATTCTCGATCAGCATTTGCAAAATTCGCAGATTATCATCAGTAAACTTGCCAATCGTTTACAGCGAAAACTCATGGCCCAGCAGAGCCGTTCATGGGAATTCGATCTGGAGGAAGGGGTGCTAGATACCTCTCGATTGCCGAGCATTATTATGGATCCGTTTACCTCTCTGGCGTTTAAACAGGAGAAGGAAACGCAGTTTAAAGACACCGTGGTGTCGATCCTGATTGATAGCTCAGGATCGATGCGAGGCCGCTCAATATCCATCGCAGCGATGTGCGCGGATATCCTGGGGCGCACGTTGGAGCGGTGCTCGGTCAAAGTCGAAATACTTGGCTTTACCACGAAGGCTTGGCGTGGCGGTCAGTCAAGAGAGCTTTGGTTACAGCAAGGTAAACCTCAGCAGCCTGGCCGGCTGAATGATTTAAGGCATATCATTTATAAAGCAGCGGATATGCCTTGGCGTCGGGCACGGCGTAATTTGGGATTGATGATGCGCGAAGAGTTGCTCAAGGAGAACATTGATGGTGAGGCCCTTCTCTGGGCCCACAACAGAATTCATGGGCGGCCTGAGGACCGCAAAATCTTGATGGTGATTTCTGATGGATTACCCGTTGATAACAGCACGCTCTTGGTTAACCCCAGTAATTACCTTGAGCAGCATCTCAAATTCGCCATTGATCAAATTGAAAATGCCTCGCCCGTTGAGTTGGTGGCGATTGGTATTGGTCACGATGTGACCCACCATTATCAGCATGCCGTAACGATTACCGATGCAGAGCAACTCGGGGATGCGATGACGGGTCAATTGGTGGGCCTTTTTGACGAAGATAAGAAACCCTCGAAGACAGGAGAGCGGTAGCGGGTGTCTAGAGTTTGGCTTTTAAAGGCAATTGATCGTTATCGGAGTCGTTTCCCAGAAGAGCTTGAGGTGATTACGGCCTTTGAGTCTTTTGTTCGGACCCATGAACAATGCTTTGAACGAACCCTTTCGAACGGACACGTGACGGGTTCGGCCTGGATTCTAGATCAGGCTCACGGGCATTGTCTGCTGACCCACCACCAAAAACTGCAACGATGGTTGCAGCTGGGTGGCCACGCTGATGGTGATTCAAACATCGTTCGGGTGTCGATGCGCGAAGCGCAGGAGGAGTCTGGATTATCTAGTCTGCGTCTCATCAGCACGGAAATTTTTGACCTGGATATCCACCTGATCCCAGCCCGCGGCGCAGAAGCTGAGCATCATCACTTTGATGTGCGATTTTTGTTTGAAGGCGATCGTAGCGAAACTTTGTCAGTCAGCTCAGAATCACTCGATTTGGCTTGGGTGTCGCTTGCGGACATCCGTGATTATACCTCTGAGGACTCAATGTTACGGATGGTCCAAAAGACAGGTTGATCGCCGAAGGTCGTTTAAACCTCCAAAAAGTTATGCAATACGCAGTTCTAAGCGGCAGGCCTTAACAATTGCTAGCGCAGAGGCAGGTTTTTCGCTGAGCTTGGATAGCACTCTAAGATCGGTATCAGAGGCTTAAGAATACAGATGGCAGGCCACGATATGGTCTTCTGCTATTTTGATCGGCTCGGGGGTCTCACTGCTGCAATGCGGCATTGCTTTCGGGCAGCGATCAGAAAAGCGGCATCCAGGTCCCACATTGACGGGAGAGGTGATTTCGCCGGTCAGAATCTGTGCATTCCGGGTTCGCTCAAGCTTGGGGTCCGGCTCTGGGTTAGATTCGATCAGAAGCTGTGTGTATGGGTGCTGGGGAGAAAAGAAAACAGAATCGGAGGGTCCTGTTTCAACCAGAGTGCCCAAATACATGACGGCCATTCGATCCGAGATGTAGCGAACCATAGAGAGGTCGTGCGCAATAAACAGCAGCGTTAGGCCCATAGATCGCTGTAAATCCTCTAGGAGGTTGACCACTTGAGCTTGAACGGACACATCCAATGCCGAGATGGGCTCATCGCAGACCACGAATTTAGGCTCGATAATCATCGCTCTGGCAATGCCGATGCGCTGACGTTGGCCCCCTGAGAATTCGTGCGGGTATCGCGATAAGTGGTCGGGATGAAGACCGACTCGAGATAACCAGTAGGCGACTTGTTCTTGGACATCTGCCCTGGCCATTCCTCGAAGCGCGAGGCCCTCACCGACAATATCCAGCACGGTCATTCTGGGATTGAGCGATGCGTAGGGGTCTTGAAAAACCATTTGTATATCTTTGGAATAGCGCAAATGGTCAGCAGCGGTAAATTTTTTGGGTAGGGCTTCCTCTCGATAAAAAGCTTCGCCGCCGGTTCGCTCATGTAATCCGATCAAGGTTTTGCCAAACGTTGATTTGCCTGAACCGCTCTCGCCAACCAATCCAAGAATTTCATTTTCTGAGATTTCAAGGGAAACCCCATCGACTGCGTGTAGCGTTTGATGCCGCGCCAACTGAAAATGCTTTTTGAGTGCACGAGTTTTGATCATGCCCCATCACTCGCAATTTTGTTGCTCTGGTAAAGCTCAGGCACCACTGGTGCGTTTGGAGCTTGTAGCCAACATCGCGCAGCATGGCCGTCGCTCAGGCTGTCTTGGAAAAAAGGTGGGTTCTCCTCATGACAAATACGCATCGCGTGAGGACAGCGAGCCGCATAGCCGCAACCCAAAGGCGGCGAAAATAGATCCGGCGGGCTACCAGGAATTGGATTGAGAGATTTGTCTCGATCGCCCACATTGCTGGGCATCGCGGATTTAAGGCCAAGCGTGTAGGGGTGCGCGCTTTGATAAAAAATATCGTCAACACTACCGTGCTCTATGATTTGCCCAGCGTACATCACACAGACTTTTTGGGCCGTTCTTGCCACCACCGCTAAATCGTGGGTGATCAAGATGACTGCCATTGAGTCCCGGGCCTGCAATGTTTTCAGTAGGTCTAGAATTTGAGCCTGGATCGTGACATCGAGCGCTGTCGTTGGCTCATCAGCGATCAGCAATGAAGGTGAGCATGCGAGACTTTGGGCGATCATGGCGCGCTGTAGCATGCCGCCGGAAAATTCAAAAGGGTACTGCTTGGCACGTTTTTTGGCCTCAGGAATGTGAGTCATCTCTAGCAATTTAATTGCTGACTCAAAGGCCTGCTGATCCGGAATTCCACGATGCACTTTGAGTGTCTCAGCGATTTGATCGCCGATGGTCATCGTTGGGTTCAAGCTGGTCATGGGGTCTTGAAAGATCATCCCAATTTCTTTACCTCTGAATGCGTTGGCCGCGCGTGGCTCGAGCCCAAGCAGTTCAGAGCCATTAAGCCTCGCTGAGCCTGCCGTAATCTTTCCTGGAGGCATCGGTATAATGCCCATCAGGGACTGCACCGTAACGCTTTTCCCACACCCTGATTCGCCGACGATAGCCATCACCTCACCAGCCTCGACCGTGAAATCCACGCCTCTGACAGCTTTAACGGTGCCACCGTAGGTTTCAAACTCTACCGTAAGGCCTTCGACTTCAAGTAATGCGGGACCGTTCATTATTCTTTCGATCTCATTTTGGAGTCCAGGGCCTCTGTGAGTCCGTCGCCGAGCAAATTAAAAGCGAGCACCGTAATACTGATGAACAGTGCGGGAAAGAAGAGCTCGTGAGGATGACTGAGCATGGTTTTAACGCCCTCGTTGCACATCGAGCCCCAGGACGGTGTTGGCGGAGCAACGCCCATTCCAATGAAGGATAAGAAGGCTTCAGTAAATATTGCAGAGGGCACGGCGAACGTTAGGGTCACCAGGATAACCCCCATGGTATTGGGAATAATATGCCTTGCAATAAGGTAGCTCGGACCACCGCCCAGGAGTCTTGCGGCCTCGATATATCCCTGCTCTCGAATGCGCAGGACCTGACCTCTCACAAGTCTTGCGGTGGCGGGCCAAAGCAATAAGATCAGCGCAATGAGCATCGGTAGCACCCCGCTCTCACCAGGACCGATACCGAAGGCGATCTTGAATAAAATCATAAATAGTAAAAACGGCAGTGCGACAACAAAGTCAGCAAAACGCATCAAAATTTGATCGATGGTGCCACCGAGATATCCTGCAAAGCCGCCATAAAAAACACCAAACAGCACGTAGATCAGAGGTGCAACAACGCCGATGAACAGTGACACGCGCGCCCCTTGCATCAGGCGAGCCAGCATATCGCGACCGAGATAGTCTGTTCCTAGGGGGTGAAAGGCCAATTGTACGGTTTGCCCTGGACGGTCATCCCCATCGATGAGTTGGCGTTCAAGGGCTTGGGAAACCGTGATGGATTGTTGGGGTGAAACTTCGAGGGTCGTGACAGCGTCAAACTCGTCGAAACCATCGGTAGGAATGATTGAGTAGTAGTAGGTCTGTGATTTCAAATTCAACCGGTCTTCAAATCCCACGATGTTGCCCGAAGTTAGGCTGGCCAGCGGTAATCCCAGTCCCAGCATCCCATCTGGCGCTGACTCGCTGCGATAAACGCTGTAGCCGCCAGCCTCGTTGACAGGCGCCCAAGAAAGTCGAACCGATTGTGTCGTTGGGGTTCCTTGGACTGTAAAGTTTGTAACAGCGTCCAAGGCATCAGGATAGCCCGAGGGCTCAGATGGGTGGTTGATATCGATTGGCGTAGGAGAAGGCTCAAAATCTTTAACGAGGAGTGCAGTTTTGGGCAGCGCCGGCGCTTGAGATATTTGATCGAGGTCCTGAGCCGCTGGGTCCTTGGTCCAGATCCAAGGTCCAACCAGCGTAAAAAAGGCAAGACCGATAATCAAATATAATGAAATTAATGCGCGGGTGTTCTTTTTGAGCCGAATCCAAGCATCTTCCCAATAGGACAGGGAGGGTCGCGTAATTTGCTCGAGGTTTTCTTTCGATGGGGCCGGTGCAAAGTCTGCTTCAGTCAAGATTCGCGTGGTGTTCATTTGAGTCGAACCCGTGGATCAATAAAACCGTAGATGATGTCGACCAGAATCACCATGAGGACGAGAAAGGCGCCGTAAAAGACGGTTGTTCCCATAATCACCGTGTAATCAAGTTGTTGTACGGCCTGGACGAAATAGCGACCCAGGCCAGGAATCGCGAAGACCAGCTCAACCACAAAACCGCCAGTTGTGATTGCTGCGATTTGGGGTCCAAGCACAGTGACGACCGGCAAGATGGCGTTTCGTAATTGATGCTTGAAAAAGATTCGTTGAGGGGACAGTCCTTTCGCTTTAGCGGTTTTAATAAAATCTTCGTTAACAACCTCAAGCATTGACGAGCGCATGAGACGAGTCAGCAAGGCCATGGTTCCAAGGCCAAGGACCAGAGATGGCATGAGCATATGCGAGAACGTGCCCCAGCCAGCGACCGGTAGGATCGATGTACCAAACCATTGATTGAGATTGACCAAGAGCAACTGCCCGAGCGCCGCAAAGACGAAACTGGGGACTGAAATCCCAAGGATCACAAGAAACATGATGATGATGTCGGGTAACTGATTGCGATAGAGGGCAGTGATCGCGCCCCAGAGTATGCCGCCGAGTGCAGCAAACGTAATGGCGAGGATACCCAGGGCGGCCGATACCGGAAAATGATCTTTGATGATGTCGTTGACTCGGCGGTTTTGCTGCGTGAACGAAATGCCAAAGTCTCCTTGAATCATATTGGAGAGGTAAATGACATATTGTTCCGCTAGCGGGCGATCAAGACCATATTTGCGTGCCAGGTTCTCTCGTATTTCGGCAGTCGTTGCCTTCTCGTTCATCAGCGGATCACCGGGTACCGCATGCATCGCCAAAAAGGTCGCCGTGGCAATAAACCACACCGTTATAATCCCGGATAGGAGTCGTCCAAGGGTGTATCGCAACATTGTTAGGGCACTATGCGAGCATGTGTAAAGTCAGGATCAGAGCCAATCACGGTTCTTCTTAATCCCTTGATCTTGGGATGCTGTATATAGATGACGCCCTGCTCATACATGGGCAAGATAATCGCATCGTCGTGCACCAGCGTCTGGATGCCTGCCATGGCTTCCATCCTAGTGGCGGGATCGCTACTGTTCATGGCGACCCGGACCAATCGGTCGTACTCGGGATTGTTATAGCGTCCTCGATTATTGAGGTTCCAGGAAGCAAAAAGATCACCAAAGGTCATGATGTCATCAAAATCGGGTCCCCAACCTGCGCCAACGATATCAAAATCTCCTTCAGTCATCTTTGCGAGGCGCTGCTTGAAAGTTTGGACGTCTATCTTGATATCTAGATTGAGTTTGGTCTTGAGCATGCCCTGGGTGTATTCCGCCTGTTTTGTCGCCGTAGGGCTGTCGCTTACAAGCAGCACTAGGGGCGGTATTTGTTCTACGCCAAGTTCTGCCTTGGCCTCTGCGAGCAGGCGTTTTGCACGTTCGAGGTCAGGTCTTAAAACCTTGGCAGGAAACTCCTCACGAAAAGTTTTGCTAACGCCTTTGATCCAGCTGGGAAACAAGCTTGCGCCTGGTAGGTTGCCAGGGGTTTGCAGTACTTTGTTGACAAATTCATCTGGGTCGAAGGCAGCCTGAATCGCTTGTCTGAGCTTAAGATTGCCAGTGATGCGGCCCGGCCGATAGTTGTACTCAAGGAAATAAACGCTACCCGTCGCAAAGGGTCGAATGCGGAACTGGTTTTTGAGCGCGTCTTTGTAGGTTTCTCCATCGAGCTGGGTGTAAGCAATTTCATCATCGATGAAGAGGTTCAAACGTGCGCGTGTGTCTGCTGTGATGTAGTCCGCGTCGATACCATTTAATTGGATCGTTTGGCGGTTCCAATAAGTTTGGTTTTTTTGCATTTTTAGAGATGCGCTGTGAACCCAATCGGTGATTTTAAAGGGACCGTTATAGAGCATTTGACCCGCATCAGCCGCGTAAGAGGCTTCGACCGAACGATAGAAGCGCTCTTGAACAGGGAAAGTCGTTACGAAGGCCGTGAGCTTCATAAAATAGCCGGTTGGACGTTCGAGGGTTACCTCAAGCGTATGGTCATCGACTGCGCGGATACCAAGATCTGTAACAGGGAGGTTGCCCTGATTGATCGCCTCGGCATTTTTAACAGGATATAAAATAAAGGCGTACTCGGAGGCTGTTTTTGGATCAACAGCATTACGCCATGAAAAGACAAAATCGTGGGCGGTCACGGGATCACCATTACTCCACTTTGCATCTTTACGCAGCCAAAATTTTGCTGCCGTTGAGGACAGCGTCCAGCGCTCAGCGACCCCTGGGGCTAAATTGCCGCGTCGGTCGTAGCGGGTGAGGCCTTCCATGACATGCCCCAGGACAAAGATCGAAACTTGGTCAGTGGCTTTCATGCTATTGAGTTGAGGTGGTTCTTGCGCCAGCGCGATTTTGACCACTTGCCGAGTGGCGTCGACTGATTGAGCTTCGATAGCTCCTGAAAAAAGTAAGAGGGCGATGGCCAAAGACTTAAAGAAATTCATGCTTTCTCGATCGAGTGGTTAAAGAGCGGAGTCTATCACGGGATACAACGGGTGTCTGAGACTGTCTCTATTATGAGGCTTCGATCTGTCAGTTAATCAGCTGCTCACAAAGTCATCAGAAATGCTGCACGCAGGGGTGGGTGCTCTCAGGCGGCGTATTTTAATAGGTTAGAGACAACACGCTCGAGATGCGTCAGTGAATTACAAACCTCGGTTTGATGGCAATTCGGGCCATATTTCTTCATCTCTGCATCTCCGACAGTCCAGTTTGAGCGTGGCTCAGGATTGAGCCAGATCACACGCTTTGACTTTTCGTAGATTTCTCGAAGGATCTCAGATTTTGAGTCGCCATAGTTGTTCCGCGCATCACCTAAAATAATGATGGTGGTTTTATTATCGACATCGTCCATGCAGTTGCGTTTGAAATCCATGAGCATTTGACCGTAGTCAGTAGACCCGTTTCCATAATCGCGCATGGTCTTTGCCATAGCATCCTCGAGGTTGCTATTTTGAAAGAGGCGGGTGACCTCGCCAAGATCCGATGAGAAAGCAAAGCTTCGTACTTTGGGAATGACCTCGGCGAGACTATATAGGAACATCAGTAAGAATCTGGAGTAATTGCTGACTGAGCCACTGCAATCGCAAATACACATCACCTTGGGTCGATCAACTTTAGAGGACTTCCACTTTAAATCAAAAAAGACACCGTCATACTGCATGTTGTGTCTCAGCGTTTTTCGGATATCGAGCTGGCCTTTTTTGAAGGTTTTACGCCGCTTTGAATGAATCGAAACCAATTTTTTGGCCATTTTAAAGACAATTTCTTGGACGTCCTTGAAATTGCGTTTTTCAAGATTGCTGAGTTTAACTTTCTTTAAAAGCTCTTCTCTGAGCTGTTTGCCGTGCTCATCGGCATGTAGGAAAAACTGTTTTTCAACGTAGTCTCGCACTTGATCTCTGAGCTGATCCCGAGCACGCTTGAGTTTTCCGGCCAGACGCTGCTCGCCGATGCCGCCCTCGCCCTGGAGGTCGGTGATTTCCTCGGAGAGTGCTTTTAACCCCATGGCATCCATGATTTTTCGGGTGTAGAGCCCTTTCTGCGTAAAGACAACGATTTGGTTGACCTCAACGGCCCGGCCCGCCTCTGCCATCGCCACCATGAGGTCTGTTCTTGAGCCGTTGACGAGTAACTGACCGAGTGGTGATGAGGGTTCGAGCGCCTCAGCGCCTTCTTCAAGATCCTCAGCCGACTCGGAATCATCTTCGCCATTGCCCTGACCACTGCCTTGTCCAGACCCTTTGCCGCCGGGCTGACCCGGGGTGTTTCCATGATCGCCCTCGTCGTCAAAAGCATCGCTGGTGGCGTCATCGATCTCATCGCCGCCAGCCGCATCGGCTTTCATCACATCGTCAAAGGTGAAGAATTTCTCAAAACAGATTTCAAAGGTTTCTTTTTCTTCAGGGTTCTTTGAGAGCAACATCGACAAGCTGTCTTTAAATAACCCGCGATCCTCATAGCCAACGACCTCGAGTGCCGCCATGGCATCTAAGGTCTCTGCAGGAGAGACCTTGACCTCTGCGGTACGCAGCACTTTGATGAAATCGACGAGGGTCCTTTCCATTAGGGCGCCTTGGTTGCTTTATTGGTGAGCATCTGAACTTCGCCGGTTACAGCCTCGATGTCTTCTTGGAACTTCAAAATAACGTTCAGGGTTTGCTTCACCAGCTCAGAATCTAGGGATTCTGTATGAAGCAGAATCAACGTTTTCGCCCAGTCAATGGTCTCACTGATGGCGGGCACTTTTTTCAGGTCCAGTTCTCGTAGCGCCTGAATAAAGGTTACAAGCTGTCTTCTGAGTTCCTCGGGAACTTCCGGGACCCGCGCTTTAACGATTTGACTTTCAAGGTCTGCATCTGGAAAAGGAATATACAAATGTAAGCAGCGGCGCTTGAGGGCATCGCTGATTTCGCGAGTGTTGTTGCTCGTCAAGAATACCAAAGGCTTTCGATCGGGATTCGCTTTAATCGTACCAATCTCTGGGATCGACAGCTGGTAGTCCGATAGCATTTCTAGGAGCAGGGACTCGAATTCGTGATCACTTTTATCAATTTCATCGATCAGAAGGACGCAGCCGGCTTCCTCTTTGAGCGCTTTGAGGAGCGGTCGAGGCTCTAAAAAGTCCTCGGAAAAGAAGACGTCACCAAATTCATGCAGTTTGGCGACTGATTCGGTCAGTCCCTTCGCGCCCTCAAGAATTTCACCCAAGGTTTCTTTTAGAACTTGGGTGTACAACAACTGTTTGCCGTATTTCCACTCATAGATTGCTTTTGATTCGTCCAGTCCCTCGTAGCACTGGAGGCGGATACAGTTCAGCGCCAGCATATTGGCGACCGACTTGGCCAGCTCAGTTTTACCGACACCGGGTGGGCCTTCTATGAGTACAGGCTTATCTAGGTGGTAGGCTAAGAACACCGCTGTGGCGATCTGATGATTGGAAATATAGTTCAGATCGGCCAGTCCCGACTGGATGGTATCAATGGATGCAAGTTGTTCGTCACGTTCTATGGTCAACGGGGTTCCCCTAGGTCAAAGCTAAAGATCATCAGAAACGAGCGGGTTAATGCGCTGATCTCGATGCATGAGCGTGAAGCATTATGTAAAGACCGCGATAACTTGTACAGGTGCCGCCTGATTATCATCGAAGCCGATCCTTGTGGATCATGTTCAATGATAGATTGTTCAAGCCCTCTCTTATCCTCTAAATGGCTCTGAAAGGATGCGTTTGGCTGAAACTTGAAAAACTGTTAGCGTCTTGGAGGGGAGGAGATTTTTATGAAAACGATATTACTGCTGTTGATGGTAGCGACCTGGATAGGCGAACTTTCAGCAGACTACGGATCAACCTATCAGCCCAAGACCCACAAAAGCTTTTTGATAGACAATGCGGTCATAGATGTTGGAGAGGGCCAAGGTGAATTTTTGGGATGGGTTGCAGTTTCCGGGGGACGGATCCAAGCGATGGGCACGGCTGATGAACCGAAGCCCGAAGTCGAAGAGCGACTCGACGCGAACGGCCTATGGCTTACGCCGGGGATTATCGATGTTCATAGTCACCTAGGAGATTATCCCTCCCCGAGCTATCGCGCTCATAGCGATGGTAACGAGGCGACTTCGCCGGTTACAGCAGAAGTTTGGGCTGAACACAGTGTATGGCCCCAAGACCCACAATTTCCATTGGCGCTTGCAGGTGGTGTAACCGTGCTCCAAATTTTGCCTGGCTCTGCCAATCTCTTTGGTGGTCGAAGCGTCGTGTTGAAAAACGTTTGGTCAAGAACGGTTCAAGGGATGAAATTCCCAGGCGCACCCTATGGCCTGAAAATGGCCTGCGGCGAGAACCCTAAAAGGGTCTATGGGAGCAAGTCTCAGTCGCCGGCGACCCGAATGGGAAATTTTGCTGGATATCGTAAGGCTTGGATCGATGCGCAAGAGTACCAGAAGAAGTGGCAGCGCTATGAAAAGGCACTCAGCGAATACATTGCATGGGAATCTACTAAGCGTGGCTCTGATTACAAGGCGCGCCCGTCACCGCCCAAGCGTAATCTTCAGATGGAAACACTTGTGGGTGTTCTCGAAGGCGAAATTCTGGTCCATAACCATTGTTATCGTGCCGACGAGATGGCTCAGATTATTGACTTAAGCCGGGAGTTTAATTACCAAGTCACTGCTTTTCATCACGCTGTAGAAGCTTACAAGATCGGCGATTTGCTCGCGGCCAATAACGTCTGTGCTGCGATGTGGGCGGATTGGTGGCAGTTTAAACTCGAGTCGTATGACGGTGTTAAATCAAATGTGCCAATGGTCCATGCAGCTGGTGCCTGTGCGATTGTTCATTCGGACTCAGCAACCGGTATACAAAGACTCAATCAAGAGGCCGCCAAAGCCTTAGCAGCCGGACGGCGGCTAGGTCTGAGCTTGACGGATTCGGATGCTTTAACTTGGCTGACCCGCAATGCCGCCAAAGCGCTCGGTATATTGGAGCAAACAGGGACGCTCGCATCCGGCAAGATGGCGGACTTGGTGCTCTGGAGTCATCCTCCTTTGAGCGTTTATGCTCGAGCGCAGGTGGTGTTTATCGACGGTGTAAAACACTTTGATCGCGAACAAGGCATTGGGCCGGTCACAGACTTTGAAATTGGGCAAAGGGAGGAGATTTTTTGATGAAAAATTTTGTCTTAATGCTGGTGTTATTGACGGGCTCGGGTTTTTGCTTGGCGGATGTCTTGATTAAAGGCGCTCGGCTGGTGACGGATAATGGCGAAACGGGGGAGATTCGCGATCTGCGCATCGAGGGTGGACGCATTGTTGAAATTGGTGTGAATTTAATCGCAACCAACCAAACACGAACTTTTGACGCGATGGCGCGGCCAATTACAGCGGGATTGATTGATTCGGCAACGACGATTGGCTTAGCAGAGGTGAGTGGATTGGGCGTGAGTTATGACGGAGAAGTCTCAGGGGATGAAATGGCGGCTGGCTTTCAGGTCGCTTTAGCGCTCAATTCGGCTTCGACATTGATACCGCTGGCCTCAAACGATGGCATCACTCGTGGGATCGTTGTGCCCGAGCCCGGGGACAGTAACTTTGCCGGGCAAAGTGCGGCGGTGCGGTTTGTTCGGGGCAGCAATTTTTTGCAGCGTGCAGACAACGCATTGCACTTATATCTTAGAGAGCGGGACCGTAGACATGCAGGAGGGTCCCGATCACGGGCGCTCAGCCAGGCCGTTGATGCGCTGAAGGAAGCTGCCCGATTTGAGCGTCAGCGCGAGGCTTATGACAGCAACAGGCTTCGTCCTTTTGAGATCGGGCACGATGATTTAGAGGCGCTTGTCCTGGTTCTGTCGGGAAAAATGCCGCTTGTTGTCCATGTCGATCGTGCGGCCGACATCCGCAATGTTGTTGACGCGTTTACCGCTTTTGCTGATGTGAGATTGGTTCTAGCGGGTGTGGCGGAGGCTTGGAAGGTGACCGAGATACTCCTCGCACATGACATCCCTGTTTTGATCAATGCGCTCGATAATTTGCCGCAAAATTTTGACCGGCTGGGTGCACGATTGGACCAGGCGCGCTTGCTGAGTGTGTCAGGTGTCCGTTTTGCTTTGATGTCGGGCTCTCCTTATTCCGAGTTTAGATCCTTAACTCAAGCAGCTGGTGTTGCAGTGGCGCACGGACTCGCCTGGGAGCAAGCGCTTTTGGCAATGACGTCAGTCCCCGCAGAAATTTGGGGCTTGGAGGGGCTTGGCAAGATTGAACTTGGCGCGAAGGCAGATTTGGTCATTTGGAGTGGCGACCCACTAGAAGTCAGTTCAGCGCCTGTTGTCGTCATGGTTGACGGTGATTGGGTCAATCTAGAAACACGCCAAGACCTTTTGGCAAAACGATATTTGGAAGTTCTCAATCTTGAAACGACGGATTAGTTTTAGGCGAGTTGTATTTGAAAAGCATTGGAAGGGAGGGCATCAATCAGGTGATGAGACGGATAAAAAAAAGTTGGTTATGGCGCGGGTTTGCTCTGGGATTGATGTTAACGCCCTTATCATTGTTGGCTGAGCCTTTTCAGGATCTTCAAGGAGAGGTTGAGCAGCATTACGACAGTGAACTCAAAGCGCTATTCGAGCATTTTCATGCGAATCCAGAACTTTCCTTTGTTGAGGTCGAAAGCGCAGCGCTGATTGCCGAGCGCCTCAAGAAAGAAGGCTACGAAGTTCATACCGGGATAGCGCAAACGGGTGTTGTCGCGCTTTTGCGCAATGGTGATGGACCACTCGTTATGATGCGAGCGGATATGGATGCGCTGCCTGTCAAAGAGTTAACGCAGTTGCCGTATGCTTCAACGGTGATGCAGCAAAATAGCGAAGGGGAAATGTTTCCCGTGATGCATGCTTGTGGTCACGACGTCCACATGACCTCCCTGATCGGGACCGCGCGTTATATGGCAGCCCACCGCGAAACTTGGGCTGGGACCTTGATGTTGATCGCTCAGCCTGCTGAGGAATGGAAACTCTCCGGTGCCGAAGCGATGCGTGCCGCTCGAATATGGGAGCGTTTTGGTACGCCAGACTACGCGATGGCATTTCATGTCACCGCCGATCTCGAGGCAGGTCTTCTCTTTGCTTCAACCGGGGCTGCCTACTCCGCTGTTGATTCGCTGGATATCATTGTGCCCGGCATTGGCGCGCATGGTGCAAGCCCGCATCGAGGCCGGGATCCTGTTGTGATTGGTTCCCAAATCGTGCTTGCTTTGCAGACGATTGTATCTCGAGAGTTGTCGCCCAGAGAGCCAGGGGTGGTGACTGTTGGTGTCTTTAATGCCGGTAACAAGCGCAACGTGATTGGTGAAGAGGCAAGGCTTGAGTTGACGGTGCGGTCTGATTCGCGAGCGACCCGGGCGAAGTTATTGTCAGCAATCGAGCGAATTGCAATCAACATAGGACGTGCCGGTGGTTTGCCTGATGATCGATTGCCGAGGATTGAACTTAAGGGCGGCGTTCCTGTGACCGCTAATGATCCAGACGTGGCTGCACGGGTCGTCATGGCATGGGAGAAACGTCTAGGGACGGCGATGATAACCACCTACGAACGAGAAGGTATGGGCGGTGAGGATTTCCCGTTTTTCACTCAGGAACCGGACATTCCAAGTGTTTATTTTGCAGTCGGAGGAACAACCAAAGCACGGTTCAAAGCCTTTGCCGATCGAGGAGAAAGCCTACCCTCGCATCACTCCCCGCTATTTGAGATCGAGCCAAGGTCGTCGGTGATCTCTGGTGTGCTCGGAACCGTGACCGCGCTTCAGGCACTGATGCCTTTGCGTTAAAAACCCTCAAGTCTTG
This sequence comes from uncultured Pseudomonadales bacterium, assembly GCA_938017975.1. Taxonomy (GTDB): domain Bacteria; phylum Pseudomonadota; class Gammaproteobacteria; order Pseudomonadales; family Azotimanducaceae; genus UBA9926. Next base: position 4,131 of record CALIKQ010000032.1, on the reverse strand, counting down.
ATTGGCTTAAGGGATAGGATGCGACGGTGAATGGCTGGTTTGGCTGGGTCTTAAATGCAATGCGGTGACTTAAGGTCTGAACAGTCCTAGACGTTTGTTTTCTAAACGCTGCTTGCGATTTTCTTCGCCAAGGCTCAGAAGTTGGGCCTGATGCTCGGGCCTTACTTCTAAGAAATTGCGACGCCAATCTTCTTGCTGGGACCAACGATGGGGAAGCGTTTCTACCGTGCCACCGACCTCCGCTGAGTATAAGAGCCTGAGCGCCGCTTCAATTGAACGCATCTGCATAGCTCTGTCGAAAGGTTTACCAACGGGATTGCCCAAAGGTAGATCGTTAAACACGATTCTCGGGGTACCGGCTTTCTCTAGGATATCGAGGGCTGATCCGAGGACAACTGTTGATATTCCCGCATCTTCAAGTGTGCGCGCCGTCAAACTGACGGTTTGATGGCAGACGGGTCAGATCGGAATGAGGATTGCTAGGTCAACTGAATCTTCCTGGCAGTGGGTTTTAATCAATGGTGCGTCTTGGGTGAGCGTATGCCGCTGGCTGTATTCGGTAGGAACGAAATGAAACCTTGGCGCAAGACTGCCGAGGCTTCCATCCTCAACTTTCGAAGTCAACGCCCTAATCGGGAAATAACTTTCACGATCATGGGTGTGGGTTGTTGTTTTATCCCAGGACAATTCTGCGGTGTCGAGATGGTCGGGCAGTGCCGTGAGTGAATAGCTCTGAGCCGATCGAACCGGTTTCGGGATGTCTGGCTCAACGACCGCGGTGGTAATGATTGTGAGTCTTGCTTCATTTAGCGGTTTTTTGGGTCTTGAAAAAGGGATCACGCGATTGTCGGCCCAACTGTAGTCGTGCTTGAACCCTTGGGCTCGATAATAATCTCTGGTTCGCTGTATGTATTTAATGTTCATGGATGTAATCGAATCAACCCTTCTTGTGCGCAGGAGGCAACGAGTGTGCCGCTTTGATCGAAAAAAGTGCCTCTACTGAAACCTCTCCCTCCGCCTGAGTGCGGACTATCCTGATAGTACTGCAACCATTGATCTGTTTTAAAGGGCTGATGAAACCACATCGCATGGTCTAGGCTCGCGACTTGAAAATTGGCTTGTCGCCAATTCACGGCATGGGGTCGATAGCTTGTATCAATCAGCGTCATGTCAGAGGCGTACGCTAATAGACACTGATTCAAACGTAAGTCATCTGGCATGGTATCGATGGTTCTTATCCAAACGCTTTGCTCGGGCGGGAGGGGCTCTGGATTGATTTCGTTGACTGGGTTGACGTAGCGCATTTCGATGGGGCGCGCCCGCTTTAGCAGATCGTTTGTTTCGTCCGGGTAGGCGCTGCAATATTCCTCAATCAGTGAGGCTTCGCTTCTGCAATCACCTGGCTCAGGGGTGCTAGGAGCTGCAACCTGATGTTCAAGTCCTTTTTCTTTGACATGGAAAGAAGCGGACATGCTGAAAATGGCCTCACCTTTTTGAATGGCCTTGACCCGTCGCGTGGTGAAGCTTCGTCCATCCCGAATCCGATCCACCTGATAGAGAATTGGACATTGTGTATCTCCTGGTCTGAGAAAATAACCATGTAAAGAATGAGCAATACGCTCTGGGTCTTCCACCGTCCGATAAGCGGCGACTAGGGCTTGGCCGATGACCTGGCCACCATAGACGCGCTGCCAACCCTCATCGGGGCTAACGCCGCGAAACAGATTCATTTCAATTTGTTCTAGATCGAGTAATTCTAGGAGGTCTGCGAGGGGTTGTTTCATGGGGATGCTGCGCCGAAGTCGAGGCTATTGTCCTCGACTTCGAGCGCAAGTCCAACTTTATTTCTAGGGGCTGAACTAGTACTTGTACTCCTCGAGTTTAAAGGGGCCATCGGTTGGAACATTGATGTAATCGGCCTGACTTTGAGTCAGTCGAGTGATCGTACCGCCGAAGCCTTCTACCATGTACAAAGCCACCTCTTCATCCAGCGCTTTAGGCAGCACCTCAACGGTCACCGGCTGTCTTTGCTTGATGTCATGACTCGCCCAAGCGCGTTCAAATAAGTACATTTGCGCGAGCACCTGATTTGCAAAAGAGCCATCCATGATTCGCGATGGGTGTCCTGTGGCATTACCAAGATTCACGAGACGTCCCTCTGAGAGCAGCAGGATGTAATCTGTTGGATCATCGCTTCTGAAAACCTTATCGACTTGGGGCTTCACCTCTTCCCAGCGCCAATTGTCTCGCATGAATTGCGTATCAATCTCAGTATCGAAGTGTCCAATATTACAAACGATTGCATTTTTGGCGACGGTTGAAAGAAGGTTGGCGTCGCAAACGTGCACGTTGCCGGTGCAAGTGACGATCAGGTCGGTGCCTGCCATCAGACGATGGTCGATGTCTTCTATCTTTCCAGTGTTGATGCCGTTGACATAGGGAGAGACTACTTCGTAGCCATCCATACAGGCTTGCATGGCACAAATAGGATCGACCTCTGTGACCCGAACGATCATGCCCTCTTGCCGAAGGCTTTGCGCGGAACCTTTACCCACATCGCCATAGCCGATGACGAGTGCTTTCTTCCCTGCCATTAACATGTCCGTCGCGCGTTTGACTGCGTCGTTGAGACTATGTCGACAGCCGTACTTATTGTCATTCTTTGACTTAGTGACGGAGTCGTTGACGTTGATGGCGGGTACTTTTAATTCGCCGTCTCTGAGCATTTCTTGCAATCTGTGAACACCGGTTGTGGTTTCCTCAGTAATGCCATGGATGGCATCCAGCATTTCGGGATATTTGCTGTGCACCATTTCGGTCAAGTCACCGCCGTCATCTAAAATCATGTTGGCCGCCCAGGGTTTTCCGTCTGACAAAATCGTCTGCTCGATGCACCAGAAAAACTCCTCCTCGGTCTCACCTTTCCAGGCAAATACAGGAATGCCGCTGGCCGCAATGGCGGCCGCAGCGTGGTCTTGGGTGGAAAAGATGTTGCAAGAAGACCAGCGTACATCCGCGCCCAGCTCAACCAAAGTTTCGATCAGGACGGCAGTCTGGATCGTCATGTGGATACAACCCAAAATCTTTGCACCCGCCAGAGGCTGCTCAGCTTTGTATTTTGCCCGGAGCTTCATCAACGCTGGCATTTCGGCTTCAGCGAGGGAGATTTCAGCTCGGCCATAATCTGCAAGGTTGATGTCGGCAACTTTGTAATCGTTCATTAGGGTTCCTTTATGTTGATTGTTAGGGTTTTGGTTAGTGTTAGTGCTTGTTAAAGATTCGAAGCTGAATTTGGAAGCCATTTTTGAGGCCGAGAAAAGCACTCTGGCCACGTAGAAAGCCGCTCGTTTTGGCCCATTGGTCGAGGTCAACCGGATCAAATCCGAGCCATAAATCGCCGCAAATATCTCTGGCCCAATCTTGTTGATGGGGACACAAATCAATGAGCAACAAACGACCGGAGGCTCCAAGCAGCTCAGCAGCTTTTTGGAAAAAGGCCGACGGGGACGGCAAGTGGTGTAACACCATATTGCATACCAGTAGATCAGCTGGGAAATCTAGGCTCAGGCGTTCAAAGTCTTCAAGCAAAAAGCTGACATTCGTCAGTTTTTCTTGCTGCGCGAGCGCTCGCGTTTTGCTCAGCATGGGTTCCGCATTGTCGACCACCATGACAGATTTAAAGCGCGTGCCCAAAAGAGTGAGCAAGGGACTTTCACCGGCGCCAATTTCTAAAACACGTGTGCTTTCGGACATTTTCTCGTTGCCGATCAGGTCGCTCACGCAACCGGCGTAATGCGCATAGGAGGTGATCAGTTCTTGATTTTCTTGAAGGTCAGCGGCGCATCGCTTGAAAAACTCCGCCGACTGATGACTGCGTTCGGCATAGACCTCACGACGTTTAGCCGCAATTTGTTCGGACAAAGGAAGTGCATCAAGGGTTTCAAGGAGCGTCCGAGTCAGTTCATCGAGACTGTCCTCAGGGGCGAGGATGGCTCTGCGGTAGAAAATAGAAGTGCCCTCACGCTTGGTCTCGAGTAACCCAGCGGCCGTCAAAATCTTCAAGTGGTGGCTCATGCCCGATTGTGGGGTTGTGGTAATGTGACATAACTCGAGAACGCCGAAAGAATTGTC
>CALIKQ010000031.1 GCA_938017975.1 uncultured Pseudomonadales bacterium | reverse complement strand
TTTCAAAATGGCCGAACTGCGCCTTTTTGACCTGACCCTCACCCTTGACAGCCCGGACTTCGAACCCAAGTTGAAAGCCTCCTGGAACGGATGTGATTTGAAACGGTGATGCATCGTTGGCCATTCCCAGATCCTTTTTTTAAACGAACATCGACAGTCTACAGGAGTCTTGGCAGACAACCAGCTCAAGATCAATCAATCCTTATCGACTACCATTTTGTCCCTACCAAAAGAAACGTCGTAAGACGTTCATCCGCTCGACTCGGGTTACTCGATCTATTAAACCCTATGGGGTTGGTCCTACCTTGACCCATGGTATAGTTTCTTTCTTTTGAGTAACTGTAATCATGGCAAAAGAACAAAAACCCCAAGCGTATTACGACGAAATCAAAAAGAAATTCGCGCAGGAACGCGACTTGCGACTGGGTTTTCGTCCTGAGGGCACCGCGCAATTTACCTCCGATCTTGACGGCGCACTCAATGAATACGCGATCGATCCGCATACCCCTGCCGCTGAAGAAAGAGCGCCGATCGCAGACACGGTGGAAGTTCTGTTTATCGGAGGCGGGTTCTCTGCACTACTGACGTCAGCAAGATTGCGCGAGCAAGGCGTTCAGAGCATTCGAATTGTTGAGCGTGGCGGCGATGTGGGTGGTACTTGGTATTGGAATCGATATCCGGGCGTTGCTTGTGACGTCGTAGCCTATGATTATTTGCCACTACTCGATGAACTGGATTATGTACCCGTTAACCACTACTCGCGAGGCCCCGAAATCCTAGGGCATTGCCAAGCCATTGCTAAAAAGTACGACCTCTATGACTTAGCGGTATTCCACACCACGGTAACCGCTACGATCTGGCACGAAGAGGAACAAATGTGGCACATCGAAACCGATCGCGGAGATCGGATGCGAGCACAATTTGTCATTTGCGCCAACGGCACATTGTCAAAACCAAAACTTTCAAAAATTGAAGGCATGGAGAACTTCAAGGGACACGCTTTTCATACATCCCGATGGGACTACGATTTCACCGGGGATGATCTTGCAAACCTCAAAGACAAAACCGTTGGCATCATCGGCACTGGCGCTAGCGCCGTGCAAGCTGTACCTGAACTGGCCAAACAGGCCAGAGCACTCTATGTTTTTCAAAGAACGCCTTCATCCATTGATATCAGAGACGATTGGCCCACTGACCCGAATTGGGCCCGTAAGCTCGAGCCCGGTTGGCAATCCAAAAGGCGCGAGCGCGTGCTGGCTTTGTCTGAACCCTCACCGGAACGAAAAGCTAAAATGGCGGCACTGACCCCGGAGGAGAAAATTCGCGCTCAAGAAAATGCCAACATCGATTACATGATGCGTATTCATCGGCGAATCGAGCAGACCGTTCACGACCCAGATACAGCCGAGTCGCTCAAACCTTGGTATATGTTTATGTGTAAACGTCCCTGTTTCCACAACGAATACTTACCCTCTTTCAATCAACCTAACGTGCATTTAATCGACACTCGCGGAAAAGGCATCACTCGAATCAACGAGTCGGGCCCGGAATTCGACGATACGACTTATCCCTTAGATCTGCTGATCTACGCAACCGGTTTCGAAGTCCAAAAAACCGGAATTTATAACCGGATTATTGGCAAAGACAATGTTGACTTAGAGGAAAAATACTCCGAGGGCATTCGAACTTTGCTGGGTATTCACACCCAGGGTTTTCCGAATTTATTTATCATGGGAGGCTACCAAGCGTCCTTCCAATTCAACTTGACGGATATGCTTCAAACCCAAGGCGACCACATCGCTGCCTGTATTACCCACGTTCGAGAAAATAACTTAAGAACGATAGACCCGACCCAAGAAGCCGAAGACTGGTGGGTCAATGAGGTCATTAAGCACCGGGGCAAGACTGGACGAAATGCCGAATGTACACCGGGCTATTATAACTTTGAGGGTGAGAGTAACCGGCGACAAGATGGCAACTACAATGGCGGTTTTCGTCAGTACTTCACCCACCAGGGCGAGGTGCGCAAGGCCATGGGCGACCACTTTATTTTTACTTAGCGCTCCGACCAGAAGGGTATTACTTCGAGCTCGAGTTTTATGTCGCGCATCACGCCGAGGACCGATAAACCTTCGGCTAATCATGAGCAAAGCGCAACAGCAGGCTCAAAAATTAGCGGGTCTGGCAGTCAGCAGAAGAAACAGGAGCATTTATGGAAATCAAAGATACCAACGTCATAGTCACCGGTGCCGGCTCAGGGATTGGCCGCGCGCTGGCACAAGGTTTTATTGGCCAAGGTGCTAGGCATGTGGTTTGCACGGACCTCGATGGGTCGAGCGCCGCCGAAACAGCCGCCTCGATTGGAGACAAAGCATCCTCCCGCGTTTTAGACGTCGCCGACGCGGACCAAATTGATGCGCTGGTTAAAGACACCACCAACGCGCTCGGGAGCATCGAGATTTTTGTGTCTAATGCCGGCTACGGTCGCCGCGGTGGGCTCAACCTGTCAACGGAGGACTGGAAATCAATGATGGAGGTCCACACCTGGTCCCATCTCAACGCGGCGCGTGCTGTGATTCCATCCATGATCGAACGCGGCGGCGGTTATTTACTCAACACTGCATCGGCAGCGGGCCTGTTGACCCAAATTGATTCTGGCCCCTACGCAGTCTCCAAACACGCGGCGGTTGCCCTTTCCGAGTGGTTATCCATCAACTACAAAGAACAGGGTATCGGCGTCTCAGTGCTTTGTCCGCAAGCCGTCCGAACCAACATCATGGGTCCCCCCAAGCCCGGCAAGAGAGGAAACACCGGTCAGGCATCTATGGATGGTATTTTAGAACCAGAAACGGTTGCAGACGATTGTTTTAGGGCGATTCTCGAGGAGCGATTCTTAGTCTTACCCCACCCCGAAGTAGCCACCTACTTTAAGCGTAAAGCCGATGACTATGATCGCTGGCTTGGGGGCATGAGAAGGTTTCGAGACCGCTTGCGCAATAAACAACCAGCTTAAGTTATTAGGAGCGAAGCTCAGCATGAGAGAATTTAAAAATAAAATTGCCGTGATTACCGGTGGTGGCAGCGGAATTGGTCTTGGCATGGCGAACGCCTTTGCCGCACGCGGCATGAAGGTGGTGATCGCTGACGTCAATGAACAGACCATTGACAAAGCGGTATCGCATCTTCAAACAACCGGTATCGAAGCGATTGGCGTGCATTGCGATGTCTCAAAACTTGCCGATGTAGAGCATTTGGCTGAAGCAACCTTGAACGCATTCGGCGCCGTCCATATTTTATGCAACAACGCAGGTGTTGGATTGCCGACCTCCTCGAGATCCATAAAACTCGAAGACTGGAAATGGATCATCGACGTAGATCTCTGGGGCCCAATTTATGGCGTGAAAGTGTTTGCACCCTTGATTGAAGCTCAAGAAGAAGGCCATATCAGTGCTACTGCATCGATGGCCGGTCTCATATCAGCCAATAAAATGGGCGCCTATAGCGTCGCGAAACACGGCGTTGTTGCGCTGATGTGTGCACTTGAGCGTGAATTGCGAAGCAAGCAGAGCCCAGTAACAGCATCGGTCTTGTGTCCAGGCCCCATCAACACGAACATCAGCCTCAATTCGCTGGCCTATCGTCCGGAACGAGCGCCAACGCGCTCACCACCAAAAATCTCAGGCGCCAAAGGCGCCAGTATTCAGGCAGCGCTTGAGGATGGCATGCCTCCTGATGAAGTCGGCGAATTAGTAGCCAACGCCATCGAGAACGACAAGTTTTGGATCTTAACCCATCCTTGGTGGGCTAAAGGGGTACAAAGACAGCTCGATGCCCTAAAGGATGATCAGTCTCTAACCAAAGCTTAAATCGCCGCAGCCTTTTAACATAGCTTTTATCCAACAGCGGAGAAACCACATGACTCACCCCCTCAAAGGCATCAAAGTGCTCGATTTATCGCGTGTTTTGGCTGGACCATTTGCTGGAAGAATGCTTTCAGATTTGGGCGCTGACGTCGTTAAGCTCGAGCCACCAGAAGGGGACGTCACGCGCTTGTGGGGCAAAAAAGTCGGCGGCATCTCGGGCTACTATAATCAGCAAAATGCGGGCAAACGCAACATGTCGATTGATCTCCGAAAACAGCCCGGCGTAGACCTCGTGAAAACCCTTGTACAAAAAGCCGATGTGCTCATTGAGAATTTTCGCCCGGATGTCATGGGCAGGCTTGGCCTTGACTATGAGACCTTGAGCGCGATAAACCCGCGCTTGATCATGCTCTCTATTTCCGGATTTGGCGCTAACAATCCAGACAGCAGGCGCGCGGCCTATGCACCTGTGATTCATGCTGAAATCGGTCTTATCGAACGCCAATCACTCATCAGCCAAGCTTTCCCCGCTGATATTGCGGTATCAGTAGCCGACACGAACGCATCTCTGCATGGGCTTATCGGTCTACTCGCCGTGCTGTTTGCTCGCGAAACCAGTGGCCTTGGAGATCATATTGATCTTGCCATGGTGGATGCCAGTGTCGTAACCAATGATGGCATGAACTATGCGCTCGATCGCGTCAAACACATTGTTTCCAATGAAGTTTATGAAACATCGGCGGGAAAATTGATCCTGGCCGGCGATTTCAAATTCATCTGGCATCAACTGCATACCTTTTTTGCGCTCGAAGATGGACTCGATAAGTCTGGGGCACCAAGCCTTGAGGAGAAGATTACGGCACGCAGAGCAGCTGCAGCACACTTCTTTAATGAGACCTGTGGTGATCGAGATGCGGTTGTCGCGGCACTCAACAAAATGAACATTGCCTGGGGCGACGTTAGAAAAGCCAGCGACGTGGAGCAACTTGCCTCAGTGCAAGCCCGGGGCACCATTGCTCAGGTCGATGACCGGGACGGCGGCACACGATCAATTCCACAGTCCCCCTATCGTTTTAGGCGACACCAATCGTCCGTCGCCAGCGGTGCGCCGCATCTGGGTGAGCACAACCGAGAAGTCCTTGAGGACTGGCTGGGATGGTCGTCCTCTGACATCCTAGCCGTCGAAGATGCCCTTGTTACGCAAAGTGCCAACGGCGCCCAAGGCGCCTAGGGCCGGGCCCGCTGTAATCGGCGCTCGGCGCCACCGACTAAAGCGGCAATCTTGCAAGGGTTGCTCACAGAGCTTGGTATGTTTTTCGTTCCTTTAAATCGTATAATCTCTGGGCTGCTGTAGCGATCATTGTTAAGCGGTCGCGTTCAGAACAATCACGAGATACCGGAGCATCATGAGCACCTGGACTTTCAAATCAAGTCGAGCTCGCCGCTACCATGGCGGAGCGATTGCTTACTCTCTGCTGGCTTACGGTTCAGGGTGGTGGCTACTTTTTAACGGCGGTTGGGTGGGTTTCTTACCAGGCGTTTTGTTTTTGGGGCATGGGATGATCATTGCGGCTTATCTCATCCATGAATGTGCTCACAACACCCTATTTAAATCTAATCGCCACAATGGCCAGATCGCGAGCTTGCTGGGCTGGATATGCGGCTCCTGTTACGGCACGTTTAAAGACATCCGAACCAAACATTTCAGACATCACGTGGAAAATGACGATGTCGTTTGGTTTGATTACGAAGCTTTCTTCATCGCGCATCCAGTCGTCTATCGAATCACTATTTTTTTAGAGTGGTTCTACATTCCCGCGCATGACATTTTGATGCACAGCATCATGGTTTTCGGAGGATTCATTATTCCCCAACGTCGCGACCAATGGCGCCGCAATTTGGCCGTGATTTTAGTCCGTGCCGGATTGTTGGTCGCGCTCGTCTATATCAGCCCAGCGGCCTTTGCAGGCTACGTACTGGCATACATGATGATGATCATCGTTTTACGTTTTGTTGATGGGCTAGAACACGACTATCCCTATCACCTCAATTTATTTACCGATGAAGTCTCGGAACACAAAGGTGATCTTGTGTGGGAGCAGGAACACACCTTCAGTCCAATCTTGTCCTGGCGATACCCCTTCGTGAACTGGCTGATTCTAAACTTTGGGTATCATAATGCGCATCACGCAAAGCCAACCGCTCCCTGGTTCGAACTGCCTGAGCTGCACCGTCAACTCTTCGGTGAAGACCCTCTTACCGTCATTCAATTGTGGCCCCAGCTCTTGATGTATCACCGCTATCGAACTTATCGAATTTTCCACGATGCCCCTGGCATCGAAGCCGTGCAGGGCGCGGATTTTTTGAAAGCGGCGCAATCGGCAAAGTTGACCGGCGGTAACGCAGCCTCTTTTCTGACCGCTTTTTAAATCGTGCCCCAAAACCTCGAAATCTATCAGTCGCTTTGGGCAATGGAAGATAGAATTCCTGGACGAGCAGAGCAGCCCGTTGAACGCCATCTAGAAAAGATTGCCAACGCTGGATTCGCTGGCGCTTGTATCGATCCCAACGTCTCAGAGATCTCAGATAACCTCAAGTTAAAGCCCTGCTTTGAGGCCCTCGGCTTAAAATGTATGGTGAACGCTTTTCCCCACAGCGCGGACACTCTCAGGCCGCTACTCGAAATGGCAGCAGAACTGCAAGCCACTCAAGTCAATATCATTGCCGAAGTGATGCCTCTAACGCCCCTCGAGGCGGTCCCGATGATTAACAACTGGATAGAACTCTCCCGGGACTATCCCTTCCCCGTCATGATGGAGACGCATCGCAACAGCACATTAAATGATTTGTTTTATACCCTCGAGGTTTTAAAAAGAGTCCCTCAGCTCAGACTCTGCGCAGACTTATCGCATTTTGTCGTAGATCGGGAACTACAACTGCCCTTAAGCGATGCAGATGCCCATTATTTCAGCACCATCATCAGCCACTCCGACTCGTTTCAAGGCCGCATCTCCAACAATCAGCAAATTCAAATCCCACTGCATTTTGAACAGCATACTCACTGGGTTAACCAATACTTCGATTGGTGGCACCAAGGGTTCACTGCATGGTCAGAGCGCAGTGGAGCTGATGACAGCTTGCGATTTTTGGTTGAGCTAGGCCCGCCGCCCTATGCGATCACTGGCGCTGACCAGCGCGAACTGTCCGATCGCTGGAGCGAAGCGCTATTTATTCGAGAGAAGGTGCAAGAGATTTGGACAACGATTTCGCAGTAGCCCGCAACTCAGGTGCGCTTCTATCCGCGACATCACCTGCACCGGCGAAAATTCTGACAAACAACTCGTATTTTGAGGCTCGCTTATGACGGATTGGATCCATGGCCACGTTCACCATCGTGACGCCGAACTACATTACTACCGTTCACCTAAAAACGCCCTGCCGCCCCTCGTGCTCTGCCATGGTTTCAGCGACAACGGATTGTGTTGGGACCGTGTATCCCAGGCCCTCGCCGCAGACTTTGACATCATTATGATCGACGCGAGGAATCATGGCTTATCCTCCTCCGGCTCCGTGACCTCCGAAGACATGATTGACGATCTCGCTGCGGTTATTCGAGCACTGGATCTGGGACCGACCGCAGCGCTGGGCCATTCCATGGGTGCAGGCACCGTTGCGGGATTGGCAGCAGAGCATCCGGGTCTCGTCTCGAAAATCATTTTGGAAGATCCACCTTGGTACGACATTCATGGGGCAGACGCTCCCACAAAAGGATCCCAGCGCGTTCAAAACTTTAAGAAGTTCCTCGAGATGGTTGAAAAAATGTCCGATGCTCAGCTCTTGGCTTTTGGGAAGACCCTTCGGCCAAACTGGCAAGAAGATGACTTCCCTGCCTGGATGCAGTCAAAGCGCCAAGTCAATCCGCTCGCACTCGTCGGACTCAGGCACTCGGACTGGCAGGCGCGAGTTAAAAAGATTAAATGTCCAACCCTTTTGATTCATGCCGACAACAGTAGTGATGGCATCCTCAAGCCATCCGTCATCAATGCGGTGCTTGGATCTAATTCACGTTTCTCGACACAAGAAATTAAGCATTCGGGTCACAATATTCGACGAGATCAATTTGAGGCGTACCTGAGCACCCTTCGAGAATTTCTGTAAATTGCGTCTGATGATCCGGAGGGGTCAAAGCGACCAAGATCAGGCTTTGAACAAACGCGAACCCGCGCCCTACTCGCTCACCCACTTCCTCAGATATCTCATTCAATCCGTTTAAAGCCCTGAAGCGCTTTAAGGTTTTGCTCCAGGAATGGTCAAAGACGGTACTTTGAGGTGAGCCTGCATGTTGCCAATTAACGAATTTCGAATTTCGCGCTTTGAAAATGCCCACCCATCAGCGCCACGTGCAAATGCATCAACATAATCACCTGCAAAAATAGCCTGGAGCGGAAAATCAGGTGTTTGCTGATAAACGGTCACATAGCAGTGGCTGCTAGCAGTCCCTGCAGCTTCATCAATCGTCAAGGTGAGGTTCGTAATGACATGTTTCGTACGAGGGGTGCCATCCTCGTAGAGAATAATATTGTTCATTGATTCAGGCGGGGGCACCTTCCCTTCGGCGATCCACTTTGCATTTGCAAAAAGACGGGCGAAGGTTTTAAAGTCTCCTGAATCAATTGACCTGCAGTACAGGTTCATCAGGTCCGTGATTGCTTTCTCTGAACTCACTGTTGTTTCTCCTATCCATTCACGGAAATAACGTTACGAGCTAACGGCCCGAAAGGGAAGATCGTAACAAGATGTGCCTTGCACCATAGTGATGCGTGACTGAGTAAACGCAGGAAAGGCTAATGACATCCGCCGCCCAGCATCAAATAAGACCCTCTGCTAAGTGCTCGAACTTTTTTGCAGAATGTTTGACGCAGAGCCGGATTAACATGTTCTACGAGGCATTCGCAGCCTAGGACGCAGTCTTGCTGGCAATAATATTCTGTGCCACGCTTCACGCACCAAACAAATACTGAATGCCCCTGATGCTTGCTTCTTCCTACATAACGCCAAGATTAGGCTCGGAATTAGACCCGACCTGTCAGCTCAACCATCTCTCAGATGCCCAAGTGACTGCGCTCGTGACACTTTGTGCAGAACGAGGTGTTGTTGTTGCTAGAAATCAGCGCATGTCTCCCCAGGAACAGGCTGAATTTGCCCATCGACTTGGAGAGCCGCTCACTTTTCCAAATAATCCCGCACATATCCCCGAGGAGTTGATCGTTATCCAAGCCGGTCCCAACTCCAAACAGGCGGCCGGCGAGGGTTGGCACTCTGATGTCTCGAGCGAGATGAAACCGCCGGGTTTGTCGATGCTGCGAATGGAGCAGGTCCCTGATCACGGCGGCGACACACTCTTTGCGGACATGTATCAAGCTTTCGAATCATTGTCTCCACCCATTCAAGCATTTCTTGAAACTCTCACCGCACGCCACGAGCCACGCGGACACTATCTTTATTTAAGCGGCGCGAAAGCCTTTGAGGAGCTCGACACCTCCGATCACCCGATCGTGCGCATCCATCCTCTGACGGACAAGAAAGCGCTCTACGTGAATGATGGGTTCGTCAGTAAAATTAATGGGATATCTCAGTCGGAAAGCCGCGCTCTGCTGAAAATGCTATACGACCACATCGCCTATACAGTCAAGATGCACTGCCGCATTGCCTGGGCCCCAGACACAGTGGTCTTTTGGGATAACCGCTGTGTGCAACATTACGCAGCATTTGATTATTTTCCAGAAAGACGGAAAGGCTACCGAGCAACGATTCGCGGCGAGCAACCGATTGCCTGTCATTGATGACGGGCACATGGCGCTCAACCGATCAGCCTCGCAAACGCCATCAACCTTTTTTTAATCCTCAAGGAGCTCAGAATGTCCAACCATCCAGGCCCATTCCATCAAGATAACGCCACTTGGGGTCGCGGCTTGTACATGCTGCTATTTGCAGTCTTTTACTCGGTCGCTGAATTTGTTCTCGTGATCGTCTGTGTTTACCAATTTGTTTCCGGATTGATCACTGGCGCACTCAATCAACGATTAATCCTCTTCAGTGAGAGCCTCTGTGCCTACATCGCGCAGATTCTGAGCTATGTCACTTTCAGATCATCCTTGAAGCCTTTCCCCTTCAGTCCATTCCCCGATGCGGATGAGCAAGTTATCAGCCAACAGTAGGTTAAAACTTCTATAAAACGCCCGCAAAAGACCGATCCCATTCCGTCCTTCGAAACGGACCTGAGCGCGCTGACCTTGTCCATGCAGGCCCATCGCAAATTTAGAGCGCGGGAAGTTAACTCCCTGAGGCCGAAACAAAGTTTTGCGTTTTCAGCCGTCATTGATTTAACCTGACGGTCACGCCTATCCCAAGAGAACCCGATGCTCACAAAAGAATTTATCAATCCGCACCCAATGGGGTTTACGAACACGGTGACCTACAGCGCTCAAGGCATCAAAACCATTATTATCTCAGGCCAGGTTGGGTATGCCGACGGAAGGGTGGGAGACACTTTCGAGGAGCAATCGGAAATAGCACATCAAAACTTGGTGAACGAATTAAAGGCTGCAGGCGCTGGGCCTGAGGATGTGGTTAAGCTCAATACTTACGTCGTCGACCTTGATTCAGAGCGAAGTAAAACCAACGGCCGCGTTAAAGCAAAATTTTTCACCCACGCCGATCAACCCGCTTCCACATTGGTAGGGGTGTCTGCATTGGTCATGAAGCCTCTGCTGATCGAAATCGAAGCGACTGCCGTCGTAGAAAGTTAGCAGCCGCTGTGTGGATGATATTGACTCAGCTGCGGGCTGTTACCAAGGCAAGGTTTCACCCAACCGAGAAGAACCCACAAACTTTGGGGTCAGCTCAAACCAGCCTCACTGAGCGAAGACAGTAGGAGAGAAAAGCCCGTGAAACTGATGCGGCACGTGATGTCGGAGTTTGAGCTTGGCCACACAGTCATCAATCGATTGGGCACGATGAATTTGGAGTTCGCTGATGTGTTCAAACCCGTTATAGACCACTTCTAGTAAATAGCCTTCATCTTCAGCACTGGCCTGGGTTGCCGGCGCGAAAACAGGTTCCGACCCATAATACCCTTGAGGTAAGGTCACCGTTTCAGCCCCCCCATCAAAATCGACTTTTGCGATGCCGTTAAAGAAACTGTCTGCACCGTTATCAATTGAGCACGCAGTGTACGTGAATTGATGACGCTGCCCGGCAACCCTTGGGTTAATCGTTGGAAATTCCGACTCGGTCTCAACCACCCGTTCAGACCTCAGATCCCCAGTCTTTAAATTCATCGTGTAGCGTTGGTAATAACCACCACCGAACCGCCCCTCAGGATTGAAGACATCACTCAGTGTTTCGTTCGCTTCAAAATTATCCTGATACATCCCATCCACAATCAGCTCGTCCCCGGATTCGAACGCATTTCCAAAGTGAATGATCGCTCCGGGGTCGGTTTCGAAAGAACGAACTAGAGAGAAGTCTTCAAGATCCAACACCAGAATCTTCATCGCGATACTAGAATCAAAATTGACCTGATCAGAGATCGTTCTTGTTCCCAAGATTACGGGCAACATATTGCCAAAAACGATAGAACCGACAAAAAATATTGCATACCGATCGCTTAAAGCGAAATCATGGCAAAAAGGAAAAGCGTCCAGAGGCAACTGATGATTTTCGAACAACTGGCCTTCGGGGTTAATCCGATAAAGATTAAGGCAGGGCTTCGGACCTTTCATTCCAAATCCAGAGACACCCGCACCAAAATTGAAGTAATCACCTGTTCTGGGGTGAATTTTGCCATGTGCACTAAAAACTTGGCCGGGCTTTAGCCCACCGTCATAACTAAATTCACCTAAGGTCTGCAACGTTCCAGGATCGACCGCCCAAGGACGACCTCCTTCATTCAGTGCCAAAAGATGGCCTCCGTGATGAATTAGACTGGTATTGGCTGGGTTGGCAGGCATTTTCAACCAATTTTTTCGTAGCCCGCCCGGAATCTGAGTGCCGAATCCTCGGTAACAAACCGCCTGAGCCTCTGTTTCGGCAATGTACTTGGGAGTACGGATATATTGATTCTTAAAATGCACCCGTCCTTCTTTGAATGTGAATGCGCAAATCATGCCGTCACCATCAAACCAATGGCCATAACGACTACCACCAATTCTCTGACGACCGGGTCCATTGCGAAAAAAAGTCCCCTCAAGATCTAGGGGCACCTCGCCCTCCACAGAATCGATCCAATAACTGTGTTCTTCGTCTAAGTTCTCAAGGCCACCGTGACATGATGGAAAAGTGTTACTACCGGGAATTGCGTTCATCAGGCTCACCTCATGCATCATCACAAAACAACATCCTATCACCAGATCGCTGCTGGGTCTGCGCGCTGTCCACCGCTAATCGAGTGAGAAACGATAAGTCCAGCTAGGCGAGACCTCTCTGCTTGATTCTACAGAACAGAGCGGGCCCACCAAGCTGCCATCTGTCGCAACTGAACGCAGAGCACGACAACCAGCACGATCATCAAAAAAATCTTCACATTCAAAGAAAAACCAACCACCCACGCCAATACACTTGTCGCTAAAATCGCGAGGGTAATGAGGTATACCGAATAAAAGTCGCGCCAGGTGGCAGGGTTCGTTTTATCAAAAAATGAAGCATTTTCTGGATCAAGGCGAGCCTTACGCATCGTCGTCTGACCAATCCATTGCAACGTGACAAAGAGAATTGCCACCAGCAAAAGCCAGAACGCAAAACTCTCAGGTCCGATTAGTTCAATGGTTAAGAACTGTAGCAAGCCTATCCAAAAAGGTAGGATTAGTTCCGAAAATGAGGGCACCCAAACGAAGCGAGCAACAGCGCTGGCATACACCAGCCAAACCGCCAAGATCGCTAAGAGCAACGACAGCGACTGCAGCCCGAGAAAGAGCGCCTCGGCATTGAACTTCATTAACCCATCTTCAGCAGCAACAAAGGTCCACAACAACTCGAGCGCAAACGCCTGAACGATACCCAACAGCGTCAAAACCACTGCTGGAACGTTGAACTTTACTCTTTCTCGAATCTTATTCAGAGGAGCCCCCGAGCGCCAAACGATTTTGCGAAAAATGCCAACGGGTTGATAGCGATACCTCTCATTGACGCAAAGTCGACTGATGAATTTCTGATTTCGGTAACAATGAATCGAACATTGTGAGTATTCTTGGAGATAAATTCTAGAAGGTAAAACGATTTTAATGCTGGTGCCTATCGACTTTGAGCGCCTTTGACTGAGCCGCTTACTCCTGGTGATGGTGCATCGAATTTAACAAGACCTTTGAGCGTCCAGCCCAAACCGCAAATCGGCAGCTTCATCGACAACCAAGCCGCACTCCATCAACGCGATCGAGCGTTAAATTAAGAAAATTCAGGCAGACTCAGCTTTTATCAAGCCCTCAATTTTTGAACGGCACTGACCGTAACCAAAATTCACATGAACGGCTGACTAGGTGGTTTTTTATTAAGCGGTTAAGGTGTTTGCAGCACAGCTAGAAAACAGCAGCATCCCAGACGGAAAAAGAAAATCGCGTAATCGGCGCACCCCTGATTGAGGTTAATGCCTATGAGAGATTTATACACTCAACCCGAAGGACAAGCACAGCAGCCTCCGTCGACCCTCGGTGGTCGCGTGCGTGAACTGGGACCAAGTCTCATTGTATCTGCCAGCATCGTCGGCTCCGGAGAAATCATCCTCACCTCAAGCCTAGGCGCCGCTGTCGGATTTGGCATGCTGTGGTGGATTTTATTGTCCTGTTGGAGCAAGTCCATCGTGCAAGCTGAGCTGGCACGATATGTAGTTGTTACTGGTGATACCTACATCCTGATGCTCAATCGCTTACCCGGCAAACTCCCCGGCCCAAAGGGCCCCGTCTCCTGGACGTTGGTCGTAGGCCTTTTGGCCTTCATCCCCGGCTTGACCGGTCTAGGGGGACTCATGGGCGGGGCGGCACAAGCCATGGTGCTGTTTGTGCCCACGATCTCAGCACTGTCGGTCACAGCCGTACTGGCCTGCATCATCGCAGCCATTTTGGCCACAGGCCAATACCGGAACTTAGAACGAACATTGATCCCCTTGGTGTTCATTTTTACCCTCACAACCCTACTTTGTTTTTGGATGCTGCAAAATTCCAGTCAAGCCATTACCGTCGACCAAACTTTGGCGGGGTTAACCTTCGATTTCGATGTAAGCTTTGCTGTACTGGCTCTTGCTGTTTACGGCTACACCGGCGTCAATTCCGCAGAAATATCGGCTTACAGTTATTGGTGCATCGAAAAAGGATATCCTGGAAAAATAGGGCCGCCCTCTGACGACCCTGATTACTATGCGAGAGCGAAGGGCTGGCTCAAGGTTTTGCGCCTAGATATTCGTCTGACACTCGTGCTCCTGACTTTGGCAACAGTACCCTTTTACTATCTTGGCGCGGGTATTCTGCATCCCTTAGGCACCGTACCCTCTGGCACAGAAACCATACGCGTGCTCAGCCAAATGTTCACGGCAACCATTGGCGATGGCGCCTTTTTTCTGTTTGCGATCGGAGCGTTCTGTATTTTGTTTTCAAGCGCAGTGGCGGGAGTCGCCGCGGGCGGGCGTTATATTCCCGACTATCTAATGGAGCTTGGCTTTTTAGATCGCAGTCGATTGGACATACGCCGCCGAATCATCAAGGCCTACGGTCTCGCGATTCCCTTTGTCGGCTTGGCCTTTTACGCTGGCTTTCAGCAGCCCGTATTGATGGTCACCATCGCGGCTTGTTTTGGCGCCTTGATGCTTCCCATTCAAAGCGGAATGACCCTTTACCTGAGTCAGCGTCATGTGCCGACTGAACTCAAAGCAACGAAGCCGGCATGGATGCTGTTGCAAGCCACCTTTGTATTTCAACTGGTGATGGCCGTTCTGGTAATTTATTTTGTGGTGCTCTAGCACCTCCGCCGACAGGCTAGACATGACCTCCCAGGCTTTCGTGTGACCCGCGTTCAAGAGAAAGGCGTCTGTGGAATACCTGATCTTTTAGGGGCGTCCCAAAAAGCGGTTGCACGCACTCCCAAAGCGCCGCTCAAGCCGCTCAGCTAAGAGCGGCCTTTCTCACGGGAACGCTACCGTCTCTATGCTCAGCTTCCAACTGCCTTCGCGCTTGAGTAACTGGGTCGTTCCTGGCAAGCCTTTAGCCATCGCGCCACATGCTCCCATTGGGAAAAATCAAACTGTAGCATCATCAGTAAGTCCATCACGCCTGCAACATTCAGATCCGCAATGGTAAATTCTTCTCCTAGTAAATAGTGGCCTTCACCTAGCGCAGTATTGAGTACTCCAAGGGGTCGGGCCAACGCTTGAGTCGCTCGGGACACGACTTCAGCATCGCGCTTGTCCTCTGGGGTGAAAAATTGCTGCACGACAATTTGCATTTGTAGTGGCTCGATCTCACTGATTCCCCAAACTGACCATTGCAGCACCTTGGCTTCACCGGCAGCGCCTTCGGGAAGGAGCCTGACACCATAATTTTTAGTGAGATACAAATTGATAGCCATGGACTCAAAGAGTTGTAGCTCACCATCAACCAATGCAGGAATACGACCATTGGGGTTGACCGCTAAAAATTCTGGCTTCTGATTATCACCGCGGAAAGAGGTCGGCACGTGATCGTAATCTAAACCGATTTCTTCGGCGGCCCAGATTGACCTAAAAGCTCTCGATGACGAGATCCCATAAAGTGTTGGTTTATTCATATTGGTTCTCCTCAAGTGGCCGACATTCAATCACAGGTTCGACCGAAAGGACTAGCCCCAAAAACTACCGGATCTTGCAAACCTTGCCTCAAGCCAAAGAACCTAATCCAATTCTTCTTGAAGGATATGCTCCTCTCGGTAAAGCCACATATATACTGCGAATAAACATGCAGCGAACCCCATAAATGCGGCAAAGAAAAGGTGATAGCTTGCCCCCATTAGCTTTGACGAACCATCCGCGTTCTGGATAACTTGATTCACCAACGCCGTAAATAAATTCCCTGCAGAAATTGAAAGATAAAACAGCGCCATCACCAGGGATTTCATTCGTTTAGGTGCCTGGGTATAGGAAAACTCCATGCAGGTAACAACCAATAAAACCTCAGCAATGGTAATGAGCAGGTAGGCCAACATCTGCCAACCAATGTGCGGCGCAAAACCCATCTGAATTTGCGCTTCAATCCAGGCCGTCACCAGAAATGGCGTTGCTGCGAGAAACATTCCAATGGACATCCGCCTCGGACTCGTCACGGCAAAAAAACGCTCCAAGAACGGGTAAACCCAATAACTAAAAATAGGAATCAGCACGATGATGAGGAATGGGTTAGCCGCTTGGATCTGGGCAGGGAGCAGCTCATACCCAAAGACCACACGATCCATATTCATTGCTTGCAACACCCAAGTGCTACCCATCTGATCAAATAAGGACCAAAATGCAGCAACCAAAATATAAATAATCAACAATCGCCGAACCACCCGTTGCCCCTCTGGCCCGGTAATGTCCCGAAGATAAGAGCGGCCAGCGGGCGGGATATGGACAAACCGATGTCGCCCGGCCCAGAACGTCACCGTGGCCAAAATCATGAAAAGACCAGGCACGCCAAACGCAACCGCGGGACCTTGCCAGGCCAAAAGCCACGGGATCATCAACGAAGAGGTTGATGACCCTATATTGATACCCAGGTAATACCAAGAAAACGCCCGCGGCAAAAGATGAGCATTGGTTTGACCAAACTGATCACCAACGTTGGAGGCAACACTCGGCTTTATGCCGCCAGACCCAATGGCAATCAACATCAGACCAATAAACAACCCCACCTTGGTATCGTCGAGGAATAACGCTAAATGGCCCGCACAGTAAACGATCGACAACAGCATGACCGTTCGATACTTCCCCCAATAAGCATCTGCAACGATGGCGCCCACAATCGGTAGAAAATAAGTTGTTGAAACAAACAGATGATAGTAGGTCGTCGCTTCCTCTACGGACAAGGTCGCCAACACACCCCCGCTCGTCATCAGGTACTGGGTCATAAACACAACAAGAATTGAGCGCATGCCATAAAAGCTGAAACGCTCAGCAATATCGTTGACGATGATAAAAGGGATTCCGCTTGGCATGCGGTCAGATGGCATTGGTGCAGTTCGATAATTTACCAGTTGAGCCTCCTAGCGCGTCTGCTGATCGACAGATTGGATGAACCAACAGCCATCAGTACCGTTCTAAACCTCATCATGTGTTTGCGGGCCTTCACCTTGAGGGACGCACCTTGGCGAGGAAATCGTTCAAAAAGACGCCTTTTGGGTCTAGACCGTCTCGTACTCGCCACCAATCGCTCCAGCGAGGATAAAGGTTCGCCAATGTGCTCCCATCGAGGTAATGAACCTTGCCCCAATGAGGTCGTCCACCGTAAGCCTTAAAAATTGATTCACAAGCGGCGTAATATTCAGACTCGTCGACTCTAACGTCTTGGTGCACGGATATTGTTACCGTTTCTCGCCCGTAAGCATTCGACAGCCAGGCATCATCCTGCGCTAGGGTCCGATACTCAACAGGCCACTGCACCGCTTTGAAGGTGTTCCTCAACAATTCTCGGATTTCTGCAAAGCAAGCAGGGCCATCCGATGCCGCAACTGAATATTCCATTTCCGTATGGAGATGGGGCCTGTGATTTGGCAGGACCTCATAGTTCCAGCTGCATCGCTCCCCTTCTTTGGCGATCGGATACTCCGGTGGATCCTCGGTTTCAATCATCGTTTTGACCAACGCTTCGTCTTGCTGCGGTTGCCAAAAAAATTCAAACCGTTCATGGGTCTCCATCAATTGCGGCAGGCCAGCGACCAATTCAGCCCCTGTTTGCGGAAAACTCAGTTCACGGAGTTTGAAGGCTTCCCGTAAATTCATCTCAATTTCTGTGACCACCCCAAAAGCGCCAAGTCCAACTTTCAGCGCATCGAAATCCTCCCCAACACGCGCCCTAGAGAGCTCCCGCAATTGCCCCTCACCATCGATGAGTTGTAGGGATTCAATATTTGCAGACAGATTCTGAAGAGCTCGCCCTGAACCATGTGTCCCGGTTGCACAAGCGCCTCCTAAACTTTGACGATCGATATCTCCCTGATTTCTCAAAGCCAAACCCGACCGGTGGAGCTCCTGACCCAGCGTGTAGATCGGCGTTCCCGCACTGATTCTTGCGCGCTTCCGATCGGGATCAGCGTTTTTGACGCCCGAAAAACCGCCGAGGTCTAGGATCCGCTCGCTCCCTACAACCAAAGGTGCATGACTGTGTCCAGCCCCGGCGACCCTCACCCGCTGACCTGGGGTTACCTGCCGAATGATCGCAGAAATATCCTCTACGCTCCGAACAAAGTGAACCGCTTCTAACTTTTGGCTGAGCTTGCCCGACCAGTTTTGCCAATATGCCATACGCCCTCTACGCTCCATCCGTTGCTAACCCGCGCCTTTTCGACCGCATCCACTTATGACAGGGGCCCCTAGACCATCCACTCCGACAAAGCACCGTCATCGATGACCGTTGCTCCCAGCAAAATCGCCTGATGAGCCCGGCGGTGACTCATTGGACGCGCATGGATTCTTCAGCGCTATCAGCCGAACAGTACAGTCCATAGGAGCTACAATGCAATCCTACGCCTTTGAAGGCGCTTAAGCGCAACTATGCACCCAACGGATTTATCACCCAACCTGGCGGTTGCTGCGTCGCCGCCCGAGAATAATTTCTTTCAGATGTATGCCGGCACCCAATAATTTTGATACTGTCTGATCTTGTCTCGTTGTCGAGGACTTTAGAAACCATGCAGCGTCATCTCGCAGAGATTTCACTGCAGAAGCGTTTCAAAGGAACACAACTAGAATTCATTTAGAAAAGGAGCCTTTATGTCAACCTTAGAGAGCAAAGTTGACCGTCGATCAGACTCATTCAAACAGAACACCTCCGATATGATGGCCATGCTGGCGCAGCTGGAGGATTTGCACGCTGAAGTTGAGGCGGGCGGCGGCGAAGAAGCCATGAACCGACTCAGATCGCGAAACAAAATGCCTGTCCGCGAACGCATCGCCCTCGTTCTAGATGAAGACGCGCCTTTCCTCGAAATCAGTCCACTGGCCGGCTGGCGATCCGATGTTTCGGTTGGATCTGGATTTATTGTTGGAATCGGCGTCGTGTCAGGTATTGAGTGTTTGATTCTTGGACATGATCCTTCCGTGAGAGCCGGCGCCTTTAACCAATTCAATTCCAAAAAGCTGATGCGCGGGCTTGAGATCGCGCGAGAAAATCGGCTGCCGTATATACAACTCGTCGAGTCTGCAGGCGCCGACCTTCGGGGGGATAGCGCTGAAGACCCAGAGGCTGCAATCCGGCGAGGCATCGAACACTTCGCAGAATCTGGCCGACTCTTTTATGAGATCACAGAGCTTTCTAAGCTAAGAATACCCACCATATCGGTGGTTTTTGGGGCCTCTACAGCAGGAGGTGCCTATCAACCCGGCATGAGCGACTATAACATTTTTATCAAAAAGCAATCAAAAGTCTTTTTAGGGGGGCCGCCTTTGGTGAAGATGGCGACCGGCGAAGATGCCGATGAAGAAAGCTTGGGCGGCGCGGACATGCATACCACAATCTCAGGGCTGGGGGATTACCTCGCGGACGATGAAGTCGATGGTATCCGAATCTGCAGAGAGGTTGTCTCGCACCTAAATTGGAGAAAGCTGGGCCCTGAGCCCGAGGCCGATTATGCGCCCCCAATGGAAGACCCCGAGGACCTCCTGGGTCTCGTCTCAAAAGATCTAAAAACCCCCTTCGACATTCGAGAGGTCATTAATCGCATTACTGACGGCTCAGAGTTTGAGGAATTCAAACCGCTTTATGGCCCCACCCTGATCTGCGGATGGGCGCGCATTCATGGATATCCAGTCGGGATCCTCGGCAACAACGGGGCGTTATTTTCTGAGTCCGCTGAAAAAGCAGCGCAGTTCATTCAACTCTGTAATCAAATTCACACGCCGCTGGTTTTTCTTCACAACATCACTGGCTATATTGTCGGCACTGATTTCGAGCAAGGCGGAATCACCAAGAACGGCTCGAAAATGATCAACGCCGTTTCAAACTCAACAGTACCGCATATTAGTGTCATTGTTGGCGCATCCTATGGCGCAGGCAACTACGGGATGAGTGGTAGAGCCTTTGGAACGCGTTTCACTTTTATTTGGCCAACCGCCAAAATTGCTGTCATGGGACCCAAGCAAATGGCAGGGGTCATGAGCATTATTGGGCGAGCATCTGCCGAGCGTCGTGGACTTGAATTCGATGAAGCCGCAGACACCGCGCGGGCGGAAGTCGCTGAATATTGGGCGGAGGAGCGTTCAAAAGGGCTCTATGCAACCTCACGCGTTTCCGACGACGGAATGATCGATCCCCGAGACACCCGGGACGTAATCGCAATGACGTTGTCCGCTTGTCACAACAACACGATAGAAGGCACTAAGGAGTTCGGCACATGGAGAATGTAAGACCCATTCGTAAAATTCTTATCGCCAATCGCGGCGAGATCGCTCGAAGAATCATCCGAACTGCTAAAGATATGGGTATTGCAACCGTCGCTATCTATTCCGACAGTGATGCCAATGCGCCGTTCGTTCTCGAGGCCGACACCGCTGTTGCGCTCACGGGAACCACCCCTGGAGAAACCTACCTTGATACTGCAAAAGTTCTAGAGGCTTGCAAAATAAGCGGTGCAGATGCTCTGCATCCAGGTTATGGCTTTTTATCTGAAAATACGGCTTTCGCTGAGGCCATCGCAAAGGAGGGCATCACTTTTATCGGACCCTCAACACATGCCATTGAGCAAATGGGCGATAAACTTTCTGCTAAAAGTTTGATGCAAAAAGCAGGAGTCCCCACCCTCAACGCAATTGCGCTTACAGGGGATGAGGACTTAGAGGCGGCGGGTGCCGAAATCGGCTATCCGGTTCTGGTGAAGGCGTCAGCTGGAGGCGGCGGGCGCGGCATGCGCATTGTTGAGACCCCTGATGCGCTCGAAGCGGCTGTTGCCTCTGCTAAACGTGAGGCTGGCTCAGCGTTTGGAGACGATACTGTCTTTCTGGAGCGCTGGCTCAATGAATCGCGCCATGTCGAGATACAAGTCCTAGGGGACCAGCACGGCAACGTTGTGCACTGCTTTGAACGAGAGTGTTCAATCCAGCGTCGCCATCAAAAGATCATCGAAGAAGCACCCTCCCCAGCTGTGACGCCTGGCATTCGTGCCGCGATGGGGGATGCGGCGGTCGCTGCAGCTAAAGCCATTGGCTATTACTCTGCTGGAACCGTTGAGTTTTTGCTGGCTGGCGAAGAGTTTTTCTTCCTTGAGGTCAATACGCGTTTGCAGGTGGAGCATCCAATTACCGAGGAAATTACCGGTCTAGATCTGGTTCGAGAGCAAATTAGAATTGCCGAGGGACAAGCCCTAGCATTTGCGCAAGACGATCTTCAGATTGATGGCCATGCAATCGAAGCAAGACTGTATGCAGAGAATCCATCAAAAAACTTTTTGCCCTCACCCGGAACGGTGAAAGCGTGGCAGCCGTCGATCGTCGCAAAGGCTCGTTTTGATTCAGGCATCGAAGCTGGCAGCATAATTGGTACCCAGTTTGATCCAATGATTGCCAAAGTAATTGTGCATGCGAAAACGCGAAATGAGGCCATTACGCGCTTAGCGCGAGTTTTAGAGACAACCCGAATACAAGGTCTCACCACCAACCGAGATTTTCTGGTCTCAACCCTACGAACAGATGCATTCGTCGACGGCGACACCACCACTGACTTTATTGAGCGAGTCAACCCTGCACGCAGCCACACACCCTCTGAGAATTATCTGAGGCAAGCAGCCATCGCCTCAGCGGTCGAGCTCAGGGCTAAACGTGCGCAAGCTGCCAAGGTACTCAAGGGCATTCCAAGGGGCTGGAGAAACTCACATTTACCGCCTCAGCGCCTTGCGCTGTCTTCAGGAGACGAAGTTTTAAACCTAGAGTATCGGACGTTGCGAGATCAGAGCCTTCATTTCGACATTGCTGGCCAAACCTACAATGTCGAAATTTATGAAGCAGGAAAGGGCTTGGTTGACTGCCGTATTGACGCTTGCCGAGTCAAATTCCATGTTGACCGTCTAGATGATGAGCTGCTTGTCCATGGACCAGAGGGCGATATCACCCTAGGTTGCCTACCCAGATTCCCGAGCAAAGATGCGGGTGAACTGGGTGGCGGTTTGACCGCACCCATGCCAGGTAAGGTGCTCGCACTCAAAACACGTATCGGTGCCGAAGTCGAAAAAGGAGAGACCCTGATGATTCTCGAGGCAATGAAGATGGAGCATCAGATTGTCGCACCCAAGGCCGGAGCAATCGCGGCCATCAAAGTTGACGAAGGTGATCAAGTTGCTAACGGGGAGCTATTGATCGAAATGGCTCAAGACGAAGAATAAGGAAACGTCCATGGATGAAACCCAAGCCACTCTCTATAAGATTGAAAACGGCGCAGCATGGATCACGCTGAATCGCCCAAGCAACCGCAATGCACTCTCCGCGGCTCTCGTAAACCAGCTTTACGCGCACCTCAAGGCAGCCAACGATGATGACCGGGTACGCTCTATTGTCATCACCGGAAAGGGCCCGGCCTTTTGTGCCGGTGCCGACCTAAAAAGCCCGCCCGGCGCCGCAATTTCAGGGGAGAAGTCAGTGCCCTATGCCGAAGTTTTGGCCGAGATCCAAGACAGTCCAAAACCCGTTATTGCAGCGGTCAATGGCGCAGCCTTTGCTGGAGGGCTCGGCCTTGTTGGTGCTGCGGACATCGTCGTGATCGTCGAGGACGTCATCTGCAGTTTTTCTGAAGTCAGGATCGGTGTCATCCCAGCCGTCATCAGCGTCGTTTGCCTTCCAAAACTAGGAACGCACCACGCTATGAAACTGTTCATCACCGGTGAGCGTTTCAACGGCATCCAAGCCACATCCTTTGGCCTTGCCCACCGTGCTGTTCCGGCCGACCAGCTAATTGCCGCGGTCAATGAAGAAGTCGCCATGATCAATCTTGGCGGTCCAATCGCCGTCAAAGAGTGCAAACGACTCGTTCGAGAGATGGCCGGGCGCCCGAGAGAAGAGGCATTTGCTGAAACCGCGAAATGGAGCGTGGAGATGTTCCAATCAGAAGAGGGGGCTGAAGGGATGGCCTCCTTCCGCGAAAAACGCAAACCCAGCTGGGTGAGTCAATCCTAAAATCTAGACGCTGGCGATTCATTCGCGACTCAGGAGAAGTTTATGAAAGAGACTATTCGAATTGGAAATTGCAGCGGGTTTTATGGCGATCGACTGGCCGCCGCCAAAGAAATGGTCGAGGGCGGCCCCATCGATGTATTGACGGGAGACTATCTCGCCGAATTGACCATGAAAATTCTCTACGATCAGCGAGAACAACGCGGCGCCCATATGGGTTACGTTGGGACCTTTCTCAAACAGCTCGAGGATGTCGTCGAACTGTGTGTCGCTAAGGGCATCAAGATCGTAACCAATGCAGGCGGACTCAATCCAGCAGGCATGACCGTTGAAGTCGAAAGAATACTCAAGGAGAAAGGCATTACGGCGAAAGTCGCTTACATCGACGGTGACGACCTCATGCCCGAACTGAGCGCACTACAGGCCAGCGGTGAAGCTTTCGTCAATATTGATCAAAACAGACCGCTCAGCGAATGTGAAAACGACGTGGTCACTGCGAATACCTACTTTGGTGCCTGGTCAATCAAAGAGGCATTGGATCTGGGAGCCGACATTGTGATCTGCCCGAGAGTGACCGATGCAGCTGTCGTCATTGGTCCTGCCGCTTGGAAATTTAATTGGGCGCGAAATGACTATGACGCGCTTGCTGGCGCATTAACGGCCGGACATATCATCGAATGCGGCGCTCAATGCTGTGGAGGGAACTACTCGTTCATCGATGAGGTGCCAACCTATATCAACGTTGGCTATCCCATTGCAGAAATAGAAGCAGATGGAAGTTTCACCATTACCAAACACCCAGGCACCGGCGGCCTGATCTCATCAGGAACAATCACCGCCCAACTCTTATACGAGATTTCTACACCGGCCTACTACAACCCAGACGTGATCGCACACTTTGATACGTTGAAAATTGAAGATGTTGGAGAACATCAAGTCAGAGTCTCTGGATGTCGGGGCAGCAGTCCACCGCCAACCCACAAGGTCTGCATTAATACGAAAGGAATGTTCCGAAACGGCGTAGAAATTTTGCTGACCGGACTTGATATCGAGAAAAAAGCAACACTTTATCTCGAGCAAATTTTCCACAACCTGGGCGGCAGGGAGCAGTTCGACGATGTCGAAGTCCAGCTCATTCGTTCAGACAAGGAAAATCCAGCAACCAACGAAGAAGGTCACGCAGCGCTGCGCATCACCTGCGTTTCTGCTGACCCCAAAAAGGTTGGGCGGCTTTTCCAAGCTAAAATTACAGAGCTTGGACTCGCAACCGTCCCAGGGAACACCGGTCGGGGAAACAGCATGGGTGGCGGCGCACCGACCATCGTCTATTGGCCCGCAATGATCGACAGTCAAAAGGTCACTGAACGGCTCCACATTGATGGAGAAACCATCGAGATACTACCCACACAAAGGCTCGACCTTGAACCTAAGTACTATCAAGAACTGCCAATCACACTCGCGCCGCTGCCTACCGGATCTACGACTGAGATTCCTTTTGGCCGCCTGTTTGGAACACGATCTGGGGATAAAGGCGGCAATGCCAATTGCGGTGTTTGGGCAAAGACCGACACAAGTTACGCCTTTCTTCACGATTATCTAACGGTTGATGAATTTAAGCGGCTTTGTCCGGATGTCGCACAATACGACATCGAACGATACGAGCTACCCAATATGCGATCGCTCAACTTCTATATCCGAGGCATTTTAAAAGACGGGGTTTCTTCGAATAACCGCATCGATGGCCAGGCAAAATCTTTCGGGGAGTACCTTCGAATGAAGTCAATCATTGTGCCTGAAGCATTGCTAAACTGAGCGTTCTGCAGGCAGCTGCAATAAGGCTTGTTGCAAAGCCATTATGATGAAAGCCCAAAAGAGTTTATCTGCGCCACCATCCGATGAGCTATCTGGACAGAGCCTCTAGCGCTGGCAAGCGGCGCGCCGTCAAGCATTTTTGATGGTTAAGCCGCCGTCAGCAGGCAAGACAACGCCGGTGACATACTGCATCGCAGGCAGCACCAGACCGAGCGTGGCGTGCGCCACTTCTTCCGGATCACCATAGCGCCCAATCGCAGTGCGCCTCTTAGCAAAGATGACCTTCGATTCGGCGTCAATTGCGGCGGTCATCCCAGTATTGATTGGCCCAGGACACACGCAATTAACGGTGATCCCCTCTCGCCCGAATTCTACCGCCATCGATCGAGTCAGCCCAATGACGCCTGTTTTTGCCGCCGTATAAGGACCGCCATATTTGGTCGCTCCCAGGCCTTCAGTCGAGGCAATATTAACGATCCGCCCACCCTCAGAGGCTCTCAGATACGGCAAAGCCGCCCGAACCATCAGGGTTTGCGCGGTTAACAAAACGCTGACGACCTTGTCCCACGCTTCAATATAATGATCGCTGTCGATCGGTGCCGGTATCGAAATCCCTGCATTGTTGATCACGATATCGATCGCGCCAAAATGCGCAGCGATTTCTTCAACCACCTGCACGATGGCCCCACGATCGGTCAGATCTAAAACCCAAGCGCGGACAGGATACCCAGCTTCGTGAATTTCTTGCCTTACCGTCTCAAGCCCCGCTTCATTGACGTCGATCAATGCCACACTGGCGCCCTCATCGGCAAACAGTTGAGCGGTCGCGCGCCCCATACCGCTGCCGGCCCCTGTGATAATGGCAACTTTTCCTGAGATTGATCGACTTAATTGAGTCAGACGGGGCATTGTCTTTCCTTCGCAGTGAGTGTCCCTCAGTCTCTCAAATACAACTGCCCTTGCCTAGGGTAGTCGCGCCCTCACTTTGACTACGATACACTCCCCAACATCATCGAGGTTTACCTATGACACAAGCGATACGACTAGCCCGAATTGAGGTCGCGAAACAGGCCATGAACTTTTCGGCAGCGCACTTCACCATCTTCAGCGCCACTGAGCGTGAAGATTTACACGGGCATAACTTTCAGGTGGCGTGCCAAATCACGGCGCCGGTGGACGATTCGGGTCTCATGTTCGATTACGCGATCATCAAAAAGCAGATACGCGCGCTATGCGATGAGATCGATGAAAAAATGCTCCTACCCGCCTTGTCTCCGCACCTTAAAATAATCGAAGAGGACAGCTATACCGTCGCCGTTTTCAACGAAGAGCGCATCCCCTTTTTACCTCGGGATGTTTTAATTTTGCCCATCGCAAACACGACCGTCGAAGAATTTTCACATTACTTTTTAACCAAAATTCTAGCCATCAAAGCAGTCACTGATCACGACATCCGGGGCATCACCGTAAAAGTATCCTCGAGTCCCGGCCAAGATGGATGCGCTGAGTGGTGGGCAGAATGAAAACTGCAATCATCTCGGGTGCGAGCAAGGGCATCGGCAAAGCCGCAGCAATTACCTTCGCAGAAGCAGGCTATCAAGTGTTCAATTTATCGAGATCCAGTGCAGGCTTGGACGGCATCAAAGATGTCTCCGTCGATCTCGCCGCCGATGACATTACCGATGTGCTCAACAGAGATGTGATTCCAGAGCTAGACCCCCTTGAGCCGATTGTACTCATTCATAACGCCGCAAAGCTTGCTTCGGGGAGCCTCAGAGAAGTTTCCGGTGCCGCTTTGAATGACATCTTAAACCTCAATGTTACAGCGCCCCAAAAGCTTAACCATTCTTTACTGCCCCACATGAAACAAGGCAGCGCGATCATCTACGTTGGCTCAACGCTCTCTGAGAAGGCGGTGGCGAATTCTTTTACCTACGTCACCAGCAAGCA
This sequence comes from uncultured Pseudomonadales bacterium, assembly GCA_938017975.1. Classification (GTDB taxonomy): domain Bacteria; phylum Pseudomonadota; class Gammaproteobacteria; order Pseudomonadales; family Azotimanducaceae; genus UBA9926. Next base: position 54,734 of record CALIKQ010000031.1, on the reverse strand, counting down.
TGCTGTTCTCGGCATGATGCGCGCCACTTGTCAGGATTTGGCAGGGACACAGATCCACACCGCCTGTGTCTGCCCAGGGTTTACCGATACTGAGATGCTGCGTGCGCACGTCGGCGATAGCGAAGCGGTGCTCAAAGATATAGCTTCGGGCAGTACGTTTGGCCGCCTGGTGTTACCAGATGAAATCGCTGATCTGCTATTTTTTGCGGCCGAAAACCCGGTGATCAATGGCGCTGTACTTCACGGCAACTTGGGTCAAATCGAATCATAGCGACTCGAGCAATCAGGAGACTTTGATGCAACCGTCTAGTGAAATAATTTTGATTCGGCGTGAGCGGGTATTCCTCATTCTTGCGGGTATCTTTCTGTGCGCCATGACCATGCTCAATCTATTGGGTATCACACGATTCGTCGAGCTCGGTCCCTGGACGCTTGCCGTTGGCGTGCTGCCCTATCCGATCACTTTTCTATGTACCGACTTGATCAGTGAACTCTATGGCCGGCGTCGAGCAAATTTTTTGGTCACTTTTGGCTTGTGCCTGAATCTCTTTATTCTTGGCTTCATGTGGCTTGGAGATGCTCTTCCGGCAGCAGCAACCCAAGCTCCCTGGCAAACCCTGAACCTTGCAGACCCTGTAGGGCTTCCAAACGGCGATACCGTCGAAGGCGAGGTCGAGCTCTTCGCCCTGCTCTATGCAACAACCTCGGGCGCAGTACTTGCCTCAATGCTCGCTTATTTTGCAGCGCAATATTGTGATGTCTTCATGTTTCATTTTTGGAAAAACTTGACGCAAGGCAAGCACCTTTGGCTACGAAATAATGGCAGCACCATCATCAGCCAAGGCGTTGATTCATTCATGGTGGTGGCAGTTACTTTCGGCGCTCAATTCTTGGCCGGAGCAATGAGCGCGGCGACCCTTTTTGCACTCATGACCAGCAATTACCTTTTTAAATTGACAGTGGCGCTACTCGACACCTTGCCGCTGTATCTTTGCGTCCATTACTTAAGGCCCTACTTGGGCATTGAGGAGGGTGAAGTAGGCTATGGGCTTGGTGAATACAGCAGCGATCCTTGAATTCTGGTTTGGCGCCGCTGCTTACTCACCGGCCAAGGTCGCAGCAGCCAAGAAGCAATGGTATCGATCAGGACATCTGCTTGACGACGAAATCAACCAGCGTTTTTCTGAAGATCATCAATCGGCTCAGTCCCCAGCTTTAGAGGAAGCTCCAATCGATGCAAGAGATATCCTAGCTCGGATTCTGTTATTGGATCAGTTTTCACGTCATCTCTACCGCGGAACTGCGGCGGCTTACGCGTTTGACGAGATTGCACAGAATTTTGCGCAGAGCTTGCATTGGCCAAGCCTTGATCTGCCGTGTTCACCGATAGAAAAAGTGTTTGCGCTGCATCCTTTTCATCACGCGGAAAACGCGCAACTACAACGCATGGGTATTGAGCAGCTCGAGCGAATCACAGAGGACGCCGATGAAGCCTGGAGGATAATCTTGAAGGGCTTCTTGAAGTCGTTTCAAGAGCACGCTTTAATCATTGACCGCTTTGGTCGATTTCCACATCGCAATCGTCTCTTGGGCAGAGTCCAAACTGACGCCGAAATCGAATTTTTAGAACGTAGCAAACAACATTTTGGACAAGTCCATGGCCATCATTGATCAAACAACCCCTTATTCCGCAGATGATCCCGAAACATTGACCCAGTTTGATCGCGTTATCGATCAGTATCTCACCTATAGCACCACAACGATGACAACCCTTGAGCAAATACAAGCTCAGGATCCAAACTTTGTAATGGGTCATGTTTTTAGAGGCTATCAATTAAAGTCAGCGAGCGACCCGCGTTTTTTGACCGCCATCGATCAATCCCTGATCGCCGCTCAAGCGGCCGGAGGAACAGACCGCGAGCAGCTCCACATCCAAGCGTTAGATGCTTGGCGACAAGACGATACCCTGACCGTTACAGCGATACTCGATCAAATTCTCATCAAAGACCCTACCGACCTGATCGCGCTTAAAGCGGCTAATCATTTGCACTTTTATCGCGGCGATGTTGCTCGCATGCGTGATTCTATTGAACGATCGCTGCCACATTTCCCTCAGGATCATCCCTGGCGAAGTTTTGTTGTCGGCATGCTGAGTTTTGGACACGAGGAATGCGGAAACTATTCTGATGCGCTTGCCTGCGGCGAAGCGGCGGTTGCAGAGCAGCCTATGGATATGTGGGCGGCACATGCGGTTGGGCACGTACATGAAATGCAGAAGACTTACAGTGCGGGCATAGATTGGCTCGAAGCGTGTGACCGACATTGGGACCAGACAAATAATTTTAGGAACCATTTGATTTGGCACAAAGCATTGATGTTCATTGGACAAGACCGCCTCGATGAGGCGCTGAATCTCTACGATCAAGAGCTCACCGATTGCTTGAATGATGATTTTTATCTTGACGTGTGTAACGCTGCAAGCCTGCTCTGGCGCCTCGAAATGAAAGGCATTGATGTCGAAGACCGGTGGTTTGCTCTGACCGACTACCAACACCGTGCCAACGATCAAGAGCTACTTTTTATCGCCCTGCATTACCTGATGATTCAAGTGCGAACAGCAAGCAAAACTGCCAAACAAACGATGATGGCACCCTTTGAACTTTGGAGCAGGGGCGAGCAAGAGCAAGGACAGCTTTGTCAGCGCATTGGCACCGATCTCGCCTCGGGCATCATTCATATTGCCGGAGAAGATCCAGCGCTCGGAGTGCGTCACTTAGAAAAAGCGCTACCCGAACTGCAGTCACTAGGAGGCTCTCACGCGCAACGGATGCTATTTACGGATTTTATTCAACACTACGCTTAGGAAACTCAATGAACTTTGAACAGATTATTTATGACAAAAACGGTCCCATCCTGACGATTACTCTTAACCGGCCAGACAAACTCAATGCGTATACTGGTCAGATGCAAGCAGAAATCATCTCTGCCCTAGATGCAGCAGATGCCGATGATGACATCAGAGCCGTTATCTTCACAGGCGCTGGCCGGGGCTTTTGCGCTGGCGCCGACCTTTCCGGCGGAGGCAATACCTTCAATAACGATGCCCCAGGCCGAGAGGGTGGATTACGACGCGACGGCGGCGGCGTTCTAACCTTGAGAATATTCGAATCACTAAAACCAATCATTTCCGCTTGCAACGGCCCGGCAGTTGGCGTGGGCGCGACGCTTCAGTGCGCCACGGATGTCCGCCTTGCGTCTGAAGACGCGCGTTATGGTTTTGTCTTTTCAAAAAGGGCCGTGGTACCGGAAGCGTGTTCAAGCTGGTTTTTACCAAGGATTGTGGGAATTCAACAAGCGCTCGAGTGGACGTTTTCGGGTCGCGTTTTTGGAGCCGCCGAGGCAAAGGCAGGCGGACTGGTCCGCAGCGTTCACAAACCCACCGACTTGATGCCAGCTGCAATCGATCTGGCTCACGAATTTGCCGAATCCACCTCTCCTGTGTCGGTCGCACTTATCCGTCAGATGATGTGGCGAATGCTTGGCGCCGACCATCCCATGGAGGCCCACAAAGTAGACTCTCGTGGCATCTATCATCGAGGAAAATCGGCGGACGCGATTGAAGGGGTTGAATCCTTTTTAGAAAAACGCACCCCCGTTTTCCCCGGAAAAGTCTCTAGCGACATGCCTGAATACTTTCCTTGGTGGACCGAACGAACCTTTGAGTAAACCGACCCTGCGAACCTAGGGCACGTTAGACGAGACCTGCTGCGCCAAAAAAAGGTCTCAAGTACTTTTGGCAGACCCCGCCTTGACCGTCTAGGCACGAATCATCTGCTGGAGCAAGCCTCGCCTAGATTGCGCGCACACGCTGCCTGAGCGTGCAGCACAATCAGAGCAAGCCCCCATGCTCAGGTGCAGGACGGGCCCGCTGGTTATAAAGCATGGCCTTAAGACTCGCCCGCTCTTCAGAAGACAGAGATGCGGGGTCATTGCGCAACTCGCTGCCAACCGCCATTCCGCGTTGAACGCCTGGGCGCTCTGATAGCTCATCAAACCAACGTTTGAAGTATTTGAAGTCATTAATGTCTTGGCCTTGCCCGGCCCAATTTACGCACCAGGGGTAACAGATCATGTCCGCAATGGTGTATTGCTCACCACAAAGATAACGTTGATTAAACAGTTGGTTATTCAGAACTCCGTAAAAGCGGTTCACCTCATCAGTGAATCGAGTCACCGCGTAAGACTGGTCGCCCTCGCTATCACCCAACCTGCGAAAGTGGCCACATTCCCCTGACTTAGGTCCTTGGTTGGCCATTTGCCACATAACCCACTGAACCACATCATACTTACCCCTAGGGTCACTCGGCATAAATTGGCCTGTTTTTTCGGCCAGATACAGCATCATGGCACCTGATTCAAAAATCGAGATCGGCGGCCCACCCTCTGCAGGCGAATGATCAACCAGCGCCGGCATTCGGTTATTCGGGTTGATGGCTAAAAACGCTTCGGTAAACTGATCCCCCTGACCAATATTACAAGGCACCACTCGATACGCTAAACCGCATTCCTCTAACTGTATGGTGACCTTCTTACCATTGGGTGTCGGCCAATAATGTAGATCTAACATCGCGTCTCTCCTTTTCCTAATCGCATTCAGTCAACAAATCGGTCAAACAACCCGCCCCAAACCGGAGCGGGCCGACCCAACTCGGCCTCACAAGCATCGGCACGCTCCGCCGCATGCTGTAACAGTCGAGCCCCTAAAAAGCGAACCGGTTCGACTTCCCAGTTTTTTGCATGGTCATCAACCCAAGGCAAACTCAGGATTTCTGAATCCTGATCAAGGACTAAATCAACCAAAATCCTGGCTGCGAGGTTAGAAGCTGCAACCCCTTCACCCACATAGCCACCCGCAGACCCTATGCCGGTTTTAGGATCAAACGTTACCGTCGGTCGCCAGTGCCGATTCACGCCAAGAGGGCCACCCCATCGATGGGTCACTTCGTAATCCATTAAAACAGGAAACAGATCTCTCAAGGTTTGAGCAATCATCTCGAATCCTGGATCGTTCCCTGGGATCACCGGTTTGATTTTTGAGCCGAAGTAGTAGCCGCCTCGACCGCCAAAAGCGATACGGTCATCGGCAGTACGCTGGCCGTAGATGACCACTCGCCGAGAGTCCCCGAAGGTTTCTCGCTGAGCAAGCCCTATCTCATCCCAAACTGAAGCAGGCAAAGGTTCTGTTGCCACCATCATTGAGTAGATCGGCAAGACTGCCCGCTTTAGCCCCTCAATCGATGGTGTAAAGCCCTCGGTCGCGCGAAGGATAGTATCAGCACGAATCGCGCCCTGGTTTGTCTCAACAAGTCCGGACGTGTACCGGCTGACTCGCGTCGACTCCAAACAATGCACACCTCTCGCTTGTAATCGATACGCCAAGCCCCGAGCCAATCGAGCGGGATGAATTGCCGCGCAATGCGGCGTAAACAAAGCGCCAAAATTGTTGGCCGTACCCACCCGAGCCCGTGATTCAGATGCATCGAGCCAGCGATAGTCAGAACTACTGAAGCCAATGTGGTGCAAATGTTTAAGGGATGCTTGTAGCTGGCCAACTTGGAAGCGGTTGGTTGCCACTGTCAAGCTGCCACCTTTTGTCAAATCGCAATCGATTTGCTCCTGATCCGCGACCCGAGCGATTTCATCAACCGTTGCCTGCATCGCTTGGGCTAACCTCAGGCCAGTTGCATGGGTGGACGCTCGACTCAGCAGCGCCTCGACATCGTGAGAGGTGCCCATGCACCATCCGCCGTTACGGCCGCTGGCACCGAAACCGAAGACTTCCGCTTCTAAAATGGCAATCTTAAGATCAGGGCGATGTTCGCTCAGATAGTAGGCCGACCAAAGACCGGTATAGCCGCCACCGATGATCGCCACGTCAACCTGACTAGGCATCGATTCTGGGACTAAGCCAACATCATCAGGCCCAAGGCTATCGAACCAAAAACTCCCGTTGTGCATCATCGGCTGCCAACCCTCAGTTTCAAGACTCGTATCCCGCCCCGAGGCAATGACGCAAGAGACAGAGTCGGTCGCTATTTTGCGTGCAATCTGACAGGAAGGTGCGAATAGCCCTTGACGAAATTGGAATTAACATACGACGGTTCGCCAACCACTTCGACCCGCTCAAACTTCGCAAGAATTTCTTCCCAAAGCACGCGCAGTTGCATCTCTGCAAGTCGATTACCCATACATCGATGGATACCAAACCCGAAACTCAGCTGCTGACGCGCCTTCGGTCGGTCTATCCAAAATCGGTCCGCTTGTTCGATCATCTGACTGTCTCGGTTGCCAGAGACATACCACATCAGAACTCGGCCGCCTTTGGGTATGTGTTTTCCGCCCAGGACAACGTCCTTGGTAGTCGTACGGCGCATATAAGCCAACGGCGTCTGAAAACGAATAATTTCAGGCACCATGTTGGGAATCAAACCGGGATTCGCGGTGAGCTTGCGATATTCATCTGGGAATTGGTTCAGGAAGCGAACGCCACCCGTAATCGAGTTACGCGTCGTATCATTACCACCGACAATCAGCAAAACCAGATTTCCAAGGTACTCCATGGGATCCATATTCTTCGTGGACTCTCCATGCGCGAGCATAGAGACGAGGTCCATCGCGGGCGGCTGATTGACACGCTGATTCCAGAGCTCGGTGAAGTACATCAGGCATTCGGTCAATTCCTCTCGACGTTGCTCTTCACTTTCAATAATTCCAGACTGCTCATCGGCTGTGGCAACATCGCTCCACCGCGTTAGCTTACGACGGTCCTCAAAAGGAAAATCAAATAACGTCGCCAACATCTGAGTGGTCAACTCAATCGAAACTTCATCAACCCAGTTGAAAGTCTCACCAACCGGCAAGCCTTCAAGAATGGTCTGAACTCGACGACGTATGGTCTCTTCCATCACTGCGAGGTTACGCGGTGCAACAACACCATTGACTTCTCTGCGCTGCTGATCGTGACGAGGTGGGTCCATCGCAATAAACATGGGCAGGGCAAAATCTTCGTCCTGGTCCGTGGCAACAATTGACCCATCTGACGAATAGGTGTCGTGATCTGTATCGACCGCCATAATGTCTTCGTAACGAGTCACATTCCAAGTTGATCCAATTTCTTCGACCTCCTGATGAAAAACAGGATCCTCGGCTCGAAGCCGCTCGAACACCTTGACGTGATAATCGTCGTGAAAAAGGTCCGGTAAAAACAGATCCAATTCCGCCAACGGCGCAGTTTCGGGATCTGGCTTGACAGGTTTTGCTAAAGCTTCGCTCATGGGAATGCTCCTCATTCAAACTGACTAGAGTCTACACAATACAGCCCCAAATCAGAACGCTTGTTAAAAAAATCCAGAGCCTTTCAAACGCCGATCCTTTTGTTATATTGCTTGCAAGATTTAAAAGAGTATTTCCTTATGCGTCTCGAGTTTGAAACCCTGAAATTTTCCATTGAGGATTCACTGGCCACAATCACGCTTGCCCGCCCAGAAGCAGCCAACGCGATGAATCCACGAATGGCGAGAGAATTAAATTTAGCAGCGATTGCTTGTGAAGAGCACACGGGCTTACGGGCTGTTTTGATCAATGCTGAGGGCAAACTATTTTGCGCTGGAGGGGACATTGGTGAATTCGGTGCCGCCGGGGATGACGTTGGTGCCATGATTCGTGAAATGGCCGGCGATCTGCACATGGGGATCAGCCGCCTCACTCGACTGAAAGCGCCGGTTGTTGCCGCCATTCAGGGAACCGCCGCGGGCGCAGGTTTTAGTCTAGCGGTTGCGGCGGATCTATCAATCGCGGCTGAGTCTGCAAAATTTACAATGGCATACACCCAAGCTGGCTTATCTCCAGATGGCAGCTCAACCTATTTTCTGCCACGCCGTATCGGCGACCGAAAAGCCAGGGAACTGATGTTGACCAATCGCGTTCTCTCAGCGTCGGAGGCTGAGCAGTGGGGCCTGATCAATAGAGCGGTTGCCGCCGACGCCCTAATTGAAGAAACCGAGCAATTACTCTCGAAACTGCGTCAAGGCCCTACCCGAGCTTTTGGCGCCGTAAAAAGCCTGCTGAACGACAGCTTCAATCAGGGCCTCGAAAGCCAAATGGAACAAGAGACCCGCGCCATAGCCGAATGTGCAATGTCAAAAGACGGAAAAGAGGGGATCCGAGCTTTTCTAGAAAAGCGTCAACCCAATTTTCAGGGCCAATAACAAGCAAGCACAATCATTGCCGGCGATCTTGGTCTCCAAAGGAGGCCTTTTCAACCAGGCTATCCAAAGCATCGGGGTCTCTCTAGGCCACTGCGGGAGTATAAAATCTGCCTTACGGCGTTTGCAGCAACCCCATTGATAGCGCTCAGTGCCACTGACCCGTAACAAAACTGAGCCATAGCAAAACTGGCCCATAGCAAAGCTGGTCCATAGCAAAGCTGGGCTATCGCTAGACTGAGCCCTGGCTGAAAAGATTCACGATTACAATTTCTGCCCCAAGTGACCCTCAACCTGAAGGCCTTGTGATTGTCTTTGCCCGTGGCCATGTCCCCCAAATGATACGTCTGCCTAAAACCAGGACCCGCGCTTAAATCATTCCTTTTCAGGACCTCGATCTCTTGTCATGTCTCTTGAAGGGGCCATCAGTAGCAACCCGCATCGCTATTCATGAAGCAGACATTGCGCGGACATAGGTTCCCATATCGAAGTAATCGCGCCAAAGCTTAATTTTGCACGCTTCCATTTGAAAAACACCACAGCAAGGGAGGTCAACATCACCCTGGGTTGTCTTCGTTCGGTCAATGCGTTCGCAAATCACCCAGTCGCCTTCGCCGATTAACGATAAGATTTCCCAATCCGTTTCGGTCCACGTGCTGATAAAGCCTGCGATAAATGTCTGAACAGTCTCACGACCAACAACCGGCTTAGCAGGCATGTTGTGATACACCCCCGATTCATGAAAAAAACCAGCCAACTCGGCGGGATCAAGCCGAGACCATGCCTCGATAAAACTTCTAACAACCTCAACATTGTTTGACATCATCTGCTCCCTGTTAAGTCGATTGATCTTATTGATTTTCCTGCCTTTGTCATCAAAGCCACCATGAGACGCTGTCGTTGAAAAATAGGTCTCAGGCCCAACAGCGCTGACTCGGTGTTCGAGCGGGTTTAACCTGAACGGCCTATCCCTGTGCGCCGGGCCCACATCGATCTTCCTAAAACGTGGGCGCACAAATGTTCGTACCAACCTCTCCCCAAAAAAGATCCACTCGAAAGTGCTCCATGCTTAGGATCCAAAAAAACCTTTAAAGTGTCCTGCTTGAACGTGCCCACAGAGAAGGCCAAATTGGGCAAATCACCCGATGTCACAGGACCAAACTGCCAGAGCTTGAGCATTTGCACCCATCAGAGGCGGGTAGCTATCCCGGTACACCCTGCCCTTTAGACGCTGAAATCGGGCGGCCTCTTTTCTATAAATGCACGAATTGCCTCTTTTGATTCGGCCGTTCCAGAACACTCAATGAGATGCTGTGCTTCCAATGCCAAACTGCTTTCAAGGCTCTGCTCAAATCCTGCCTGTAAGTTCTCTTTCATGAAAGCCAAGGCCTGTCGCGGCCCCTGAGCGATCTTTTTCGCGTAGTCTAGACTGTCCTCCCGAAAAGTATTCTCCTTGAAAACGGCATTCAATAGACCCCACTGCTCACAGGTAACTGCATCGAGCCTTTCCGATGAATAAAACAACGCTTTAGCTCGTCCTAAGCCAACGAGCCGGGATAAAAACCAGCTCGCACCATAATCCCCAGACAACCCGATGTTGCGAAAGGCGGTTGTAATAAAAGCCCTTTCTGAACCAACCCGAAGATCGCACGCCAAGGCAATAGACAAGCCTGCACCGGCAGCCGCGCCCGGCAGTGCCGCGATCGTAATCTTTTTCAAATGATAGAGGCGATGGGTCAACTCCATTTGTTTTTCTGTGAGCGTGGCAATGCGTTGTTCGGCGCTTGTGGGCGCCTGCGCTCGATCCGTCGAATTTGTTGCGGCACTCCCCTGACCCATCTCCGACACATCGCCCCCGGCGCAAAAAGCATCTCCGGCTCCGGTCAACAAAACGCAGCCCACTCGGGGGTCGGTTTCAAGCACTGGCAACAATGCCCGTAAAGCTGGTGTGAGTTTGTCGCCAAGCGCATTTTTTTTGTGTGGTTTATTCAAAGTCACCAGTGCGACACCTTGATCGACCTCGCAAAGCAGTTCCTCTGTACCGGTATCCAGCGTAAAACTCGTGTTCATTTCTTGAGAACTAACTGACATTTAAAACTCCTCCGCTATCTGAAGCCCAACCGCGTTGCCTAGACTCTTAAACCCTAGCATACTCAACCGAAACCATCCCATCAGCTGATGGCATGATTGTTCCTTCTGATCCTATGAGAAACCCTATGAAACTTGAATTTCACTTTGATTTCGGCAGTCCAAATGCATATCTCAGCCACCTGGTTTTGCCACAGCTCGAAGCGCGAATCGGCCAAACCATCACTTACGTTCCTATTCTTCTTGGCGGCGTTTTTAAAGCCACCAACAACGTTTCTCCGGCCGTCTCAATGCAAGGTATTCTCAATAAGCCTGACTATGCCCAAATTGAAACCGAGCGCTTTTTGCGCGCCCATCAAATTACAGACTATCAGCGAAACCCAGATTTCCCCATCAATACGCTTATGCTCATGCGGGGAGCCGTTTTCGCTCAATCCAAAGATTATTGCTTTGATTACATCAATGCGGTTTATCACCACATGTGGTCAAACCCAAAGAAAATGGATGAACCAGAGGTTTTTCATGCTGCATTGATCGAATCAGGCCTACCTGCGGAGGAAATCTTTGCCGGTGTGTCTCTACCGGATGTCAAGTCAGGACTCATCGCGAACACCGAACAATCCGTCGCGCGAGGGAACTTTGGTTCACCAACCTTTTTTGCCGATGATGCAATGTTTTTTGGTAAAGACAAACTTGCTGACTTCGAAACAGAAATTCTTGCCAACAAGGGTTAGCGGTTTAATCCGAGACAAGCAAGGTCCGTCACTGTAAAACCAGAGCAGCGACCCCGTGACGGCAACGCACTGGGACGACGATCTGGCCGCATACAATGAGTCGTGCTTGTTGGTTACCAAAGGACGATGTGACTCTCGCAAGAAGTCGTGTTACGGTTTGCGCTGATTCCGACGGCAGCCAATTGTGTCTTTAAACGCTCCCGAAGCAAGCGAACCCTCAGCACCCGAAGATTTATACACCTCCGATTACGAGGTCGGGCAAGACAATCTCCAAGGCCTTGGTCTCGATATTCATAATCCGGTTTTTTTGATCAGCAGCGTCACGATCGTGGTTTTTGTTTTGGTTACACTGCTTTTCCCAACTCAGGCGGCTGAAAACTTCAGCGCTTTGCGTTTCTTTCTGACCCAAGAGCTCGATTGGTTTTTCATGTACAGCATGAATGGCTTTCTGATTTTCTGTGTGGCGCTTGCTTTCTCACCTTTGGGTCGAATTCGCATTGGCGGACAGGACGCAGTGGCGCGCTATCACTTACTCAGCTGGGTATCGATGCTATTTGCGGCGGGGATCGGTATCGGCATCATGTTCTACGGTGTCTTAGAACCAATGAACCACGCCATTACGCCCCCTCTAGGAGAAACCAACCTTGATTCACAATCCTTGCGCGATTTGGCGATGGCAGCAACGATTTATCACTGGGCGTTTCATCCCTGGGCCGTCTACGTTGTAATCGGATTGTCGTTGTCATTTTTTTGTTACAACAAGGGCCTGCCGCTCCTGATAAGGTCTGCCCTGTATCCTATTTTTGGAGAACGGATTTGGGGTTGGCCAGGGCATGTGGTCGATATTCTTGCCATCTTCGCCACCCTCTTCGGACTGGCTACATCGCTGGGCTATGGCGCAGAGCAAGCTTCTGGCGGCCTGAACTACCTATTTGACCTGCCCACAGGCGACTACACCAATATCTTCTTGGTTGTTGTTATCACCGGGCTCGCCTTAATTTCAGTCGTACGTGGGCTCGATGGAGGCATCAAGCGGTTAAGCGAAATCAACATGGTGTTGGCAATTGTCTTGGGACTGTTTGTACTTTGCATGACGCCGGTTATGGAGACCCTAGGCTATTTTCTGCGGTATTCGCTGGCTTATCTCGAGTACCTACCGGTGCTCAGCAGCTGGTCAGGACGCGAAGACTATTATTTTATGCATGACTGGACGACCTTCTATTGGTCTTGGTGGATTGCTTTCTCACCGTTTGTCGGCATGTTCATCGCTAGAATTTCTACAGGTCGTACGGTGCGGGAGTTTGTGCTCGGCGCGCTCCTTGCGCCGTCGCTCATTTTTATGCTTTGGATGACCATTTTTGGCCATACCGCAATTTTGCAATTTTTTGAGGAGGACGTCACTGCGGTCGCGGAAAGTGTGCGTAATTTTCAGCCGGAACTGACACTGTTTATTTTCTTGGAACAATTCCCTGGGTCTTTGATCACTTCAATACTCGGATTGTTTTTAGTCATCATTTTCTTCGTCACTTCGATGGACTCTGGCTCCCTCGTGGTCGACACCATGGCAGCAGGCGGTAAAATTAAAACACCACTGTTTCAGCGCATTTTTTGGTGTGTCGCGCTGGGCATGATTGGTATCGCTTTACTTTTAGGGGGTGGGCTATCCTCTGTTCAGGCCGTCTCACTGGCAAGCGCCTTTCCATTTACGTTGATCATCATTTTGATGACCATCAGTTTACTTTTAGGGCTCATTAGAGAGCATCGTTTACTGCGCTCAGAGCAACAATCAGTACAAATCACTGACCACTAGCAGTCGTTCGGCGACCAGCAAGCTATTTTCCTATGTCCCTCAAACCCCGAAAGAGTTGCAGCGCGCCAAAGCGTTGTGAGCCGCCTAGGCTCTCCTAACATTGCTGTGCTGAGGTGACCTCACCGAATATCAAATCACAGATCAGTCCCAGAGCAGCCCGAGAGCAACATCAGCCCAACAGACCATGCCACCCTCAGCCTAGACAGATACTTTGAATACGAACGGTTTTTAATTTTATTAAACCAATAGAATCAGCACTTTGCAGAGCTTCCGCGGCAGCGTTCTCATCAATGTGCATTGTTCTCTAATCTCCCCTATAATGCTCCGAGATCAATCAAGAGGCGTCCGAATGTTCCAGAAAAAAAAGCTTAACGTTGCTATTCTTGCAGCCCTAGCCGCAACAGGGCAGCAAGCCACGGCGGAGATCGAGGAAATCATCGTAACCGCAACCAAACGTGCTGTTCCGCTCCAGGATGCGCCCGTTACGATTCAAGCCATTGGCTCCAGAGAACTCGAAAACCAAAATATCCAAGAGTTTTCTGACTACGTGAAGTATCTACCGAATGTTAATGCAGGCGGTCGTGGCCCAGGACAAAACGAAATCTATATTCGAGGCGCAGCGGTTGATGCAATCAATATCACCGTTGCAGAATCACAGGGATCGGCACCTAACGTCGCGCTCTATCTTGATGAGCAGCCAGTCACAGCCGGTGGACGTAATCTTGACGTTTATATCAGTGATATGGAGCGTATCGAGGTCTTACCTGGGCCTCAAGGCACGCTCTACGGCGCTAGCTCAATGGCAGGCACCGTCCGCCTGATCACCAATAAGCCGGTCATCGATGAGTTTGACGCAAGCTTTAACGGGAGCTGGTCACAAACCTCGGGTGGAGAAGACAGCAACTCAGGGGAGCTCATGCTGAACTTCCCGATCATGGAAGGCAAAATGGCCGCGCGGGTTGCGCTCTATAATGACCGCCAGGGCGGCTTTATCGATAACGTAGCTGGCACTTTTCAGGCTAATAGTGATATCAACCCAACCTTCCCCGGCGATACAGTCACCTACGCCGCTGGCACCGTTTTCGCGAATGGGACAGTTGTTGGACCGAACGGTTTAACCGTACCAGTGAATAAGGCGATCGCGAACAACGCTGGACTTGTTGAGGACGATTTCAACGACGCGCACTATGCAGGGGCACGCATCGGCATTAAGTATCTGATCAATGATGACTGGAGCCTCTTGCTGCAACACACCGCGCAGAGTCTATCCACCGAGGGGGTTTTTGATTACGACCCAATGCTGGATGATCTTCAGGTCTCGCGGTACACCGATGACTTCCTGAACGATGATTTCAATCAGACCGCTTGGACCGTTGAGGGTAGAATCGGCATTCTCGATGTCGTTTACACCGGTGCATTCCTTGATCGAGACGTAACAGCCAACATCGACTACACCGGCTACACCAATATTGGTGCCTTCATTTCTGGATATCAGTGCGAGTATCTTGTTGGTGGTTACTACAACGGACTGGGTACGGGTTACAACACAACTTACGACCCAACCACTTTCTACACCTTTGACCCCACCATTGGCGGTGATCCCGGCGTCGTTGAGTGTGGCACCCCAGCGAACGCGGCGAGAATTGAGAACGAAAATACTCGTTGGACTCACGAATTTCGCGTTGCAACCAATTGGGAAGGTCGAATCAATATGCAAGGCGGCTTCTTTTATGAAGACTTTGAGATCTTGCACGTTGGCGACTTCAACTACCAAGCACCGATGGACGCAGGCTTTGCTCCGATCGACATCAGAACCAGCGGCACGTTCGCTAACTCTGAGGCCAATGCTCGAGGTTTGCTCACGGATTCTACGCAATTCCGAAACGACAACACTCGAACTGAGGAACAGACTGCGCTCTTTGGTGAAATCACTTTGGACGTCACCGATAGTCTGTCGTTGGCCGTCGGAGCGCGCTATTACGATCTAGATTACGGCTTCACCGGATACGGTGCATGGCGTTACGGTAATCGCCCACTCTTCATTGATGATGCCGATCCTACCAATGACATCAGGCCTGCTTTGACTGGTGGGCGTGACTACCAGACAAACTTTGCAGAATTACAACCTTTGAATGTCACCGATACCATCATGCGATTTACAGCATCATGGCAGCCTGAAGATTCAAATACCTTAATTTTCGCAACCTGGTCAGAAGGTTACCGTCCACCCGGATTCAATCGCGCGGCGGCGCAAAAAGGCGGCGTTTATAGCGCTAATGCCCAAAACATCAGGGATGACGGTACGAACTGTGGTAACGAAGTTGCAATACCGAGCAATGCATCTGGATTCCCAGGCTACTGCCTACCCTATGTCTTCGAATCAGACTCACTCGAAAATATGGAAATAGGCTGGAAGACCACGTTGGCCGATGGTGCCATTCGCTTTAATGGTTCGGTCTACAGGATTGACTGGGAAGACATTCAGGTTTCTCAATTCGACTCCCAGAATATCTCTATCCTCACAATCGTCGACAACGGTGGTAATGCCGAAATCAGCGGAATCGAGGGTGATTTAGTTTGGTCCGTCAACGAGCAACTGACGCTCTATGCTGCAGCATCCTTCAACGACACTGAGCTCGTATTCGTTGATCCTGCCTTCGATATTGTTGTTGCAGATGCCGGATCAATGTTGCCACTAACACCCGAAACTCAGATCAGCATTCGTGCTCGATACGAATGGGAAATGAGTAACGATTTGGGGGCACACTGGCAGTTCGGTTATAAGTATGCGGGTGAAGCGCTGAACTCTATCGTCGACACGGTTGATGAGCCTAACACCATGCAAGACAGCTACGGCATTGTCGATGCTTCGGTTGGTGTTGAAAATCTGAGCGACGGTTGGGGGGTTGAGCTCTTTGTCAGTAACCTGACTGATGAGCGAGCTCAGTTGCACATTAATCGCCAGGACTTCTTCGAGCGTGTCACCACAAACCGTCCGCGAACCATGGGTCTTCGTGTCTCTTACGACATGAATTAAGCCCCTCGGCATCGGCGCATGATAAGATCTGTAGTCACTCCAAGATCTTAGTTCATCATGCGCCAAGCCGAATCCATCCCTGAACTCACACGTTCAGCAAAAGAGAAGCTCGCCGCTGGAGAAATCTCCGCGGCGTCCGCTTTGCTTTCCCGGCAGCTTACCGAAACGCCACAAGATCGTGAGACCCGATACTATTACTGCGTCTGTCTGCGGTATTTAAAGAAACTCGATGCAGCAAAAATTGCGCTAGAGAACCTTAATGTTGACTTTCCTCGGTATGCTCGTGGCCATCAGGAGATGGGCTATACACTGATGGCCCTTAATCAAACACAGCATGCAATCTCCGCCTTCAGAACCGCAGTCACGCTCAATGATGCCTTACTCGGCAGTTGGCGCGCCCTCGCTGAGCTCACCAATCCGGAAGCGTATCCTGTCATTCAGCAGGAAGCAGCACAGCAAATCGAAAATCTCGAGGCGCTGCCCAAAGCACTACTGCAGGTTCGTGATCTCATTAACGAGGGCCGATTAGCCGGCGCTGAGCAGCTCTGTCGACTATTTCTGAGACGTAATCCAAAACACGTCGAGGGAATGCGCTTATTGGCTTATCTCGGTGTCCAAACCGAAGTTCTAGACGATGCAGAAATATTGCTCGAGAATGCTGTGGCCTTCGAGCCAGAAAACCTGCTCGCGCGTTACGATTACATGGGCGTACTGTACAAACGACAGAAATATGAACAGGCTTTTCAAGAAGCCAAATTCCTGCTGAATCAAGACCCGAATAACGTTAGGCATCAGACGGCCTATGCCAATCAATGTGTTGCCATCGGTCGATTTGAAGAGGCCATTAAAATTTATGAGCAGGTCACGCCAATAGTACCGGATCCCGCTCAAGTCCATCTGCTCAGGGGGCATGCTCTCAAAACCATCGATAAATCCGAACTTGCCATCGCAGCCTATAAGGAAGCCTATCGCGCGCGATCAAGTTTTGGTGACGCCTTTTGGAGTCTGGCAAATTTAAAAACCTATCGGTTTGAAGCGTCAGAAGTCGAGCAAATGCTTAATTTCGTGGACAGCGAATCCATTCCCAGTATCGACCAAATTCACCTCAATTTTGCCCTCGGCAAGCACTTTGAGGATCACCAAGATTTTGAACAGTCCTTCCAGTTCTATAAAACCGGTAATGCGGTTAAGCAAGCAGCCATTGGTTTCGACAGTGCGCTCCTCAGCAAACGACTGAAACTACAACACGAAGTCTGCGACGCGAAGCTGTTCAGTGATCGAGAGAAGTCCGGCGTCGCAGCGTCTGATCCAATCTTTGTTGTGGGATTACCTCGGGCAGGGTCTACCCTGCTGGAGCAGATTTTAGCCTCTCATCCACTGGTCGATGGCACTCAAGAGCTGCCCAACATCGCAGCCTTTGCTTTCGAGCTTGATGGCCGGAGGCGTCTTCAAGATGACCCTCAATATCCCGCCTGCCTATCCTCCATTTCCGACGAGGCCCTTCGAGATATGGGCCAAAAGTATCTTGACGATACCCGTATTCACCGAGGCAACGCACCCTTCTTCATCGACAAGATGCCCAACAACTTTAGACACATTGGACTTATCAAGCTAATCCTACCTAACGCTAAGATCATTGATGCCCGTAGGCACCCGTTGGCTTGCTGCTTCAGCGGCTTTAAGCAGCTCTTCGCCAGTGGACAGGAATTTAGCTACGGGCTTGAAGACATCGGCCATTATTATCAAGATTATATCGACCTCATGACGCACTGGAATTCGGTTCTTCCCGATTTTATTTTGACAGTCCATCACGAAGCTGTTGTCTTCGATCTCGAAACCCAGGTGCGCAGAATGCTTGATTTTTGCGGTTTGCCCTTTGATGCAGCCTGCCTCAATTTTCATCGCACAGAGCGCAGTGTTCGTACACCGAGTTCTGAGCAGGTCAGACAGCCGATCTACCAATCAGGTCTAAACGCATACCAGCCTTTCGAACCCTGGCTGGCGCCATTGAAAACTGCAATCGGCGATACGATCCTCAGTGAATATCCTAAATTTGGACCCTAGAATGCCGGTTCCTGAAGCGACAGGACGAATCCGCGCGCAGAAAGGCGGAACCTAGTCATGGAAGGTCTAACCCGTCACTCCCTAGATTTCTGAGCCATTAAGCGCTACATTCAAACGACCCTTTTAAGCAGAGCAATCGCTATGACCCATTTCGACGTCCTTATCCGAAATGGCCAGGTCTATGACGGAACTGGCGACGCGCCCGAGCACCATGATATCGGCATTAAAAATGGCGTTATCGAGGCTATTGGGATGCTGTCTCAACACACGGCTGACGAAATAATCGATGCCTCTGGAAAAATTGTGACACCCGGCTTCATCGATGTGCACACCCACTATGACGGCCAAGCGACCTGGGATCAGCATTTAGCACCCTCTTCTAATTTAGGAACGACCACTGTCGTCATGGGCAACTGTGGCGTCGGCTTTGCGCCTTGCCGCAACACTGATCACGAGGTTTTGATCCAACTGATGGAAGGCGTAGAAGAGATTCCTGAAACTGCCATGAACGAGGGTTTACCGTGGGACTGGGAGAGTTTCCCTGAATTTCTGGACAGCTTAGATAGTAAGCCCCGTGACATAGACATCGCTGCCCTGTATCCGCATGGCCCATTACGCGTCTTCGTGATGGGTGAACGCGCCGTCAACCGTGAGCCGGCAACTGCCGAGGATATCGAAGCCATGCAAGCGTTACTCACAGAGGGTATGGCTGCAGGCGCTGTCGGATTTTCGACCAGTCGTACCTTGGTGCACCGAAGCAGTGATGGCTCGCTGATTCCCACTTATAAAGCAGCAACTCAAGAACTCAAAGCGCTTGGAAAAACCCTTTCCGGAGAGCAGGGACACGTCTTTCAGTTAATTTCAGATTGGGATGATCCGGCGGATGAATTCAGTATTTTAGAAGATACCTGCCGGGCAACCGGCGCCAAGGGCACTTTCACCTTACTTCAACTCGATAACCAGCCCGAACTCTGGAGAGAGCAACTGTCAATGGTAGAGGCAGCACAAACCCGGGGTTTAGATATTCGAGGACAGGTTTTATCTCGCCCGGTGGGCATGATGATGGGCATGCCCTCCTCGATGAACCCTTTTTATCGTCGTCCGACTTACCTTGCGCTCAGTGAACTAGCCGACGATGAACGCCTCGCGCAATTAAAAGACCCGGAAACCAAAGCTGCAATACTTAGCGAGGCGAACGTAAATCCACATATCTTTGTCAAAATCTTTAATGACAAATACGACAAGATGTATCCTATGGTTGACCCCATCGAATACCTCCCCGAGCCCGGTGATTCAGTCCAAGCCCGAGCCGAAGCTGATGGCCAGGACCCTCAGTCCTGGCTTTATGATTATCTGCTAGGCAATGAAGGTACCAACCTGATTTACATTCCTGCAGCAAACTACGCCGATGGTATTCCGGAACTCTTGCAACATCCCCACACGGTAGCAGCCCTAGGAGATGGCGGTGCGCATGTTGGTTCGATCTGCGACGCCAGCGCTAACCTTTACCTGATCACGAAATGGGTCAAACAAAAAGCAAAAATTGAACTTAGCCAAGGCATTCGCATGCTGACACAGCAACCCGCAGAACTCTATTCATTGAAAGATCGCGGTATGATCAAAATTGGACTGAAGGCCGATATCAATGTTATCGACCTTGATGCCCTTAAACTCAAAACGCCTCATATCGTGCAAGATCTACCCGCAGGCGGTAAGCGCTTTTTGCAAAATGCTGATGGTCTGGATCTGACTTTGGTTGCAGGAGATGTCACCTATCGTCAGGGCAGAGCCACCGGCGCTCTGCCCGGCAAGCTCATTCGCCGCCAAAGCACCGGCCTGTAGACTCGATTCATGATCTTCTGTGAGATCCGTATTTTGTCGACGACCTTGTCTTTGTGCAGCCCCTGAACACAAACCGCCTCACCCTTGCAGCTAAGACACATCAAGGTCTTATCCGTGCACACAATGAGGATGCCTTCTTCTTCAAGCAATCGGAGGGCTTGTTCGCAGTAGCGGATGGACTTGGAGGATACCATCACGGGGGTTTTTGCAGTCAGATGGCAATCGATCTACTTGACCGCGACCCTGCACTGATAGGAGTGACCGACGCAAATCAAATTGCTGAGGCAATCAAAGACTGCAACCTTGTACTCATCAACCATCAAAAAAGCTCGAGTGAACACAAGGGCATGCGCACCACAATGACCTGTGCGGCAATTACCTCAGAAAACGAATTGATTTATGCTTGGGCAGGAGACTCCAGAATCTATCGATTCAGTCGTCGAGACGGATTACTTCAATTAACGCGAGATCACACGCTTTTAGAAGAGAGGAAGCAAGCAGGTCGCAGTCCTCAGCCCGGAGATGGGCATATTCTCACCAAGAGCCTGGGCGGCAATCAGGTTTTCGAGGCGGCCAGAGGGCATCTGCAACTCGAGAAGGGCGACATCGTCCTCCTTTCCACCGATGGCTTAACCAGTGTCGTATCCGATCGCGATATTGAGGCAGCCCTCAGAGCCAATCAACCAGACCTTCATGAGACCGCTGACGTGCTTGTCGAGTTGGCCCTTAAAGAGGGCGGGCCTGACAACATCACAGTATTACTCTGTCGGACGGAATGAGACTAAGTCATCTGCCAATTCTGAGCGAGTATCCGCAAGACTTCGTCCATACTTTGGACTCTCTGGTCCGCTTTCTTTTCTAGACACTTCAACGTTAAGTCCTCGAGCAACGCAGGAATTTTGAGCCGAGAAAGACTGGAGGGTTTCGCAGGGGAATCAAATCGAACACTGTGCGCTAATTCGGCCATGGTCTCCCCAGTAGCTGCGTTCCTTCCAGTCAAAATCTCATACAGCAAAGCACCAAAACTGTAGACATCTGCTCGATTGTCTATATCGGTGTGATTCTCCAACTGCTCTGGTGAAATATAACTGATCGTACCTTGAACATCTCCGTGGTGGGTCATCGACACGTCCAACTCGGGATTGAGATCAGAACTTGTACTGACCTCGTCAGCCTCAGCGCTCTGCCATACTTTGGCCAGTCCCCAATCGAGTATGACCACCTCCCCGAATGGACCAACCAAAACATTTTCTGGCTTGACGTCACGATGAATCACCCCCTTCGCGTGAGCGTAAGAAAGCGCCTGCGCGACCTGCTCGACCACATTCATCAGCTGCGTTAAGTCATAGCGTTCTCTATAGTCGAGAACTTCTCGCAGGGTATAACCATGGACCAACTTCATCGTAAAGTAATAATGACCTCGCGTGTCTCGACCGAGGTCGTAGGTTGGAACAATATTAGGGTGCTGCAAAATCGCGGTGACTCGGGCTTCTCGGAGCAATCTTCGTTGCTCGACAGAATCACTGGCGAATTCCTGTCGCAGCGATTTGTAGCAGACACGCCGAGATAAATACATGTCTGTGCAGGACTGAATAAGTGATTTCCCTCCCTTGGCAATGGGCGAAAAAAGTGCATATCGGAAATTAGGATTCAAGGTTTCCGCCAATGGCCGATCAGTATCTTTTAAATCAATCCTCAGATCGGATGATTGATTGACATCGCGATATTTCGGCACAAATAAATCCTCCCGAAGGAACCTTAGCCTTTTTAGCTTAGCATGCGAAACCGGATTAACTCAGTCTGATCATCCAGCCCATTCGGTGTCTTTGGCACCTTCTGAATTTTAAATATTGGCCCGCTCCCCAGAGCACACCTTGCAACAATGCGGGATCCTCATCCAAGCTTAAAAAACGTTGCCCCGGGTTCGGCTTTTAAACGATTAATCTGACCATCTGCACCCTTCCGCCCGCACCTTCTGCTTCTCGACAATGCGCCCGTAAGGGAAAGACTCAGGCGTATCAAGAATAATGATTGAAGCAATGACCTTGGCTAATTTTAGCAATGACAATGAAGGTTCATGCTTGAAATGGATCGCCATCGAACGGGTTAAACATGTACCTGATCATTTAGCTTATGAGGTGGTATTAGGCGCTGACACGAATAATCGAGGACACCCAAACATAGTGCAAGAGGGAGGGGCGCACCATTTGCGTTTGGATGTCCTCAAACGTTTGTCGCGAAACCTTGATGCAACGCGATGAAAGCGCTCAGTTTCTAGTAGGTTTAACGTGGAGTAAACGATAGTTCGATTTTGGTTACGGATTTGTTTATTTGAAAATAAGTCTCTGATAAAGATAAGGTTTTTATAGGTTTAAACGGCCATTCCCAGACGAATTTACTCAAATCTTGTTACTATTTAAGCCACAAAGAATAAAAAGGCTTTCTCGTGAGATACCCCGCTTTTAACCGCGCTATTTTCCAAAACGCCTGGATCGTTGACGACCTTGAGGCCGCCTGTCAGACCTGGACACAACAACTAGGTGTAGGCCCCTTTTTCATCAATCAATATGAACTCGAAACCTTCGACCGAGTTACTTACTATGGCGCACCCTCGGATATTTCCATGCGGATCGCGATCTCCCAAGCTGGCCCTCTGCAGATCGAACTCATTCAGCCACTTTCCGAGCGAAATGCTTATCGAGATATTGTCCCTGAAGGCCAGGGCCAAACTTTTCATCATGTCTGTTCTTGGACGGATGATTTTGAAGCCGAACTCAAATATTTCGAAAGTGCCGGATATCCGATCATCAACACAGGCCAAAGTCATAGCGTCTCCTTCGCTTATATCGATACTCGCCCAGTCTTGGGGTCTCTACTCGAAATCGTAACGAAAACCTCAGCGATTCAAGCTCGTTTTGACTTCATCGCTCAAGCTGCAAGCTCATGGCAGGGTGACGAACCCCTTAGATACTCCTGAACTTCAATCAGTTTATTCTCAGTAACGAAGATAAGAACAAGTGCACATCAGGGCCAGCAGGGCTAGATCGACAAGCTTTCCTCACCGTATTCTCTGCGATTCATGTCGGTCGTGACGCCAATGTACAACCTTCAAAAAGCAAACACCCTATGGATTCCATGAACCGTTCGCCGCATAAATCTCGATTTGAGGTTCGCGGTAGTTCCAATCGAACTACTGCAGGGCGACAGCCGTTGGCAACCTACCCCGCATCAATCTGACTGATGGTCATTCTTATGGGCCAACCAAGGTCATTTCAAGCATTATGCGATGCACCTATTCCCATATTCTAGACGCAAATCCCAGTCTCGAATGGCCCAACAGTTGCCAATGCTAAACAGACTGGTTAATTTGGAGTTTTGCGTTCACTGAGGATTTCCCTTGAGCATCAATGTAAACTTTTTTGATCCTGATTTTCAGAACAGCCCATTTGACCAATACGCTGAACTGCGGCAGGACGCCCCGGTCTATCAAGATCCAGCAACCAAAATTTTCCACGTCTCGAGGTTTGAAGACGTGCGCCACGTGCTACAACACCCACAAATATTCAGCGGTAAAACCCGACGCGCCAGCGACCCGCAAAGCGCAAGGCAAAAAACGGTAAACGCGATGTTTGAGGCCCAAGGCTGGTTGCCCAGCGCGACCCTTATTGGCCGTGATGAGCCCAACCACAAACAGATGCGGGCCATGTTTAACGAAGCCTTCAGACCAGCCAAAATCGATGCCATGGACTCTTTCGTCCAAGAAACCGCGGAATCTCTGTTTGATGACTTTGCGGCTCAAGGTCATTGCGATTGGGTCCAGGCGATGGCAGTCCCACTACCTTTGACCATCATCGTTAAACAAATGGGGGCGCCAGCTGAGGATCTTTGGCGCATCAAATCTTGGACTGATGCTTTTTTTAAACGTATCAGCATGATGTTATCCGAGGCTGAAGAGATCGGATGCATCGAAAAAGAGATCGAGGCCCAGCATTACTTCCAACCTATCTTTGACCGCTTGCGAGCGCATCCCGATGATTCATTATTGTCAGACTTGGTTAATCGCGAGATCCCAGAATGGGGCAGAACGCTCAACAATGAAGAGTTACATGCTGAAATGATGGCCGATACCTTTGTGGGCGGCAGTGAAACCACGACCAATGCACTGTCCGCGGGCATTAAACTCCTCATCGAAAATCCCGCTGTTTGGAATCAACTCAGGGACGATCAAGATTCCTAT
Source organism: uncultured Pseudomonadales bacterium (assembly GCA_938017975.1). Lineage (GTDB taxonomy): Bacteria > Pseudomonadota > Gammaproteobacteria > Pseudomonadales > Azotimanducaceae > UBA9926. The sequence continues at coordinate 30,658 of CALIKQ010000031.1, read as the reverse complement.
CTGCGCCCCTTTATCGAGGAAGTCCTACGACTTGAATCGCCAGTTCAAATGTTACTGCGCAGAGCGACCGAGCAGACAACCATTGGAGAAACTGATATTCCGGAAGGCGCCTTGATTGGGGTCCGCTATGGCGCCGCTAATCGGGATGACAGCCAGTTCTCTTGTCCGGCAGAAATTGATTTAAACCGTAAAAAGCCCGGCGCCCACCTGGCGTTTGGCTCAGGAATACACCATTGCCTGGGTGCTCCCCTCGCCCGGCGAGAACTTTGGTGGGGTTTTAAAACATTTTTAGATCGAGTAGAAACCGCAAGCTTTGCGCCAGATATTCAATTCGACTATCACCCCCACTGTTTACTCAGGGCCCTCAAATCTCTCGATATTGAGTTTACCCTCAAATAGAACAAGGCCAGATACACACCTAGGATGTTCAATGACCTGTTTGGACCGGGTCATTCGGCAAGGCCAATCTCACCTTCAACGATCCAGCGACCGTTGACCAACAGATTCAGGTGGCACTAAAGCCGGTGTCTCCAAGCCACAATCCACCGGCGTCTGTTGTCTCGATGTTGAGCTGACCGGCCAGTCCAGCGTCTCTATGGTGATGAATCGCTTGATATTCTGTGGACTGCATCATGTCGATCATTGCCTGCCGGCTCGGGTACATTGCAATGGCAACCATATCCCACAGCTCCTCGACCTCTCCGAGCATCAGACGCTCGACTTGAGCGCTGAACATTCCACCACCGCCGAGTTTGATCAGAATTTTAGAGACTCCGGCTGCATAGAGCGCGTAGGCTTCTGCCCCGCTCAACTCAGATTCGTGACCATCAGCATATTCCGCTTTCTCTCTAAACTTCAGGAGATTGAGCATATAAATCGGGCCCGCTGGACCAGGTTCAAAAAACCCCTTGATCTGTTCTTCACTCGGCGTGACTTTATTTTCGACCTTCATATTTCTTCCGTTTCCTTATTCGGCCTCACAATGCTGGCGCTCACGCTATCAACATTGCCTGTGGTGTCGATCTCTTATGGTACCAAAGTCGCTTTAAAGCATTGGGCCTACGGCGGATTCCCACTCTGGGTACTTGCTATGCAATGATGGCTCATTCCACTGCATTAATGCAAACCATTACCCTGATGTAAGAGCCTTCTAGATTCGACAACCCAGAGGATTCTGAAAAATATTTGACGATAGCGCGAACAAGTCACTGAAGATCAATGGAGCTCAGCCACCGAGGACCTGGCGTTCACCATCAAAACCGGATTATCTCTTGACCGACCCTACGAGGGTGCCCCAGGGCCCAGAAGATCCAGCTTTAGCTATAGGATAGCAACGGTAAGGATCATCCACCCCCTACGAACAATTCTTCGAGATCAACTACAAACGACTAAGTGTTATAGAAGGCAGTTATAAAAGTTACTTGGATGAGCCAAGGTATCACGAGAACCGAACCAACCTCTGCATGATATTCAACCTAACAACAGATAAGGACTACCCCGCCCATCGTTGGATCCATTGTCCCAATTCAGCGGCTGTTGAGACTACCGATGTTGTGCCTGCGGCTATGAATTCGGCTTCACTGCCATATCCCCATAGAACGCCGACGCAGGCTATCCCGTGACTTTGGGCGCCGATCACATCATGTTCACGGTCGCCAACCATCAAAACATGATTTTTTGAAGTCGGTTGGCCTTGGTCCTTGAGTTGCTCCAGCGCATGTGCGATCACGTCCGCTTTTCGGCTTCGACGATCATCCAAGGTCGCTCCGGCCCTTACTCGAAAAAAAGAGGACATCCCCAGATGGTCCAAAATCGGGAAGGCAGAGGCCTCTGGTTTAGAGGTAGCAACCCCAAGCGTCAGGCCTTGCTCCTTCAGTGTTTGTAACAGATCGGAGATACCCGGGTAAGCCGTGCTCCTTGAAGCTCCCTCGCGCTGATAGTGATCGCGGTAAACTGCGATCACTTTCTCAACATCCTCCGGCTGAACTCCGATCCTTGGTAACCCAACGGCAAAAGGCGGACCAATAATGTCGCGAATTTGCGGCGCTGATGGAACAGGGTAGCCTATCTGGTGCATCGCAAAGGCGAGCGATGCCCCGATGCCCGCCTCGGAATCACACAAGGTACCATCCAAATCAAATAATACAGTTTTCAACTGGACTCCTAATCAAATTGAAATTACCAAATGACTCTCACTTAGACTCTCGACCCTGAGCAGAAACGCGCCTCTGCGCCATGGACCAATCGAAAAACCGAGCCAAGCTGATGATGCCAGCCGGCTTAGGCGCTCAAGAAACCAAAGCCGAAAGATGATATTCGGTTAACGAGCGGCGGCCGCGACTCCCAGTGTCTACACAGCCTGACGATCAACCGCATTGAACCAGTGGCTGGATCGACCCGAGAGCAGGTTGGCCCCGCTTTAACCCTCGCACTAGTGCGATTCTGAAAAAAGTTCGCGGCCGATCAACATGCGTCTGATTTCCGAAGTGCCTGCACCAATCTCATACAGCTTGGCATCGCGAAGCAGGCGACCGGTCGCATAATCATTGATGTAGCCATTTCCACCCAAAGCCTGAATGGCCTGAAGTGCAGATTGGGTGGCTTGTTCTGCGGTGTACAGAATGACCGCCGCTGCATCTTTCCGGCTTTCCAGCCCGCGATCACACGCCCTCGCCACTGCATAGAGATAGGCGCGACTGGCGTTTAGAGTCGTATACATATCTGCGAGCTTTCCCTGCATCAATTGAAACTCGCCAATTGCCTGACCAAATTGCTTGCGTTCATGGATGTAAGGTACAACGATGTCCAGACACGCCTGCATAATCCCAACCGGTCCACCCGCCAGAACCGCGCGCTCGTAATCAAGCCCTGACATCAGCACCCCGACGCCACCGCCTTCCTGACCCAAAATATTGATCGCGGGCACTTCACAGTCCTCGAACACTAGTTCACAGGTATTCGAGCCACGCATACCCAGCTTGTCGAGCTTCTGAGCTTGGGTGAACCCCGCAAGCCCACGCTCAACAATAAATGCAGTGATCCCGCGGGAGCCTGCAGAAAAATCAGTTTTCGCATAAATGATATACGTATCGGCATCCGGGCCATTAGTGATCCACATCTTGCTGCCGTTGAGCACATAGACGTCACCGTTTTTTTCAGCCTTGAGCGCCATTCCCACAACATCAGACCCCGCTCCCGGCTCAGACATTGCCAGAGCACCGATATGCTCACCCGAGCAGAGCTTCGGTAAGTACTTCGCTTTTTGATCATCCGAACCATTTTTATGGATTTGATTCACACACAGATTCGAATGCGCCCCGTAGGACAATCCGACGGACGCCGAGGCGCGGCTGATTTCCTCCATCGCAATAGCGTGGGCAAGATAACCCATACTGCTTCCGCCATACTGCTCAGAAACAGTGATTCCCAGAATACCGATGTCACCCATCTTTCGCCATAAGTCGGTTGGAAAAGCGTTTTGTGCATCAATTTCAGCCGCTCTTGGAGCAATTTCGGCTTGAGCAAAACGGTGCACCAGGTCGCGCAGCAGCTCCAAGTCTTCTCCTAGCCCATGATCCAACATGGCATAAGGTGTTGTCATAGAATTCTCCCTGTTAAACCCAGCGCCTGACCTGAGCCCTTATCTTAACGTACATATCAAGGCAACGACGCGGCTTCTATGCCTAGATTCATTATTCCATAAGGCTAAATTACAAAATTTTATAACGATCAATAATGGTTACAAAGCCTGTTCCCGAACCAATATCGAACCATGCTTTAAATCAGCACAAGTCTTTGCTTAGCTGAAAGACCATTTTTCAGGAAAATCAATATGAAATTTAAAACACTTGCGCTCTTTGCCACTGTTTGGCTAGTGGCACCGTTTATCCATGCAGACGACCATGAATTCGTCGGCGGCATCGACGTTAACGCACCCTTTAATCTACAAGTGCAAATGTGCTCTTTGCTCGATGGCGTAACCCAAGAAGATTATGATGCTTTGATCAAGGATTACTTTAAATGGTCAAAAAAGCATGACGTTGAGGTCACGTTTATACGGCAGGTGCCACTGTTCAGTCACGCAACAGCCAATAACCCAAGTGCCTATGATTTCATCGAATATCTCGCCTCTGATCACGCGTCTTCAGGTCGGGGCTGGGATAAGTGGTTAACGACCAAAGACGGCCAAAAATTAGCCGCTCGATGGGCCAAGCTTGCTCAATGCGACGTTAAGATGGCTCATGTCGAGATGATCTGGACAGATGTCGAAGCAATGAACTCAGACAGAGATCGCGTTGTGACCTGGAATTGGTGCACGCGAAAAGATGGCGTCTCTTGGGATCAGCTCTCAGCTAAGCACCGTTCTGTTGCGGCAGCCAGAAATGAGGCGTCTCCGAACATCGGCTGGGCCGCTTTCTATCCCCACATCGGCGGAGCCTACGCCCCAGGTGAACTGGCGCATATCGTAATCTACCCGGACGTCGAGAGCTTGATGAAAGGCGCTGCGCTGAACGCTCAAGGAGGCTGGAGGGTGCTTGACGATTATTACACCTCTTATGCTGACTGTAGCGGCGAATCCGCCAGGCTGGAAACCATCATGTATCAACCCGGGGATTAACCTCGTTCATCGCCCAAACAAAGGTCCATCACCTTCGTTTGGGCGATACGCTTTAAATCAGTAGCTAGGCATCGCTCAACACTTGTTGGGAATAACGCGTCGCTCTGCCCAGTTCTTCGGCTTTCTTTCTAATTCAGCTTCCAGCGCAACCATGTCGCTATTTTTGATTCACCACCACTTAACTCGCCCCTCGCCGCCAATCTACTATTGCAGCCTACCCTTGGACTCGGCCGTCCGAATGGCAGTCTCATCCATGCCCAACCAGTCCCCCAGCACCGAAACATTGTCCTCTCCAACTGCTTTCGTTCGCTCGTAAACATCACAGGGCGTTTGGGAAAAGCGAATTGGCAAACGGTCGGCCCACGTCTGACCCAAGAGCGGCGAGACATCCTCGATCTTGTGCAAAAACTGGTAGAGCGCAAGCTGGGGATCCCGAGTATTTAGATCCTCACCGTCTTGTACAACGCCAGCCGGCACCCCTGCGGCCTGACAACGCGCCATCAGATCGTAGACTTCGCAGTCCGATGTAAACACCGCAATCCCTGAATCAATTTCTGCCCGCGCTTCCAATCTACCAGCAACAGAATCAAAGTCAGCGCGACTCGCCCAATCCGGATGACCCATGACGGATTTGAGCGCCTGCCAATGAGCGTCGGTCATACAGGCAATGGCGATCCAGCGTTCGCCCAAAGTGCCATCACCCTTAGGCAAACCCTGATAACAGTTGTGCGGACAAGCATCATCATAAGGCAAATCATTTGCCGTGGGCTCGGCCGCTCGGCCATTCGCAAATAAATCCATCAAAGAAGGCCCAGCAAAACTTACGCCTACCTCAAACTGAGAAACATCAATATGCTGCCCAGCGCCGGTGCTGCGTCGTGCTTCTAGTGCTGCAAGTATTGCAACCGCCGCATGGAGGCCCGCTTGGTGATCGTTGTATGAGAAACCAATACCGATATCCTCTCGACCAGGGACGCTCGTCAGATAGGTTAAGCCTGACAACGCGTGAATCGTTGGCGCATAGGTTACAAAGTTTGACCAAGGCCCACCTTCTCCCATTCCTGACATTTGAATGTAGATTACGCGAGGGTTTTTTTGCCTGACCTTTTCAAACCCAATACCCCAACGGTCCAATACGCCTACTGAAAAGTTGTCAATGACAATATCTGCCTGCTCGCAGAGCCGCTCGCACAGCTGTCGATCCTCATCATGGGTCATATCAAGCGCCAAGGCGCGCTTGTTTCTATTCCACATCAGATAGTAAGGATGCAGAGGGTCATTAGCGCCGGTCGCACGCTTTATAGAATTAATCTTAACCACATCTGCGCCCATATCTGCCAAGCACCGGGTTGCAAATGGACCTGCTAGAACATGGGTAAAATCTAAAACCCGGACTCCCTCAAGCGGCCGGCTCATGAGCGCACCTCCCAACCGATATCCTCCATCACCTCTGAAAGCGGATGGGTATCACCATACACCCCAAGCGCCCAAGGCGTTTCAGAGAAATGATATGGGGCACCTGGGCCTTTAACGGGTTCAGCACCGGTGACTGTATCGGCAAACCATTCCCGAGCTCGAAGCTGCTCGTTGTCAGCCATCTGAGCCAGCGGAATCACCCAACCATAAGGCGAATGTCGCTGTTGAGCCTCTAAAAACAACGGCTCAGCCTCTTTCGTGGCGACCCAACGCTTAAGGATATCCATGGTCTTCATAATGCGTTCGACCAAATGCTCGGGAAGGTCGTATTTCGGATCAATAAGGTCTTCCTGGACCCCTTCCTCAATCAACCAAGCCAGCTGCCGATCAAAGTCGGGGGTAGGGGTCACCATCACGCCGCCGTCTTTGGCCTGAAATACAACGTAGGCATTGGACCAATGCAAGGAACCTCGGCGCGGCAACACTGGTTCTCGCATCATCCGATCGTGATACCAATAAAACATCAAAACATGTTCTAGGCATGAGGCGATACTCTCATGCACCGAGACGTCAACAACCTGACCTGCGCCCTTTTCGCGCCTGACGTAAAGGCCAGCAAGACCGGCGATAGCCGCGTAGGCGCCGCTGACCATAAAATTAAGCTCTCCATAATTTTTTAAAGGTGGCGTATCAGCATCACCTGTTGTCGCGACGGCGCCGCCAAGCGCGCCCGCAACCAGATCCGGCGCGAGATAGTCCTTCCAGGGTCCTTCTCGACCAAAGGAGCGAACATCGACAACAATGAGCTCAGGATTGTCAGCCTGCAGCACATCAAAATCGGTTTCCGAAACGCCGAAACCCTCTGGACCAGTAATGATCAGATCGGCTTTGGTCAGCAGATTATGAAACAGTGACTGCTCCGTCGGCAGATCAATGGAAACAAAACGACGGCTTGAGCCGAAGAAGATGTGCCAAAGTGATTGGTTGCCCTTAAAAGGCCCACGATCTCGAAGAGGATCTCCCGTGGGCGGTTCCGGGCGGACCACATCAGCGCCCAAATCAGCCAATAATTTAACACCGTAAATTGATTTCTCATCCGTCAGGTCAATGATCCTGACATTGCTTAAGGGTCCCGACATCTTTTGCTTCCAGCTTTGACGAACCAACTATAGTATTGCAGGAGCCCCGCCTAGCATAGAGGGCGCCAAGGCTCGCAAGCTGCCAGTGATGCAACCTCTAAAGCGCGCAGTAGCGCAACAGCTAGAGACTAGGAGGTAGCGCGCAGTAATCGTCTCGCATTATCAGCCATCAGCATCAGGAACTCAGGGGTGTGATGGATCTCTGCTTGGTCCCAACCCGCAAAGTTGGTGCCCAATACCAATCGCTCGGTTCCAACGATGTCAACCAGAAGTCTAAAAGACCTTGGGTCATGCACATTCGAATCAAACCATAATTTGGCAAGCATCTCTTCGAAAGCACCGTCACCACGAAGCGATGCTGGAGACCAAGGCCTGACTCGGCTCGCTTGCGCTAATCGACCCACAAGATAAGGGACTGCCCCGCCACCATGACTGATGCAAATATCCAAACCAGGATGACGTAGTAACACCTCTCCAAAAAGCAGAGACGCCACCGCAATCGTCTCCGATGCTGCAAAGCCAGTTGTTAAAGCTAAATCAAAGCGAGCAAGATGCGGGTCCCCTTGGGGACCGTCTATTCCAGCAGGCGCTGGATGAATAAACAGCGGCACATCAAGCTCGAGACAAGTTTCGTAAAGCGGATCGAGCGCGACGCTATCGAGCGGCTGTCCGATATCGGTACCGATATAACCTGCAAGCAGTCCCAGTTCAGAAACCGCCCTGCGCAGCTCGTCGCACGCCGCCGAAATATCCTGCATGGGTAATGCAGCAAAACCAGCAAGCTGATTGGGATACTCAGCAACTAAATCACGCAAGACATCGTTGTGCCGCCTGCAAAAATTGATCGCACTAGGCGCGGCGATATAATGAAAATAGGTCAATGGATTAGGTGACAGAATTTGAAAATCTATCCCCGCAGTCTCCAGCCCTGCGATGCGTTTCTCAACATCCATAAACGCGCTGTCACGGTACTTAACACCGAGAAGCTCATAGTCGCCAACACGAAAAACCGTTGGTTGGCCTTCTGCTTCTGTAAGCTCCGGACCATATTCTCCGGCAGCACCCATCGATTCATCCAGCACGGCATGCGCGTGCACATCAATCGAGGTTGCTGATTGAAGGCCTTCGTTCTTAAGCTTATTCACAGTTTCTCGCTCATTTATTGATTTTCCATTGCTTTAACGCGCGATTTTAAGGGCTTCGTTTGTCGACAGGATCTCGGACAGTCCTCGAGAATGGAGCACTCATGATCAGTCTCTGGGCAACTGCGCCAACACGCTATTAATAACACCGCCGTCGATGACAATCTCCTGCCCGGTGATGTAAGCCGCTTCCTCGGACGCCAAATACAGCACGGTATGAGCTACATCGGCTGCAGTGCCAAGTCGCCCCAACGGTACGCCACTTGTCCGCTTTTCTCGGACCGATTCATCCTGAAAAAAAGGCGCCGACATCCCTGCATCGATAAACCCTGGCGCAACCGCATTGACCCGAATACCGTAGGGGCCCCACTCAACCGACATTAATTCGGTCATCTGAGCCAATCCCGCTTTCGAGGCACCATAGGCACCGCCTCCGGGAGCAGGATGAATCCCGCCCATAGAGGTCACGTTAACAATCGCGCCGCCACCGACTGTCTTCATACGAAGCGCGGCTTCCTTAGCAACAATGAAGCTACCGACCAAATTTACGTTCACCACCGATTGAAAATCCTCGACGGCCAGTGACTCAAGAGGGCCAAACCGAACCAGTCCTGCATTGTTCACCAAAAGATCCGGCGCGGTGCCTAGGCGATCGAAGGCTATTGTGACAGCTTCCGGATCAGTGATATCAGCAACAACCGGCACGACATGATCCAAGCGATCAGCGAGCGCATCAATTTTATCTGGCTGCACGTCAATGGCTGCGACTCGATAACCTCTGCTTACCGCCAACTCGGTGATGCACGCTCCAATATCTCCTCCAGCGCCAGTCACAATCGCATGTTTCATCACCTTTCTTACCTGCCTTGGTTTTATTGATTAGAGCGGGCCCAGCAAAATCGGATAACGTCCCCAATTGGGGCGCTCCGTCTTCGCATCCATTTCAGCCGGCTGCTTGGGATCTGGACGCGCACCGTTTTTAAGCAGAGCGCTCGCGATTAAAGCGATGATACCGTACTGATGGTCAACTGGGTCTGCGTCTGGCTTGGGGGTAACGCCCGCAGCCAGCGTTCGACCAATACAAGCGTGCATACCCAATCCGAAGGAGAGTCCGTAGGGCGAAATGCCCTTATCAAATTGTCGATTAGGGTCGAATACCGACGCATTGGCACCAAAAATTTTTGGATCCTGATTTGCGCCTTGAAGGTCAACGACTACCCGTTCACCTGTTTCGACTTTTTGATGTGTGGGCAACGTGATCGGGCACTCTGCCCTTCTCACTGCAACCGGGCTCGAAGGGTGAAGTCGAGCACTCTCATGAACACAGCGCTGCACTAACATCGGGTCTGATCGCAATTTTCCAAGCGTCCTAGAATCACCCGAAGCCCAGACAAAAATTTCGTGCATGACGTGCACCAGAGAATGAATACTGGTCTGAGCTCCGGCAACAACAAAAAAAGCCATCTCGCGTAAAAGTTGTGCTTCATCAAGCTCGATTTGGTCTTCATTGCGCAATAAAACCGTCAGCACGTCCCGTGGAAGCGCGTTCTCACCATCGCTTCGTTCTTCAAGCTGGCGAATGAGCGATAATCTTCGAGCAACAGAAGGCTGCAAAAATTCAACGTCAAAAGCGGACAACGCATGCCTTACCTGTTGTCGAACTTTATCTCGATCGTCCTTGGAATGCGCAAGGGTTGTGCCCAAGGCGAAAGAACGCATCAATAATAAAAGCCGATCCGTTTCAGGTTGGCTCGCCTGAGGGCGATCGATCCCAGCAAAGTCGCAGGTTAGATTAATTAAGGCGCGGAAACCGAACTCGACTAGATCGCCACCACCGTCCAGGACAAATTGATCGATGGTGAGCGCGAGGGTCTTCGGAAAAACCTCTTTTTCATAGTGCGTAAAAAACCCTCGCCGAAACACTTTATTTTCGAGGCTTCGGCGAGCACGATGTTTTTCCCCGTGCAGATTTACTAACACACCATCCATCAAGACGGCACCTTCATCGTAAAGGCCTTGCCTCAGGTTTGTATCACGAAGCACCCTCGCAGCCTGCTGGTAGTCTTTCACCGGTTCAATACTCATAATGCTATACCGTATCTAAGCCTTGGTTCGATCTTCAACCGCCGGCACACCCTCAGAGCTTTCGCCGACGCGAGCAAGCGAGCCTATCACCTAGCATCGAATTTCCTTAAAACAGAATTTTTGGGTGGACCCTCCAAACAGTACCTCACGATAACCCTGTCATTCAAGACGGCCAACCGAACCCACGGTCATCTATTCGCACTTCTCAAGAGCAGAAATGTTTTGAGAATTGGTATGTTGGAAGGTAAATTTATACAAACCTTTGAAGAGTTGTAACTATGGTAGCCCCCCTTGAAGGCATTCGAGTCATTGATGTATCCGCCGTTGTATCAGGTCCCCTCGCCGCCATGATTCTTGGCGACCAAGGTGCTGACGTCATCAAGGTAGAACCCCCCGGCATTGGCGAAGTCGCGCGACTGCCAAACTTTGAGCGAGGTGGATTGACTTCTCTTTTTATCAACTGCAACCGCAATAAGCGCGGGGTCGCTTTGGATCTGTCCAAGCCCGAGGGCATCGCGGTCATGCACGAGCTGATCAAGACCACCGATGTCTTCATCCAGAATTGGCGACCGGGGGCTGCAGAGCGAATTGGCCTCGGAGAGGAAACCCTACGCAGCATTAACCCCGACCTCATCTATTGCTCTATTTCTGGCTTCGGGCCGACCGGTCCTTATTCGGACCAGCGCGTATATGACCCGATCATTCAAGGACTGACAGGCCATGCGGGCATCCAGATGAGTCCGGACTTTCCCATCAAGGATCTTGTGCGCAATATTGTGGCTGACAAATCCACTTCCTATACCGCCGCTCAGGCAATCACCGCAGCGCTTTTTGCGAGAGATCGTGGCGCTGGTGGTCAACTCATCGAGATTCCAATGGTTGACGCCTCCCTCGCCTTCTTCTGGCCCGATGGCATGATTAAACATACCCTCGAAAACAGCCAAGACCTCCCTGGAATGTCTCTTTATGAGACTTATCGACTGTGGCACACCCAGGATGGCCAAATCATCTATTTTGTGGCCTCACAAGTTGAACATGAGGGGCTCTTTCGTGCTCTCGGGCACCCAGAGTGGATTATTGATTCTAGGTTTGCAGACAATGAAGCGCGCATGATTCCAGAAAACAAAGAGGCTTTGGGCGAACTGCTAGACACAGCGATCCGTTCCTTCACGACCGAAGACATTCTCAAAAGAATGAATGATAACGAAGTGCCCAGTGGTCGCATCTTGGAGCTCGAGGAAGTTTTCGAGGACCCGCAAATCCAACACAACGAGTCGATTCTCGATTTCGATCACCCCAGCGCAGGCAAATACCAACAAGCAAAGCCTGCTGCAAGGTTTCATGGGACGCCGCAGGATCCTCGGCGACGAATGCCGCCGCTTTTAGGCGAGCACACCCGGGAAGTTCTGGAGGAACTAGGACTCGATGCTGATGAAATCGCCTCTCTACAAGAAAAGGGTATTATTTAGAGTTCCGTCTAGCGCAACTCGGAAACCAACCTCGCGTAGTCCAATCCGAGGGAAAATCAATGTGCATTAGATAACGTCAGTTCAATGCTGTCACTAGGAGTACTTTTTGGATATACAGGACAGCTGGCTCGTATTGCTCCCAGCCATTATCACCGTCTGCGTCGCTGTTGTTAGCCGTCGACCGATCGAATCACTGCTAGCAGGAACTCTAGTCGGCCTCTTGATGCTCGGTCCAACGACAGCGTTGGATCAGTTTTCAAGCACGCTTCTCGAGGTCATGATGAGCGAGACCATTGCTTGGGTCATCATCGTCTGCGGACTCATGGGGAGCTTAATCATGCTGCTGCTACGCGCTGGCGCTGTCGATGCCTTCAGCGGGGTTCTCGCCGCTAAAGCCAAGAGCTCAAAAAGCGCACTCATGTATACCTGGCTATTAGGAATCATTGTCTTTATCGACGACTATCTCAATGCCCTAGCTGTTGGGGCATCCATGCGAAAGGTGACCGATCAGTTTCGGGTTTCACGCGAAAAACTTGCCTACGTCGTCGACTCGACCGCCGCGCCCATCTGCGTGCTGGTTCCGATTTCGACTTGGGCTGTTTTTTACGCGGGTCTTTTTCAAGAATCAGGTTTCGCCGAGGAGGGTCAAGGCATGGGCCTGTACATCAGCGCTATTCCCTACATGATCTATCCGATCGCAGCCGTGTTGTTAGTGCCTTTAGTTGCATTGGGGATTATTCCCGCGCTTGGGCCCATGAAAACGGCAGAGCGCAGGGCTGCTCATGAACCTGTCAGCGATCCGATTGATCCTGCCGATGAGCATCGCACCTCAATGTCGGGTCGTGAGATTGGACTCCACCACTTCTTACTGCCGTTAGCGACTCTGATCGGCTTCACACTGTGGTACGAACTTGATGTCCAGATTGGCGTTATCGCGTCAGTGGCACTCACAATCTTACTCTTCGGCGCTCAGCGATTGCTCGCCTGGACTCAAATGTTTGACGCGGTAATCGATGGCATCAAAATGATGTTGCCGGCTCTTACGATTGTCGTCATCGCGTTCGTTTTCAAAGAGGTAAATGATCAACTCGGGTTACCCAGTTTCGTCATAAAAAACGTTGCGCCCTTAATGACACCGTTATTTTTTCCGGTCATTACCTTTCTGACGATGGCATTAATTTCCTTCGCAACCGGATCCAGTTGGGGTGTTTTTGCCATCGCAATTCCCATTATCCTACCGTTGGCTGCCAGTGTTGGTGTCAGCATGCCGCTCGCAATCGGCGCCCTCTTATCAGCCAGCGCCTTCGGCAGCCATGCTTGTTTTTACTCAGACGCTACCGTGCTCGCTGCCCAAGGCAGTGGTTGTGATGTTATTGATCATGCACTGACTCAGATTCCTTACGCGCTGATTGCTGCTGCTATTTCTTGCATTGGCCTCACCCTTATTGCGGCTTTCTAAAATGGTCCATAGGCATTGGAGTATCAATGCAAAGAGACGACAGGCACGATCGAACAATATTTGTCGAATTCTAGGCCCAAACTGACTAAACGCAGGTTTATTCAAAAGGCCATGCTGTCGTGGCTACTACCGTTTCACTTCGGCATCCAACCAAAAGCAATGCGGCGAACACAGGAGGAAATGATGGAAGAGCGGATCAATGCCTTGATCGCCGAGTACTCAAGCCAGGGCATTCATCGTACCGGTACCGAGATCGACCACCAAAGCGCCGACTGGCTAATCGAAAAAATTGCTGCACTCGGCGTTCAGGTATCCGAGACTGCCTTCGGATTTAAGCGCGTCGAGCCCCTTCTGTGTTCACTGGGAATCTCTGGACTTACCGTGACTGGGGTTCCGCTTTACGACTGCTCATATACCGATGCAAAGGGTATCCGTGGCTGCATAGGGCCGCTTGGCAGCGACGCCGACATCGGCGTAGCAACAGCCCCACCTTTTGAAAACTCTGAAAGCGGTCAGGCAATTTACTCAGCCAGACGAAAGGCTGCGCATCGGGCGATCGTGATTGTGTCCGATAAGGATCTGCCAGAAAACGGGCCAGCTCTGTTCAATGCCGAGCATTTCTCTAAACCCTTCGGGCCACCCGTTTTACAAGTTGCACACAAGCATTGGCCGGAGATTCAGTCGGCCATCGCCTCATCCTCCGTTGGCCATTTCACACTTCACGCCAAATATGTCGATGCTATCGCTAGGAATATCGGCGCAAAAATTACTGGGAAGAATCCACAATTGGCGCCGCTGGTCATCATGACGCCCAGAAGCGGATGGTGGCAGTGCGCGTCTGAACGGGGCGGTGGTATTGCCTGCTTTCTAGAAATGATGCGTGCGATCAAAGAGAGCGAACCGAAACGCGATGTTATTTTTACGGCCAACACCGGGCACGAATTAGGCCACATCGGGTTAGACCACTATCTCGAGACGCACGCTACACTTGTTCAAGATGCGCTGCTCTGGATCCATCTCGGTGCCAATTTTGCCGCACAACACGACCCGGGTGTTAGGCTTCAGTATTCTGATGAGGCAGCTCGGTCTCGCCTTAGACCTTGGCTTGAAAAAAATTCTATTGAGCCCGATGCCGAGACTCCAGCAGGCGAACGACCACTCGGTGAGGCTCGCAATATCTTTGACGGCGACGGTCGTTATCTATCGATTTTGGGCCGCAACGGCTTGTTTCACCATCCCAATGACCTCTGGCCAGATGCTGTCAATCCCCGAGAGACCACGAAGTGGATCAACGCGTTGGTCGCCCTGGGTGTTGAGCTTGCTGGTTCAGAGGAGCATGCTCATAAAGAGCCCAATCAAGGCGCATGGGGGACAGCTGAGACAGACAGCGACCTCAAAACCGTCTGAGAATGTGCTGGCTTATAACAATTAGTCATTTTGCCAGGCCACTGGCGCTTCAGTTCGACAGACTAGCAAAGAGAAAAACGATGAGAGTGGATATTCTCGAATTTAACCGAAAGGCGTGGAACCAACAATCACGTAACAATGGTCAATGGTCTGTTCCCGTTTCAGATGAAACGATTGCCGCTGCTCAAAGCGGCGATTGGGACGTCATTTTAACGCCATTAAAAGCAGTACCCAAATCATGGTTCGGTCACCTGAGCGGTAAGAAGGTGCTTTGTCTTGCCTCCGGAGGCGGCCAGCAGGTCCCTGTGCTTGCTGCTGCCGGCGCGAGCGTAGTCAGCTTCGATTTATCTGATGTTCAGCTAGAAAAAGATCGAATACTCGCCGAACGTCATCATCTCGACGTTACCTGCCTACAAGGAGATATGGCTGATCTTTCTCGGTTCGATGCAGAAAGCTTTGACCTCATTTTTCACCCTGTTTCTAATCTCTTCGTATCCCATATAGAGGTCGTGTGGGCGCAATGCTTTCGGGTGTTAAAACCTCGAGGCGATTTGCTTGCGGGCTTTATGAACCCAAGCATGTTCTTATTTGATCACGATGAGGCAGCGCGTACTGGGAAAATAGAAGTCACGCGTAAACTGCCTTACGATGAAGCCGAGAGCCTGAGCGACTTCGAGCTAGACGCACTCGAAGAAAGCGGGCTTGCCTTAGAGTTCAGCCACTCATTAGATACCCAACTCGGTGGACAGCTGAGAGCGGGTTTTGTGATTGCGGATTTATATGAAGACTATCGGGATGATTTGATTCCCTTTAGCACCTTCAGCCCAACTAGCGTAGCGACACGGGCCAAAAAACTGTGACGGATAGCGATTTTATTGGGGCTCATAAAAAGATGGCCCGCCCGGAGAGATTCGAACTCCCGACACCCAGGTTCGAAGCCTGGTGCTCTATCCAGCTGAGCTACGAGCGGAACGTTGGCGCCAACGCCTAACGAGAAGCGCAGTATAGGCAATCTGTCAGGCGGGTTCCAGTATTCGTGACAGGTCACGAAAGATTAGCGTATACTGTATAAATGTACAGTATTAGGCTCAGAATCAACCAGCGTCTAGTAACCTTGGGCCAAGAGGACACCGGTACCGTAGGGGTGTTATTGCGATCCGGTAGCGTGCGTTACCACTACTGGGGTGGATTCACGCTCACCCTACAACAACGGATCAAGTTGGTCGTGGAATCAGTTACAAACGAGCAGCTTCACAATCCGCGTTCGACCTCCGCATCGATGCAGCACTGGCTAAAACTCGAATCCGAAGAGTGTTTGCTGGGAAGTTTTGATGGCGTACTGGTGCGTGCGTACTTGCCGTTTATAATCCTTAAAGCTCGCTCAGGAGGCGGAAACCGTCTGGATCTCTCCCAACCTGAGAATCGGTGAGGTATCCAGGTTCCCTGCATTCATCCTGCTGAGGTCGGTGGTTCAAGTCCACCCGTAGCTACCAACTCGCTCTCTCCGCAGAGCTAGAAACGTCAAGGCCGACAGCGTTTCCACTTCTCAAGGTAGGAAAAACGTGGTTATTCCTTCTAAGCACTGCGCTCGCCAGATCGATCTTGGCGCGCTAGGACTGATGCTCCTGAAAAGCGGATAACACGGTTGGTGGCTGAAAAACGCTTTAAATCATGACTCAAAGCTCGGTAAATGGCTGGTCCAGTCATGATTTAGCGCAGCGTTTGCGGCAAGATCCACTAGGTCTTGCTCGCAGTCCCATCCGGCAATGGCGTGTAGGCCCACCGGCAGGCCATCTGCGTCCCAGCCGCATGGAATCGAGATGGCAGGATGACCGGTCAGGTTCGCAATTGACAGATGTGACCACCAAGCAGCCAGCGGCGCCCAATCATCATTTATGCGGACGCGCTGATCGCCGCTCGGATCCGCAAGGGGGGGTTGGGCATTCAGTGTCGGCGTTAGGAGCAGGCTGTATCGGCTTAAGCTCTGCTCTAGGCGATCGTAAAGCGCTGAGCGTTCAATCGCCTGAGCTTGTAGACGTACCCCATCAGATTTGAAGGTCATGTTTGACAATAAGGTTTTCAGGGGAGCACTGAGGCGGGCTCGTTCATCGGGCTGCATGGCCCGAACACGAGCCGCAAGGTTCGCCGCCATCATGTCGAACGACAGACTCGAATCGAAGGCGATCGGATCGCCCTCCGCGATCGTAATCTCGTATCCGTTACGCTCGAGCGCTTGGATTGATTGCCCAACGATCGCCATGATCTTTTTATCGCAGGCTTGGCCGCCCAAAGCGGGTATCAAAAGCGCGTTTTTTTTCAGGCCCTTGGTTTGCGATTGTGCTGGCTGAGTCAGGGGCTCAATCTGGCGTCGGGACCAAGGGTCCATCGAGTTGGCGCCCTTCATCAGATTAAACGCGAGGATAAGATCTTCGACGTTTCGGCTGTTAATTGAGATAGAACTATTGTTACCAAAGTGAAAGGGCCAGGTCTCGTGTGGAATTGCGCCCAGGGTCACTTTCAAACCAAGAATGCCGCATGCAGCAGCTGGCACACGTGCAGAACCGCCGCCATCAGTGCTAACTGCAAATGCGCCGACGCCGCTCGCAACCGCGGCGGCAGCGCCGCCACTACTGCCGCCCGGAGAGCGCGCCGGAACCCAAGGATTGCGGGTGATGCCGGTGAGTTCCGAGTCGGTGAGTAGCTTTGAGGCAAATTCCGGTGTGGTTGTTTTTCCGATGAGCACCGCGCCGGCCTTGCGGAGTCGATCGATTGCAACGACATCCGCCTTGGGTTGAAAGGCTTCGAAGGCTCGCGAGCCATACGTGGTTCTTAAATCAAAGGTGTTCAATAAATCTTTGGCGGTAAACGGCACGCCGAAAAGATGGGCCGTATTACTTGGCGGACCTTTAAGCAACAGTTCATCGCAGCGTTTTGCGTGCTCAATGGCCTGATCCCAGGCGATCGTCACAAAGGGGTTCAAGGCGCGCTGAACGCGTTCTGCTTGCTCAAGGGTTTGCATCATGACCGCAAGCGCGGACAACTCGCGATCTCGTATCAGCTTGGCAATCGTGATTGCGGAGAGCCCCAAAATATTCATTTTTTGGACCTCTTTTGATCAGACGGAAACCAGGCTGCGGCAGCCTCTATGCTGCTGAGGGATCGCTGGCCTTGACTTGGTTTTCCGGTCCCAGCGAGAAGCGGATTGTTGGAATCGTTGCGCATAGCGCGTTAGGCCGCGGTCGCTTGAATTACGGCGCCAGCGGAAATTAAACGGGCAATATCGTCGTCGCTGTAATTGAATGCTTTAAGCACAGCTGTTGAATGCTGTCCGAGCAGCGGCACCTCACCGGCTGGGCCAAAAACGGACTCATTGATGCGATATCCCGCGGTTGTAACTTGCTGCGCGCCTGCTGCGGTTTCGACCTGCTGAAGCAGACCGCGAGCCTCCGGTTGCCCACCTGCCAGGGTCTGCTCAAGGCTTTGGACTCCGCCTGCGACGGCTTTGGCCTGCGCGAAGCACGCGTCCCATTCAGCGGATGTTTTGGTCAGCAGCCGGGCAACCACATCCTGCTCAATGGTTTTGATGCGGGTCATAAACGCCTTGGTTGTAAGTTCTGCATAGTCGGTTAAACCGATCGCGGCACAGATCCTGCGGCAATGATCGGGAAAATAACCTGCCAGCATAACGTAACCGTCTTGCGTCTCATACCGACCCAGTAACGGCGCTTCCCGGTTACCTGCCGGTGGGGGTGGCGTGCCCGTTGAGGCGGCGATACTGGTATTACGATTGAGCAGCAACATCGCCACGTCTTGCATGGCCAAATCAATATATTGGCCTTCTCCAGTTCGAGCTTTTAGCAACAGCGCCGCCAAAACTGCCGAGGCAGCCTGCATGCCGGTAGCGTAATCCAGCACCGGCCCGCCAGTTCGAATCGGACCATCGCCGCGAATATTGTTGGCCATGTAGCCGGAGGTGGCCTGGATGACATCGTCAAATCCGGGTCGATTTGCCTGAGGACCATTTCGCCCAAAGGCTGAAATGGATAAGTAAATGAGGCCGGGATTTTTGTCAACGAGCGATGGGTAATCTAGGCCAAATTTAGCCATAGTCCCGCCCTCAAAGTTTTCAACGAGAATGTCGACGTTTGCTGCGAGCCTCTGAGCACAAGCTTGGGCCTCGAGATTCGAAAGGTCCAAACAAAGGCTGCGTTTACCGGCATTTTGAGGTACAAACCCGCTCCCAATTCTATGAGACAACTGCTCTGGCGTACCGCCCCAGGATCGTGTCATATCGCCTGATGGGGCTTCGATTTTGATGATCTCTGCGCCGAGCATTCCGAGTTGATAGGTGCAGTAAGGTCCCGCCAGCACATGGGTGAGATCCAGAACTCGCAAGCCTTCAAGGGGTTTCATGGGCACGGCTCCAATGGTTTTGCTTTAGGAAGTTTGATATCAATGACTATAACGCGGTTTTTAAAGACCGTCTCGAATTCTCTTCATCGCTGTTCATTGAGCGTAAGAAAGGCTCGTCGAGCATAAGAAAGGCTCGTCATAGAAATTTTTGCTTTTTCCCGAGATGAAAAACTTACTGACCTTGCTGTCGCGCGCGGCCGGAGTCTGGAATAGGAGGGCGATTTGCCAAGTGTTCAATCAGTGAGGCTAAATTCCCGAGCGCACAACTCATGCTCAGATGGGCTAACGGGGACAGCAACTAACCGGCTGGAACCAGAATACTCTTCTGAAAGTTGAAGAGCGTGTTTAGTCTTATTAACCGCATTGACGACCGACTAACCCTGGAGATCGTTGTATGTCACCTGTTCAGTGACGGCGCGCCAGCCGGCATCGATTGCAGCATTCAGGTAGGCGTATGCCTCGGAATCCGAATTAGCGATCGAAATCCTACCGAACTGGGCTCGGCCGAGTTCATGGGGCGCTTGTCCTGGCGTCCACTTCGGATCATCCAATGACATATATTCGTAAGCATAGCCGTGAGGCCAGCGGTTCACGGTAATCGCCTTGATATCGAACTTGTGGTTGAAGCCGTGATCGCCTAACAGCCCCTGTAGTTGCCCCCGGACTTGGCTCTCATAGGTGTCAAAGGTAGTTGCATAGACATTGTGGCGAGCCGTTGAGAGTAATTCACGGCTGGTTTCAGTGCCTGTGGATGTCACCGAAGGAACACCCAGCATGTGAATCACCATCGGATCATCCGGCCCACGCGGTGGCTGGTGACCGCCTGTAGTCGTTACTGGCGGAGTGGTGACCATTACGTATGGATCATCGGGGCAAATTACCTGGCCCCCACCGAGTTTGGAAAAAGCGTGTCCGTTGTCAATCAGGACATTAGTCCACACCAGCGGGACTTTGACGCCGTAGCGAAGCGCTTCCTTCTGACTTTCCGGTAACTGTGGGCAAAGGTAAGGGATCGCACTGTTATAACAGGCGAGCACGCAATGATCGCCTGTGACGCTGACCGCATTGCCATCGCGGACATAATCAACAGTCACTGCATCGTCTTCGGTCTCTCGCACGCCAACCACAGTACTGTTTAGTCGTAATCGGATCGAATGTGCCTTTTCGTCGAGCGCGCCATAGTCAAAACGGCTAGTCGCGATATCGTCAAAACCGCTTGCGTCCGACGCCGCTCGTGGGATCAGTTTGTGAACCAGCAACCTGGCGAGCGATGCGTTGCCATCCGGAAAATACAGTGATTCGGAACCGGTCTCCTGACCTTCAAGAATCCCCGCGGCCAATTTAGCGAGCCAGTCCATGCCCTGTACACCGGGGCAACCCAAGTAAAATGCCTCCATGACGGTCACTCTCAATCCGGCGGGCCCAAACATCAATTTGGGTACCGGATAGAAAATAGAGATGGTATCGAGTGCTAGGCCAACCCGCTCAGTAAGAAACTCGGCGTAGCTGACCGACTCGACATAGGATTGTTTCTCACTCTGTGACAGGTCATTGAGGTAATCGCGGTCGCCACTGAAAAACTCAATCAATTTGTCCTGTTCCGAAACTGGGAGCGGAAGAGCGCGCACCGCAGATGCGTAATCGCCAACGCCAAGCATCAACTGACGCCACTTAGCGCGGATCTTTTTATGGCTCGTATAACCTTCTTTGCCATCCACTCCAGGGAACGCCAACACGCTGTCAGCGGTTGCGCTTAATAGTGCGACGTTTTCTGAATTGGCTTTCATGGCCTCGAGATCGACACCAAGATCGTCAAGCAGGCCTTTGGAAATGTCACTCCAGTCGGAAGGGGCATCCACATTTACCGAGCCACCGATGCCGAGCAGCGTCCGTCCGCGATGATGAAATTCATTACGCTTAGCATGCCCACCAAAGTCGTCGTGATTATCCAGCAATAGGATTCTTGCCTCGGGTCCCATTGCCTTTTGATAGAACCAGGCGGTCGCAAGGCCACTTACCCCTGCCCCAACGATCACCATGTCATAGTGCTCGTCTAGTTTGTGATGCGCCTCTGGCTTTTGTCCGGCCCAGGCAAGGGCGTGCATGGTCTCAAATGAGCCTGGGTGGTTACCGCGTAGGCCGGTAAGGGTAGGCGGATAAACCACGCCTTGTCCGCTGGTGCTGGTTTGAGCAAAAAGTTCGGCCGGTGTGAGCAGACCCGTGCCAGTCGCAATGGCCATACCGTTTAAAAAGTCGCGCCGTGTAATGTTGTATGTCATTGGCTTATCCGCACTGTCCCAGAGAGGGCTTGTAGAAGTTTGTTAACGTTTATTTAGGGACAGAGCCGGTCGCCAGGAGCGGGAGAAACATGATACGCCTGAAACTGGCCATCATTGCTACAACCACGATCAACAATAATCCAGATGCACCCAGGAACAAGGACTCGATTTCTGGCGGTGCGATAGTTCCGAGCAGCAGGGCGGCCAGCAGGCCGTGATACAACAAACCGAAAATGCCGATGGTGACGGCGGCAATCTTGGCGCTCATGTTTTCTCCGTATAGAGGACCCGCCACAAGCAGTCCAAACACGGCGTAAAGCCAGAAACCCAGGTAGTCAAAAGAAGTGTAGAGCGAAAACGGAACAGAGACGTTCAGCAACCTCAGTAACGGGTCCGCCAGGTCGGCTCCCACCGCCTCTGTTGAGATCGTCTGAGCCAGCAGGGGTATGGTCCAAACTGCGATAAACTTGGGAATGATAAAGGCGATAAAAGAAGAGAAAACGATCAGCGCCGCGATAATGCCACGTAACGGGTCTCTTTTGGAGATATGCCAAGCTATACCGAAGAAGACACCTGATAGGCTGAGCATGGCAACAATCTGGTTGATCCAGCCGAGGATAAAAGTGCCACTGTTAGCGCTGAGCCAAGCGATGCGGTCAGCATGCGAAGCATTATAACCATCCGGCACGTCCAAGGGTATGAAAAAGGTAATGACAGTCGTCGCAATTGCGACGACAGCGGACCAAAACCCAAGCCTATTAATCTGTAAATCTAATGTAACTGTTGCACCCAAAATCTAGTCTCCGTATCTCTCGTCAATAAAATTAAGTATTGTTTTGCGCACCGCGCTCCTGTCACTTTCCCAGCGTCGGCCTTTCCCGGTGAAAAGTGATTCACTTTCCATCAGGGCCATCAGGCACAGGGCTTCAGCTCTGGGTGATTGGTTCCCCGCTGCCTCGAGTGCTGTCTCCAGAAGACGCAAGTATTCTGCATAGACATCTTCCAGAAGATCCGACACGAGGGGCTCGACCTGCTCCATTGCCCAGAGTTGCGGCCATAGTCCGTCGTGGTCTTGTGCATCATCCGAAAGCATGATCTCTGCGATCGCACGAATTCCCAGGGGACCAGTTGCGGAATTCATCAAGATATATCGAAGCTCGTTGCGTAGATAATTAACCAGAGATCGTAACAATGCGTCCCATGTACGAAAGTGGTATTGCAGGGCACCCAGTTTCATATCGCTGGCCCGCGCCAGATGGCGCATGGTGAGGCTGCCGTAACCCTCATCCGCGATTATCCCTATCGCCGTCTGCAATATCTGTTGTTGGCGATCGCTCATCACTGCGTCAGTTGTCTCGCTCACTAATTCCCTTCTAATAGCGCCTTTTTTCATTGTTTGGCCGGTTCTCTCTTTCACATGGCGAACGAGATCATTCTCGCTTATCGAGTCTATTCATCCAGTGTTTTCAGTTCACGGCGCATCACCTTGCCGGTACTGGTCTTGGGTAGGTCGTCTACAAACTGCACCTGGCGGGGTACCTTGTAGGCGGCGAGGTGTTCGCGGCAATAAGCAATGATGTCAGCCACTTTCGGCGTTGCTCCCGTCTTCGCAACGATGTAGGCCTTCGCAAGTTCACCTTTATCTTCATCAGGAACACTGCCGACGGCCACCAGGGCGACATCCGGATGACCGGCAACAACCCGTTCAATTTCCGCAGGATAGACGTTGAAGCCTGCTGTTAGAATCATGTCCTTTTTGCGATCGACGATAAAAATACAGCCGTCTTCATCCATAGTGGCGACATCCCCTGTGTGCAGCCAGCCGTCAGGCTCGATGGTGTCGCGGGTCGCCTGCTCATTGCCGAAGTATGCCTGCATGACGATATCGCCTTTGATCATCAGTTCACCAACCTCACCGATGGGCAAGGTCTTATTGGCATGCTCGGTGTCGGCAATCCTTGCCTGGGTATAGGGGAGTGCCACACCTATCGAGCCATGCTTGATAAGGCCATTACTAGCAAAGGTGGTGCCGAGCCCGCCGAGCTCAGTCATGCCCCATAGTTCAATCAACGGGCAGCCGAAGCGTTGCTCCACCTCTTCCATTTTTGGTTTGGGCATGGTCTGTCCGCCGACGGTGCAGCAGCGCAGTGACGACAGGTCGTAGTCATCTAACTCCGGGTGATTGAGCATGAACATGTACATAGTGGGCACCCCTTCGAACATCGTGGCCTTGTGGTCCTGGATGCTTTGCAGGATCGTCTTCTCTTCGAAGGCTGGGTGAAGTACCAGGGTCATGCCATTTTGTATGGCTCCGTTCATTACCACGTTGCCGTAGACATGCGGGCAAGGTAATGCGGTAACGACCGTGTCCCGGTCGCTGCGTTGATGCATCAGGGCGGTCATTGCGACATTCAGCAGGATACCTCTGTGCGACAGGCATGCCCCTTTGGGATGCCCCGTAGTGCCCGAGGTGTAGCCGATTGTGGATAGCGAGCCTGGATCGATTTCACCGATCTGGAAATGATCACTGCTGCCATCAAGAATATCATTGAAAGATAGTATTCCTTCAGGCAGTGCTTCGTCGCCAAAAGCGATCAGTTCCCTGACCTGAGATTTTTCTTTGACATCCTTTATTGAAAGCGCCTTTTCATGGGATGCGATAACGACAGTAGCGCCGCAGTCATTGGCCACGAATTCAACTTCGACGGGGGTCAGCATCACGTTGATCGGATTGATCACTGCGCCCGTTTTTAGCGCTCCGTAATAGCAGACGACCCACTCCCAACAGTTGCCGGAGTACAGGGTGACACGGTCGCCAGGCGTTACCCCGAGATCAACCAACAGATTGGCGCAACGGTTGGATAATCCCTCGAGTTCGTTAAACGACAACACCCGGTCAGGCAGGATGAGTGCAATCTTGTCGCCATAGCATTTCGCTGCCGCGCGCGGAATATCGCCAATTGAATTGATCAAAGTCACGAGCTCATCTCCAGTTCGTTGGTGCGCCGTTTTAGGTTCTCGGCAACACGAAGTGAAAGCGTTAGCAATCCCAGGTTGACAAACACAAAGGAAATAACAGTGGCGCTGCTGCTGAACGCTAGTTCCGCATAGCTGGCCCAGATCGCCGCCCGATAATGAGGAGAGTACAACGTGAACAAAACAGCGATAAAAACTGCCTGCCAGCTGAATCCAGCAGCGAAAGATAAACCGAGGTAGCGGCGATTGCGTAGGAGCCAGCTAGATATGTTTCCAGGAAATAGCTGCGCCATCGCGGAAGCCGCAAATACAAGGAAGATCCAGAGGGAGGCGAGCTGCACCGACAGATGTATCAGGTTCACGGTCGACTCCGGCGTAGAAATTCCGATCAATAGCGCGGCCGTGCTTATCGCGATGAAAGTCATCGCGGCGATCGTTAAGAACAACGGCCATCCGTTGAGTGTTCTAACTGCTATTGACGCCACGGCAATCACCTACTGCTCGAAGCTCTTCATTGTCACGATGACGCTTCGCCTGATGCGAGCCAGGCCCTGGTTTCAATGATTATCATCTCGCGAAATTTAGTGGGCATGTCCCAGGTTCCCGTGAAGCCCTTAGGTACGACAAAACTATCGCCAGCGCGATAGGTCCTTTTCTCGCCTTCAGTCGCGCTAAGCGTCACCTCGCCCTCAAGTACCAAGACAAATTCGTCATAGGGGTAAGGAACGCTGATATCTATCAAGGCAGGCTGAGCTTCATAGATCGTCACAACAAAATCGCCCTGATGCAGCACTTTCTGCCAATGTTCATTGGTTCCTTTGAGTACCATCTCACTCGGCCAAGGAGGGATGCTGTCGAGCTTCAGTACTTTCAGTTCTTCAACATTCAAGGGTAGAGCGCCCGGGGCTGCCTGTACTGAAGTGGCCACTGTGGCGGCGATGAGAAACACAAAAATGCCAATATTCTTCATAGAGTCGTCCTCTTTATTTAGGATTGGGCGCTGGTGCCTCCCGGTAGTTCAGCTTTGCGACATTGACATGACGTCAAGCATGCTAGAACATGTCAACTGACATGTAAACCTCTTGGGGATAGCAATGGCAATTCGGATAACGAGGCGGGACCTTCTTAACGGAATGGCGATCGGAGCGGGGGGCGTCCTGCTGCCGGCCTATGGAGTTGAGCCTGAGATAAGTCTGGGTACACCAGCGAGCCCAGTAGTTCCATCTCACTCTTATCCTCCCACTCTGACCGGCATGCGTGGCAGTCATGCAGGTTCCTTTGAAGTCGCACATGCATTGGCCTGGCAGGGACAGAAACCTGCCTCATACACATCATTGGATGAACACTACGATCTGGTCGTTGTCGGCGCGGGTATGAGCGGTCTTGCCGCTGCCTGGTATTTCCTGAAAAAAGCCGGTCCTGAAGCACGCGTTCTGGTGCTTGATAATCATGATGACTTTGGCGGCCACGCCAAGCGCAATGAGTTTAACCATAAGGGTAGGATGCTTCTTAGTCTTGGTGGCGCGCAGAATCTAGACAGCCCAAGTAATTATGGAGACGTCGCCGGAAGTCTTTTAATTGATATCGGTATAGATGAGGCAACCATAGCGCAGATGGCTGCCAACACACCTGATGATTGTTTCCTTGGAGGCAAGCTCAATGGGGATGTCGGTTTGACGGTACCTGATGGTGATGATCACCTGACTATCGGTGGACACTGGTTAAAGTTTTTCCATGGCAGAGGTGACTATGACGCCGCGGTCCGCCAGTTACCCTTACCAGAAGATCAAAAGGACAATTTGCTTCTGTTTTTTGGTGGCAAAAAGGACTTCCTGGATGATCTGTCACTGACCGAAAAGTGGGACTATGTAAACAACACCAGTTATAACCAGTTTTTGTTTGATCGTGTGGGGCTTTCAGGAGAGACAATTCCCATACTGAATGCACATCTACTCATATTGAATGGACCTTCTGGATGGAATCACACTGTACTTGAAGCCATCATGGCCGGTAGTCCGGGCCTTCGTGCCATGGGATGGCTTGCAGATTTTGTCGATTCCATTGCAGCCATGCTGATTGATGAGCTCGCCGGTGATGTACGCATGTTCCCGGACGGGAATGCATCTGTTGCCCGTTTACTGGTTCAAAAAATGATTCCACACGTGGCGCCGGGTATGAAAGGAGTGGAAGATGTTGCTATTGCCCAGTTTAACTATGGTGCCTTGGATCTGACTGACCAAGCGGTTCGAATTCGTTTAAATAGCACAGCCGTTGGGGTTAAAGAAGTTGGTGATAAGGTCCAAGTAGACTACGTGCAACAGGGCAAAGCCTGTCGCGTCACGGCCAGTCGTTGTGTTCTGGCCTGCTACAACAACCTGATACCTCACCTATGCCCGGAGATGAGTAATGCGCAAAAAGAAGCCCTAGGTTATGGCGAGCGTATACCCTTTGTTTATGCCAACGTGCTATTGGAGAATGGCGAGGCTTTCTCAGAGCTGGGTGTGTCGATTACGCAATGCCCATATGATCCTTTCCAGTGGGTCAGTGCTGCACCAACCATGACCACGGGAGGTTACGAACCACCAAGGGGGCCTAATGATCCCATGGTGGTATTCATGATGGCCTCCCCTACCCCTGCCGATGGAACCAAGGGAACAACTCGTGATCTTCTGCGAATCGGACGTCACAAAATTTACACCTCTACCTTCGACGACTACGAGCAACAAATCCGTGAGCAGCTGCAACGGATGCTTGGCAGGTATGGCTTCGACCATGAAGCAGATATCAAGGCGATTACGGTTAACAGAATTCCTCATGGCTACGCCTACTGGTACCAAGGACTAGATGACCCAGAGTGGGAGGAGGGACAAGCCCCCCATGAAATCGGACGCCAACAGTTTGGACGTATTTCGATTGCCAATACCGATTCTGAAGTCACGCCTTTAATGAATGCAGCATTTGATGCAGCATACCGGGCAGTCGAAGAGCAGATCAGCTAAGCATTGGTTTATTTACCCAATAATGAATGATGGAGCACAACATGGCTAAGGGTATGTTCAAAATTCCTCCCGATGGTGATGGAGAATCGAAGCCATCAAGGCTGATTCCAAAAACATGTTTTACGACAGAAGCAACTGATGAGACGACGCAGAGTTTCTATGAGGCAGAAGATGGTTCTGTCTCAACGGGTGTTTGGGAATGTCCGCCATGCAAGGTCGATATCGATGACTATCCCGTTAACGAAATGATGACTATCATTTTCGGAGCGTTAGTCCTGACGAACAATGAAGGTGTTCAGGAGACTTTTGGACCTGGCGAAGTGGTGTATGTTGCAAAAGGTTCAACGTTGACATGGCATATCACCGATCGGCTTCGGAAGTATTACATGACGTCTCCCTAGTCATGGGGGACAGAATCTGCGCCAACGAAACAGATGTAATCCTGTTTCGTTAATCAATTAGTTATAGATAACGGTGGATTGGGTTGATTAAATTCAATCTCTGTTTTTACATTCATCATGCTCGCAACTTGCTGCATTGACGCGACCAACTGATGCTGCTGCCAATCAGGCAGAGCGCGGTATTTACTAACAAAATCCAACTGGATAGGCGATGGCGATTGCGCCAGCTTTTCTTGCCCTTCGGTCGTGAGTTCGATGAGCGTCTGGCGACGATCTCGATTGCCCTTTACTCGGCGAACGAGCTGATTGCGCTCTAAGCGATCGAGTAACGATGAAATCGTTGCCTGAGACAGCATTACCTCGCGAGCAATCGCGCTCGGAGAGGCCATATCCAAGCGCAGAATTGCCTGCATCACCAGCAATTGGGAAGTGGTCAACCCCGATGCCTTGTGCAGCTGCTTAGAATGCAGGTCAATGGCTCGTGTGATTTTCCGAAGCGCTAATAAAATTTCATCATAGTCAGCCACAGCGCATTCCTTGCGAGATTTAAACCGCGAGAATTGTACTCAAAACTATTTTCAAATTCGACACAAACCCCTTCATTAAAAATAATTAGACATCTGCCAATGGCCGGCTCTTAGAGTTTTCGGGCGTTCCACCCAAAGATTTCCGGTAACCCAATGTCAATGGGGCATCCACATCTTCAACAATAAAGCGACAGCGCGACTGCACATCACTCGGCAGCGTGTTGAACAATGCACGGGGCAGGCTTTTAACGAAAGGCTCACGATACCAAGGCGCAAAGAACTCAACATTGGGTATTGCTCGAACTTCTTCAGAAACATTTGGCGTACCGCCATGCCAGGCCCTAACGTCGCGCAAGATGACACTGCCAGCTGGGGCCGGGTAGACTCTGGCCGCTTTCATCCAGGCAGGCTCATCTTCAAGACTCGGCATCGGTGCTCGACTGTTCTGAGTACCCGGTATTTGACGAATCGGACCATTTTCCGAGTGCCAATCCGATGTTAAGAAATTGCAGGAGATATAAGGGCAAGGCAAATCACGGTAGGTGAGCTTTTGGGATGGGTCAGAAAATGAGCCAATCAATAGCGTTTTGTTTGGCCCCAATTCGATCCTGCGCTGATCTGACATATCGGAGTGCAGCGGCTGGTAATCGATCGCGCCGGGCAAACAAAAATCACCGCCACCGCTGCGCACAACAAAATCCGGACCGCCAAAGATATGCTCGATGATCGAGTTGAGAACAGGCAATTGCAACAACTCCACCCATTCGGCTTGATGAAGCTGAGCATCGGTTCGAGAGACTGAGCCAAAAGAGTATCGATGGGAGCCACGGTTGCCCCGGGCAAGCGGATCGAGATCAAGAATCTCTCGGATAACGCGCAAACAGCCGGCATGCAATCGGGCAACGGCACTCGGTGAGAGCATGTTTTGCACCATGGCAAACCCATCTCTAAGAAAAGCCGACTTAATTCCATTTAGGTCATTGGGCTCGAAAATTTCTAAACCTTCAAGACCGCTTTGACCCCTTAAATTCTGGCGTAATTCGGTAATGTCTTGATCAGACGGATCGATACCAAACCAACCGAGAGACGCTTCACTTGTATCATTCATCGTTACAATCTCCTCGCTGCAACCTAAACACTCCCTGCATCACCTCAATCCTACTACGAGGATACCCATCGAGGTGATCGAGCAGGCGCACTCCACTTGTCCAACAACGAAAATCTGTCAATAAAACGAAATGCGCGCTAAGCAATTGGAACATCGGGCTGATCCACCTTCCGCTGATCTTCAGGCAATCTAAAGTAGTCTAAAGCGATCATTTCCGCTAATGTAAATTCAAGTGTGAGCAAGAAACCATCATGAGCCAAAGCCTAGCGTCGAAGTCGAGCCTGATCTTTTATGGCATTGGCAACCTCTCCCCTGCGATCAAATCAAACTTTCTTGGGGCGCCCATATTCTATTACTACAACAATGTGCTGGGTCTTGATGCGCTGCTTGTCAGCTTGGCACTCGCGATTGCATTGATCATAGACGGCATTACCGACCCCTTGATCGGATATTTTTCTGACTACACTAAGAGCAAGCTGGGACGGCGACACCCCTACATATTCGCCAGCATCGTACCAGGCGCCCTGTTCTATTTCTTACTCATTACCTGGCAATTTGCTGATTCGCAGCTGGGGTTATTTTTTCAACTCCTTCTATTAATCACGATGCTGCGCGTCTCTTGGACACTGTATCAAATCCCTCGAGAGGCCCTCGGGGCCGAAATATCTAAAGATTATCACCAAAGGACCCAACTCCATGGTCTGAGCAGTTTCTTCGGATGGATTGGCGGCGCAGGCATCTTCTATGCGACCCAGAGGTACTTCTTGAAGGACTCCTACGACAACTTTGAGGGCTACCAACAACTTGCCGTCTGGGGCAGCGGCCTCATCTTTGTTACTGGCTTAATTTTTGCCGTTGGTACGCTAAAAGACATTCCCAAACTTGAACCACCCAAAACCAATCGTCCCCAATCCCTTCGGGGAATATGGTCTGAAATCAAAGCCACGCTCAATCACAAATCCTGGCTCATGCTGTTTTTTTCAGGGGTGGTGTTCGCCGTCTTTGTCGGACTCACCAGCGGCCTAGGCTTTTATTTCAACAGTTTTTTTTGGGACTGGAAGCCCTCAGATGTTGCAATCTTTGCAATCGTCGATTTGATGGCGGCCATGTCGATCAGCGCTCTGGCTGGCCCCTTGGCTAAGCGCTTTGATAAGAAAAACTTAGCCGTCACCTTGTTCATCCTATCGATTGTTATCGGGCCTGTCCTGCTGGTATTGAGG
>CALIKQ010000030.1 GCA_938017975.1 uncultured Pseudomonadales bacterium | reverse complement strand
TGTCAATTACGTGTCCTACGGGTTGGTGGCCCGCGAAGTCGAGCGTGTCGATAGCGGTTATCGATCGGCGATGAGTGTGCAGTCGTCGTTGGTGATGCACCCCATCTATAGTTATGGCAATGAAGCCCAGCGTGAAAAGTATCTCCCCAAACTTGCAACCGGTGAGTGGGTTGGCTGCTTTGGGCTGACTGAGCCTGACCACGGATCAGACCCGGGCAGTATGGTGACTCGGGCTGAGAAGGTCGATGGCGGTTACTTGCTCAATGGCGCCAAGATGTGGATCACCAATTCTCCCATTGCCGACATTGCCGTCGTTTGGGCCAAGCTGGAGGGCAAGATCCGCGGCTTCATTGTGGAGCGCGGTATGAAAGGTTTCGAAACGCCCAAAATAGAGGGCAAGTTTAGTCTGCGAGCGTCGGTGACAGGCAGTATTTCACTCAGTGATGTAGAGGTTCCCGAGGAAAACCTTTTGCCAAATGTTAAAGGCCTAGGCGGACCCTTCGGATGTCTTAACAAAGCGCGCTATGGGATTGCTTGGGGCTCTATGGGCGCTGCAGAATTTTGCTGGCAGGCTGGGCGGCAGTACACCATGGACCGGATCCAGTTTGGACGCCCGCTCGCTGCGAATCAGTTGATTCAAAAGAAGCTGGCAGATATGCAAACTGAAATTTCTTTGGGTCTGCAGGGTTGTCTTCGGATGGGTCGGCTAATGGATCAAGACGACTGCCCGGTCGAGCTGATCTCCCTAATGAAGCGCAATAACTGCGGCAAGGCACTCGACGTTGCGCGTAACGCCCGAGATATGCACGGCGGCAATGGTATCTCGGATGAATACCATGTGATTCGTCATGTCATGAATCTCGAGACCGTCAATACCTACGAAGGGACTCACGATATCCACGCTTTGATCCTAGGCAGAGCCCAAACAGGTCTGCAGGCCTTTAGTGGCGTGTGAGACATCTCTCACAGATTGCCGGGACAATGACGACTGGCCAACGCGAGCGTCTGCCGGCAATCTACTTCTCAAGGTCTGTAGAGACCGATTAGCAATCGCTGCGAATTAGCCGTCGATAATGGTCGTTGGCATTCGATTGACCGAGTTTTTAGAGGGCCATTACTTCAGGGCCGTTTTTGAAAACTGTTCGTTGATCGCGGCTTGAGACCAGCCGGCTCAGAGTAGCTGAGAGTGCTCAACCAATTGCCGAGTTTTATTGACGGCGCGGTGATGAATGACAGTCAGTTGCGGGCGTTCAGTTGTCGATAGTAGATTGCCAATAATGGATAGCCAATAATGGATAGCCAAATAATAGGTTGCCAAAAACAAGTGATTTAGTGCTGGTTTACAGGCCTCGGCTAAACTTTTGACCACGATTGCTAGTAACGATGCGCCAGAGCTTCTGCTGATGCAATCGGCCGTTTGGAGTATTGATAGACACCCAGACTGATTCTGGGGAAGCATTTTAAGTATTTATAAACAGTCGCTTATCGATAAAAACAAGAATAAAGGAGAGCTTATGATCAAGGTTCTGATTGTAGATGATCATCAAATGGTTCGGCTTGGAACACGTCGGCTATTAGAGGATGAGCCGGGTATCAATGTCGTTGGGGAGGCATCCACGGGCGAGGAAGCCGTCGAGGCAGTCGATACACTGAATCCACAAGTTGTACTGATGGATGTGCAAATGCCGGGAGTCGGCGGGCTTGAGGCCACGCGTCGCTGTCTTCGAGTTGCCCCCGACGTTAAGGTGATTGCGTTGTCTATGCATGACGCAGAACCTTTTCCCACGAAACTATTCGAGGCCGGTGCACGCGGCTACCTGTCTAAACGGTCCGATCCTGAAGAATTGGTGAGAGCGATCAAAAAAGTGATGGCCGGGCATCGCTATATCAGCGGAGACATCGCTCAAAATCTTGCGCTTAGGCCTTACGTCGATGCCCAGCGCTCGCCGTTTGAATTGCTCTCTGGCCGCGAGATGCAAGTGACGTTGATGGTTATCAAAGGAATGACAGCTACCGAGATGGGTAAAAAGCTCGCTCTCAGTCCAAAGACTGTCAACAGCTACCGTTATCGCGTGTTCGAAAAACTCGACTTAGCCAATGATGTTGAGCTGACCAAGCTCGCAATCAAGCACGATTTAATCAGCGCCGAGACTGCCGCCTGAAGTATTTGAGGATTGGGGTTCGAGACGCGTAAACTAATGAAATGACGACACCTGCGCAAACTTTGATTGCCAATATCGGTACAAACGAAGGCCTATTGTCGTGCGCGCGATGCCCTGCATTGCGATATCAATTTAAGCAATTACGTCAAAAATATCCGGATTATTGGAATAAGCCTGTACCAGGAACAGGGCCGACATTGAGTCCACTGTTGATTGTTGGGTTGGCGCCAGGGCTTCACGGCGCAAATCGGACAGGGGTTCCTTTTGAGGGGGACGCTTCAGGTCACTTGCTGCACGCGACGCTGCAGCATTTAAATCTGACAGGCCGCGTACGTATCACCAATGTACTGAAGTGCTTGCCCAGGCAAAACAAACCTTCGGGAGCGGAGCTCACACGATGCAAGCCTTATTTTGAGCAAGAAGTGCAAGACTTTATCGAAACCAAGGGTCGCGCGATATTTGCGCTTGGGCGCGTGGCCCATGAGCGAACTTTGGCAGTATTGGGCTATAAGCAGCGCGATCACACGTTTGCTCATGGCGCCGTTCATGTCTTCGCAAACGGGCTCACCTTAGTCGACTCTTATCACTGCAGCCGCTACAACACACAGACCGGTCGGCTAACGGCAGAAATGTTTGGTGATGCGATGAGGCAAGCTGCAAGCATTGCTGGGTTCACCGAGGCGCAGTCATGAGCTTTGATTCAGTTCGGTTTTTGAAGTCGCTCACCGCCAAGCCAGGCGTCTACCGTATGCTCGATGAGGCGGGCGAGGTGCTGTATGTCGGGAAAGCCAAAAATTTAAAAAACCGGGTTTCGAGTTACTTTCAAAAAACGGCTAAAGACTCTAAAACCATGGCGTTGGTGGCCAGGGTACATGAGGTTACGGTCACAGTAACAAGCAGCGAGACCGAGGCGCTCCTGCTCGAACAATCTCAAATAAAGGCTTGGCGTCCCCCTTACAACATCATCTTCAAGGACGATAAGTCTTATCCTTACATCTACATTTCAACAAACGATGAGTACCCACGATTGGCGTTTCATCGTGGAGCACAAAAAAAGAAAGGTCGGTATTTTGGGCCATTTCCCAGTGCTTATTCGGTAAGAGACAGTCTGAACGTCCTTGAAAAAGCGTTTCTCGTTCGCCAGTGTGAGGACAGTTATTTTAAGAATCGATCCAGACCTTGTCTGCAGTATCAAATCAAACGATGCTCTGGTCCTTGTTGTGGGTTGATCAGCGAGTCTGAGTATCGGGCCGATGTCGATAGCGCAATTAAGTTTTTATCCGGAAAGAGTGCCGAGGTCATGGAGGATTATCGGGCGCGAATGGATCAGGCGTCCCGTGATCTAGAGTTTGAGCGTGCGGCGGCCTACCGGGATCAAATTCAGCATCTGCGCAGCATTCAAGAGCAACAGTATGTGGTTGGTGCGGGTGGCGACATCGATGTCGTGCACGTTGAAATGAGCCCAGGAGGGCTTTGTGTGCTCGTCATGTTTATTCGCAAAGGTCGGATGCTGGGGAGTAAGACGTTTTATCCAAGTAACCGCTTAAATCAAGATGGGCCGGAAGTCTTAGATGCGTTTTTGGCGCAATTTTATTTTGATGAGAGCAAGGGGCTTGATCTGCCGCTCGAGGTGATCGTTAACTATCCACTACCTGATAAAGCGGTCTTAGTAGATGCTTTGTCGGCCCTAAAAGGACGTAAAGTCAGCGTACGAGACCGAGTGCGCGGCGCCCGTTCGAGGTGGCTCGATATCGCAAGTAATACTGCCAAGCAGGCGCTAGGGAGCCATCTTGCCAAACGCGACAATTTAGACACGCGCTTTAAGTCGCTCCAGAAAGCGCTAGCGCTTGATGCGCCCCCGGGGCGTTTGGAGTGCTTTGATATCAGCCACACCCAAGGCGAGGCCACCGTTGCTTCCTGCGTTGTGTTCAATGAGAACGGCCCGCTTAAATCGGATTACCGACGCTTTAATATCGATGGCATTACACCCGGGGATGATTACGCCGCCATGGAACAGGCGTTAAAGCGGCGCTATGCACGGCTCAAGCGTGGAGAGGCAGCCCTGCCGGATGTTCTGTTTATTGATGGAGGAAAGGGCCAGCTCACTCAAGCCGTCAGCGTGCTCGAGTCACTTGGCGTCACCGGTGTTCGAATGATTGGTGTCGCAAAGGGGCCAACGCGTAAAGCCGGCCTTGAAAGTTTGATCGAAGTCGACGGGCGAGAAGTGGTGATGAGAGCAGATGATCCTGGATTGCACCTGATTCAGCACATACGAGATGAAAGCCACCGATTTGCGATCACGGGTCATCGCGCAAGACGGGGTAAAAAGCGCACAGAGTCTCAGCTCGATGGTATCGAAGGCGTCGGTCCCACTCGCCGTCGCAATCTGCTGCGTCACTTTGGTGGGGTGAAGCAGGTCTTAAGCGCATCCCAAGAAGAGTTGGGTAAGGTTGAAGGTATTAGCCTTAAACTAGCGTCTCAAATCTATGCTACCCTGCATCAGTAATTTGGATCTCAATTGAAAAACACGGTTATGAATTTGCCCTTAAGCCTTCCGAATTTGCTGACGAGTTTGCGAATTCTTTTGATTCCGGTTTTGGTGCTGTGCTTTTATCTGTTTCCGCTTGATGTTCGATATCTTGCCTCTGCCTTGATTTTCAGCATTGCCAGCCTAACTGATTGGGCTGATGGTTATCTGGCGCGCCGGATGGGCCAGATGACGCCGTTTGGTGAATTTCTGGATCCGGTGGCGGACAAGCTTCTGGTCGCCGTCGCGTTAATCTTATTGGTAGAGGCGCATGCGAGTGCGCTCTTGGCGATCCCTGCCTTGGTCATTGTAGGCCGGGAAATCGTGGTTTCAGCGCTCCGCGAGTGGATGTCAAAGTACAGCGATCAAAGGGGCGTTCGGGTCTCATTTGTCGCTAAGGTCAAAACCGGTTTTCAAATGACGGCGATCATAGTATTGCTGGCCCAAGGCCCCGATCTAACGGCGCCACTGGTGATACTCGGTTATCTTCTGCTCTACGTTGCAGCTGGGCTCACGCTGTGGTCGATGTATCAATATTTGTTGATCGCGTGGCCGGATCTGTCCTCGGGAATGAAGAAAGAAAACTAATCGGTAGAAGCGTCCAAATTCTCGTCTTTGAGCGTTGTTTAGATGCGCTGATTGCTAGCACAACGATGAGGAGGTGAGTCTGCCGTATGACTGGCTGCCCCGGACTTGATCAGTGGGAGGCCGTAGGCTCCGACGAGGCACTCATAGTATGAGAGAGGGTAATCGCTCGCTCCAAAATACCGTCTATTTTTTCAGCGGCCTCGTGACTAAAAAAGAATCCTAAAAATGCGCATTTCGACAATTCGATGACGGCTGTGAGCACGGCTGCTTCATCAGCAGGGTCATTGAGCATCGCTAGCACATTTGAAAACCAAGCAAATTCGGCATAGGCCGCTTCCTCGCTTAATAATTCGCAAAGCTCCTTGAGTGGTTCGACAACATCGCGAGTGACTGTCTCTGCAAAGGTTGCGCTCACGGGGCAATGCGCACGATTGGGATCAAGACCTCATTGCGGCGAAAGAAGCTTGGCATCATCGGCGGATCGTAGCGAGCCCAAACCGGTTCACCGACAGCGCGCCATTGCTTGAGACCTTCTACGAGTGCTGCCAAAGCTGCCTCGTGGTCACGATACTTTGTCTCACTCCAGCCGCCGCGATAGCTTCTGGCTGCAAAATAGGTCTCTGGCATCTCAACCATCTCAACCGCCCCATCAATCGGATCTGGAAGTGTCTCAAGGCTATGCTCAGACGGCATGTAAAAACTTACAATATATTCGTCCTGACCGGTTGCGGTTTGAGTGACAGGCGCAGTCATGGCAATTTTTTCTTCAGTGACGTTTTTCCCAAAGATATAACCCCCCAACTTTTGAAAGGCATCACTGCCGACCTGTTTAAAATCTCCCGATACACGGGTCTGAGCCAAAGTCGCTGGCGGATAACGCCTGATCTCGATACCGTCCTCTGAGCTGATGACTTCGTATTCGGGCTTTTCAATCGCCATAGCGGGGCCAGGCAAGAGCACAAGCAGCAGGATCAATTTCCACATTCGATCACCTTTTTTATTGTTTTATGTAGAGTCTACGGTAATTTTGTGGTCGTGGTTTGCTCCCCGCGCGAGCGGCCACGTGGTTAACTGGTTATACGAGGGACCTCAATTGAGTCGGTTGAAGGTTTTTATAAGATCTGCTCCTGACCGGGTCTCATCGTTTGGCTGGGCTGTGACCTTAGTCATGAGCAGGTCTTTCCCTTTTAGTAAATCAATTTGCAGGTCGGAAACCGAAACCGGCTCCGATCGATTGTTCAAGCCAGAGCTTTCGCTAGTATGATGAGGTCCGAGTCGGGTTAAAGCGCAGAGCGGCGTTCATTAGTCAAGATTGAAGGAGCGAGATGGATACGATCGAAATTAAGAGCGGTGATTACACCATCGAAGTAACCACTGAGGGGGAGGGGCCATTGCTGCTCTGTGTTCATGGTTGGCCCGAATTATGGTATTCCTGGCGGCATCAGATGTCTTATTTTGCGCCTCGAGGTTACCAGGTTGCTGCAATGAGCGTGCGTGGTTACGGCAACAGCAGTCATCCTGTTGAGGTTGAAAACTACACCGTGCAGGCTCTCAGTGATGACATTGTGGCAGTTGCACGCGCGCTATCGTCTGGGCCAGCGATTTTGTTGGGCCATGATTGGGGCGCGCCTCAGGTCTATACGGCTGCATTGAGATTCCCCGAGCAGTTCTCTGCCGTCGCAGGATTGTCAGTCCCGTTTGTGCCGCCATCGGATAACTCAACACTCGATCTTTGGAGCGTTGCTTATCAGGGCCGTTTTTTTTACCAAAGTTATTTTCAAAAGGTTGGTGTGGTTGAGGCGGAGCTCAGTGAAGACGTCGGGACAGCGCTGCGAAAGATTTACTTTGCACTATCGGGTGAAGCGCCCCTCAACGAATGGATCAAGCCAAAGCCTCAGGATGCTGGTCTGCTCGATGATCTTGTTGATCCAGCACCCTTCCCGGAATGGATGACCCAGGATGATTTCGCGGTTTACATCAACGCATTTGAGCAGGCAGGATTTGTCGGGCCCATAAACCGGTATCGTGCCCAAACTCTTGATGCAGCTCAGTTACCTGACATCAAGGGTAGAAATATCACTCAGCCCAGTTGCTTCATCGGCGGCAGCCGAGACGCGGTGCGTAGTTTTATACCAGGGATGGATCTTTACAGTGACCCAGGCGCTCATTGCGATGCTTTTTTTGAATCGACCCTCATTGACGGCGCGGGGCATTGGGTTCAACAAGAGGCGCCGGATGCTACGAATCAAGCGCTGGGACGGTTTTTGGATCATCTCTGACCAGCCCAATGACCGGTTGAAGCTCAGGGTGCGGATTCGCCATCAGGTACTTGAAAAAAGATGAGCCGATTGCCAAAAGGATCGGTCACTTGGAGCTGGTCTCCCCAAGGCTGAGGCTCAATAGCGGGTCTAGCGAATCGATAAGGACGAGTGCTCAAACGCTCATAAAAGTCGGTTAAATCATCTAGACCGATACGAACCGCGCCTCCAGGACTAGCATCGCCGAAATGTTCGGACAGATGTAGCTCAGCGGATTCGATTTCAACGCCAAGATAGAGCGGTGCCTCGTCGTCGAACCGATGCCGGAAGATCTCCTTGCCGCCTAAAAAGGTTAAGTAGAACCCTTTTGCCAAAGCCTCATCAAAGCTGCGTAAAATTGGGATGACGCGCGGCATATGAGCTCCTTGAGGCTGGACAATGTCCAAGTTAGATTTAGAATCAATATGCAACAGCTTAATTTTCAACACAAGCGAGGGTTTTCGAATGACCAAGGTGATAAGACCAAGTGTAATGCGGCGTTCTGAATTTCTTCGGTTTACCTTAAACCCGAGCATTACCCTGAAATGGCTAACGGTTGTGGCGCTTATTGGGTTTCCGCAGTTGTTGTGGTCAGAGGATGTGGAGACTGGCGTTGATGAGGCGATTATACAGCCGTGCGATCCATTTACGGATGAGCGTTGTCTCAGCAGGGTCGAACTGAAAAACGGTCAGCAGTATGAAGGCAGGCTTAAAAATGGGGTTCCCACAGGTCAAGGCGTCCTGCATTACAGCAATGGAGACCGGCACGACGGCTATTTTGAAAATGGCTTACCCATGGGGAGGGGCACATATTATTTAGCCAACGGCAACGCTTATTCGGGGTTTTGGGTACGAGGCAGGCTGAATGGGCCGGTCCAGTTCAATCATCGTTCAGGCGATCGCTACGAGGGTCCCATTGCGAATCACGCACCGAATGGCCGGGGCTCAATGATCTTTAAGAATGGAGACCGCTACATCGGTGAGTTTTCAATGGGTAGTCCACATGGCAATGGGGTCATGATCTATGGACCTGATCGAGGAGCGAATCGAGGTGACCGTTACGAGGGCGGTTTCGTGCAGGGTCGGCGCGAAGGTAATGCGCGTTACACTTGGGCAGACGGTGCCATCTGGGATATTCAATGTCGCATGGACCGATGCGAGCGCGCTGGGTTAGCTGGATTTATTCAAGACAAGGATAGGTCTGGGGCAGAGTTTCCATCAGAGCCTCCGAGGCGTTTGCGCTAGCGGGATAGGGCTCAACGCTGATCAAAAGCAACCCGGCCAATTCGGTCATGTCCAAGGTTGCCGGTAGGCAAAAGCGCTGGGGTCTGAGATCAATGTGCGCCTCTAGATAGGCGAAACAAGTCGCTATTTGGTACGGGTCGATACCTACCGGGTTGCGATTGCTGCGCAGCGCAGTCGCCTGACTGCATTCCAACGCTAGCTCGCCGACGGTTTTCGCGGCGACCGGTGCCGGTATTAAAATGCTCCAAACTCCTACCAGCAAGAACGCAAGACAACCGGTTGCTCGCGATCGAAAGGATTGCGGGGAGCTGAACTGTAACGGATGCACAATGATTATCCCTTTGGCGTCTTTCGCCTTGTTCGTGCGTGATCTGGATTTGGATGACTGTTTTTAGCGTATTCTTGTTCCTGAGTTGGAATCGCAGGGTCTGCGCGTGTGATGTGTGTAAGGGGTTAATGCTGGCTGAGATGGGGCGCGACTTAACTGTCGCCGCTCGCCTTGCAGGCAGCTAAGACGGTTCTAAAGCCCTGGTGTGACTTTGCTGCTGCTTTTTGATTACATTGCGGGGAGACTTTCGGCCTTGGCTCGCACGGATTCATCGGAATTGATTGCAACCTGTCGGCTTTGAGTCTGGTCAGCATGACCACAGCCCGATGATCGAAATGAGGAAACAAGGTAATGATTCTGCCCAATACACTGCGAGAGCGTTTGGACGCGGGGGCCCCTACAATCGGGACCCATTTTATGTTTTCGGATCCGGATATTCCTGAGTTGATCGGCGATATTGGATTGTTCGATTATGGCGAATACAGTGCGGAATACGCTGCCTTCGACTTACCTCTGCTGTACAACCTAGCACGTGCCGCTCAGGCCGGTGGTCTGCCATTGATGATCAAACCTGATCAAGCATCTCAGGCATTTGTGGCTCAAGGCGCGTTGGGTGCTGGTTTTAAGGCGGTTTTGTTTACTGATATCCGAACGCCCGAAGATGTAGGAGTTGCCCACCGTGCGCTACGGCCGGATCAGCCAGGGCACGGTGGGTCCATGGGCGTCAAGCTGCGAAGGCCTGCATTAAGCAGCTATGACACAGGCGCTTATTTAAAAGATCTTGAGTCGATCGTGTTTTGCATCATGATTGAAAAGGCGGTTGCAGTAGAGCATCTGGATGCGATTTTGGAGCGTTCGAAAGCGCTTGGTGTTGATATGGTTCAGTGGGGGCCGGCAGATTTCAGTTTTTCACGAGGCGAACCAGAATTACAGCATTCGGAAGCAATTCGTCCTTTTGAGTCTGCTGTGATTGAAAAAAGTATTGCCTATGGGCTGCTGCCGAGGATTGAATTGGGTAGTGTCGAACAGGCTAAACGGTATGTTGATCTGGGGGTGCGGCATTTCTGTATCGGCTGGGATCGGTTTATTCTTAGGCAAAATTTGCTCAAGCTGGGCGAGGGTATGCGCCAATTGACCGATGCCCTCTAAGGCACTTTTGACTGCATCTCCGCTTGCAGAAAAAGTCGCCTAGCCCTGCTTGAAACTTGAACGCGGGCGCGCCGCCAAGAAAATTGAATGGGAATATTGAGTCTCAGTATGTCAGAAATCTTTGCAACCATTAGTTTGGGAAAAGTGGGTAACAACGTTCAGCCACTAGGGGTCTTAACGGCCTTCCTTGTGACGCATCAGTTGCTCAATGAGATTGTGCTCGCCCGTCATGCTGGTGCCGTCGCCGCTATTCGAATGCAATCAATGTCTGGCGCAGCTTTTTTAACCACTGTGCTTGATGGAGAGCTGCGTTTTGATGCGCTTTCAAGTGAAGGTCGAGATTTTTGTCGGGATTATGCGGGTAGCGAGTTAGAGTCAGAGGTCCTTCTTCGGTCCACAGAGGGTGACCTTGAGGACTGGGCGCTTTATGAGGAGGTCGCAGCTTCTCTTTATCGTATGCTCAAGCGTTCCAGCGCGCCGCCGCCATCGCGCTTGAAACAGCTGACCGCAAAGATTTTATCGTTCCCGCCGAGAAAAAAAGGTGGTTAGTTTCAGTTCAGTGCTTGCGGTGAGCTCGGGACTCGATGGAAAAGCAAATAACCAATTGGAGTAACGGTGAAATGAGGTTTGACACACAGCGCATTAACAGTGAATTCAGGCAGGGTCCTGGTCTTGAACCTGGCCTTGATATCAATCGCGAAAATATTGCACAAATTCGCGGTTTGCTTGGCGCTCAATCCAGTGCGCCAGCGCCGTTCGAAATCGAAACACATGTCCACCGGGTGGGGGAGGAGGGCACCGACCCGCAAGTGATCTGCTATAGAAAAACAAACAGGGCGATGCAGCCTTGTCTGCTGTGGATGCATGGAGGTGGTTATGTGCTAGGTGATGCTGAAGATCTAAGGGCGAAGCAACTGGCATTTGATTTGGATATCACTGTTGCCTCGGTCGAATATCGATTGGCGCCGGAGCATCCGTTTCCTGCGGGCTTAGATGATTGTTGGCAAGCCCTTAACTGGCTGTCAACCAATGCCGATACCCTGGGGATTGATGCCGGACGGCTTGCCATTGGTGGCGCAAGTGCCGGCGCAGGCCTAGCCGCAGGGTTGGCGCTCAAATCTAGAGATGAGCAGGGACCGGATCTCGCGTTGCAGTTACTGTTATATCCTATGCTGGATAACTTACATGCGTCGGAGTCAGGGAAAATTGAAACGCATCCAGTTTGGTCTCGGGCGACCTCGTTCTCTGCTTGGGAGATGTATCTGAACGGTGTTCCTGGAGAGGCGGCGCCCATTTACGCTGCTGCCGCTCGTTGCACTGACGTTGGCGGCGTTGCGCCGGCTTATATTTGTGTTGGCACCGAAGATCTCTTTTACGGCGAAGATGTAGATTATGCGAGACGACTCACCGCGGCTGGTGTTCCCTGCGAGTTGGCGGTTTACCCTGGCCTTTACCATGCCGCTGACGTTTATTTTCCTGAGGCGAGGATCAGTCAGCGTTTGATGGCCAGTGTTCGTATGGCGCTGGCAGACGCGCTGGCGTAAAGCCTGCGGCGAGATCGATCTTGCTTTGGTGTTGGCCCGCTTTGCCGGTCGATGGCTTAGGCGATCAATGGCTTAGGCGATCGATGGCTTTGGCGACCGTTGAGGACATCTCTGGTAAGAACTGATTTGCTTGCAGCAAGTCGTCAGGCTGTTGACCGCTATGGTTGTTTTCAGGCCCGCCAAACGGATTGGTGCAAGGCAACTACCGCACCGTTTTTTGAGTAAAGGCTTGGATTGCTAACCGTTGATCAGCCAACGATGTATTCATGACTGCGCGAAAGCCAGCGCTGCCTCGGCAGAGATCAGCCCTACACGCTTACCATCTGACAACTTTTTGCTGAATGAGCCGTTCATCGGCATTGGATCAATGCCGCTTGCTAGGGTTTATCGCGAACCATCAGCCCATTGGCCTATGTCGCAACCTCTGATTTCGAGAATATCCTTCATTTCATGAAAGGCTGCGGGGGTGCTGCTCAGCGGAATGCGTGGATAGAGGTGATGG
Organism: uncultured Pseudomonadales bacterium; assembly: GCA_938017975.1. Taxonomy (GTDB): domain Bacteria; phylum Pseudomonadota; class Gammaproteobacteria; order Pseudomonadales; family Azotimanducaceae; genus UBA9926. The sequence continues at coordinate 14,393 of CALIKQ010000030.1, read as the reverse complement.
ACAATGTGATATTGCATACCCATCGACAACAGATTGCCTGCCTTACTCATAAAACCTCGGGTCTGCCCATAGCGCTCTTGGCGGATACCCGGGTGGTGCGGCGCCCAGCTCAGATAGTATTGAATATAAGTTTGAGCGATATGTTTTGGTAGCCACCACAGAAGCGCTGCTTCAATGGCGTGGCCGGTCCAGGCCATGGCACATAAGACGGCTAAGAAAACGAAATTATAGGCGAGCGCATCGAGGAGTAGGTTCCCTTTTCCCACCCGTTCAAGTGCGGCGCCGTAGGCTTGTTGTGCTGCGCCCCCGGGTTGGCGTCTGAGTATGCTGTTCTTGAGAAAGTCCCAGTTGTCTTTAGCATGAACTGCGTAGTCAGGGTCTAGCTCAGGGTTGTTGGTGTGAGCGTGGTGCTCCATATGCGTGGCTTTGAGGACTCGGTAGGGTTGTGCAAACGGGATAACCGAGAGGTGCCCGACAAGCTCGTTGAGCCAGCGCAAGGGATGACCCTCTCTCGCAATAATACTGTGCTGAGCTTCATGAGACGGCAAGTAACTCAGAGCCACGGTGAGCACAGCAATAGGGAATGCCCAAGCAATTGGAAGAATCTCCAACAAAACGAGGGGCCAGAGGGAGAGCCAAACTGTCAGGTTCCCAAGACCCCACGCTACAGCGCCCCAGGGTATTCTGTGCATGTACTTGCCGGCGATCTTCCGCTCGAGCGCATCGAGTTCTGGGCCAGACAGCGTCTCGAGTTCAGTGCGCGAGAGTGCCTCGCTCATGAGGGTTTCACCCAGATCCAACTGCCCCGCGCTTGTGCGATTAGTCCTAAGCCGCCGCCAATGATGAGCCCTACGATGAGTGGGGTGCCTGAGGAGAGCCCAAGGTCTGCCAGCACAATCAGCTCGGCGATCAGTGGTCCCATAAAAGCTAATCCGAAGATAAAGGGAGAGAATAAGAATTTAATGGCCTTCATTGAAAACTCCAAATTGAAGTGGCAACGATAACGAGTTAACGAGCCATTCTCAAGCCTTTCAATCGAGGCTTGTCGATGGTGAGTGCCTTCGAGTCTACAGGTGTTTTGCGGCTTTAGTAACGGCTCGAACTCGGGCGCAATCGAGGTGAATGATGATCACTCAATGAAAATGATTGGCGATCCAGACAGAGGGGGTGATGAGAAGCCCGCGCAATATTGGGATGGATGCAGAATGAATAGCCAGATAACACGCCGCTGTTCGCTAATTTCTGCAAGGGGCGTGGAAACCTTAAGCTGCTGATTCAGTGGTTTCGACGGCTAGCGCCGCGTTTCGTGAGTGTGCGCCAAGCAGCGTTGGCGAGCTTCGAGCCCAAGAAAGGGCGAGTCATTCGGTAAACAAGCCCTGGAATAACGGTTTCACGGCCGGCCAGCGAGGCTTGCTCGGTTTCCTTGACGACCTGTTCTGGGCTAAGCCACATCCAATTGGGTACTTGTCGCTTGAGATGACTAAGGCCCGCGCGCTCATGGATGTTGGTTCTAACGTAGCCTGGCAGACTTGTTGTGACGGTGACGCCATGACCAATGAGTTCGCCATGAACCGAGCGGCCAAAGGCGGTGACTCCGGTCTTCGCACTTGCATAAATTGCTGAGTTTGGCATTGGTGTCTCTGCTGCGATGCTCGAGATAATGACGATCCTGCCATGGCCTCGAGATTTCATAACTGGTGCAGCCCACTGCACGAGATCTATGACTCCTCCGCACAGTAGATATTGTAATTGTGCGGTCGCGCTTTGGGTTAGTGTGCCCACCGAACCGGTCAGCGTGATACCTGCGTTTGCGACGAGAAGGTCGGGTACTGGTGCGTCCTTCGTGAGTTGCCTGACGCCCTCAGGGCTTGAGAGGTCTAAAACGTGGATATCGGTCTCGCTCTTTAACATTTCAGCCGCGCCCGCCAGTCGACTTCTTGACTGAGCGACAAGATGTAATGACCATCCAAAACGATCGAGGTGGCGAGCGTAGGCGAGCCCAATGCCGGATGAGCCGCCCGTAATCAGAGCACTTTTTTGCATAAGGCGATTATAGAGGGTTTTGATGCGGGTTATGAGGGGCTAGCGCGTGGCGCGTATGAAATTGCAGATGGACGTCCGTTTTTGACGGTGGGAGTCAGTTCAGAGGCGGGCGCGAGCCTGTCTGGATTTCAAGGAGATACGGCAAGGGCAGTAACGTGCGTCAGCTGGAGAGGATGTCAAAAATTTTTCCTTAGCGTTCAACGCGCAATATTTTTTAAAAATATATATGAAACAATATTTTGGGGTGGATTTAGAAAAATAGTTTTAAGCTTATGTAGATAGGACGCCAGTTTCAAATGGGGGCAATCGGACCATGGAACCCTTTGGGGTGATGAGCAGTCTTTTTCTGATCTAGTAGGCGTGCAGCTTACAGAAGCTAGATTTGTTTCATCATATGTCGCTCCTATAATTTTAGATTAACGATGCAACCGTTCCGCTGTCGCCTTATGTAAACTCAATAAAGAAAGAGCAGAGCCTAGGATAAAACGTGCTGGGAAGCGCTCGTCATCAACCCCACCACTTAGGTATGCGGTGCAACGTGGCATCGAAGGTTTACTTGATGACTCATGGTCAGTAATATAGCGGCGCAAATGACGGTGGGTCACTTATTATGCAGTCTGCGCAAACCATGGTGCATCGAGCCACTTCAATACGTGCCAAAGCGCATCGACGCGCTGAGATTTTGGCCGAAGCCTGTCGCTTTCTCGAGGACGTCGGTTTCGACGGGTTCACGATGCAAGCGCTCTCAAAACGCTTGGGTCTCGCTAAAGGCACTTTATATCTTTATTTCGAGACGCGTGAGACGCTCTTGTTGGCGCTGCTCGATCAAAAAGTTCAGGCCTGGGCACAGCAATTGCGTCAGACTATTAGAGCAGAAGTCACGACGGATGAAGCATGGGCGCGGTCTTATTATGAATCTGTATCTCGGGACCCTTTGTTTTTACAGTTGGTGTTGCGAGCGGACTTGAACCTTACGTCTAACGTGCCCACAGAGGCATTGATTGCACACAAGCGGTTGTGGGCTGACGCGATGGAATGGGTGGCAGAGTCCACGCGATTGGCCTTGTCTATTTCTGCGCCAAAGGCCCTCGAAGCGGTCTTGGCAACGGGCTTTTTGTTAATTGGCTGCGGCAATCAGCAGCAAGCTTACGTCTTTTCTCAGGGTAATTTGCCGGCAGATGTGCAAGCAATTATTACGCTGTTTTCACCTGAGAAGCATTTTGTTTCCAATGTCCGCCGAATTCTGGCAGGTATCCGCGCCGAGCCAGAAGAGGCAACAATTTGAAATACGAATTAAAAAAAATTAAATGGTTAGGAGCAGGCTGTGATCGAGTTTGAGTTAAATGGACAAAAGGTAAAGACCGACGAAGCACCGGATACACCAGTGCTTTGGGTTGTTCGAGATACCTTTAAATTGATGGGTTCAAAGTTTGGTTGCGGCGCTGGATTGTGTGGGGCTTGCACGATGCATCTTGACGGCGTAGCAATTAAAACCTGCGTGTTGCCGATCTCGGCCGTAGCGGGACAATCCTTGACGACCATAGAGGGCCTCAGTGCAGACGGCAATCTCCATCCATTGCAAGTCGCTTGGCAGGCCTATGCGGTTCCCCAGTGTGGTTATTGCCAGTCTGGTCAAATTATGTCGGCCGCCGCACTGCTCGAGAGTAATCCAAATCCTTCAGAAGCCGACGTTGAAGCCGCGCTCGCAGGCAATATTTGTCGATGTGGTTGTTATCCCCGAATCAAAAAAGCGGTGCTCGCCGCAAGCGAATCAGGCGGTTTATTTAAAAACGCGCTAGCAAGCGAGGAGAGGGTCTGATGAAGATCGAGAACATGTCGCGCCGCAGATTTCTAAAAACAACGGCCGTGGTCGGCGGCGGAGTTGTCGTTGGTTTTAGCTTAGGTGGTTGTTCAACTTCTGCGCCGCTCCCTATTGACGTTGCCGAGGGAGGCTTTATCCCAAATGCCTTCCTTCAAATACTGCCCGATAACACGGTTAAGTTTTATACCGCGAGGGATGAAATGGGGCAGGGCGTTACGACCGGGTTATCAACCCTGCTCGGTGAAGAGCTTGATTTTGACCCGTTCAAAATGGAGATTCTGTTAGCAGGGGTCCACGAGGACTACAACAACCCTGGCATGGGCGTGCAGGGCACTGGTGGCAGTAATTCCATACATGCCCACTTTGAACCTATGCGTCAGGCGGGCGCGAACACTCGTGCACTGATTTTGCTCGCGGCTGCGCAAGACCTCGGCGTTAATCGAGATTATCTGAAAACCAAAGACGGCCATGTGATATTTGATGGGCAGCTGTTTCCTTATGGACGGTTTGTTCAGACTGCAGCAGGTTTAAAAGTGCCTGAGAATACGCCGCTTAAAGCCTCGAGTGAATTTCATTACATTGGCCGGGAATCAGGGCGAGTTGATGCGCTGGCTAAATCAACAGGAGCGGCGGTCTTTGGAATCGACGTCGATTTACCAGGAATGCACTACGCAGTCGTTCGTAGATCACCGGTGCCCGGCGCTAAGTTGGTTGGATATAACCGTACAGCAACCGAATCAATGAAAGGCGTCACTCAGGTTGTTGAGGTAGCAAGCGGGGTGGCTGTTGTTGCTGAAAGCTATTGGCAAGCAAAAAAAGCCGCGGATCAGATGGACATCGCTTGGGAAGACGTGCCCCTTGGGCGCGTGGATTCTGCAGATATTCGGGCCGACTACGAGCTTGCGCTCAACTCAGATGATGGACTAACGGGTACAGATGAGGGTGATCTTACGAGCGGGTTTGCCGTGTCAGATCAAGTGCTTGAGCACGAATACTGGACGCCGTTTTTATCTCACGCTCCGATGGAGCCCATGAATGCGGTGGTAGATATTAAAGAGGGATGGGCCGATGTTTGGTCGGGTACCCAAGGGCCTGGTGCAGCCCAAGGCTTGGTCGCGCGCTTTGCCGGACTGGATCCTTCGAAAGTTCGAGTCCATCAAACCTATTTAGGCGGTAGTTTTGGTCGACGAGGCACTTTGACCCATATTGTTGAGGCTACTCAAATCGCCCTGGCTGCGGGTAAGCCGATCAAACTTATTTGGTCAAGAGAAGATGATCTGCGCAATGGCCTTTATCGACCGGCCTCTCTGATGCGAGTCAAGGCAGGCGTTGATCGAGATGGAAAGATTGCCGCTTGGGACGCCAAGCGCGTGGGCGGTAACATCTCTCCAGACACCATCAAAAATTTGTTGCCTGCTTTGTTTCCCGGTCTTGGTGATACAGTCATTGACTGGATTGGCGGTATGGCTGATGGCGCTTTTTCAGACTGGGTTGCTGATCCCTCGAGCACAGAAGGATTGTTTGAAGATTATGATCATCTCAACACTCGCGTTACCCACGCGACGGTTAACCACGGTATTCCTCTGACTTTTTGGCGCTCTGTTGGTCACTCCTATACGGCTTTTGCGAAGGAATCTATGATCGATGAATTGGCCGTAGCGGGTGGACATGACCCAGTTGGGTTTCGAATCAACAATACCGAGAACAATCCACGATTGCAGAATGTAGTTCGAATCGCGGGTGAGCGGATGAAGCAGATGACGACGGCCCAAGGGCGGCATCTGGGCCTGGCCGCTCATCACTCTTTTTTAACGGACGTCGCTGAGATTGCGGAAGTCTCTGTTGAGAACGGGCAGATTAAGGTTCACAAAGTGGTGTGCGTCGTAGATTGTGGGACAGCGGTGAACCCGGACGTCGTCCGTGCCCAAATGGAAGGCGGTATTCTCTTTGGGCTAACTGCGGCACTCCATGGTGAGCATTTAATTGAAGGCGGTGCGGTCAAGGAGAGTAATTTCCATGATTATCCGATTCTTCGAATGAACGAGGCGCCGGACATTGAGGTGGTGATTGTCGAGAGTCAAGGCAAGCCAACGGGTGTCGGTGAGCCTGGTTTGCCGCCAATCGCTCCAGCGGTTGCAAACGCTGTTTTCCGCGCAACAGGCGAGCGGCTCCGGTCATTGCCGCTTAGATTAAAAGCCTAAGGTTAGAGCTCGCCGGGCTGATGAGCGAGGCAACACATTCAGATAACACAAACCACGATAAGGAAATTACAATGAACATCAATCGTCAATGGTTGCTTGCCAAGCGTCCCGATGGACTGGTTACTCAAGATAACTTCGAATATTCAGAGACGGCGATTCCTGAGGCGGGCGACGGGGAGGTATTAGTCAGAAACCTTTACCTTTCTTTTGACCCAACTCAGAGGGGATGGATGGTCGATCGAGAAAGTTATTTGCCTCCGGTTGAGATTGGCGCGCCAATGCGTGCGGGATCAGTTGGTCAGGTCGAGGTCTCAAATCATCCCGATTTTAAACTGGGTGATATCGTGCAAACCACGGGCAATTGGCAAGACTTTGTTGTAGCCGCACCAGGCCAAGGCCCTATGGGGCTCTCGAAGCTTCCAGAGGGCGTTACTCCGGAGATGATGCTTTCGGTTCTGGGAATTACTGGGTTAACCGCTTACTTCGGTCTGCTGGATTTAGGCATGCCCAAGGCAGGCGAGACCGTATTAGTCTCTGGTGCAGCGGGAGCTACCGGGTCGGTCGCGGGTCAGATTGCCCGAATCAAGGGCTGCAGAGTTGTAGGCATTGCCGGCGGACAACAAAAGTGTGACTGGTTGCTCAATGAAGCCGGTTTCGACGCAGTGATTGATTACAAAAGCCAAGACGTCGATGCCCAAATCAAAGCCACCTGCCCTGATCGGTTCGATGTTTTTTTTGACAATGTTGGTGGTGATATTTTGGAGGCGGCGCTTAATCATATGAATTTGAAAGCACGCATCGTTCTGTGTGGCGGTATCTCGGGCTACAACGCTACTGCGCCGATACCTGGCCCTGTGAACTTAATGAACCTGGTGACCCAACGAGCACGAATGGAAGGGTTCATTGTTCTTGATTACATGCCAAGAGCTGCTGAAGCAGTCAACGATTTGCTTGGTTGGATAGCCTCTGGAGAGTTGAAGTACCAGATTGATTTGCAGTCTGGCTTTGAAAACATTCCAGATACGTTACAGCGTTTGTTTACTGGTCAGAACTTGGGTAAACAGCTCTTAAAAATCGCTGATCCGCGCTGATCGGATGACGCGTAAACTGATTCGAAGGTGCAAGCAGCGCGTTTTGTCCTAGCTTAAGCGGGTAACTGAGCGTGCAGCGAAGAAGCGCGCCTTGTGCCAATGCTGAGGCAATTATGCAGGCGCCTTTAAGCAAGGAGCGCTGTCTCGGACACGCGCTATGCCTTCCTGGCCTGTTGCTTGGAGGTTCAGTGACTTTGGATAGAGCCTGAGGGGTCCATTGCGCTACTGACTTCACAGCGGCGATACGCTGAACCGAATACTGTCTTCTGGAGTATCGGGTCTGATGCTCTTCATTAAGGCGTCAAATCGGCGATATAGGCTGCAATTTTTTCGGCAGTCTCACGGCTTGCGCCTTCACCGATGGCGCCAGCTGTGAGCTTCGAGCCAGTAAAACCAAACAGTGCACGTATCAGCAATAGTCCGTCGGTCAAAGGCTCGGCCTTTCCGTTCCCATCAATGTCGAGTGCATGATTCGATGCATTTAGAAATGCCTCGATTTCATCAGGCGAAGCGCGAGCGCCATCGGGGCTGATCGCCCCAGCAGTCAGTGTCTCTCCCGTAAAGCCAAATAAGTAACGGATGACTAAGAGCCCATCTGTGAGCGGCTGAGTAAGATCGCTCTGGTCGATATCAAAACTGAAGCAGCCTGGGCACGATAGGGCACTTGTAGGGTCTGTGCCTGCCTTAAGCTCATCGGTGTCGATAAAGCCGTCGCCGTCATCATCCTGATCTGCAGTATTACCAAGCCCATCCTGATCGGTGTCAAGCCACTCTGTTGCATCGTTAGGGAATGCATCGTCGGCATCGAGGATACCATCACCATCAGTGTCGATATCAGGCGCTGCTCTGTTGTTTGTAATCGAGAAACCGGGCTTGGCATTGACTGCGTGGCCGTCGCTAAACGAGACCAGTCGGGTAGTATCGTCAAAGTTGTAGACGACATATTGACGAAGATCCTCTTTCTCAAATGTCATGGCGCTCGGGTAGTCGGCAGTGACACCTTCTGAGATTGTGATTTGTTGGCCTAATGCTTTGAGGGTGTGGAGCCAGTGAAAGGTATGCGCCTTGGTTTCTCCAGCCTCCGGCAGGTACTGCGCTGCAGTCTCATAATCTGCGATGGATGCCTCAGGATCGACCAGAGCCCAAAGGTTCCACCAGAGATCACGCCATTCCTCATTGCCGAGCCCGGAGGGTTTTCCGTTGGGTGATTCGGATAATCCAAGCTCAACGTAATCGCGCATGTAATCAACATAGAGTCCGACGTGCATTGTCAAAGTGTTAGAAGGGAGGCCCTGAATCCCTAGGATGTGAGCGACCAGTGGGCTGAACCACGTTGAAAAAACAGAGCCATCACCCCAGATAATGGAAGTGGTAATCTTATCGTAGCCTGTCGGGAAATTGTCCCAATCGGATCCTGGGGTCAGATATCCATCAATGTTATTCCAATACTGCCAATAGGTCGCCGCGGTTGAAGCGTGCAAATAAGTGCCGCGCTCTATTAACGCCTGATTGTTAGTTGCCAATCCGTAGAGAATGATCGCGCCATAAGCGTTAGCGGCCTCGGACGTCGATTCGTTGTTGTTGCCCCGCACGAAGTTCGCGGCACCGGAGGCCCAAGAAAAACCATTGGCGGGGTCAAAATTGCGAAGGGGCGGGAACAACGGATCGTCGTCACCTGCGGCATAATCTCGAATCAGCAATTCGATCATTGGGCCATACTGATCTGGTCCGCACCAATCGAGATCAATTCTGCAAACTTCAGCCGCAGCGCGAACGAAATAACCGTAGTGAAAGTGATGGTCATTGAGCTGCTGATGCGAGGAGAAAGACTCCTCCATGCCAAGCAGCGTATTCCAATTTGAGTCGTACATAAAATATCGCTGGCTATCGAGTTGGCCCTCTCGCTCGGCCGAAAACCAATCCTCGAGCTCTGCTTTCAGCCAAGTGAGCAACGTGTCAGCTTCATTGATAAATCCTGCTGTACGGGCTAAGGCTGAGAGTTCAGCGACTTTGCCGTAGTTCTTTCCGCTCCAATACGTGTCTGTTCGAGTGTTCCAGCTGTTTGACCCTGTTTCGGTAAATTCGTCAATCAGAGTTTTGAGCCGGTCTCGATCAAGGGTCTCGGGCAGATAAGGCAGAGAGGGCAAAATGCCGCTGAACGGAATTCGATAGCTAAACTGATGCCCCTTTACAAACTGAATAACGCCCCGCGCGCTTCTGGTTTTTGCGACCGCCTCGAAAGGAGTAGAAAATTTCCAGTGCAATGGGTGCAGGCCCATCAATGTGTCAATCGGGTTGCCGGCGGCGTCTAGATAGCGATGTGTAACTGTGACTTGGTTATTGGTTGGGTCCACTTCATGGTCGATTGTCACACTCGCAATTCTTGACTGGGCTGTCGCTGAAAAGACAGCGATATCAGAGGTCGAAGCGCCACTCTGAGGGTTTGGCAGCCAGGTGAGCGTGATGCGTCCGGTCTCATCTGCCACTAGAATTTCTCTACTATTGACGTCTGAAAATGACGTCTCTCCATTGCCGGTTATCAGGTAATCATTACGATTGCCCGCAACTGCCGTCCAAATCCCTAGTTTTCCATCGGTGTTTAAAAAGATACCTTTTTCTCCGCCGTCTTCGCGTAGGGTTCGCAGAACCATTTGGCCGTCAAAAACAGTGAAATAGATGTGCGGAGAGCCATGAACAAAAACCGCATCCATGACCGGGGTCAGGCCGGAACGCCACTCAACGGTGATTGTTCCGTCGCTTGAGTCCTTCATAACGGCATCGAGGCTTGAATGTTCGGTGTTGCCCACTGCGATACCGTCAAACACCTCCGAAAATGGGTCTGGCGGATCATAAAGAAACCCGTCCGCCCTAGTTGAGAGGCCGCCAGGGATACCCATGACTCTGACGCCGCGCTCTGATATCCGCGCCATTAACGGATCAGGTGTGATGTATGCAGCATCAGCTGGCTCCCCGATGCGCATTTCTCCTAAAAAGGGTACGGAACCCCACCAACGATGGGTTGCCGTCGGCTTGAGGGACGCGGGCCCAGCCAATTGTGGTGATCTGGGCGTGGGTGATCCTGTTGGCGTACTGGTTGCTGTGTTGCATCCGGATATGCCGGGCTCGACAACCCCAGCATTGTAAATCCAGTTGCCGTAATCAAAGACGCAGCGATAGCTATTCGGGTTGATCCGATCGGCAATGGTTCCAGCACCGAACGCTGTTAGGGTGTAGTCGACGCTCCCATTGGTGGGTTCTGCCGGATTGCTGGTCGCATCGAAACCGGTAAATCTAACATTGTCTAAACGGTAGTGTAGGCCGGCACCGGTTCGATATGCGGGGAAAAACACCATGGGGGCAGTAATGCCAGACATTTGCAGATCGCCGCTGGCCGTCAATGTAGAGACGGGGATTGAGACGCTCTGCCAGTCAGGTTTTTCCAGTGATATCCCGGTGATAGGGAGTTCGCCAGAGATGGCGCTCCCGCTCTCGACTTTTATATAAAATTGACTGGCATCTCCTTTTGACACAATTTTGATATCAAAATCTAAACTTCCGGAGGAATAGCCTGAAAGGTCAATGGGCGGTGATGGGCCTACCACCAAACCCGCGTGTCCAGCAGAGTTGAGATAAACGACCTCGAGCACTGCACCTTTAACGCTGTCTTCAACAATTTTCCAATCGACGCTGTCACAGCTCTCAGTGCCGGCGATTTCATCGGTGCAATCCTCGTAGTTTGCGTGCTCATCGAAAAAGGACAGTGCTTTATTGCCTCCCCATAACGCGTCGATCCGACCATCATCAAGAATGAACGCCTCCTCGGATGCAATCACGTCTTGCCGGCAGGTGAGAGCGAATAAACCATAGATTACTAGGTTCGTTGTGCTGAGGCGTTTTAGTCGAATGAATGACTTCATCTCGTCCCTTTGATTGCTTTTCGTGGCTCGTCTTGACTGCCGAGCACGGCTTAGCGCTTCGGATTGATCATACAATCCTTAGCTTGGATGAAGTTTGCTGATGCAGTCATGCGTCCGAGTGATTTACATGCTACGTGGGCTGCTCAATCATCCGTGACTGGTTGCTAAAGCCGGGCTAACGAATGCTACCACGTGGCGCAGTTCTCTATTTGGTTACATGGCAGTTGGTCTCTGATTTAGCCCGCCTCACCGTCTAAAAATCGTTTCCGCACCAGGTCCGGTTAGAGATTTTGAGGTTCGCCTGGGATGATTGCTAGGTTTTCAGACCCCAGGATCACGCCTTAAGTGGAACCTTTGTTGCTCGTCCGCCCACCCCAGAGAAACTGAAACGGCACTACTGGTATTCAGTGAGTATCTGGCAACCTAAAATTGGAGCAGCGCCCTGAACCAATTTGCTATCGTGGCTTCAGCCTTGTAACTGAGTTCGAGATTTTGAGTTTGTGGTAGTCAGACAAAGGACGGTATGCTCAATTAAGATTCAACAAAACAAAGGAGTACGCCCGTCATGATCAAGCTTTATGGCCTACGCATGAGCAACTACTACAGCCTAACAAAGGCACTATTGATTGAGAAATCATTAGGCTTTGAGGAGGTCAAAAGGCCGCCCAGTCAAGAAGAAGATTTTCTTCAGCTATCGCCGATGGGGAAAATGCCGGCCATTGAGGCCGATGGTGTTTATCTATCCGAATCCATTGCCATCGCGAGTTATCTCGAGCATCTGCAGCCAGAGCCGGCCTTACTCCCGGGCGATGCAATGCCCGCTGCGAAGGTGATGGAATTGGTTTGTCACCTCAAATTAGATATTGAGCTGGTGGCTCGACGTCTGCTGCCTGAGGTGTTGTTTAAACAGCCTGTTTCGGATGAGACTAAATCAGCGGTAAAAGCCGATCTTGCGAAAGGAATGAAAGCGGTTGATCGCTTGTTCGTCGGAGCGCCTTACGCTGCTGGCGATCAATTAACCCTGGCCGATTTTTACACCTTTTATTGCTTTGGTTTGGCTTCCGGTATGGTGAAAGCTATTTATGATGAGGATTTATTAGAAAGTCATCCTAAGATTCAAAACGTGCTCGGACTGATGGCTGATCACCCCAGTGTCAAACAAGTTGAAACTGAAAAATCAGCGAAATGAGTATGCAAAGCTGAAATGTGTAAACCGATAGTTCGAATCAAAATGCACAAAAAAAACCAGCTCCGGCTGGTTTTTTTGTGATGACTGACGTGAGAAGAGAGTAAAAATTTACAAGGACCCTGGGCGATGAAATGCCAGCAGCACCGTTTGTAGAAGTTGGAGGCTGGGGTCGGAATCGAACCGGCGTAAACGGTGTTGCAGACCGCTGCATGACCACTCTGCCACCCAGCCTCAGGTGCGCAATGATAGCCCATCTATTGCCTATAATCATCTGCATATTTGTATGTTTACCGTTCCTCAAGGAGGTAAAGCGCGCTGAACAGGCGGCTTGATTCATACAATAGTCAAAGACTCTGATGCTCTGTTAATCTTCGGTATTAGTCAGGAGAGATGAGATGGGACGATTAGAAGGAAAAGTTGCGGTGATTACTGGCGGCGCAGGCGGTATTGGGATAGCAGCGGCTAGACGGTTCATCGAAGAGGGCGCCAAAGTGTTGTTAGTGGATCTCGATGAAGCAGCTTTGGTTGATGCTAGCAATCAAGTCGGCAGTAACGCCAGTGCCTATTGTGTGGCAGATGTAAGCCAAAAAGCGGATACCGAACGTTATGTTCAGCAAGCAGTTGACGTCTTTGGCGGAGTCGATATTTTGCTCGCCAATGCCGGGATTGAAGGCGAGGTAAAACCCTTTCTCGAGTCGAGTGATGAGATGTTTGACAAGGTCATGGCAGTCAATGTTAGAGGGGTTTGGCTGGGTCTGCAGGCGATGTTCCCAGTGATGCAAGCCCGCGGTGGCGGTAGCATAATTATTACCTCATCGGTCGCGGGGATTAAGGGCGCGAGCATGCTGGCCCCTTATGTGACGAGTAAGCATGCGGTGATTGGCCTCATGCGCTCAGCGGCGCTCAGTGGCGCTGAGCACAAGATTCGGGTCAACACGGTGAACCCTTCCCCCGTTGAGACGCGCATGATGCGTAGTTTGGAAGCAGGGATGATCCCGGAAGACTTGGAGGCTGCACATGAGGTCATGAGTGCGAACATTCCGATGGGGCGTTACGCGGAGCCAATCGACATAGCGAACATGATGTTGTTTCTGGCCTCGGATGAAGGGGCTTTTATGACCGGTGGTGTTTACATGGCGGACGGTGGTTCGTCAGCACGTTAGTCAATTGATGTCTGAAAGCCTCTACATACCTCCAACGCTCGAGTCATTTGCTGGCTTGGGGCCGCTCGAGCGGCTCATGATTTTGCTTGACCTCGAACCGATAGAGCGAGATCTGTTTCGAGGTTTTCATCCGCCTGATCGTAATCGCCGTCTGTTTGGAGGGCAGATCATTGCGCAGGCATTGGTAGCAGCCATGCGAACGACTGACTTAGACCGCATGCCACATTCACTTCACGCTTATTTTTTGAGGCCCGGCGATCCAAGCGTGCCGGCTCTCTTTGAGGTTGATCGTATTCGCGACGGTAAAAGTTTCAACACCCGTCGCATCAAGGTGATTCAATCTGGGCGTGCAATCTTCAATATGGATGTGTCATTCCATTTGGACGAGCCTGGGCTGAGTCATCAGGACGAGATGCCCGACCTGACGCCGCCGGATGAGAACCAGATGGTCGCTGGCTTAAAGCAGCGGCCATTTTTGAGTTTTCGTGAGGATCATAAGCGTTTGTTGGAGGATTCTCCTCAAGATCCTGTTCAGCGAGTTTGGATTAAAGCCAACGGCACGGCTCCAGAAGACCCTCGTATGCATTTGGCATTGCTGGCTTACGAGTCTGATGAAGCGCTACTAGGCACGGCGCGGATGCCGCATCGCGGTCGTTATGATCGCGAAAAAATGCAAGTTGCCAGCCTCGATCATAGTATTTGGTTTCATCAACCGGTGGATGTTAATCAATGGCTCCTCTACGCGCTGGACAGTCCAGCAGCAGATGGCGCGCGTGGCTACACGAGAGGCTCTGTGTTTACAGCCGAAGGAAAATTAGTCGCCAGTTGCATGCAAGAGGGTCTGATTCGCCTGCATTCGTGATAAACTTCTGGCCGGCTGCCCGGGTGGTGAAATTGGTAGACACGCAAGACTTAAAATCTTGTTCGCATTAGCGAGTGCCGGTTCGATTCCGGCCCCGGGCACCAT
>CALIKQ010000029.1 GCA_938017975.1 uncultured Pseudomonadales bacterium | reverse complement strand
CCGACTCTGCCTAGCGGCATCCCTTTTCCAATCGCGGTCATCGTCGCAGCTTTCTTCTCCCCGAAGTGATCGAACATTGGTGTATCAATGATTCCTGGTGCAACAGCGTTTACTCTCTTGGGTGCCAACTCTTTAGCAAGGGCGCGAACGAATCCCTCAACAGCACAGCCTGTGCAAGACACCGAAATCATTCCTGGATTACAGCGTCGCGCCGGCGTTCCAGAAACTAAGGTGATCGATCCCTGGTCCGCGAGATGGGGTGTGCCCATTCGCACCACATGCGTGTAGCCCCAGAATTTGTCAAATGCAGCGCGAAATTGATCGTCGGTTTGTTCCATGAACGGTGCTTGCGTTCTTGTTGCACCAGTAGCTGCACCCACGATGTGATCAATATGGCCGATGGATGAAAATAGGTCGGATAAGCCTTCGGGATTGTGGGTGTCCACTTGGGAGAAATGGATTTCAGGGTGGTCAGATTGTGCGGCATCAATTTTGTCTTGGCTTCGGCTTGCAGCCCAGACCTCAGCGCCTAGCTGACATGCCGCGGTCGCGGTCGCAAGACCAATGCCTGACGTGCCTCCAATGACCACAACGTTCTTCCCAGTTAAATCCATGTTGTTTGTCCTAGATTACAAGAACTCAAAACGATACCAGCTCTGAAGGGAGTTAGGCAAAGGGAGATTTGATCTCATCTGCTGTCGTGGGATACTTTGATGTTGGGGAGGCTGCATGGTTGCAGGAAATTCATCAATTTCGCGCGCAGTCAGCTTGCTGATCGGAGTATACTTGACGCTTGGGGGCGCTCTAGCAATGGCAGGTGGGCAGTCATGCAGAGCGCAAAGCACTCAATCTGAGGCTATCGGCCGCCCACCACCACTCAATGCTGGATGATTTCTTAGCGTCGCAGAAAACTGTCAGCGAGATCCCAAGCGCTTGGAACGAGTATTAGAATGTTCGTCAAAAAATTAAGCCTGAAAGCACTGTCTTGCATGTTGATGACATTGGCCTTAGCGGGTGTCGTCGCAGCGGCCGAGGATTTAGGGCTAGCAAATGCATCATTATCTGATCACGTTGTTATCGAAACCAGTTTTGGAGACATTGTCTTGGCGCTGGATGCCGAAAAAGCACCTGTAACCGTGACGAATTTCCTGCGCTATGTTGACCGGCAAGCCTACGACGGGACCATTTTTCATCGCGTAATTTCTGGGTTTATGATTCAGGGCGGTGGACATTTCGAGGATTTGTCTGAGTCTCCTTCGGATCCACCGATTCTAAACGAGGCAGACAATGGCCTGAGCAATCAGGTTGGGACGATCGCGATGGCGAGATTGTCGGAAATTGATACTGCCTCAAATCAGTTCTTCATTAATACAGCAGACAATCCTCGACTCGATCATGGGCCCAAAAGTTGTTCACGAGCAGAAGAGTCTAAGCGGGCAGCGCTGCTGGCTCGGGGATTAATGAAGCCCAAGCGCTGCAAAAGCTTCGGCTATGCTGTTTTTGGAGAGGTTATCCAAGGTATGGATGTTGTGCGGCGGATTGAAGGCGTGGAAACCGGGATACGCGATGGTTTTTTTGACGTGCCGGTTGAGCCGATCAAAATTGTGACGATAAGGAGAGTGCGTTCTTGATCAAGTTGATGCTCGTTTGTAGACGGTGGCGTGCGCACCTCAGTCGGTATCGATGCGCGCTCATAGCCTGTCTCTGCTGCGGTTTTAGCCAGGCGTCCGCCGAATCCGTAGATTCTGATCCGCATTCCTCACCAAAACTCGTCGTGATTCTGTCGATTGATCAGTTGCGCAGGGACAGGCTTGGAGAAGCAACGTCGGGAGGGCTCAATCGATTGGTCAATCGTGGGCGAATCTTCGTGGAAGCTCAGCTCGCCCACGCCATCAGTACAACCTGTCCTGGGCACGCCTCGATCTTGACGGGACTGAATCCCAGTCGGCATGGGTTGCCAAGCAACACTTTTGTCGATCGGGAAACCGGGCAGGTCCGGTACTGTGTCGCCGATGATGATCCAGCGCATCAAACCTTCGGAGGGCAGGGCGGTCGAAGTCCGCTTCAGATGCGAGCCTCGACTTTAGGTGATTGGTCAAAACAGAAAAACCCGGATGATCGGGTCTTTGCATTGGCCGGCAAGGATCGCTCGGCAATCACGATGGGGGGAAAGCATGCTGACGGGGCTTATTGGTTTGACCGCAGTCAGGGCCGATTTACGACCAGTGGTTATTACCATGAAAAAATGCCTGAATTCCTTGATCGTTTTAATGGTGTGGATCCATTACAAGATGGTCTGCTCTCAGATTTGCCGGAATATTGGGAGCATGGCAATGCGTCTAGTCGAGAGGATGATTTTGAGGGGGAAGATCGTCGATTCAAGCGAGTGAGCGGACATCCTTTAAAAAAAGGCGATCTTGAGACTGTTGCAAAACAGGTCTACTCCTCGCCATTTCTAGACAAGGCGACGATCGCGCTCGCACGCGTTTTGGTCGAGGAAAAGTCGTTGGGGCAAGGGGCTGGGACCGATTATTTGGCAATTGGTCTCTCTGCAACAGATACATTGGGTCACCTTTATGG
>CALIKQ010000028.1 GCA_938017975.1 uncultured Pseudomonadales bacterium | reverse complement strand
GTTCATCAGCAAATAGGTCCGACTTCAGCTATTAATAGAGACCCCATCACTCCGCGCAGTTATGCTCCCTGCTTGAGTAGCTGCCTATAGGTGGGCTTCTAAGTCTGAGGGTGCCGCAAACCGCCAAGTCTGACATTCAGGTAGCCAGCGTAATTCCGAATGCCAAGTGCAGACTGCCAGCTACCGCCCTTCAGAGGCCCTGACTGAGGAGGCCCAGCAAACATCCTTAAATCTCAGATGCAGCCAACAACCCAGACAAGCTTGCCTAAAACAATTTTTCGGCTGTCAGTACTGTGCAAAACAGAATCACCCCCACCGCTGCCCCTCGGCGAAGCACACCAACCTGCAACGCCTGCATACCCTCGGAACGTGAAGACAGCCAAAACAGAATCAAAGCAATTATCGGCAGCATCAGCCCATTGGCATACTGAGCCACAACAATCGCCCCCATCGGGGCAACCCCGGTGACTGCAACCCCAGCACCTGTGAGCAGCACCAGCAACCAAGTCGCTTTAAACCCACGACCTGTCATTTCTGAACGCCACCCCAGTGCCCCGGTGACCACATACGCTGCAGCGAGGGGAGCCGTCATTGCGCTGGTCAATCCAGCAGCGATCAACCCCAACGCAAAGCACACACCTGCGGCACTACCCAGTACTGGCGCCAAAACTTGCGCGAACCCCGCAAGGTCCGGCGGCGCCGCACTTCCATAAAAGGCGGCTCGCGCGGCAATCATAACCGCCAGGGTCACAAAGCCACCGACCAAAACAGATAGCAGCAGATCACGCCGGGCCTGCCTGATTGCAACTAAAAGCGGCACGTCATCACGCCACTTCTCTTGAACCAGCGAGGCATGTAGGAACAAGTTATAGGGCACGACGGTGGTACCCACCAGCGCAATCACCAGCGCATCTTCAGAGGCCGGCCAGCGCCAATCGATCCATTCTGCAAGGGCAATATCAGACTGCAGCATACCGATGACTGCGGCGGTCACGAACACCAAAGCCATGACCCCGACCAGAAAAATAAGCGTGCCTTCAACCAAACGGTACCAACCCGAAGCCAATAGGAGTCCAGCGATCAGAACGATCCCAATAATCAGCGTTTCAGGCGAGAGATCAATGAATTGGGATGCGCCCACCATCGCGCCCAGAAGATTGCCGCTTTGGTAAGCCCCATTCCCAAAGAAAATTGCGACCAGAACCAAACCCAAGATCGGCCACTTTAAGAAATGACCGGTGAGACGCGAGCGCAAAAAGCCCGCCAAACTTTGGCGGGTCATTAATCCCAACCTCAGGGCAATCTCCTGCAGTACATAGGTCGCGACCAGCGAGAATAGCAATGCCCACATCAAGGTTAGCCCCGTGCTGGCGCCGACACGACTGGCCGTCGTAATCGTCCCTGGTCCGATGAAGGCCGCGGCAACCATAAACCCCGGACCCCATTGATTGAGCGTGTTGGTCTTCATGAATCAATTAAACCCGCTTGCGGCGGCAGAGGCCAGCGCTCACAGGCTCAATACAGACATCGAACCTAGGCGCTCGGCAATCTAGGCGCCTGTGTTCGCTTGATTGAGGGTCCGCGCGGAATTTGGCAGGTGGACAGCAGGAGATCTAACGCACTCGATCGCCATCACCGATTCATTGTTTCAACAATTTTTCTACAGTGGCCCTAGGACGATTTAGAAAAGCGCAGTGAGAGGTGATGGAACCCTCTCAGCAAATGCGATGCCACACGCTCGTTGTCGCCATCCCCCCTTTGCAAACCCGGGTACCGATGCAGAAGATGCTTCAGCGCGAGCTTCGCTTCAAGACGCGCCAGGGGCGCGCCAATGCAAAAATGGATACCAAAGCCAAAGGTATGGTGATGATTTTTTTCTCGGGTTAACAAAAATTCATCAGCGCTGTCATAGACCGCACTATCTCGGTTGGCCGACCCCATAATGACATGAACGACCTCGCCCACTTCGAGTGACTGTCCATGAAAAGTCGCTGGCCGAGTAAGCCGGCGGCGCAAAAATTGCACGGGTCCGTCAAAGCGCAGGATCTCCTCGATGGCTTGATCGATCTGTTCGGGGTGTTCAACGAGTGACCTGTAAAGATCCGGGCGATCCGCTAGTACATTCAGCAAGTTCCCCAATAAATTAGTGGTGGTTTCGTTCCCGGCAATCAGCAGCAACATGCAAAACCCAACCGCTTCAGCATCTTCGAGTTGCTGACCTTCAAATTCTGCATTGACCACGGAGCTGACGAGATCCTCGCCCTGCCCACCTCGCCGCTCTGGGATCAAGCTCAAAAAATAGGCAAACATTTCGCCAATCTCAGCTTCGCGTTCCGACATTGACGCACCCGCCAGTGTCCCCGTTAAAGCATCTGACCAGCGCTTAAAGTCGTCTCCCCGAGCGACCGGGATTCCCATCATTTGCGCAATCACAGCCACGGGCAGCGGCGTCGTTAACGCCTGAACGATGTCAATCGAGCGACCCTCAGGGATCGCATCGACAAGGTCACTGGCAATGACTGAAACATCATCCTCGATCCGTTTGAGCATGCGCGTGGTAAACGCCTTGTTCACAATACCGCGAAGCTGCGTATGACGCGGCGGGTCGTCTGCCAGCAGTGGCAAAGGCCCGGCATCACCGCCCATAGCTTTTGAAGAGTAAGCCTCCGAGTCTTTTAAGACTGCGCGAACGTCATCGTGTCGCGTTAAAACCCAAGCGCCAGTCTCAGAGTCTTGCCAAATCGGCGCCTCTGCACGCCAATGCGCATAATGCGGGTAAGGATTATCGAGTAAATCTTCTGTGAAAAACTGCATTTTAAACCACCCCCAATTGACAGTGCCCGATCGCTCGGTGACGTTCTAAAACTATCAGATCTACTTTGAATTTAAAATTAAATTGGACCATGTTCTAAATTTTCTGTCAAATCGCGGGGCCCACAAAGCATTTGACAACAAATTTGGAACATGGTCCAATTCTGAAGACTTCAATGGGCAAATCAACATTGTTCACGATCAGGATCGGGAACAGGATCAATCGGCAATCTGGACTAATTTTGACCTCAGCTCGAAACAGGGTTGGGTTAACAGTTGCCAGCCCGTCGCGGCGTAACAACCTGTCTCCGAACAGCCAAAGGCATCGATCAATTAAAGGCTCAGTTGAGCAAAATCGGAACGGAGACCCTCAATGGACGCGCAAGAAATACAAACCCTTAAAGCGCTCATGGAGTACGAAGCTGCACGCACCGCACCGCCCGCTTCCTTCCCCCCTCTGCCTGATCTTCCGGGCGGCCGGTATACGGATCCCGAATTTATGGCTCTCGAGCGCGAACATATTTGGCGAAAAAGTTGGTTGCTTGCAGCTCATATCGATGAAATACCAGAACCGGGCTGCTTTTTACTCTGGGAGCAAGCGGACCAACCCGTGGTCATCGTTCACAGTGAAACGGGTCAGATCAATGCCTTTTACAATACCTGTAGTCATCGCGGCGCTCCGGTTGTAACCGAACCAAGTGGCAGGAAACTACGCTTGACCTGCCGGTACCATGGTTGGACTTATAACCACGAGGGCGAATTATTATCGGTTCGTGATCCAGAAGATTTCAAAGACCTTGATTTTAGTTGTCGGTCATTGTCGTCGGTGCGCTGTGAACGATTCGGCAATCTCATCTTTGTTAACTTTGATCCAAATGCACCCACTCTGCTCGATTGGCTGGGCCCAATTGCCGACGAGTGGGCGGAGTTCCAATTTGATCGATGTCGATTAGCAGCGCGCCATCAGTTCACGCTGGACTGCAATTGGAAAATTGCGATGGAGGCCAATACCGAGGTCTACCATGTCAAAAGCATCCATCCCTCGACGGTTGCTCCGATCTTGGATGACCGCCGCAACGTCAATACGCTGTATCCAAACGGTCATCATCGAATGGTTGCGCCGCGGCCAACTGGTAAGGTCAGCACACTTGAGCAACAGCGCGGCGATCTGCCCGAAATATCCAGCGTTGGTGAAATCGCACGTACCTGTACCCAATCCTATGGGCTATTCCCTAATTGGGTATCTCCGCTCAGCGCATTTGCCATACCTCCGCTGCTCTTTTGGCCCAAAGGTATTGACCAATGCGTGCTCGAAACCTGGACGTTGGCGCCCGATTGGGGCGATAGACCCGCACCCGATCTCTGGACCGAGGATCAGGGCAAACGCTTAGCGCAGGTGTTACGCGAAGACACGGAGTTTGGCGCCTGGATTCAAAAGTCTGTTAACAGCTATGGCTTCAAAGGCGTGCCACTGAGTTATCAAGAAGCACGGATCTACTATTGGCATCAAAGTGCTGACGCGCTGATTGGGCAAGACAACATTCCGAAACAGCTGCAGGTGCCGCCAGTCATCACCGATGCCTGGATCTATCCCAATGACCCTCGTCGCGCTGAACTCTGAGGTTCAAACCGCTCAAATTTTAAGCCGCAGCGCTCAAGCTCCTACCCCGAGCAAATTGAGCTAACTGCTGCCTCGAGCGCTTTGCCTGAGGCACTGGCTTTTCTGCTCCGTTAAAGCTGTTGACCCAGGCGTCGGCGCTTAGCACTCGGTCAGACCTTTCGAGCAAAGGCCGACAAGGCCCATCTGAGACCTCGAAGGCTCACCGTGATACATTGCATCGATACCAACCTTAGAAAGGAGCATCCTTTGGCTGAAAGAATTTTAGAGGGTGAATATCGCTCACCTCGACAAATGCTTGCGGATCAAGAATACGGCGGCCATACCTCGATTCACGACGATGAAACCGCTGAACGATTGGGATTTCAAGCGGGTCCCATTGAGGGGCCAACACATTTTAGTCAGTTTGTACCCTTGCTTGCCGAGCTCTGGGGACCTGCCTGGTTTGAGACAGGATGCTTGTCCAGCCATTTCCAAAACATGTGCGTTGAGGGCGATGCGGTCAAAGCGTTTGCACGCTTCGACTCTGATGCTCCCTTTGAGGCACACATTTGGGCAGAAAAAGAAGATGGCACTCCCGTGCTGACTGGCACCGCCAGTGTGCCCAACGAGTCCGGAAACCATCCTGAGACTGAGCTTGAGCGACGTCTCAATAAACTTACGCCACCCGGGCCTCTGGTTATTTTAGAAGAATTAAGCGTCGGCCAGCGCGGCGCGACACCGGAACCGGTGATCATGGACTTCGATCAGAATATGGGCGCGTTGTATCCGTTTTCTCTCAAAGAAAAACTGGAAAAAATCACTGAAGGATCGCCCTGGTATGATCCAGCAACCGCCGCAGGCTCGCCATGGGGCGGCGCTATCATCCCACTCGAGATGATCAGTGTCTTAGCCGAATATTCTAGTCGTCTCGCGGCTTGGCCTGTGAAAGGCCCGGCCATTGGTCTGTTTGCCGATTTAGAGATTAGATTGATCGATGGACCGCTGCTCGTCGGCGTCCCCTATACCATTACGCGAGAAATTGCTGCGTTATCAGAGAGTCGCCGGACTGAATCCTATTGGGTTAGAACGCTGATATCAGATGCAGAAACCAACGAGCCTAGAGCCTCGGTATTACTCAATCACGCCACACTAAAAGCGTCTTATGCCGATTATCCAGGGCAACCCGCATAACTTCTCGGCCAGGGTTGCAGAACGAGAAGAGGGCCGCTACTTGCAGCGGTCCTCGCTGCAAGCGAAAAGCTCCGGGCGCAGCCCAGCGCTAGTCTTTGGAATTAGGATCGGCATGAATTGGGTCCACCCAAAATAAGCCCTCAGGATCCTCGACCACCGGGATATCCAAATTAACGACCTGAGGTTCTTGATTACTTCTGATGAGCACACACTCCAAAGCTGTGTCGTCGCTGGCATTGATCTCTTGATGAGGGACATACGGCGGAACATAGATAAAATCCCCTGGTCCAGCCTCACACACGTATTCAAGAGCCGCTCCCCAACGCATTCGAGCACGCCCTCTGAGAATATAAATAATGCTTTCAAGATCCCCATGATGATGTACACCGGTCTTTGCATCGGCATGAATTTCAACCGTGCCCGCCCACAATTTTTCTGCACCCGCCGTGGCGCGGGTGATGGCTGCGGCACGATTCATACCTTCGGTCTGCGGGGTATTAACGTCTAAGTGATCGCCGCTGATGACCTTGACCCCGTGCGTTTTCCAATCAATTTCGTTGCCTGACATACTATTTTATCTCTACTCGATCTATGGCCTTGAACATTGAAGACTACAGCGGTTTCCGCTGCTTCGAAACCAGTTGTTTAAAACAATAACATCCGCTCAAGTCAGGCCAATTTTCAGCTCAGGCTAACGGCGTTGCTGCCCTGCATCACCGCCCCGCCGAGTGAGATACAAAAACCGGCCAAACGATAGGTGATTACCGTATACAATACCCAAGACGGGAGCGTTTGGAGGATAACGATATTTATCACCGCCCAAGGCATCTCTTCATCAAACCCTTACTCAGGAACGCTTTGTCATGACTATCCTTAAAGGCCTTTTCAGAATGATCTGGTCGTTGTTAAAAACAGCCCAGACCCTGCTCTTTGGAACCCTAGCCTTCTTTTTGATTTTGGCACTGCTGACCGCGCCTTTTTCAAGCAGTACTCCTGAAATTCCTGAAGGTGGCGCTTTGGTTGCTAATCTGAGCGGATTTCTTGTCGAGGAAAAGACCGCGACTGATCCTTTTACCTTTATCACCCAGGAAGGTCCGCCCCCAGAAGTGCTCATCACTGATGTGACCGATGCCCTTAGCCAAGCCGCCAGCGACGACAGAATCAACTTACTGGTACTCGACCTCAACAGGTTCAACGGCGGCATGATGCCCCATCTCCAGATCATTGCAGACGCCATCGCGGAGTTCAGAACTGCAGGTAAAAAAGTTATCGCTCTCAGCGATAACTACAGCCAATCAGATCTACTCCTTGCCGTTGAGGCCGATGAGGTACTCATGAACCCCGAGGGTGCGGCGATCATCGAAGGGTTTTCTGCGTATCGCACGTACTTCAGCAGCCTCCTTAAGAAATTCGATGTCACGATTCATCTGTTCAGGGTGGGACAATATAAATCAGCGACCGAACCCTATATCCGAGACAGCATGTCCGATGAAGATAAGCTTTCTCGAATGTCCTATCTTAGCCCTTGGTGGGAGACTTACACCCATCGCATAGAAAATCGCCGAGACCTGCCTACCGGCACCGTGAATCGAACCCTTGAGGACGTCAATGCACAACTCGCGGAGTCCGGTAGCAATCTAGGGCAATTTGCGCTGGATCAAGGCTTAGTCGATCGTTTGGTTACCCGCAATGAAGCGAGGGAGTATTTGATCAGTTTGGTCGGCGCTGAGGAGAAGCGGCCCCGGAAATATCGCGGCATTGATTTTGAGTCCTATCTTGCGGCCAACCCGGTTGAACTCCCCGACGCGGAGGACACCATTGCTGTAATTACCGGCACTGGTGCCATCACAGACGGGTTTGCTGAGGCCGGTGGCATCGGTAGCCTCAGTTTCATCAAACGCATCGAGCAGGCCCTCGATAATCATTCTGTCAAAGCCATTGTGGTTCGCGTGAACTCTGGTGGCGGCAGCAAAACAGCCTCTGAACTCATCCGGGACTCCCTCACTCGGGCCCAAGAGCAGGGTATTCCTGTTGTTGCAAGCTTTGGCGCGGTCGCCGCATCCGGAGGCTATTGGATGTCCGCCAGCGCCGATAAAATCGTCGCGCACCCTACGAGCATCACAGGCTCCATCGGAATCTTCGCCATGATTCCGACTTTTGAAAAGGTGCTTAACGAGTATGGCGTCTTTGAAGACGGCGTGGCGACGACCGAGCTTGCCAACGGCGCAAGTTTGGTTAGAGGAATCAGTCCCACTTACAGTCAAATGATTCAGCAGACCATTGAATCCGGATACGACCAATTTTTGAGCGTTGTCGCTGACGGTCGAGGCATGACCGTTGAGGCCGTAGATGACATCGCTCAGGGTCGAATCTGGACAGGACAGAAGGCGCAAGAAATTGGGCTGGTGGATGAACTGGGTGGTCTCGATTTAGCAATTACCATCGCAGCGGAGCTTGCCGAACTCGAAGACTATAAGACTTGGCGGGTGGAGCCAGAAGTGTCCAAAAAACAGCAGTTCATCAAAGCCATTACGACCAAAATCAATGCCGCAATACCACCAAGACAGCAGCCCCTCGACCGTTATTGGCGAGCACTCAACGCTGAGCTAGACTTCCTCACCGAGCTCAATGATCCCTTCCACGCCTATGTGCTCTGTGAAGCGTGTCCAAATCCGTGGGATCTACGCATCAAGCGATGAAGCCACTTTGAGGGTACGCTGAACCAAACCCTCGAGGTCAAGCTCAGTTTGACCGGCCAGTGACACCCCAACTCTTCCCTGCCATGGGGCCGACCAATGTTGAGGCAGCGGTTTACCTTGCAGCGCCCAAAGTGCGCCCACGGTCGCACCATTGCAATCCGTATCGAGCCCTTCAGTGACGACCTCTCCTATTGCCGCACTGAAATCATCACTGTGACGCAGCAAAGCCCAGATCACCAATCCCAAATTATTCACCGTATGGACCACATTCAAGTCCGCATACACTTGCCGAATACGCGCGCCTCCATCGGCCTGTGCACGCAGAGATTCTGCAAGATCGATGACCTCCCGACACGCACTTCCTTGAGGGATTGCCGCCCGTGCGACAGACATTGCCTCTGACATCGCTCCACCGCTTGCAAGCACAGAACCCATCACTGCAATCACGACGGCACCATAAATACCCTCACCCTGATGAGACAATCGGGCATCTGTCTCCGCCAGACTTGCAGCAAGCTCAGGCCTGCCGGGACTCACCCAACCATAGAGATCTGCCCTAATCTGTGCGCCAATCCAATCGTTGAACGGATTGTCAGCACAGGCCTCGATATCGAAACCCAGGGGCGCGCCCTCAGGAAACCACTCAGCCCCCTGACTTAACAGCGTTTTATACGCAGCTCTTTCTGCTGTGAAGGTGCTGCCCACTGGCAAATGTTTAAGCCATGCTCGCGCAACATCCTCGGTCTGCAGGTGACTGCCGTGAGCCTCAAGTAGCATCAAGGCCAGTACCGAATAATTGATGTCGTCATCAGCGAGACTGGCGCTCATCTCCTCCCGGCAGCATCCTTTCAGAAGGATCTCCGGTGCGCGTTCCGCATCAAAGGGGATGTAGTCTCTGAGTGGTCGCGCTTGAACATCCTCTAGATACCGCTGCAGTTCATCGGTACCTTGTCGCATCGAAAATAACTCAACAGCCTTGCCCAACATGCAACCAGAAATCCGGCCCTGCCAAGCGGCCCGTATCCGGGCTTCATAATCATCTGGAATCAAGCGATTACCTCCTCAATTTTGGGAACGATGACTCGTTGCCACTTACCATTACTGTCTGCCTGTGCCCGGTTACAGCCCGCTCATTGCGGGTCAGCTTCTCTCCCGTGTGCGCATCATTTCGAGAAAATCGCATCCAGAGCAACTTCAAGGTCAAGTCGCGTAGGCACTTCCTCCATCACAGGTGATCACCTCACCGACTGTAAAAGCGCCCGCACGAGAGCACAAAAATATTGCGAGCCCGGCGATATCCTCTGGTGTCCCAACGCGCCCTCGCGGATTAGATGCCGCAACGCTGCTCCAGTCGATGTCAGTATCGCCGCCGCCTCCGACACCCGTGCTGAGCATCCACGTCGGAAACGGTCCAGGCGCAATGGCATTGACAATGATATTTTGCTTGGACAAATGCAACGCGAGTCCCCGGGTGAGGTGATGCAGGGCCGCCTTTGACGGACCATATGAAAATGTTTCAAACACTGGATTCTTAATGCCATCGATAGAACCAACATTGACCACCCGTGCCGGATCTTCGTTAGTGCCTGACTGCCGTAGAAGCGGCAATAATTTTTGGGTTAGAAAAAACACCCCTTTGACGTTGGTGTCCATCACCTTGTCCCAACCCGACTCTGGAAATTCATCCAGCGGTGCCCCCCAAGACACACCAGCGTTGTTGATCAAAATATCGAGCTGGGACTCCCTTGCCGCAATTTCACTGGCCAGTTTTGCGCAACCCTCAACTCCTGACAGGTTCGCTGGCAGAGAGATACACGTGCCGCCATAGGTTTCTGACAAACGCGCTGCGGTGGCATCACAGGCCTCCGCCTTCCGAGAGCTGATGTAGACTTTGGCGCCATTGGCTAAAAAGCCTGCCGCGATCATCTCACCGATGCCCCTCGACCCTCCCGTGACCAATGCGACCTTACCGCTGATATCGAATAAATTTTTCACTGTTGTTCCTTTGATGATGTAAATGTTGACGATCTTGATCGTAGTGATGCATTCGAGAAAAGTCTGCCGCTTAGTTTCGGTCACTTTCAATTGAAGGACTCGTGTGCAGGGCTTAATTACCGCTGCTCACACTCACGCCTAAAACCCTCGCAGCCCCAGTGAACACCTAATTGCGTTTGAGCTCAAGCAGCAACAGCAAGAACAAAGCCTCAAGGAATCCATCGATGGGTGCCGAGGCGAACGTCTTGGCTTTGCATGCAACGATTAAGGCAAGCCACTAATAACCCAACATCATTCTCCTGCATTGACTTGCGCTCAAGGGAGGGCGCGTGTTTTGATCGAGTCAATTATGACAGGAGCACACTGATGCCAGATATCGCCAACGATCTTTATACCCTTGCCATGTCGGAGGAGGCTCAACCCTTGATGGATGCTGTTCAAAAGCACATCACCGACAATGTCGAACCGATTACCGAAGAGTTTCAAGCACTAGAAAAAGAGAAGACCGACCGCTGGTCTTGGCACCCACGACAACTCGAGTTGCTCGAAGGCGCCAAGCAAAAAGCGAAAGACTCTGGGCTTTGGAACTTTTTTCTTCCTGATTCTGAAATGGGCGATGGCCTAACCAATTTGGACTACGCCTATATCGCCTCTGAGCTTGGGAAATTCCCCTTGGCTTCAGAGACCCTCAACTGTAGCGCACCGGATACAGGCAATATGGAAGTGCTTGAGCGGGTTGGCACGCCTGAGCAAAAAGAGCAGTGGTTAAAGCCGCTTTTGAATGGAGAAATTCGCTCCGCCTATGCCATGACTGAGCCAGGACTACCCTCGTCAGACGCCAAAAACATCAGCACTCGAGCCGTATTAGAGGGTGATGAATGGGTCATTAACGGCGAGAAATTCTACATCTCCGGTGCAGGCGATCCTCGCTGCAAAATCATGATTGTCATGGTCAAGACCGACCCCGACGCAGCACCAAGCCGACAGCAATCTCAAATTCTTGTTCCCAAAGACACGCCGGGTGTTGAGATTTTGGAGGGTATGCAGGTCTTTGGCGCAGATCATGCGCCTAGGGGCCACATGCACATTCGCTTTAACAATGTTCGAGTACCCAAGGATAATATTTTGCTTGGAGAAGGCCGTGGTTTTGAAATATCACAGGTGCGTTTAGGTCCGGGCCGAATCCATCATTGTATGCGAAGCATTGGTAAGGCTGAGAAAGCACTGGAGTTAATGGTGAAACGTTCAGCGACTCGAGAGGCCTTTGGCAAACCCATTGCCAAATTGGGTAAGAACCTAGAAGTGATCGCGCGGGCGAGAATCGAAATTGACGCGATGAAACTGATGGTCTTACAAGCGGCCAAAGCTATGGATGTGTTGGGCAACAAAGAGGCCCGCGTCTATGTCAGTGCGGTAAAGGCCATGGTCCCCGAGAAGGTCTGTCTGATTATCGATCAAGCCATTCAAATGCATGGTGCAACGGGCATCTCCCAGTGGTCGCCGCTGGCCGGCATGTACACCGATATGCGGCATTTAAGATTCGCTGATGGCCCCGATGAGGTGCATCACATGGTGGTTGGACGTGCCGAAATTCAGAAGTACGACCTTTGGTAGTGCTCTGG
>CALIKQ010000027.1 GCA_938017975.1 uncultured Pseudomonadales bacterium | reverse complement strand
GACAATTTGAAGCGCTCAGGGGCGTTTATCCCAGGTTATCGACCTGGTGATCAAACGGCTCGGTATATAGACACCATTATCACCCGACTAACATTGTTCGGGTCGCTGTACATGACCTTGGTCTGTTTGTTACCGCAATTTCTAGTTATTCAGTTCAATATAACGTTTCAACTAGGCGGAACAGCACTGTTAATTGTTGTGGTAGTGATCATGGATTTTATGGCACAAGTGCAAACTCACCTTATGTCACACCAGTATGAATCATTGATGAAAAAGTCAAATCTACAAAATTTTGGGCGGCGCTAGGAGTCAAGACCAATGAAAGTAAGAGCTTCAGTGAAAAAAATGTGCCGAAATTGTCGAATTATTCGGCGAAACGGTTCAGTTCGAGTGATTTGCTCGGAACCTAAACATAAACAACGTCAGGGTTAAACTGACAGAAAGGTAGACAGGAGCAACCTATGGCTCGTTTAGCTGGAATTAACATTCCTGACGATAAGCACACAGAGATTTCTCTGACCTATATCTATGGGATCGGACGCACAACGGCAAAAGCGTTATGCGACAAAACTGGAATCAGTCGAACAGCAAAGGTCGGTGAATTGACTGAGGGCGAGCTCGATGACCTGCGGTCTCAAATCAGCCAGCTCAGTGTAGAGGGTGATTTGCGTCGGGAAACCCAGCTGAACATCAAGCGATTGCTCGATTTAGGGTGTAATCGTGGCATTCGGCATCGTCGAAGCTTGCCGGTTCGCGGGCAACGGACGAAGACCAATGCTCGGACTCGTAAAGGTCCCAAACGACCGGTTAGGAAATAAAGTTTTTAAGCGCGAAGCAGTTGATCGCACGAATTCATGAAAGTAGGTAGACAGTATGTCTGAAACAGAAGCACAACAGGCGCCGGTGGTCCGGAAAAAAGGCAAGCGTCAGATCGCCGATGGTCTAGCGCATATTCATGCGTCTTTTAACAATACCATTATCACCATCACCGACCGTCAGGGCGGAGCACTCTCTTGGGCCACAGCCGGAGGTTCAGGCTTCAGAGGCGCTCGAAAAAGCACGCCGTTTGCAGCACAGGTGGCGGCAGAGCGTGCAGGTAACGCTGCGCTTGAATACGGACTGCAGAATCTAGAGGTTTTCGTCAAGGGACCTGGACCAGGACGGGAAGCGGCGGTCAGGGCATTGAATGCAGTCGGTTATCGCATTACGAATATCACGGATGTAACACCAGTTCCCCATAACGGATGTCGACCCCCTAAAAAGCGTCGGGTGTAGAAGAGGAGATTGCCAATGGCCAGATATCTCGGCCCAAAGTTGAAGTTGTCAAGAAGAGAAGGCACTGATCTGTTTCTTAAGAGCGGTGTCAGACCTATTGAATCTAAGTGTCGCATCGAAACAGCTCCTGGTATGCACGGACACCGTCGCGCGCGCGCGACAGATTATGGTGTGCAGTTACGAGAGAAGCAGAAAGTGCGTCGTATCTATGGTGTTTTAGAGAAGCAATTCCGAAATTACTACAAAAAAGCGGATCGTCAAAAAGGCGCTACCGGTGAAAACTTGCTTCGGATACTAGAGCGCCGGTTGGATAACGTTGTCTACCGAATGGGATTCGGGTGCACGCGCGCCGAATCCAGGCAGCTGGTATCGCACAAGTCGATCTTGGTGAATGGGCAGTTGGTTAATATCCCGTCTTATCAGGTCGAGGCAGGGGACACCATAACGATTCGTGAGAAAGCGAAGAGTCAGCTGAGAATTCAAGGGGCGCTGAACCTAGCAGCTCAGCGATCATCGGTGGATTGGGTAGAAGTCAATGTCGACCGATTAGAAGGCGTGTTTAAGGCTTATCCAGAGCGCGATGAGCTACCGACAGAAATCAATGAAAATTTGATCGTCGAGCTCTACTCCAAGTAAGCGGTAAAAATTATTTAGATTAAGGAAGGATAAGGTATGCCTCATTCGTCATTAGAGTTTTTAACGCCCAAGCATATCCAGGTTGATCAGGTGAGTAACACCCGGGCACAAGTCGTGCTTGAGCCGCTTGAGCGTGGTTTCGGTCATACATTGGGCAATGCCTTGCGCAGAATTTTGCTTTCTAGCATGCCCGGATGCGCGATCACTGAGGTGGAAATTGACGGCGTTCTGCATGAGTACAGTGCGATCGAAGGTGTTGAAGAAGACGTGATTGAAATGTTGCTCAACCTTAAAGGTGTCGCCGTCAAGCTTAATACCGCTGATGAGGCTGAATTGTCGTTGACGAAAGAAGGACCCGGCGTTGTAACCGCAGGTGATTTTCTTTTGGATCATGATGTAGAGATCGCAAATCCTGATCATGTGATTGCGACGCTCAACAGCGCGGGCAAGCTCGCGCTCAGGGCCAAAGTGGGTCGTGGCAGAGGCTACGAGCCTGCTGATGCTGCCACGGATGAAGAGGATTCAGGCCGCATTATTGGTAGCCTCTTGCTCGATGCTTCCTATAGCCCGGTTAGGCGAGTCGCGTATAAGGTAGACAGTGCGCGCGTTGAGCAACGCACCGACCTAGATAAGCTGATCATCGATTTAGAAACGAATGGCACAATCGATCCTGAGGAAGCTATCCGCCGCGCAGCGACGATCCTCCAGCAGCAAGTTGCGGTTTTTGTCGACTTAGAGAGTAGCGATTTCCCGGAAGAAAAGCAGATGGAAGAGGAAATCGATCCTATCTTGCTCCGGCCGGTAGATGATTTAGAGCTCACCGTGCGGTCCGCGAACTGTTTGAAAGCCGAAAATATCTACTACATCGGTGACCTGATTCGTCGGACCGAAGTAGAGCTGTTGAAAACACCCAATTTGGGTAAGAAGTCGCTGACCGAAATCAAAGATGTGCTCGCATCTCGTGGGTTGTCGTTGGGCATGCGTCTTGAGAACTGGCCGCCCATGAGTCTTCGAGGGGACGACCGTTTACTTGGATAAACCAGCGTTCGGACACGTTCGAACTGAGTTAGATTAGGAATTACCATGCGTCACAGAAAAAGTGGAAAGCAGCTTAACCGTAATGCCTCGCATAGAAAGGCGATGTTTAAGAACATGACGTGTTCTTTGGTCGAGCACGAGGTTATTAAGACGACTGTTCCCAAGGCAAAGGAATTGCGGAGATTTGCCGAGCCATTGATCACGCTTGCCAAAGAAGACTCCGTCGCGAACCGGAGGCTGGCTTTTGCAAGAGTTGGCAACAAAGCGGTGGTCGGAAAGCTCTTCTCCGATCTTGGGCCTCGGTTTCAGGATCGTCCTGGAGGCTATACTCGGATTTTGAAAGCGGGATTTAGAGCTGGTGATGCAGCTCCAATGGCCTATATCGAATTGGTTGACCGCGTTATCTCTGATGATGAAGATCTTGACGATATTGAGGACGCTGCAGATGAAAGTGCAGAAGATTCTGGTGACGATATAAAAGATGACAACAGCTAGATAGTAGCAGTTGATGCAAGGGCCGGCTTATCCGGCCTTTTTGCATTATGGCGTGGAATTTTTATAGGGTCTTCGCGCCCCAAATACAGGAACCGCTTATGTTTGTACCGTTTTCCCCAATCCCTAGAACGTTGATGGGCCCTGGCCCGTCGGATGTTCATCCACGAATTCTCACCGCGATGGCTAGACCGACCATCGGACACTTGGACCCTGAATTTATCCGCCTAATGGACGAGATAAAGGTGCTCCTTCAAAGTTTGTTTCAAACAAAAAATGAACTCACGATACCCTTATCTGCCCCGGGCAGTGCGGGAATGGAAGCGAGCTTCGCGAACCTTGTAGAGCCGGGGGATAAAGTCATTATTCTTCAAAACGGTGTTTTTGGCGGAAGAATGGCCGAAAACGTCACGCGGTTTGGCGGCGAATTGGTGCTTTTACAGACAGACTGGGGTCGCGCGATTGATCCTGAACAGCTGCGTCTAGCACTGCAGGAGCATCCAGACGCGAAGATTGTCGGTTTTGTTCATGCGGAAACGTCAACGGGGGTGCGCTCCGATGCTGCAGCCCTTTGCAAGCTTGCCCAAGGCGCCGGATGCCTAACGATTGTTGATTGTGTTACGTCATTATTAGGTTGTGAAGTGAACGTTGATGGCTGGGGCGCCGATGTGGTCTATAGCGGCACGCAAAAGTGCTTGTCCTGTGCGCCTGGATTATCGCCTTTTACGATGTCGGAGCGCGCTGTCGAGGTGACGCAAAACCGCGCCTCAGCGGTGAAGTCTTGGTTTTTAGATATGAATTTAGTCATGGGGTATTGGGGCAAAGGAACAACCCGCGCTTATCATCATACAGCGCCGGTCAACGCGCTCTATGGGCTCCATGAGGCTTTGCTGATCGCCATGGATGAGGGATTGCCTGCAGCTTGGGCTCGGCATGCGCGTAATCACGATGCGCTTAAGGCTGGTCTTGAGGCAATGGGCTTGAAGTTTTTCGTTCCAGAATCCGAACGGCTCCCTCAGCTCAACCTCGTAGAAGTCCCAGAAGGCGTTGATGAAGCGCTGGTCCGCGCTCGGCTATTGAAGGAGTATAACCTTGAGATTGGTGCAGGGCTGGGTGTGCTGGCTGGCAAGGTATGGCGTATTGGATTAATGGGTTATGCCAGTCGTCCAGAGAATGTTCTGCTGTGCGTCAGTGCATTAGAAGCGGTACTCTCAAGCAGTAATGCGCCGATTAATCGTGGGGTTGCACTCGATGCTGTACAGGCAGCAGTTTGAACGATTTGATCTGAATCGACGCGCTGTGGGTGCGCGCAGACTAGCTGGGCAACCTGCTCGAGGCCACTGAATTCGAGACCGCCGCAATGGCGTGACCGGGAAATCTTGCAACCGGCAAGCCTACTGCAAATGAATGGTTAGCTGGCAGCTCGTGCAGCAGGCTTTGCAGCATCCAAAACCAACTTCAGGAAACGACCAGTCGTGGAACGGTCATCATTGGCGACATCTTCGGGAGTACCAGTGCTGATGATTTGTCCGCCACCGTCGCCACCCTCAGGCCCGAGATCGACGACCCAATCTGCTGTTTTTATGACATCGAGATTGTGCTCGATCACGATGAGCGTGTTGCCTCGGCTCCTCAGCCGATGAATCACTTTGAGGAGTTGCTCAATATCAAAAAAATGTAACCCGGTGGTTGGCTCGTCCAAAATATAAAGGGTCTGCCCGGTGTCGGTTTTTGCCAGCTCTCTGGCCAGCTTTACACGTTGGGCTTCGCCGCCTGACAGGGTCGTGGCGCTTTGGCCAAGTCTGATGTATCCCAAGCCGACATCGATCAGGGTGCGTAACCGGCGCTCAATGACCGGAACGGCGCTCAAAAAGGGCAGTGCTTCGTCAACCGTCATATTGAGAACCGCATCGATGGACTGTCCCTTATAGCGAATTTCCAACGTTTCCCGGTTGTAGCGTTTGCCTTCACACTCATCACATTGAACGTAAATATCAGCGAGGAAATGCATCTCGACTTTGATCAGCCCGTCACCTTGGCAAGCCTCACAGCGTCCGCCCTTAACATTAAAACTAAAGCGTCCGGCTTTGTATCCTCGCGAGCGGGCTTCGGGAGTGGCAGCGAACAAATCGCGAATCGCCGAGAATATATTGGTGTAAGTCGCTGGATTCGATCGAGGTGTTCTTCCGATCGGGCTTTGACTAATTTCAACGACCTTGTCGAGCTGATCCAATCCTTGAACATCCAGATGAGGAGCGGCCTCAAGCGTTGTTGCCCCGTTGAGCGCTGTGGCGGCTAAGGGGTATAAGGTCTGATTGATCAGAGTTGATTTCCCTGAACCTGAAACTCCGGTGATACAGGTCATGAGGCCCAGAGGTAAGGATAAATCTACGGCCTTAAGATTATTGCCGGTGGCGCCGGTTACGGTGAGCCATCGATCTGGTTGCGGCGGAATGCGCTTTGCGGGCACGTCAATCATGCGCGCGCCTGACAGATATTGCCCGGTAATCGACTCGGGGCATTGCAGGATATCATCAACGCTACCGGCCTGAATCACTTGACCTCCAAGTTCTCCAGCGCCAGGCCCGATATCGACGATAAAGTCAGCGGCTCTGATCGCTTCCTCATCATGTTCGACAACAATGACGGTGTTTCCTAAGTCTCGCAAACGCGTCAGAGTGCCTAGCAGGCGCTCATTGTCTCGTTGATGGAGACCGATTGAGGGTTCATCGAGAATATACATGACGCCGACCAGCCCTGCGCCGATTTGACTGGCCAACCGAATTCGCTGGGCCTCGCCGCCAGAGAGCGTGTTTGCAGGTCTTGCTAGTGAAAGATAGTTAAGGCCCACATCAATGAGAAAGCCTAGTCGCGCTTTTATTTCACCGACTATTTTGTGAGCAATTTCAGCTTGCTGGCTTGGAAGATTTAAACCATCGAGGTATTTAAACGCCTCCATAATGCTGAGGTTGGAAATTTCTGCATAATTTCGATTCTGGACAAGAACCGCCAGCGCCCCTGGATTGAGTCGTTCGCCGTTACATGCGCTGCAAGGGCGCTCGTGAAGCCACTGCCCCAACTGATCTTTGACAGTCTGGGATTCGGTCTCATCGTAGCGGCGCGCGAGATTGGGGATAATCCCTTCGAATCGGTGTGACCTGGTGACCCGCTCGCCCGTCTGATCAGCATAGTAAAAGGAGATTTCGGTATCGCCGCTGCCATACAGCACCGCGTATTGGTGCGGTTCGCTCAGAGTGCTGAAAGGTTGATCAAGCGAGAAACCGTAGTGCAATGCAACCGACTCAAGCAGCTGATAATAGTAGACGTGTTGTCGGTCCCAACCCGCGATCGCGCCTTCAGAAATAGCGAGGCTCGGATCTTTGACAATGAACTCTGGGTCAAAGATCTGCTTGGTGCCGAGCCCGTCACAGCCGGTACAGGCACCTCTAGGATTGTTAAAAGAAAACAGCCTGGGCTCTAGTTTGGGCATGGAATATCCGCAACTCGCGCAAGCATAATTGGCCGAAAAAAGCTGATCTGAAGCGGTGGGGTCATCGATTTGTGCAACCAACGCTAGTCCATCGGAGGCTTTGATCGCGGTTTCGAAGGAGTCAGCCAAGCGCGTTGCAAGATCGGCCCGTACGCTGAATCGATCCACCACGATCTCAATGGTGTGTCTCTTATTTCTGTCGAGATCCGGTAAATCATCTAAATCAGCAACGAGTCCGTCGATCCTGGCTCTGACGAAACCCTGGGCAGAGAGGCCTTTCAAAATCTGTTGATGCTCGCCTTTCTTATCTTGGACAATCGGCGCAAGAATCATGAGCCGGGTTTCAGGCTTGCATGCCAAGACTTGATCGACCATTTGAGCGACTGTTTGCGCTTTGAGAGGCTGTTGATGGATGGGGCAATGGGGTAAACCGACCCTCGCAAAGAGCAGTCTCAAGTAATCCGCAATCTCGGTGGTTGTGCCGACAGTTGATCGAGGGTTGTGGTTCGTTGATTTCTGCTCGATGGAGATTGCGGGTGATAGCCCTTCGATATGATCAACATCGGGCTTTTCCATAATCGCTAGAAACTGACGGGCGTAGGTCGATAGGCTCTCGACGTAGCGTCTTTGACCCTCCGCGTATAGGGTGTCAAAAGCGAGGGAAGACTTTCCCGATCCAGAGAGCCCTGTGATGACGGTCAAGGAGTCTCTAGGAATGTCGAGATCTATATCCTTAAGGTTGTGTGTTCTAGCGCCTCGAATGGCGATGTGTTTCTTGAGCATTGTCGCGGGTCCGAGTCTCAATCAGTGAGCATTTTGATCTAGGTTGCATCGCTCGCCTAAGGCTGCTGATGCTAGGCGACATAAACCCTGTTATGATCCACCGCCTCGTCGAAATATCAATCGCAGGAACGTAGGTGTGTTGCAGCCAACCGTCTATGGCGTGCTGCTAGGGTGCCTGTTTTGTGCTGTTAGCGATACTAAGTGTTTGTTCGTCATTTCGCAAAGATCAGATCTTCTTTAGGTGTAATCCATGAATTCACAAGAGCGCCGCACTGCCTTGATTGTGGGCCTTTTATACTTCGTCAGGATGTTGGGGCTATTTAGTATTCTGCCGGTATTCGCGCTTGCCGCAGCCGATCTATTTGACAGTGGCCCTGCGGTTATCGGCTTGACCCTAGGGATCTATGGCTTGTTTCAAGCAGTCTTGCAGATTCCATTGGGGGCACTTTCTGATCGCTTTGGTAGGAAACCGATTTTGATAGGCGGGCTGTTTATTTTTATTGTTGGAAGTTTGATCGCGGGTATGGCCGAACGGGTAGAACTGGTGATCCTAGGGCGTGCGCTACAGGGTTCTGGAGCGATCGCCGGCGTTTTATTGGCTGTGGTTGGGGACGGTTTACGGCTTGAATACAGAGCGCGAGCAATGGCGATGATTGGCGGCGGGATTGGTATGGCTTTCGGGTTTTCACTCGTCGTTGGGCCCTTGTTGTACCAGTTTGGAGGTTTGGCGGCGTTGTTTTTTCTTGCTGCCGCGACGGGTTTTGCGGCTTTGGTTTTGGTGGTGTTTTTGTTGCCAGAGCAGGATGTTGAACACCGGCAGGTGCGCAGCAGCGGCGGTGTCTCGCAGGTTCTCCGAGATGGTGCACTGCAGACTTTGAATCTCAGTATCTTCATGAATCATTTTTTGTTGATGGCGGGCTTTGTAGTGATTCCAGCCTTGCTCGAGGAATTTGGATTACTCATGGAAGATCACGCCTGGGTGTATTTAGGCCTTTTGGTCGGTTCGTTCTTCCTCATGTTGCCGTTAATTTTCAAATTCCGAGGTTCGACTCGATTAATGACCCAGCTATCGCCGGCTGTTTTGATGATCGGAGCCTCGGTGGTGACGATGGCCGTATCGGGTTCTTTGCTGCCGTTTCTGTTCGCGTTGTTGATTTTCTTTGTCGGGTTCAACTACTTAGAAGCGACGCTACCGACGCTTGTATCGCAGTTTGCGAGTGAAGCACATCGGGGCGCAGCTATGGGCGCGTACTCTTCAGCACAATTTCTAGGGATCTTTGCTGGCGGTAGCTTGGGTGGATTACTCCTAGCCTCGAGTGACATAACAACATTGGTTTTGGCAAATATCGCATTGGTTGGTTTCTGGATGGCGATATTGTTGTTTCGAGGAGCAATCGAAAAAAAGACAGTATGAAGATGAACGGTTCGAATTGAGTTATCTCCGTCGAAGCGCAGAAATTTGAGCAAAATTGAACAGATGGCGCTCGCGGTATCCCAGCAGGAATGCAATCGCGACTGGTAGGCTTGCGAATTGATCAATTCCTCTGCCCAACAGGGCTCGAAGCGGTTATTATTGTGTCGAACAACCTGCTGTCAAAGCTCATAGCTGGGTGTCATGTTATTCGAGCTTTGGCCAGGACAACATCAGGGTTATTAACCATCGCCTGCCGATGAATAGGAGTCGTTATGGCAAGAGGTATCAATAAAGTCATTATCGTGGGGAATCTTGGTAGAGACCCAGAGACCCGATATTTGCCTTCCGGTGGTGCGGTGACAAATGTTTCAGTTGCAACTTCTAAGTCTTGGCGGGACCGAGAATCTGGAGAGCAAAAAGAGAGAACAGAATGGCATCGGGTGGTGTTTTTTAATCGATTGGCAGAGATTGCCAGCGAATATCTAAAGCGTGGTTCGAAAGTTTACCTTGAAGGCGAACTGCGAACCCGTGAGTGGGAGCGTGAGGGCCAGAAGCACTACACGACAGAAATTGTCGCCGGTGAAATGCAAATGCTGGATGGCCGATCCGGTATGGACGGCGGTGGTGGTCAAAGTTTCAATAATGGTGGTGGCGCATCCAGCGGTGGCAGCCGTCCGGCTGATGACTTTGGTCCTCCACCCTCTGATGATTTTGACGATGACATCCCTTTTTGATAATCGAGTCTCGGGCGCTGAAAATATCCTTGTTGGTACCACCGCCATTGCAACAGAACCGATGCTCAGGCGTGAGGGCGGGTTGATCGTGACTATTCAGAGCTTCGGATTTCCGTTCACCGCGCAATGAAAACCCAAGATATCCCGCTCTTCCCGCTGCAAGCGGTGCTGTTTCCTGGAGGTGTCGTCAGCCTGCCAATCATAGAAGCGAGACACCTGGATGTCGTCGCTAGATCGACTAAATTCGATACTGGAATTGGACTAGTACTTGCCGAGGAAGATGCTCGCCAATTGACGATCCTTGGCCGTAGCGCGCCAAATATTGCAAGGGTGGGCTGTCTTTGTCGTGTGCTCGATTTCGATCAAGATGAGGCCGGCAGTCTGAAGGTTACACTCATTGCTGAGCGTAAATTCAAGGTGCTTAATACTTACGAAGGTGATGATCGCGCGCTCTTCGGCGAGGTGATGTTGCTTGCACTCGAGCCAGTCATCGCCACCGGACCAGAGGACGAATCCATGGTGGATGTTCTTGAGCATCTGTTGTCCCATCCCGCGGTCGCCCCAGAAGCAAAGAAGATGGGTTACGGGCACCTCGCCGATCTTGGCGGACGACTGGCTGAACTACTCCCTTTAAAAAACGCGGTGCGCCAACGCATGTTAGAAATTAATGATCCCGTGACTCGACTGAGCCACCTTGAAAAGCTGCTGGATCAGATGCAGGCGAGCGCTGAGGCCCAAGGCGTCTAGGGTTTGAGGTTCTTAATTTTGAGGGTCTTACAACCGGCGCCTTGAAACAGAGGCCTTGATCTCAGAGACCTTATTTTAAAGTGTTTTGACCAGTCTCCAGGATCATTGCCAGGGTTGAGTATGTATAATGAACCGGTAAAAAAGAGACAAAGCGATGGGTATCGAGGCTGAGATAAAAAAGATTGGGGTGCAAGCAAAGCTTGCGTCGGCCGGTGCTCGTCGAGCAAGCACGGCTCAAAAGAATCGTGGTCTCGATGAAATCGCACAACATCTCGTCAATGCCTCTGACGATTTGATCGCGGCTAACGCAAAAGACCTTGAGGCGGCTCGAGCCTCCAACTTGGATGCCGCCAGCCTTGACCGTTTGATCTTGACCAAGTCGGGGATACAAGCGATGAGCGAAGGATTGCAGCAGATCTGCGCCCTTGAGGATCCGGTCGGGAAAATCAGTCAAATGGCGGCGCGTCCCAACGGGTTGGAAATCGGCAAAATGCGCACACCTATCGGCGTGATCGGGATGATTTATGAATCGCGACCGAATGTGACAATCGATGCCGCGGGTTTATGTATAAAATCAGGGAACGCTGTGATTTTGCGCGGCGGTTCGGAGTGCATTCATACTAATCGCGCACTGTTTTCCTGTATCTCTGACGGATTAAAAGCGGCAGACCTTGACCCTGACTGGGTGCAACTGATCGCAACGACGGATAGAGCTGCTGTTGGCGCTCTGCTTGCACTAGATGAACACGTCGACATGATTATTCCTCGTGGTGGAAAGAGTTTAATTGAGCGAGTCGCAAAAGAGACGAGAATTCCAATACTCAAACATCTTGACGGTAACTGCCATCTGTTCGTCAATGATGATGCAGACCTCACGATGGCGGAATCGCTGGTTATGAATTCTAAAACTCAGCGTTATGCTGTTTGTAATGCACTTGAGACTTTACTGATTCACAAGGCGCTGCCAGCAAGTTTCGTCAGTGACGTCATCATTCGACTGGTTGCTGAAGGGGTGGAAGTCAGAGCATGCCAGCGAACACTAGAGCAGGTAATCCAACAGAGCGGCGTGGTGCCAGCAAGTAGTTCGGATTGGTCCACCGAATACCTAGGGCCAGTGCTGGCGCTTAAAATTGTCGACGATATTGATGACGCAATTCGACACATCAATGAGCATGGTTCTAATCACACCGATACTATCGTGACTCAGCGTTTGGCCGATACCCAAAAATTTATGCGAGAAGTTGATTCAAGCTCTGTGATGGTGAACGCATCGACTCGATTTGCCGATGGCTTCGAATATGGTCTGGGCGCGGAAATTGGTATTTCTACCGATAAATTGCATGCCAGAGGTCCTGTCGGATTAGAAGGATTAACCAGCGAAAAATATGTGGTATTCGGGCAGGGGCAGATCCGCGGATGATCTCATCCCAACGCGACTTCGCGGTGTTGGGAGGTAGTTTCGATCCTGTTCATCAAGGCCACATTTCGATCGCAGAGACAATCTCAGAATCCCTGGGTGCGAGGGTGTGTCTGGTGCCGGTTGGTGTTCCTGCGCACAAGTCAAGCTTGGTTGCCTCCCCGAAACAGAGGCTCAGAATGTTGGAGCTGGCCATTCGCAATCATCCAGGCCTGGTTGTTGATGATTTAGAGCTTGTTCGGGACTCTATTTCCTACACTTTTGAGACGATGAGGATTCTGCGGGAGAAACTGGGTGAATCAGAAAATCTCTATTTCATTTTAGGAATGGATGCTTACTTGGACTTGCCCACATGGCATGAGTGGCAAAACTTGCTGAGCCTCACGCACATCGTCGTTTGTCATAGGGTCAGCGCGAAGGCCTTTCCGCCCGAGCTGCGTGTGTTCGAAGCAAATCATCGGGTGCGTACAATCGATGAATTGAAGGCAGCCTCTCGTGGGTT
Organism: uncultured Pseudomonadales bacterium; assembly: GCA_938017975.1. GTDB lineage: Bacteria > Pseudomonadota > Gammaproteobacteria > Pseudomonadales > Azotimanducaceae > UBA9926. The sequence continues at coordinate 16,730 of CALIKQ010000027.1, read as the reverse complement.
TGTTTATTATGTAGAAAATCCGGCGGTTGAGATCTCATCTTCAGAGGTGCGGGCTCGACTTCGGCGCGGTGATGCGATGACTGGCCTGATCAACCCAGAAGTTGCTCGCTTTATATCAGAGCAAAACCTTTACCGATCAACCGGCGATGAGGGAATACCCCAATGAATGTTGAAGAATTAACCCAATTGGCAGTGTCCGCTCTTGAGGACATTAAAGCCCAAAACCTTGTCACGCTGGATGTGCGAGACCAGACTGATATCGCAGATGTCATGGTGGTCGCAACGGGCCAGTCGGCCCGGCAGGTAAAAGCGCTGGCCGCCAATGTTGTTGAGGCTGCTAAGCATGAGGGAATTATGCCTCTAGGGGTCGAAGGTGAAGACGAAGGTGATTGGGTTTTGGTAGATCTAGCCGACGTGATTGTGCACGTCATGTTGGAGGAAACCAGAGACCTTTATGATTTGGAAAGTTTGTGGAGCTTATCTCCTACGAGAGTCGGAGATGAGACAGTTCAGTGAAGCTTGAATTGCTTGCTGCCGGTACGCGCCCGCCGGATTGGGTCAGCGCAGGCTTTAGCGTCTACCAAAGCCGGATGCCATCTGAGTGCCAGTTGATTTTGACTGAATGCTTGAATGCGAAGCGGTCTAAGAACGGTCAGGTCGAGGCGTATCAGCGGATCGAGGGAGAAGCGATGATGCGTCAAATCAAGGATGGTGCCTTCGTGATTGCTTTGGACAAATCAGGCCGTCATCTATCTACCGAAATGCTTTCAGAAAAATTAGCCGAATGGTTGCCAATCTATCCTTGGGTACAGTTGATGATAGGGGGACCAGACGGATTGTCAAAAGACTGTTTATCCCGCGCCAATTTAACGTTAAGTCTATCTGAGATGACGTTCCCACACTTTCTGGTTCGGGTCATGATCGCCGAGCAACTTTATCGAGCTTGGACCATTTTCAAAAATCATCCTTATCATAAATAGTCATGGCTGAAGCGCTCGCTCTAAAGGACCATCGACAAGAAAGCCAGATCTATGTCGATCGATCGGCCTTTGGGGCAGTGGTTGTTGCGCTTTTGTTTTTACTGTTGATCGCTCGGGTGGGCTATTTGCAGGTCTTTGAATTTGCAGACTCGGTTGCGCGTTCAGAAAATAATCGAATCCAAGTAGTGGCTCGCTCTCCGGTCCGGGGCCGTATCTTCGATACCCAGGGTGAGCTTCTGGCCCAAAATCGGCCCTCCAGGGATTTGGTCCTGATTCCAGAGCAAGTTGTGGATGTTGATTTGAGTTTAGAGGGTTTGCGCCAAATCGTCGAAATCAGTGAGGAATCTGAGGCGTATTTCAGACGATTGCTCAAGCGCCGGGCGCGTGCATTTGAACCGGTTCCAGTACTCCTCAATTTATCGGATGAAGCGGTTGCGAGATTCGAGGCAAACCGCAGTCGATTCCCCGGTTTTTCCGTCGAGGCTAAATTGGTTCGTTATTACCCAAAAGGCGAGCTAATGGCCCACGCGGTAGGTTCGGTGCGGCGAATCAATGATCAAGATTCAAAGTCGTTGGACGCATCACGTTATTTGGGGACCGACCATATTGGGAAGTTGGGTGTAGAGCGATTTTACGAGTCGTCTTTGTTGGGTGAGGTTGGATACGACAGAGTTGAAGTCAATGCGCGAGGGCGGCAAATGCGTATTGTTGAGTCGGAAAAGCCGAGTAACGGCTTAGACCTAACGCTGCACTTGCATGCTGGGCTGCAGGCGGCTGCCGCGCGCGCGCTTGGTGATCGACGGGGCTCAGTGGTGGCAATTGAACCCGAATCTGGAGGTATTCTAGCGCTTCTCAGCCAACCCTCTTATGATCCAAATCTTTTCGTTCAGGGCATCTCTTATCGTGACTATGATGCGCTCCGGGAGTCAGAGGATGCGCCTTTATTTAATCGTGCGCTTCAGGGGCAGTATCAGCCGGGGTCCACCTTAAAACCTTTCATCGGTTTGATTGGTTTGGGCGCCAATGTGATTAACGCGACAGATGCCATCGATGATCAGGGCTGGTATCAATTACCCGATAATGAGCGGCTTTACCGGGACTGGAACTGGACAAAAACTGATGCCGGCGGGCATGGCCGAGTCAATCTCGAGAAAGCCATTTATCGATCATGCAATGTTTATTTTTATGATCTGGCGGTGCGCCTTGGAATTGATAGGCTCTCAACAGGCCTTCAGCAATTTGGTCTCGGTCAGGTCACTGTGTTCGACTTGCCCGAAGCCAATGAGGGCTTGCTGCCAAGTCGAGCCTGGAAGCGTCAAGCCCGAAAGTTGCCTTGGTATCCTGGCGATACGGTTAATTTAGGCATCGGTCACGGAGATATGTTGGTGACGCCGCTGCAAATGGCTGCGGGAGCCGCGATGCTTGCCAATCGGGGTCGGTGGGTGATGCCGAGAATGGCAAAAAATCGAACAATCGAGACCTTGCCGGGTCTTCTACCCTCTGGTGATAGACGGTTGCCAGACCGCGTCTGGGACCCGATTATCGGCGCGATGGAGAAGGTCGTTCATCGAGGTAATCAACAATTTGGCGAAAACGGTACAGCTTGGTCCTATATTGGCAGAGATATTCCGTACCGGATGGCGGGTAAGTCAGGTACCGCTCAGGTTGTAGAGATCAGGCAGGGCGAGGTTTATGACGAAGAATTAATCGATGAGCGGCAAAGAAAGCATGCTTGGTTTATCGCGTTTGCTCCAGTCGACGCGCCAAAGATTGCTTTGGCTGTGCTTATTGAAAATGGTGGCGGCGGTAGTGAGTTTGCCGCCCCGGTTGCCCGGGAGATACTTGATTACTATTTGCTTGAGCGTGGTGTCGGAGTCGACCTGAAGCTGGCGGGAGGCGGTGCTCGATGAGCGATGATTTTGTCAGGCAATTGCCGAACTGGCAGCCAGGGTTTGGAGGGAGGGCGAGAGCGTTTAATTGGTTTAATCTTGATCCCCTGTTGTTGATTGTCATTGCGGGTATTGTCAGTTTTGGTCTAGTGGTTCTCTTCAGCGCGGCAGATGGGCAAGTTGAGGTTCTCAGAGCTCAGCTTGTGCGTTTCGCGATTGGCTTTGGTCTGATGGTAGTGCTCGCGCAATTTCCACCCCATTTTTATCTCAGGCTTGCCCCCTGGCTCTATCTTGTTGGCCTGGTGCTGCTGATATTGACCTACCCCTTCGGAACCGAAGTCAACGGATCAAAGCGTTGGTTACGGATCCCGGGTCTGATTAACTTTCAACCCTCTGAATTAATGAAAATTTTTCTACCGCTCGTATTGGCCTGGTATTTTAACGACCGTCACCTGCCGCCGAAGCCGAAGTATATCGCCATCAGTTGCGTGCTTTTTCTGCTGCCCGCCGCCTTGATTTATGGCCAGCCTGATCTTGGCACGGCCCTGATCGTTGCAGCATCCGGTCTGATTCTTTTGTTGTTGGCTGGGCTCCCATGGCGTTATTTTGTTTGGAGTGGTCTCAGTCTTGTTGCGGCGGCTCCGGTGCTCTGGTTCCTGATTAGAGACTATCAGCGGCAGCGAATTTTGACGTTGCTCGATCCTGAGAGGGATCCTTTGGGTGCGGGGTGGAACATCATACAGTCCAAAATAGCCATAGGCTCTGGCGGATTTTCGGGTAAGGGTTTGTTTAATGGCACTCAAGCGCACCTCGACTTTTTGCCCGAGAGCCAGACCGATTTTATTATCGCGGTGCTGGCAGAAGAGTTGGGTTTCATTGGCGTTGTGTCTTTGCTGCTCGGCTACGGATTATTAATTCTTCGAGGATTGCTGATTTCCCTCAATGCGCAGGATACTTTTGGGCGACTACTGTGTGGAAGCATCACGTTTACGTTTTCGGTCTACGTGTTCGTGAATATTGGGATGGTCTCGGGTATCCTGCCAGTTGTAGGCGTGCCGCTACCGCTGGTGAGCTATGGCGGCACTTCCTTGCTCACCCTGTTTGCAGGTTTTGGCTTAATGATGTCGATTCACAGTCATCGCAGAATTACGCTGTCATGAAGATAACGGTTTACACATGAGACATAAACGCATTCTGATCTTACGAGTTTTGTTGTCCGCCTTTGCCATAGTGTGGATCGTGATGGCATCTGCTCGCGCTGATTACGCGGAAAGGCCAGAAGTTCAGCAGTTCATCAGCGAGCTCAGGGTCAATGATGGTTTCGATGCTGAAGTGCTTCAAAGCGTCTTTCAGCAAGCGCGCTACAAACAGTCGATTATCGACGCGATTTCGAGACCCGCAGAGCGCGTGCTGAAATGGGATGGTTATCAAGATATTTTCTTGACGGATCGACGATTTCGCCAAGGCCTTGCTTTTGAGGCATCTCACCGTGAGCTGTTTACAAAAGCTGAGGCCCGTTGGGGGGTTGATCGCTGGACCATATTAGCGATCTTGGGGGTTGAGACTTCGTATGGGCGTAATAAAGGTAGTTATCGTGTGATTGATGCACTATCGACGCTCGCATTTGATTATCCGCCCCGTGCCAAATTTTTTAAAAAAGAACTCCGTGAACTTTTTCTTCTCGCTCGAGAACAGGACAAGTCGGTTGTTGATTTGCTGGGCTCCTATGCTGGCGCGATGGGCTATGGTCAGTTTATACCCAGCAGTTATCGCGCTTATGCGGTCGATTTCAACGATGATGCGTTCATCGACATTTGGGATGAGCCTGCAGACGCCATCGCGAGTATTGCCAATTATCTGTCGGTGCATGGCTGGGAGCCGGCTAAGCCAGTTTTGAGGGAAATTGCTTCCCCGAATGATATTCCTGAGGCTTTACTCAATAAGCAGCTGAAGCCGCATTTGAGCGCTGCGGTCTTGATTGATTATGGGGTTGAACCATCGTTATTGGGCGATATTGAGCCTGGGGTGTTGTTGAACCCGCTCAGGTTTGAGGGCAAAGCCGGATCGGAGTACTGGTTGGGATATCCGAATTTTTATGCCATTACTCGCTATAACCACAGTCGTCTCTACGCAATGGCCATCTACCAATTGAGCGAGCAGCTCAGAAAAGGAAGTAAGCAGTGAGGGCTTATTTGGTCAGGCGAAGCGATCGTATTCTGAGCCTAGGTCGTCAAGGATGGCTGATATTTTTGCTTGCAGGGTGCCAGTTTGATGGCCGTCAGATGGTTGCTGCGATGTCCGATGCGATGCGCCAAAACAGTGAAGGAGAAATGGCTGTATCCGAGCAGCCTGGCCTTGACCAAGCACCGGCTCCGGATAGTGGGGATATCGGTGAAGGCGATCTAGGATCGGCGCAAGCTCAAAACGATATGCTTGGTTCCGATGAAGCGAGTGCAGAGCAAACACCCCCAGTCGTTAAAGACGGTGATCAATCTGAAACAGGCCCGAGACCTCCATGGAACAGTCCCTACGAAGTCTATGGCGATCGATACGTTGTAGATGAGTCCAGTCGAGGCTATCGGGAAGTTGGCATCGCGTCCTGGTACGGAGAAAAATTTCAGGGCCGTAAAACGTCTAATGGGGAAACCTTTGATATGAATGGCATATCGGCTGCACACAAAACCTTGCCGATCCCAACAATGGTCCGAGTGACGAATTTAGATAATGGCCAAAAAATAGAGCTTCGAATTAACGACAGAGGTCCTTTTCATGATGACCGGATCATTGACTTGTCATTTGCTGCAGCCAAAGCGTTGGGCTTTTCAGGTCAGGGTACTGCACCTGTCGTTGTTGAGGCGTTGGATGCGCTGAATTACCCGAATGACGGCGTGTTGCCGAAGAAAACTCCAAATATCTACCTGCAAGCTGGGGCTTTTCAGGCTAAAAGTAGCGCCTTAAAGCTGAAACAAGATATTGAGACGACTTTTATGTTGCAGCGCCTCAATGCCACGGTTCGAGTGTTAGAGAGTGAGCTCGAAGCTGAAGTGAAGCTTCACAAGGTTTGGATAGGCCCCATCCTCAATACAAATCGAGAGACTATGATTTCAACAATTCTGTCGCAGATGGGACTGTCAAAACCCGTTAAAGTCGTCGCAAATTAGCGCTTCGGACTCGTTGTCAGTAAAATTGATTGTTCAGTTGTGCTCCCCGATAGGACTCAAAGCATCATGAAAGTTTCCCTCGCAATCTTATTCAGTTTGTTTTCCATGTCCTTGTCAGCGGCGCCCGTGATTATTCCAGCGCCCCCGCAACTTGCTACCGAGGGCCATATTTTGCTCGATGCCGCAACTGGAGCGGTATTGGTTGAGCAAAATTCCGAGGTGCGATTGCCTCCGGCAAGCCTGACCAAAATTATGACCAGTTACATTATTGCGTCAGAAATTGAACAAGGGCGGATTTCTCTGGATGATGATGTTCCTATCAGTGTTAAAGCTTGGAAAACTGAAGGATCTCGCATGTTTATTCGGGAGGGCACTGAGGTCAAAGTTTCTGACTTGATTCGCGGTATCGTGGTGCAATCAGGTAATGATGCGAGCGTAGCCATGGCTGAATTCATCGCTGGCGACGAAACAGCATTTGCCGACATTATGAATCAGATGGCTGCAAGGCTAGGGATGGAAAACTCAGAATTCCGCAACTCGACGGGTCTGCCAGATGAATCCCATTACACGACCGCAAAGGATTTGTCCGTGCTTGCAACCGCGTTGATCCGTGATTTTCCGGAGCATTACAAGATCTACCAGGAGAAATATTTTTCCTATAACGACATTCGCCAGGCGAATCGCAATAGTCTCCTTTTTAGGGACGATTCTGTTGATGGCGTTAAGACCGGTCATACTCAGGCCGCGGGTTATTGTCTGGTTGCCTCGGCGCAAAAAGCAGACATGCGTTTAATTTCAGTGGTTATGGGAGCGACCTCTGAGCGGGCGCGTGCCGTGGAATCGCAGAAGTTACTGAATTACGGTTTTCGCTATTACGAGTCAATTAAACTCTATGAACCTCTAGAAAACTTAAGGCAAGTCAGAATTTGGGGAGGATTGCACGAATCGCTTTCTGTAGGCCTCGATGAGTCTGTGCACCTTACGATACCCCGGGGGTCCAGAGGATCGCTTGAGGCAGATATCGTTCTCGAGCCGATTATTCGTGCGCCGATCTCTCAGGGGCAGACATTGGGCACGCTGACCGTTCGCCTTGATGGCGAATCTCTATTGGAGCGCCCTGTAATCGCGCTTAATGGGGTCAAAGCGGCTGGATTTTTTGCGGGTCTCATGGATAGCTTTCAGTTGTTTTTACTGGAGACTTTTTCGGGCGACCCCCTGGCGCTCTGATCGATGGAGAACCCACCTAAAATCAGCTTTCCCTGTAACTATCCGATTCGAGTGATTGGCGTAAGCAGTGAAGCTTTCCGTAGGGAGGTGCTGGACGTTTTTCGGAAGTTCGATGAGAGTGTGAATGACGACAAACTTTCGTATCGCCCAAGCTCTGGTGGTAACTATGAATCGATTCAGGTGCAGTTTGGTGCTGAAAGTGAGGCGCAGTTGCAGTCACTGTTTGAGCAGTTGAAGCGGATCACAGGCATTAAGATGGTGCTTTGAAATGGTTCTCCCCGACCCAGAAATAGTGGTTCGGCAGTTGGGCTTATGCGATTACTCGGACGCGCTCAAGGCGCAACAAGCGTTTACTCGTGCAAGACACTTTGATGACCCAGATGAGTTTTGGGTCGTGGAGCACCCTTCGGTCTATACCTTAGGTCAAGCCGGAAAAATGGAGCATGTGCTTGATCCGAGAGATGTCCCGGTGATTCGATCAGATCGCGGCGGGCAAGTGACCTATCACGGTCCGGGGCAAGTGGTCATCTACCCATTGCTTAATGTGAAGCGACGCCAATTGACCGTACGGGGTTTGGTTTCTAGTCTCGAGCGGGCGGTCATCAATTGTTTGCAAGAATTTGGCTTGCAGGGAGAGACCCGCTCTGGCGCGCCGGGGGTTTATGTTGATACGCGGAAAATCGCCGCGCTAGGACTTCGCATCAGTCGTGGATACAGCTATCACGGCTTGAGCGTGAATGTGGCCATGGACCTAACGCCGTTTGAGCGAATAAATCCGTGTGGATATAACGATCTCAAGGTGACGGATTTCGTAAGAGAAGGGGTGGCGACAACAACCGCACAGGTGGCTGAGCGTTTGATTAAAGCGCTAAAACGTGAGGTTTGTTCGGAAAAAACACTGGGGACGCCGATAGCTGAATCCTCCACTGGATTGAATTAAACGAGGGCGATTGTGACTGAAAAAAAGAACCGATTGATTCAAGGGGAAAAACTGAGGGGACTCGAAAAAGTCCGCAGGATCCCAGTAAAGGTCATACCCAGCGAGACACTGCTCCGTAAGCCGGATTGGATTAGGGTAAGGCTCTCCGCTGATCCGGAAGTCGCGAGGATCAAAGGAATTTTGCGAGACCGAAAGCTGGCCTCGGTGTGTGAGGAAGCCAGTTGCCCCAACCTACCAGAGTGTTTTTCGCATGGCACGGCGACTTTTATGATCATGGGCGAGATCTGCACACGGCGCTGCCCGTTTTGTGACGTGGCCCACGGCAAACCAAATCCCCTTGATGTCGATGAACCCCGACAGCTCGCAGAAGCCGTCGCTGAGATGGGTCTCAAATATGTGGTTGTCACTTCGGTGGATCGCGATGATCTGAAAGACAGTGGCGCGGCTCATTTCGCCGAGTGTATTCGCGCGGTTCGAGCGCACAATCCTTCGACACGCCTTGAGGTCTTGGTGCCCGATTTTCGAGGGCGTATGGATATTGCCCTTGATATCCTTAAGGCAACGCCCCCCGATGTTTTTAATCACAACCTTGAGACAGTGCCTCGGCTCTATAAAAAAGCGCGTCCTGGCGCCGATTATCAGTGGTCGCTAGATTTGCTGAAACGTTATAAGCAAGTCGCCCCGGATGTAATCACTAAATCTGGACTGATGCTTGGACTTGGCGAACAGACCGAAGAGGTGATCGCGGTGATGGAGGATCTACGGGCGCATGACGTTGATATGTTAACGCTTGGCCAGTATTTGCAGCCAAGCCGGGATCATTTGGCAGTGGATCGTTACGTGCATCCCGATGAGTTTGAGGCGCTCAGGGTTGAAGGTCTTAAACTTGGGTTCTCTCAGGTCGCCAGCGGCCCGTTGGTTCGATCATCCTACCAAGCCGACCAGCAGGCTAAGGCCCATCTGCAGGACCGCAAATAGGGCAGTCTGATCGCTGTTTAAAAATAAAGCTGTGCCAACGATTGGTCATGGCATCAAAAGTTGTTAATCGCCCGGTATGTTCGCGAGCGATGCCAAGAACAAGCTTTAGCGTTTCAAGCGCGAGCAGGCTACCAATAATGCCTACGAGGGGTGCTACGACCCCTGTAGTGGCGCAGTTCTGCTCGGTTGGGCGCTGATCACCGTAGAGGCAAGCGTAGCAGGGGCTCCCTGAAACGCTAGGATCCCAAACCATTTGCTGTCCCTCGAAACGAATAGCCGCACCAGAAACCAAAGGAGTCTGCGCCTCTACGCATGCGCGATTAATGGCAAAGCGGGTTTCAAAATTGTCTGTGCAATCAACAATAATATCGACGTTCCCAGCGAGGGTTGCCAGATCTTTCGAATCTAGCCGCCGATGAATGAGATGACAGTCTGTGGTTTGATTGATTTGAGAGAGCGAAGTTTTGGCAGACTCAACTTTGGATGTACCAACGGCAGCCTCTGAATGCACGATTTGTCGCTGGAGATTGCCAAGATCGACGTCGTCATCGTCAACCAAGGTCAAGGTGCCGATCCCTGAGGCTGATAAGTAGAGCGCGACCGGGCTACCAAGGCCACCCAATCCGATGATGGCAACGTGAGATGCCAACAAGCGCTCCTGCCCCGCTATGTCGATATCGGGGAGGAGAATGTGTCGACTGTAACGCAGCAGTTCGTCGTCTTTCATGATTCGCCTAATTGTCCGAGCACAGCCCTTGGGTTCCCAGAAAGGTCGCGCAAACCCTCACAGTGCCAGCCTCGGTTATTCATCGCTTCAATGACCGCCGATTGTTGATTATACCCATGCTCGAGAAGTAGGTGGCCTGTTTTTGTAAGGTGGCGCTTTGCCTGAGCGATGATGGTTTTAAGGTCCTCAAGGCCATGGTCTGCGGCAACCAGCGCTTGACGGGGCTCATATCGAAGTGCGTGAAGATGCGGGTCATTGGGTGCGATATAGGGTGGGTTGGCAACAATGATATCGAATTTGTTCTGGGCAAAGCTTGTGAGCCAATCTGCTTGAACCCAACAGAGATTGTCGAGATCGCGTCCATTGCTTTGGGCGACACTCAGCGCGCGGTTGCAATGATCAGACCCAATGATCGTCCAGTTTGGTCGTTCCTTGGCGAGGGAAACAGCGATTGCGCCCGAACCCGTACCAAGATCGATGAGCGTACGGTGGGGCGAGCCCCAGCGTTCTAAGATGGTTGCGATGAGGAGTTCTGTATCGGGTCGCGGAATCAAAGTGTCTGCTGTGACGTTAATCTCCGACTTCCAAAAAGCTTGCTTCTGCACTAGATAGGCAAGAGGGACCCCTGCGCGACGCTGTTCAAGGAGCGCTTGAAACAGTTTAAATTGGTTGGGTGAGATCTTTTGATCAGATCGGGCAAGCAGCGCGGTTCTCGAAAGGCCAAGACAATGACTCAGCAATAATTCAACATCGAGCCGTGTGCCGGTGTCACCGAGCAGCTGCTTGGCAGCAGCGGTTATCGCCGCGACCGAATCAGTCTCGGTCACTGGGATCCTGACTGAGCGCCGTCAGCAAATCTGCCTGGTGTTCGCTGCGAAGCGGTTCGATCACGGCGCTGAGCTCGCCCGCAATCACCTGCGAAAGCCGGTGGAGCGTTAAGTTAATGCGGTGGTCTGTCACTCGGCCATCAGGATAGTTGTAGGTTCTAATTTTTTCAGACCTGTCGCCACTTCCCACCAAAGATTTGCGCTGCTCAGCTTGCTCTTGGTTTTGCTCGCTCTGGGCCTTATCGAGTAATTTTGCCTGCAGTAAACTCATGGCTCGGGCACGGTTTTTATGTTGGGAGCGCTCGTCTTGGCATTCCACAACGATACCCGTGGGAAGGTGCGTGAGACGAACCGCAGAATCGGTTTTGTTGACGTGCTGACCGCCGGCCCCGCTAGCGCGATAGGTGTCAACACGGAGATCGGACTTATCGATCTCAATGGCATCAATCGACTCTATTTCGGGAAGTACTGCAACCGTGCAGGCGGAGGTATGAATTCGGCCCTGGGACTCGGTTTGAGGAACACGCTGCACCCTGTGCGCGCCTGATTCGAATTTGAGGTGGCCATAGACCTCGGCTCCTTCAAAGCGTGCGATCACCTCTTTGTAACCGCCATGTTCGCCTTCGCGCTCGTTGATCAGTTCTGTTTTCCAGCCTTTGCTCTCAGCATATCGAAGGTACATTTTTAGCAGATCACCGGCGAATATTGCTGCTTCATCGCCACCTGTTCCGGCTCTGATCTCAAGGAAAACGTTGTGCCCATCATTGGGATCTTTTGGAAGGAGCAGGATTTGCAGAGCAGCATCGAGCCTTTCGGATTCCTCTTGTAGCTCTCGGAGTTCGTCCTCGGCAAGGGCCCGGATTTCATCGTCGGGTTCTTCGAGCATTATTTTGGTTTCGGCGAGCGCCTCAAGATTGGCTGAGTAGCGCCCGAACTCGTTAACAACTGGCTCGATCTCAGCGTATTCCTGAGAATATCGGCGAAAGAGATCTTGGTTGTTAATAACATTGGCGTCGCTCAAGAGTGCTCCCAGTTCCTCAAATCGTTCAACAATCTGCTCCAGTTTTCGTTCTAAGGACGCTTTCATGTCTCTTGTTCCTCAGGCTCGAGCCCGAGCAGTCGTCGTGCCTTATTAAGGTCAATATCATCACCTTCACTGATGAGACGTCGAAGTTCGACACTGGGTGAGTGCGCGATCTTCTGAGTGATTTGATTGGCCAATAGCGTGAGCAATGCTTCGGGATCATCGCCTTGCTGCAAACGCTCGAGGGCCCTTTCGAGCTCCTTGTTCTTGACCGCCTCGAGTTGCTGGCGATAGCTAATGACGAGGTTTTGTCCTGCTCTGGCTTTTTCGTTGCGGATAAACCGATCAATCGCCTCAACGATGATCGTTTCTGCTTCTGCAGCAGCAGCTCGCCGTTGATCGAGATTTTCGCTGACAATATTTTGTAGATCGTCGAGGCTGTAAAGATAAATATCTCGTAGTCGACCGACGCCTGGGTGTATATCGCGCGGTACTGCCAGGTCCACCATAAAAATCGGTGCGTGGCGGCGCGACTTGAGCGCTGCTTCAATCATCTCAGCTGTGATCAGAGGCTCGTGAGCACCGGTTGCGGAAATGATGACGTCGAAGTGGTCAAGCTGTGCTGCTAATTGCTCGAGTGGAAATGTTTTAGCTTGGGTAGCCTGAGCAAGAGCGGCCGCTTTGGTTTCAGTTCTATTGGTGATGGTCAGTTCGGTAACGCCTGCGTTTTGCAATTGTTTTGCGGAAAGTTGGATCATTTCTCCAACGCCAATTAAAAGGCAGTGGCACTCAGATAGTTGGGTGAACAGATTCTGAGCGAGGCGCACGGCTGCGGCGGGCATCGAAATCAGGTGTTGACCGATCTCGGTCTCTGTTCTGACCTGCTTTGCGACCTCAAAGGTTGCCTGAAATAGCCGATGCAGCCGAGTCGACACAGCGCCGGCAGCTTTTGCCTGCTCAAAAGCGGCTTTGACCTGGCCTAGAATTTGGGGTTCGCCAAGCACCATGGAATCGAGGCCGCAGGCAACGCGCATCATATGGCGCGCCGCGCCAGCTTCGGTAAAGTGATAGAAATGCGGTTCCAGCAGATCCCCATGGATGCCGTGGTGATTTGCCAGCCAGGACTTGAGCGCGCCCAGCCCATCGGGATCACCAACCGTGATGACTTCTGTGCGGTTACAGGTAGAGAGAATGACCGCTTCGCCGCAAAGCGCCAGCCTGCGAAGTTCTGAGAGCGCTGGATCAATCTGATCGCTGGAGAATGCGATAGACTCTCGCAAGTCGAGCGGTGCTGACTGATGATTGATGCCAAGGACTAAGAGGTTCATGGTATTTTCGTGTCAATCCTAATCGGATGACTTTGCTCTCTCGTAAAATTACAATGGGAAGCTCTGAGTTCTCTAGGGCGAGCAGAGACCATTGTACGTTGGTTCGTTGTGAAAATCAGGCGCTCAGAGGGCTAAGTTTAAAGCAAACCGATCCTCAGGGTGAGAGCGTCGCTACAGGCTAGGGCCATCAGGGGTTTGTGGACAAGAAAATGAATGAATCACAACTAAAATTTCGTTGTCGAGGCTGGGTATGGCTGACGATCCTCCCGGTTTTGTTGGCAGGTTGTGTCAGTCAATCCGATGCGCCGCCCGCAGGTTCGGCAAATGCAGTGCCTGTCGTGGATGCGCCCAAAACTCAAGCGCAAATTGCTGAACCTGTGGTTCGTCCTTTTCCAGAGGGGTCGCTTTACGCCCTTTTGAGTGCAGAAGTCGCCGGCTATCGCGGGGATTATCAGTTCGCGCTCGATACCTATCTGGTAGAGGCCCGTAAGACTGGCGATCCTGGTGTTGCCGCTCGCGTTACCCGTCTCGCCGCTTATATGAAAGCCGATGAGGCTGTGCTCGAGGGGTCGGAACTCTGGGTTGGTGCTGACGAAACCTCACTTGAAGCCCGTCAATTTTTAGCGGATCAGCTCGTAAAACGCGGCAGATACGTTGATGCGCTAGTACAAATGCAGGCAATCGATCGGTTAGGCGGCGAAGCGCAGTTCGATTTTTTTGCTTATCGCGCTTCGCGAATGGCAACAGAGGACCAAAAGGCGCTCTTAGCCGGTTTAGAGGGCATGCTCTTGGAGAACCCTCTTGAGCCTCAGGTGCTGTTTTCCCAAGCGGCATTACTTGAGGCTTTGGGGCGCATCGAGGATGCGCTTGTTGTCAGCGATTCCTTGCTCACCCTCAAGCCCGAAGAGCTAAATTTCATCATTCTGAAGGCAAACCTTTTAGGACAGTTGAATCGAAAAGCTGAGGGAAGAACCGTTTTAAGAGCAGCGCTGTTAAAAAATCCCAAGGAGGCGCGTCTTCGGCTGCTATTGGCGCGCTCTCTTTTAGAAGATCAATTGTTGGATGAGGCGAGGCTTGCCTATCAAGCGCTTTATGAAGAAAGACCCGAAGACGGTGAAGTGTTATTCGCGATGGCGGTGCTTAGCATCGAGGCCGAAGACTTTGAGCAGGCACGGTTACACCTTTTGCGGTTAGTAAGAACCGGCCAGCGCGAGAGTCAGGCGCAGTATTATTTGGGTCTCGTCGCCGAGCAAGCTGGAGACGCTGCACTGGCTCTTCGCGAGTTTGGTAAGGTCAAAGGAGGTTACGAATTCCTCTCTGCGCAAGGCCGTATCGCAGACTTGCTTCGCTCGACACAGAGCATGACCGAAGCGCGAGCCTATCTCTCTTCGAAAAAGGAAATCCATCAGGGTCTCAGGCCCCAACTCGATCTCATAGAAGGCCAGCTGTTGTCCAGGTTTGGGGATCAAGGTGCATTATTCGAGCATCTCGATCGTGCGGTCGCCGCAGCCCCGAAGGACTTGTCTCTACTGTATTTCAGAGCTATGAGCGGGCAGAAGTTTGATCGACTAGATATTTTAGAGCGAGATTTACGGCAAATTCTAAAGTTAGACCCAGAGAACGCCGATGCGATGAACGCTCTTGGATACACGCTTGCAGATCAAACCGATCGATTCGATGAAGCATTGATGCTGATCAGTGAAGCGCTAAGGCTCAAGCCTGATGAACCTGCTTTTATCGATAGCATGGGGTGGGTGCTCTACCGGCTCGAGCGATTTGATGAGGCGTTGATCTATCTAGAGCGCGCTTTAGACCTTTTTCCGAATGATGAAGTGGCAGCGCACTTAGGAGAAGTGCTTTGGGCATCGGGAAAGACACGCCAGGCTAAGCGGGTTTGGAATGCCTCGCTGGTTGATTATCCAGAGAGTCAGTACCTCAAAGCTGTACTGAAGCGATTTCTTGATCGATAACCCAGCGCACTCGTTGCCTTTTGCTGTAGCGCTCGCCGTGCTGATGTTTTTGGTGGGTTGTCAATCTAACCCAAATGGGCAGCCATCGAAATTTGAGGCTGAGCCTGAAAAGATTGAGGGCCGCTTATCGATCACGGGGGTCCGAACCAATCTTTCGTTTTCTCTTCAGCGTTTAACGCCTGACCTTCAGACCTTACGTGTCTTTGGGTCGATGGGACTCGGTGAGGTGTCGGTAGTCTATGTCAACGGCGAGCCGTCGGAAGGCCGTTTTGAAGGCAAGCTTTTGTCGGCCGAGCAAATGCAAGAAACCCTAAGATCGAAGACTGGGCTGATGGTTCCGCTTGCGGTCTTGCCTGCCTGGATTGAGGGCCGAGCAGATGGACGTTGGCCCTCCCTGGCATTTGAGGATGGTTTTGAACAATTGGGTTGGCAGATCCGACGTGTGCTGCAGACACAGACTGGCATGCCGAGAAGAACAGAACTGACGAATGGCGAATTGAAGATCATTATTGGGGTTCAGCGATGGCAGTGAGGTCTCCCATGACGCTGCTTGCGCCCGCTAAACTGAATCTTTTTCTGCATGTTCTTGGTCGAAGGGCGGATGGCTATCACGAACTTGAGTCCGTGTTTCGGAGTATTAGTTTGTATGACGTGATTACCTTTGAGCGGGTAACCAGAGGCGGAGAAATCACCTTATCGGCCCCTGCGCATCTGGGTAATGAGCAGGACAATCTCATTTTAAGAGCTGCGCGATTACTGCAAAATACGTCTGCTGGAACCCCCGGTGCAAATATCCGTCTTGAAAAAAACATCCCAGTTGGCGCCGGGCTCGGTGGGGGCAGTAGCGACGCAGCCGCTGCGCTCATTGGGCTCAACGCCCTCTGGGGACTGGATTATGATCTACAGGCGCTGCGGGCTATGGGTGCTCAGCTCGGTGCCGATGTGCCTTTTTTCGTGGAAGGCCAAGATGCGTGGGTGTCAGGGATTGGTGAGGTGCTTGAGCCGATTAACTTACCAGAGACCCACTACTTTGTGGTGTTCCCGAATGTTTTGGTGCCCACCGCGCAAATCTTTAGGGATCCCCATTTGACACGTGACACCCAGCCAAGCAAAATAGCGCGCTTTCTGGAGCTCCCTGCAGGGCCCAGTTGGAAAAATGACCTAGAAAGCGCAGTGTTAGCGGGCTATCCAGAAGTCGGGAAGTTAAAAAACTGGTTAAGCCGCAGGGGCACTGCTAAAATGTCTGGGTCCGGCAGCGCTTGTTTCGTCGAAGTTGAATCGAAAGAGGCAGGCGAGGCTTTAGGGGAAGATTTACCCGAGGCCTGGCAAGGGTTTGTAGTGAGTGCAGGAGGGATAGACCCTTTGCAGAGGCAGGTTAAGAAGTTCTCTGATCAGTAGACAGTGCGGCCAGTGCGGGTGCGAAGTGGTGTTGGCTTTGAACAGCGAATAGTGAGTCGGGTTCAAAGAAAAGTGAGTCGGGTTCAGAGAAAAGAAGGTACAACGGTCAGTTTTCAACCCAGTTGATGTGATCGAACGATGAGCGTGAAGCGTCAACGAAGTGTTTCGGATTGGGGTGTCGCCAAGTTGGTAAGGCACAAGGTTTTGATCCTTGCATGCGGGGGTTCGAGTCCCTCCACCCCAGCCACTTTCCAAGCCTAAGGCGGATCTAAAACGTGGCT
>CALIKQ010000026.1 GCA_938017975.1 uncultured Pseudomonadales bacterium | reverse complement strand
CAACAGCCTCTCGAGCGCTGACCAGACAAAAGAACAAGGAAGTTGTGATGCACCAAAGTGACCCGGCCAAACCTGATTGGCTGATTTTTGGACTCAGCGCAGGTCTTTTAGCCCTCGTGATCCTTCCCGTCGTGTTGCTTCCTGAGGACAGTCAATCGGTGATCAACGCGACCTTCACACTGATTACCCAAGAACTTGGGGTGATCTATATTGCCCTCACTGCGGCGATCATTGGCCTGCTTCTCTATATCGCACTTTGTCCTTGGGGCAATATTCGGCTGGGCCGAGAAACAGCGCGTTACAGCAAGTTCAGCTGGATCTCGATGTTGTTCTGCTGTGGAATTGGTGGATCCGTTATTTATTGGGGGGCTACCGAATGGGTTTTTTACTACACTTCGCCGCCTTTTGAGGCCGTCGCACGATCAAATACAGCGACAGTATGGGCCGCCAGCTATGGCATGTTTCACTGGGGTCCGGGCGGCTGGGCGCTTTACTGCCTGCCAACACTCGCAATTTGTTGCACTTATTACCTAAAAGGGATCCCTTCGCTGAGGCTGAGCACTGCTTGCGAACCAGTCATTGGTAATCAGGCCAATAAGATTCCTGGTCGAGTGATTGACCTCTTATTCATCGTTGGACTGATCAGTTCAGCCGCGACCGGACTCGGATTTGGCACATCGGTCGCAGCCTCAGCGTTGACCCGGCTGATCGACATCGAGGACAATTTTAGCACCCAACTCGGCATCATCAGTGTCATGACCGTGCTCATCGCATTCTCTGTTTACCGGGGTCTTGATGAGGGCATCAAAACACTCAGCAACATCAATAGTATCCTGGCACTGACCCTCGTCGCCTTTGTTTTTGTCGTGGGCCCAACCCAATTTATCGCTGAGATGAGCGTCACCGCCGTCGGGAACCTAGTTCAGAATTTCTTCACCATGCTGACCTCGACCGACGCCCTGACTGACGGTGATTTTGTGGAATCTTGGACCGTATTTTACTGGGCTTGGTGGCTGGCGCTTGGGCCCTTTGTTGGCATGTTTGTCTGCAAAATTTCGGAAGGCCGAACGCTGCGAGAGCTCATCTTTGGCATGCTTTTTTGGGGCAGCGCCGGTTGTGCCCTCTTTTTTATGGTGCTTGGCAATTATGCGCTAGATACCGAGCTCCGCGGCCTCCATGGCGTCGTGGATGAAACGCTCAATCAAAGTCCTTCGGCGGCATTGGCTAGCCTCATTGAACGATTGCCGCTAGGTGGCTTTTGGCTGGCATTTCTGGCCGTCATTGGCATCATCTTTACCGCAACGACCTATGACTCAGCATCCTACACCCTTGCCGCCGGCGCCAGTGTCCGTCTCGCTCCGGGCGAGCATCCTGCTCGATGGCACCGCGTATTTTGGGCGGTAGCGCTTGGGGTTCTGCCTGCCTGCTTACTCTCTCTGGGCGGCCTGAAAGCTTTGCAAACGGCCTCGGTTGTTGCCAGCCTGCCGCTGCTTGTGGTCTATCTCATTATGTACATCGCAATCATCAAAACCTTGCGGGAAATGACCGAGACTAAGCTGGCCACCAGCATTGCCTAATGTGCGCACCGCTCGAGCGAGCCTGGGCGGCGGCGTCCGCTCGACCATCATCCGTTGCTTGAACGCTTTAATCGCAAACACTCTCATGCCCTTCGATCAAACACTCAAAGAAGACAAACGCCTTAAACGATCGTTGAGCGCATACACCTGAAAGGGCTTCTCGCCCCCTAAGCGCTGGGCTGGCATCTCTCAGATCTACCTGATCAGACAGCCCTTCGGCCAAACTTCTGTCATACAATCCGCTTGAGTGCAGCGAGCACCGCGTTGGGTTGCTCGCTGAGCATCGAATGGCCACAAGGACTCAAAGAGACAACCTCAGCACCCTTTATCGCGCCCGCTACCAAAGCCGCTTGTCGCGGCCCTGTCATCTTGTCTTGATCACCTATCATCACAAGTGCTGGGCAAGTGACCGATGCTGCTCGCTCCAAACCATCTTGAAAGGTATTGCAGGCATTGAGGTCCGAGAAATAGACGCCCTCCCGGGTTCGCTCAAGCAACCGGAGCCCGCCATAATACAAAGTCATACCGGGGCTCTTGTGCCCGCCAATGAGTGAAGGATTACTATGACTCCACGTGTTGGCCATGACCATCGCAGCCCGATCGTCTGACTGCGCAGCCTCGAGCAAAGCATCGCTCACAGGCATAGGCGCTGATGTTCCGAGTAAAGCCAAGGAACGCGTCTGATCAGAGAATCTTGCCGCAAACTCTAGCGCGATCAAAGAACCCATCGAGTGACCAACCACCGCCGCACTGGCAATATCAAGCGCCTTAAGGACTTGGCTCACCCAGTCCGCCATCTGCTCGACTGTGGTTAACGCCTGGCCAGTTGAGCGGCCATGTCCAGGAAGGTCAACGGCCACCACGTTGTAGCCATGACGCGCAAAATGTCGCGCAGGCATCAGCCAGACTGTATGGTCCATACCTGCCCCATGAATGAATATCACGGCGGGCTGCTCGGGACGATGCGCACCGCTACCGGTACCGTAAAAAACTGTTTCGCCTGCAACTTCAATTTTCATATCAACGGCGCTCCTTGGCAGCCGCTCGAAGCCCTGCCTTGAGGTCCCTGGTCAGATCATTGGCATCCTCGAGCCCTACGGACAACCGAATCAGGCCCTCGGAGATCCCAGCAGCAGCCAGAGCGGCACTGTCCATACGGTGGTGTGTTGTACTGGCCGGGTGAATTACCAGCGATTTCGCATCTCCAACGTTGGCTAAATGGGAAAATAGTTTCAAGCCTTCAATGAAGCGCACCCCGGCCTCACGACCACCATCGATCTCAAAGCTAAGCACCGCACCAGCGCCCTTGGGGAGCATGCGCTGCGCCAGCGCATAATCTGGGTGGCTCTCAAGGCAAGGATGATGTACGGCATTCACACCCGATTGCCCCTCAAGAAAAGCAGCGACCGTATTCACGTTTTCCATGTGCCTTGCCATGCGAAGTGAGAGCGTCTCGATACCCTGCAAAATATGAAAAGCCGTGGTGGGCGCCATACAGGCGCCAAAATCCCGCAATCCCTCGCGACGCGCTCGCGCAATAAAGGCAGCAGGCCCAAATTCTTCGGCAAAGTTCAGATTGTGGAATCCTTCGAACGGTTCGGTGAGTACCGGAAAGCGATCGCTACTCGCCCAATCGAACACACCGCCATCGACAAGAAGTCCACCAATCACAATCCCATGACCCGATAAGAATTTCGTTGCTGAGTGCATTACCAGATCGGCGCCTAAGCGTATGGGCTGGCACAAATAAGGCGTGGTGAAGGTCGAGTCCACCATCAGCGGAATTCCATGAGCGTGCGCAACTTCCGAGATCGCAGGGATATCCATGACCTCCATCCCTGGGTTACCAACAACCTCGCCAAAAACAAGTTTTGTATTGGCTTGGATCGCTGCCTCAAAAGCGGCAGGATCTCTCGGGTCAACAAAGGTTGTAGTAATCCCAAATCGAGGCAAAGTGTAGCCCAATAAGTTATGGGTTCCGCCGTAGAGACTTCTTGAAGCAACGATATGATCTCCCGCACCCATCAAGGTCGCGACAGCCAAGTGCATTGCAGCCTGACCGCTAGCAACTGCAAGCGCACCGACACCCTCATCAAGCAGCGCGATGCGTTCTTCTAGGACCGCATTGGTTGGATTGGAGAGGCGCGAGTAGGTGTGCCCGGCCTGCTCCATATTAAACAGACCCGCAGCCTGCTCAGCATCTTCAAAAACGAAGGAGGCGGATTGATAGATCGGCGTTGCTCGGGCACGCGTTTCTGCATCGGGCTGCTGACCCGCATGCAGCACTAAGGTGTCGAATTCAAAGGGCGGCTTGGACATAAAAGCTCCTTTCTAAGCTGATCAGAGCCCGCATGGAGCGAGCGGCAAGTGTCATGATTTAGGCGCCGTGGGATACCGCTTCGGAAAACGCGCGAATGTCGTCAGGGCCAATGCCGCAACAGCCACCAATGATCGATGCGCCCGCGTCAATCGCCTGCATTGATAGTTCAACAAAATAGTCTTGCGTGAGATCTGTGCGACGAACGTTCGTTCTTTCATTATCGAGTGTCCAGCCCTCCGGCACTGCTTTGATCCTGTTGACGTAACAACCCAACGGTTTGTCAGTCACCGAACTCAAGGTTTTGATTGCCGCAATGGCAGCCTCAGGCGTCGTGCAATTAAACAGATAGCCGTCGACTCCCAGCGGCGCAACGCGCTCATAGGCAGCGACTACCGATTCACCGCTGCGCAAGCCCTTCCCCGGTTCCTCATCTAAGGTCCAAGCCACATAGACGGGCTTACCGCCGCCTAATTGCTTGGCTTGACTGGCCGCATGAAATGCTTCATCGGCAGTCGACATCGTCTCGCAGAGATAAAGATCAACATAGGGCTCTAAAGCTTGGACTAATGCAGCATAAATCGGCGTTGCTTCTAGCTCATCTGGCACCAAGTCTGGGCGATAACTCTCCGACAAAGGCGGCAAGGACCCTGCAACTTGAACATTTTCCTGACTTCGATTTACGGCTTCTCTGGCGAGCTCAGCCCCAAGTGCTGTGAAGCGCTCGAAATCCTGCTCTAGACCTGCCTTCGCTAAATAACTCGGTACAGTAGAGTACGTGTTCGTGATGATCATCCGGGCACCTGCCTCGATATACTCTTGATGCAAACCGACAACGATTTCAGGCTCTTCCATCAAGGCCTTCGCACTCCACAACCCCTTACCGGCGCCGTCCATTCGTTTTTGAATTTCACCGCCCATACCGCCATCTAAAATTGTTACCATGACCGATACCCTCTTCATACGACATGCTGATCTAAGTCCGCAGAACTTCTTAAAATTAAGATCAACTATCCCTTTTTCTTTGTTTTAATAAGTGTCTTTCGACAAGAGGCCCTTGGTTTCTTGCCGCCCTTCCGGGGGCGAGATTATGCCACGCGCCAAGAGCCAACGTCTCCTTTTTTACATGCTCAATTCGCCTAATATTTTAGGTTGGAATCTTCGCCCAAACCCTCACTCGAGAACCTTGAAAGAAAACAATCATTGCTAGGCTTGCCGAATGCTCTTTTGAGCTTTCAACCCGAGGCGCACAAACAATCGTCGCATTGGGGCACTACCCCACCTGCCAACTCCGTTTCGCGGCGAATTGTTTTCAGACCATCAAGATATCATTGCAGAAACACGCCGAAACCGAGGGGCTCGCTTCTCAAAGATCCAGTGTGTGCCCCCGTATGCTCGTGCTTGATCAACGCCAAGGTTGTTGGCGGCTCGGGCTCATCGAGGTCACAGTCTCCGGGCATTGCAGCGATCCAGGATCGAACCAGCGCCAGGCCCTCCTCATGCACCAGACTTCGGCCAAGTTCAGGCATCATCGCGCCAGGGTCCACCGAGCTCAATCGATAACTCATAATAGACGCATCAGGATCCCCAGGCACGATACCAAACTGAGCACCACCAGTTCCTTGGCCTGCGGCAATGGGGGCTTTGCAGACCCCCCACCGAATAGGATCAACAGTCCCGAAATTGAGAAAAAGCCCCGAGGTATCTGCTGGACCTGTTGGACTGTGACAATGTCCACAGTTGATATCAAGGTACGCCAGCACACGTTCAGACTGGCTAACCGAGGGATTCTGCCAATTTTGATGCACGTCCAATTGGGACGCAGCGGCATAGTCGATCTGACTCAGCTGACCTAAACTCACCCATGACGCTAACTGATCCGATTCAGGCTGCCCCCGCACGAGATGTTTTGGATGTGGCCCAATCGGCAGCATTGCCTTATGACTTTGATCAAGCGTATGGCAGCCTGCACACTGATTTGTATTTGGCACCACATAAGCAAAAGCCTCACTGTCTCCGGCATTCTCGAGTTTCGCCCTGACCAAAGCGCCGGTGGGGCTGAGGATCGCATCAGTCTGCATTTCATCCCAGACGTACGGCAAAGCTGCCCAACCCGATGCACGCTTCACCAGAATTCTCGTTTCTAACAGAGTCATCTGATCAAGGTTTAAATTCAGGGCATTCAGGTCGTGGGTTCCTGCCGTTCTGACAAATCGATAATCTGCTCTATCGCTGTCCCCGGCTCGGCGATAGTAAAAGCTCTTTGTAATCACAGTACCCACCGGATAGATGAAGCGACCGGTTTCAGAATCAAGCTTGACCGTCTCGCCTTCAGGCAAACTCAATGTTCGAAGTTTGCCGGCATAATCGCTGAACAAAGGGCTCGCAAGGTGATAGACCTTAGTACCTCGACCCAAGGACAAGGTGCCGTCCGTGTTTTTGAGCACGCCCCACTCGGACAACCGACTGGGATTGTTTACCTCAAAATACTGAACGATGAAGTCATTGGGCTGGGCGCACCCAATGAGCCCAAGCCCCAAAATGATTGCGATGCAGCCTGTTAAATTAACTTGCAAAGTTCTTAATCGTCTTGACCAAGAGGCCGGGCATTTGATGCCAAAACCGTGGATCAAGCGGCTGCCAAAACCGTACAGCAGTGAACGCTCCCGTATCCGCTGGCTGCGGCGACCCACGACAACGCGAGAACCTAAAAGTGACATTTTATCGGTGGCCTTTTGACTTGGGTGCACGCTCTTAGAGCGCTAGAACAACCGGTGGCAATGAAGCATGCCGACAGTCAAATGCTGCCTTCTCTAAACTAGGGTTGCCATAACCACCCGGACCATCAACGTTCAGCAGCTCAGTCTCTGGTTCATTGGCAATGCAAAAGTTCAGTTCGGGCGGCATCCTTCCATTCACCGCTTTCTCTTGGTTAAAAAAACCGTCCCAAATGACATGAGGGAAAGATCCAGTCAGTCCAAACATGGCCAGTTTTAGGGCCTTCAGTTCAAGGGTGTCAGGCGAGCCGCCGCCAGGGCCATACCGATTACCATGAATAAAGATCGTCTCTGGGTACGGGTCAAATGCCGCCGCGGTCTCCCGAGCCGCATAATTGGTGGAGAACACGCTAGAGATAATGATGTGAGCCGTATCATTGTCCGAGAGATCGTTATCAAAAATCTCTACAGCATCATTAGCGTTAATCACGATCCCAGATCCCGCAGGCACGCCTGCCACCGCACCCCCAGGTGCAGCAAAGTTGGCTGTATTATTGCCTCTGACCTGATTTCTAAAAACCCTCGTTCGCGCCCCTTCCTGAGGCAGATTGGGCATATTGAACACCAAGATACCGCCGGTGTTATTCACGGCGATGTTATCGAAAACATCGGCGTCCAACGTATTTTCAATTTCGATACCCGCAACGTTGAACTCCGCCCGACTGTTACGCACAACTACATTTTTAGACTGACCCACATAGATTCCCGCATCCGATGCGCCAATCGCAACCACCTCATCAATCAGCGTATTTTCGGTTTGGACGGGGTAAATCCCGTAGGCCCCATTGTCTGTTTTAGGGCCGCCTGTCCACTCTGTGCGTACTCGCCGAATCACCACATTTTTCGCTTCATTGATCTTAAGGGCATCCCCTTTGGCATCCTCAATCGCGAGATCTTCAATCACAAAATCGTTGGCGGTGACCAAAAGACCCTCTGCGCCAACCAGCTGATCTTTAAAACTTAAAATAGTCTCATCCATCCCCGCCCCCCTGATGGTGACACCATCCACCGAGAGGGAGAGACCCCGAGAAAAAGAGAAGGTGCCGCTTGGAATCTCAATAACATCGCCGGGCTTTGCTTCGAGCAGCTTCAGCTGCAATTGAGATTCAAAGTCCATCACTGCGGGGCTTTCCGGCGCATCAGCTACAGGAACTTTTTCCGATTCGCCGCAGCCGCCAAGAAAAAGAATTGCCGAAAGAATTAGCATCATCGAGGGCGCTGAGATGTGGGTGCTCTGGGTGCGGTTTTGTCTCGCCTGCATTGTCATGTCGCTCGGTCCTCTATTGATCGATTATCTTACGCGGATTTGTGATTGGTCGGAAAAATGCCCTGCCGTTTTTTGCAGGTCTCAGTGCAACAGATCTGCGCACTGCATTGAACTCAGCGCGCTCAAAGATCGCTCTAAAATAATGCGACCCAATTCGACGCCTCGCTCATTACCAGGGTCTAACGTTCCACAAATTGCGATCGGCGTGATCATCGTAATCATTAGGTTGAGACGGTAATAATCCACGCATTCGTCAAAACTAAAATCCTTAACGCCTTCATCTTTTAGCACATCGTAGTACCGCCGGAGCGCAGCCATTTCAATATCACCACGCATTTCCATGCCGCAGCTCTGCCCACTAAAATAAGCAATGTCATGCGGACCACACCCTCGGGTCGTATTCTGCCAATCCACCCCAACAATCTCTACCTCGCCGTCAACTTCCGGCAATAACATGTTGTCGATTCTATAATCCCCATGGATCACGGTTTCAGGACCGGACATTGCCCGCTCAAAGAGCGATGTAAACTGCTCTCCAATGCGAGTGACCACCTCTGCTAAATTACCCGTGAAATACTCTGAAAAATTTTCGATGGTTGGCGCCACGCCCGGTCGATAGATAGCGTCCTGTCGGAATTGATTAATTTCGGGCACGCTTTGGGGAATGAGCCACGGAAATTGCTCGGTTTCACCCCAAAATCGACCATGCAAACGACCTGCATTTTCAAAACTCTTCAGCATCAAGCTCTCGTCACAACCCTTGAGCTGATCACCCGCCGCGGCTGCACCCAAATCCTCTAAGACCAACAAAAAATCTTGGGTGTCTGAATCGATGTCAGCGAATAAACAGCGCGGGCTCTTGATCGGACACTGATCCGCGAGGAAGCGATAAAAATTAATTTCATTGGCGTAGAAATTCAGCTGCTTGGAAATTCCGACATTTTCAGTTTGTGCAATCACTTTCACAACAACCGACGTTCGCTTGCCCGAGGCCAGAGTCAGCTGAGCCCGAGCAATCGCGGACATTAAGCCCACACCCTCACCCAGGGGCGCAACACTGCAGGCTACAATTTCCTCGCCCAATGCATCTGACAGGAGTTCATTCGCAAGCTCGGCAGTAAATTCTCCGGCATGTTGCAAGGCAATGGTCATAACGACTCCGTAATCTATGCTTTAATAGCTCGATAATAACCGAACCCAAGGCCTGACGAAATGAACGAAATTTTTGAACGTTTTTCCCTTTCCGACAAAGTCGCCGTCATCACCGGCGCTGGCCGAGGGATCGGAGCCGGAATCGCCCGCGATTTTGCCGGGGCCGGTGCAAAAGTTGTACTCGCAGCCCGACGAACCCATGAGATCGAGGCAGTGGCGGCCGAAATCTGCAATTCCGGTGGTCAGGCGATCGCAGTAACCACAGATGTCACAGACCCAGATGCCCTCGAAACTTTAGCGCAAGCGGCTAAAGACGCCTTCCACGACTTACATATTTGGGTTAATAATGCGGGCGGCTCGACCCTACGACAACCAATGACAACGCTCCCACGGGATGAGTGGCATCGCACGATCGCGTTAAACCTCACGGCTGTTTTTGATGGCTGTATGACCGCCGCCAAACATATTAAGAAAGGCAGCATCATTAACATATCCTCCGGTGCCGGCACCGGCCCGGTGCCAGGCAGCGGCCATTACGGAGCGTCGAAAGCCGGCGTCAACTCCCTAACATGGACCTTATCGGCCGAGCTCGCGCCAAACATCAGAGTCAACGGCGTTATGCCAGGGGCTATTCCGACAGAAGTCATGCTCACCGCGCTTAAAAAGACTGACGATCAGCTCGATGAGCTTTTGGAGGAATGGAACATTCCTCTAGGGCGATTGGGGACGCCCGAAGATATCGGCTCAGCTTGCGTTTATCTCGCCAGCGATGCAGCCAGCTGGATCAGCGGTGAAATATTGCGGGTTGGTGGAGGCGCAAAACCCCGCTAAGGCAACTCGGAGCACGCCTCACACTGCACAATCAATGTTTGGCGCCCTTCGAAAGATGCCTTCTCAAGCCAGTCTTTCCAATCACCAGACATGCCCCAAAGATTAAGAGACGATCATGGTGTTAGCCCTTGCCCCAGCAGTTCAACTGTCAACCGGCAGAACCACTAACCTGATATCGAACCTCAAGCATTGCTAAAAAGTTACGGTGGTCTGGTTCATCTGGCAGCGCATCTACCAACCATTTAGATTGCTTAAGTTTGAGCCCAAGAGTTCATTTGGCAATCGACCGTACATCAAGAATTTGACCAACAATTGATAAAAACCTCCAGATACTCCTGGCCTTGACTGGATCTGCAAACCCAGCAATTATGCAACCAGCATCGGTCCGCGCGGTGTTTTCCAACAACACCTCTTAAGGAGAAAATTATGAGGCACATTACTCAAGGTTTGCTCCCGGCGATGATCTGTTTGGGGCTGATTGGATGCGGCCAAAGCGACCAAATCAAAGACGCAGGATTAATCACTGCTGAATCAGGGCAACAAGACCTCGCCACCCGTGCTGGTGCACCGCTCTTTGACGGCATGGGCGAATTTTCAATGCCCATTACAACGTCAGATTCAGATGCTCAGCGCTATTTTGACCAAGGAATGGTACTGGCATTTGCATTCAATCATGCAGAGTCCGTTCGAAGTTTCAAGGCTGCCCAAACCCTCGATCCAGACTGTAGCATGTGTTTTTGGGGTGAAGCTTTGGCGATAGGGCCAAATATCAACGTGACCAGCAAGGGCAAAGTGATTATGTCCCCTGCCGAACGCAAGGCTGCTTTTAGCGCAATCAGTCAGGCCCTGGCGCTCGCACCCAATGCAAGTCTTCGAGAACAAGCCTACATCCAAGCACTCGCGCAACGATATAACGGAGACCCGGACACCCCGAGAGCACCTTTAGACGAGGCTTGGGCCAAAGCCATGGGCGAGGTCACCGAGGCTTACCCCAACGATTTGACAGCAGCAGCCATTCACGCTGAGGCGCTAATGAACACAATGCCTTGGAACTACTGGTCCGATGACCTTCAGGCAAAGCCCGCCACCCAAGTCGTAATCGCCAATCTTGAACGTGTGCTTGAAGGTGCTCCCGATCATCCCCTCGCTCAGCACCTTTATATTCACGCGCTCGAAGCTTCATCAACCCCTGAAAAAGCTGAGGCAGTTGCCGATCGGCTGACAGACCTGGTCCCTGGCGCTGGACACCTCGTGCACATGCCAGCGCATATCTTCTATCGGGTAGGTCGCTACAACGATGCCGCAGAAGCAAACATTCGGGCAGCTGCCGTCGATGAAGCATATATTGCGCAATGCAACGCTCAGGGCTTCTATCCTGCGCTCTACTACCCCCATAACATCCACTTTTTATGGTCATCCGCGACGATGCAAGGCCAGCGAGCTGTCTCCCTTGATAGTGCTCAGCGCGTTGTTGATAACGTTCGCGTCGAGCAAGTGAAACAGTTCCCAACCATCGAGTTCTTTAGGACAATTCCCTTGCTGTCGATGGTCCGATTCGGTCAGTGGCAGGCGATTCTCAGCGAACCACAACCCTTTGAAGCATTTAAATTTGCTGAGGCGATCTGGCGATATGCTCGTGGCGTAGCGCTCGCGGCCACCGGCGAGGGAGCGGCTGCTCTCGCTGAACTCGCGCTCCTCGAACCCCTGCAGGGCGATGTCGCGGTAACCTTCCTCGACAAAAGGGATTATCCTGGCTCCCTTCTGGTGGGAATTGCGATTGATCTTTTAAAAGGCGAAATCGCTTACCGGCAAGGAGATTATGCTGGCGCTGTACCGCATTTCGAACGCGCTGTCGCAGCCCAAGATACCCTACCCTACACTGAGCCTCCTTTTTGGTATTACCCAACTCGTCAGTCGTTGGGCGCTGCGCTGCTTAAAGCGGGCAAGCCCTCCGAAGCCGAGACCGTTTATCGAGCTGATCTGAAGCAATATCGCCACAATGGGTGGTCAATGTTTGGATTAATGCAAAGTTTGCAAGCACAAGGTAAAACCGCTGAGGCGGCTAAAGTTAAGGTTCATTTCGACGCCGCTTGGCAATTTGCGGATACGGAACTCGAAGCTTCGATTCTCTAGCCGCCAGTGTCCTGTGCCCTATGACTTGGGCCGGAGACCATCTGGCTTTGCTGCTATGGTGACCTTAGGCTGCGGCCTAAGGATCCGGGTCGCTAAAGCAGGCAAGTCGATTTCTCAGAAACGATTCAAGACAAGATCACCCAAGGTCGCTAGGCCAGTGAAATAATGCGGGTGCCAATATTGCCACCCGCCAGAAGGTCAACAAAGGCCTCTGGCGCTGCAGCCAAGCCATGAACCGAGTCCGTGAGACTTTTGAGCTCGCCTGAGGCAAGCCAACCTGCAATCTGAGTACGAGCTGCGTCATACGCATCCGCGAAATCAAAGACCAAGAAACCAGACATCACGATACGTTTGTTAATCAGCAAACCAGGAATACCCTTTGGTCCAGGCTCTGGCGCATTGGTGTCGTATTGGGAGACGACCCCGCAACACGCAATCCGGCCTCCCACATTCATTCTGAACAGCGCAGACCCCAGCACAAAACCGCCGGTATTGTCGAAATAAACATCAACGCCATTGGGGGTCGCATCTTTGAGCGCCGACCGATAATCACCTGACTTATAGTTTACTGCGACATCAAAACCCAGTTCGTCAACCAACTTGGCATTTTTAGCATCACTTCCGGCCACGCCGACAACGTGACAGCCTTGAATTTTTGCGATTTGGCCGACGAGATGGCCTACAGAACCCGCCGCCGCCGAGACCATCACGGTTTGACCTGCCTGAGCTTTGCCGACCTCCAGCAGTCCAAAATAGGCGGTCAAACCATTAACACCTAAAGGCCCCAAATAATCGATCGCATTATGCGACTCTGGGATGATCGAGACCGCCGCGGCTTTTTGAACAGAATACTGCTGCCATCCCGTACTGGTTAAAACCCGATCACCAACGCTGATTCCGGCAGCTCGAGATTCGACGACACTTCCAACCCCTGTGCTCCCCATCACCAGCCCCGGCGTTGGTGCGCCGGCATAACTTGCGCTGCCTTGTAGACCCGCTCGAGTCCCAGCGGTTATCGCAAAGGCTTCTGTTTTCACGAGGACCATCCCTTCTTCAACCACAGGCATGGGCGCTATGACCCGCTCGTAATCCTCCGCTCTGAGTTTGCCCTGGGGCAGCGACTTAATCACAATTTGCTCGTTATCTGTCATTGGACACTTCCTTGCGTAAAGTTTCAGGCTATCACGACCTGCAAACGTTGGCACCCGATAAGACCTGCGAGTCGCCGCGGTCCCATGACAGCTAACCGCTGTCTCACGCCGTACTCCAACTGTGGCTCACCAGAGCCAAACCCTTCATCCCGATTGAATAATACTTTCCGAATTGACCGCTCTGAAAAGATGATTACCGCACTGACAATTAAACACATGAGCATGTTGTAAATGCTGATGTACTCACCGCGAGCCCCTCAGCTTAACAGGCCACGCAACAGCCGCCCGCTAGGCAGCGCTCGAGCGTCTCGTGACCCGAAAGGCGCTTCCAAGGTATGATTTGAGACTCCTCTGCTCTAGGTCAATCGCACATGCATCAATACTCTGCACTCCAATGGATCTCACGTTGCTGCGTTATCCTATGGGTGTTGTGTTTACAAGGATGCGATCAGTCAGCAACCATCAAAGCCGATGAGGACGCAAAACGCGCACCTTGGCCCCATGGCGCGATGATAACCGCGGCCAATCCGCTCGCAGTAGATGCGGGCAAACGTATGCTGGTCGAAGGAGGGAACGCTGTGGATGCTGCCATTGCCGCCCATTTGGTTCTTGGACTTGTCGAGCCTCAAAGTTCAGGCCTTGGCGGGGGTGCTTTTCTACTCCACTATGATTACGCGAGCCGCGCGACCACGTTTCTCGATGGACGTGAGACAGCGCCTGCGGCTGCAACGCCTGACATGTTTATCACAGAGCAAGGCGTCATGGGTTACATCGAGGCTTGGACCAGCGGCAAGTCTGTGGGCACCCCAGGCACCGTTGCACTCTACTTCGAGGCGCACCAGCGCCTCGGTAAATTGCCCTGGACCACGCTTTTTGAACCCGCGATCGAACTGGCTGAAGGTGGGTTTATCGTTTCACCACGATTAGCAGGCTACCTCCCGATGATGGCGAAACGTAGTTTGCTGGCTAAGAATCCTGGCGTAAGGGACTATTTTTATCCTGAAGGCATCCCTCTCTCCGAGGGCACAAGGCTTAAAAATCCGGCCTATGCGGCAACTCTAAAGCGTATCGCCCTTGAAGGGCCAAAGGCCTTCTATACCGGAGAGATTGCAGCTTCCATGGTCGAGGCAGCCCGTCAGCTGCCACATTCTGGGAGCCTCAGCCTCGACGATCTCGCGAATTATTCAGTGAAAGTTCGCCCAGTTATTTGTGGGCCGTTCCGAGATCTCAATCTCTGCACGACTGCGCCACCGTCGTCCGGTGCCGCGCAAATCATGGTCACCAGCCTCTATGGTCACCTCAAACCGCAAGACGCCTCTAGCGACGATCGCATTGCGGCCTTTGTCGACGCACAACGGCTGGCTTATGCCGACCGAGACCATTATTTTGGTGATCCTGATGAAATCGATGTTCCAGTGGATACTTTAATCAACCCGCTTTACCTAGAGGCGCGAGCCAAGGATCGATTTGCACCTAGTGAAGACCCGACTCCCGGCAATGTTAGCGCCTTCAATCAGCGGTCTGATACTGCTGCCTTTGCCCCAGACACTACCGAGGAAATGGCGGGGACCACCCACCTGTCAATTATCGACAGCTTTGGCAACGCGGTTGCGATGACCGCTACTGTTGAAGGCCCTTTTGGATCCCAGCGCTGGGCGAGCGGTTTCGTTATGAATAACGAAATGACCGACTTTGCTAAGGCTGTGTCGGACGATGGTCGTCCACTGGCCAATGCGGTAGCGCCTAATCGACGTCCGCGGTCATCGATGTCACCAACCATGGTCTTTGATGCTCTTGGAGAGCTCATTTTGGTAACCGGCTCTCCCGGCGGTAATTCGATACCCGCTTACGTTGCTAAGTCAATTATCGGTATTTTAGATTGGGGGCTGACTCCGCAAGCTGCGGTCAACCACCCCAACATCATCGCACGTGGTGAAACCGTACGGGTCGAAGTCTCCAGCGAAGCAGGTAAGTCGATTGCTCGAAATCTCGAATCTCGAGGCTACGACGTCAAACGGCGTGAAGGCGAGAATTCAGGTCTCCATGTCATTCAGGTGACTCCGGATGGCTTGGAAGGGGCTGCTGATCCACGCCGCGAAGGCACCGTGGCCGCCTTACCCTGACTCCTTCATGACACTCACTTTTAAACGCTTAACCACCAAGTAAGGAAATTATTATGCGACGCGCCGCCATTGTCTCACCGCTTCGGACCGCAGTTGGCCGATATCTTGGTTCACTGAGCGAGCTCAATGCTGAGGACCTCGGTGCCGAAGTCATCAAAGCGCTCATTGCCAGGACCAAGATCGATCCGGAACGCATTGAGGAAGTTGTTTTTGCTCAAGGATACCCCTCGGGTGAAGCACCGTGTATTGGTCGCTGGGCTGCTCTGGCAGCAGATCTGCCTCTGAGTGTCTCTGGTACCCAGGTCGATCGACGATGTGGCAGCGGCGTACAAGCGATCGCCAACGCCGCGATGATGGTTCAGACCGGTGTTGCCGATGTGGTCGTGGCTGGGGGCGCTGAAAGCATGAGTAACGTCGAGTTCTACACCACCGCTATGCGGCGGGGACAAAAAGGTGGCGCAGTCACGCTCCATGATCGCCTTGAACGAGGCCGTGTACGCTCCCAACCCGAAGCACGATTTGGCCCTATTTCAGGGATGATCGAGACCGCCGAGAATCTCGCTCGGGACTATCAGATTTCCCGCGATCAGGCTGATGCCTACGCCCTCAGATCTCAGCAAAGAGCAGCGGCAGCCTGGGAGGCGGGTAAATTTAGTGACCATTTGGTTTCCTTGGAAGTCCCAGCTCGCCGAGGTGAGACCATTTTGTTTAACGCCGATGAGGGCGTGAGACCCGACACGAGCCTGGAGAGCCTCGGTCGGCTGCAGCCGATTGCCGGCGGCGTGGTGACCGCAGGCAATGCCTCCCAGCAAAACGATGCTGCAGCTGCCTGTTTGGTAGTAGCCGAAGATCAACTCGAGGCGCTTAATCTTACGCCCAGCGCTTTTCTTGTCGGCTGGGCTGCTGCAGGCTGTCATCCTGCAACCATGGGCATCGGCCCCGTGCCTGCAGTCCAGAAGCTTTTTGCCCGCACAGGATTGTCTTTTGATGACATGGATCTGGTCGAACTGAATGAAGCCTTTGCTTGCCAAGTCCTCGCCGTGCTCAAGGGGTGGAATTGGCACGACGAAGAAAAGCTCAACGTCAATGGATCAGGCATTTCATTAGGCCACCCCATAGGCGCAACAGGCGGGCGAATCTTGGCTGACATGCTCAGCGAGCTCCATAGGAGACAGGGTCGGTACGCGCTTGAGACCATGTGTATTGGCGGTGGTCAGGGGATCGCCGCAATTTTTGAGCGAGCGGCTTAGATGGAAAAACTTACGACTGATGAGCCCTCAGCGAACACCTCCATAGTGCCAATCGCTGACAGACCCGTAGTCCTTGCTTTAATCAAAGCACTGCCTCAAGGCACCGTGCTCCTCGGCGGTGACGTCACTGGACGCAGCGCAGGTATTTGGCGTACGGACCATCTGAAGGCGCAGGTCTTAGTTCGACCAAAGACCACAGAGGAAGTCAGCCTTGCCCTCAAAATATGTTTTGAGCACCATCAGAGCGTGGTTCCCCAGGGAGGTCTCACCGGACTCGTTGAGGGCGGCCTCACCGAACCGCAAGATATTGTCTTATCTACTGAGCGAATGACCGATATCGAGGAGGTCTCAGCAGATGAACGCACCCTCACCGTTCAAGCTGGCGTCGTACTGCAAACCATCCAGGAAACGGCAGCTCAGCACGGACTGATGTTTCCGCTTGATTTGGGTGGCCGCGGTTCTTGTACCATTGGCGGTAATCTCTCCACCAACGCAGGCGGCAATCGCGTCATTCGTTACGGCATGGCAAGGGATATGGTGCTTGGCCTTGAAGTGGTCCTTGCCGATGGCACAGTCATCAGCAGCATGAATCATATGATCAAAAATAATGCCGGCTATGATTTAAAACAGTGGTTTTTAGGCACTGAGGGCACGCTTGGCATCATTACTAGAGCCGTCCTGAGATGCCGTGAAGAAGTCGTCGATGCCCCGACGGCTTTGGTCGCGATTTCAAGCTTTGATGCCCTAATTGCCTTTCTCAAGCATGCTGATCAAGGCTTGCGGGGCCATCTCTCCGCCTTTGAAGTAATGTGGCATAACTATTACACCCTCGTCACTACGCCTCCGGCAAACAGTCATGCCCCTCTCTCTTCGCAATGGCCCTATTATGTCCTCGTAGAGGCCATGGGCAGCGATGAGAATCAGTTCTCAGATGTGCTGGCGAGCGCCATCGAAGCATCCTTGGTTGAAGATGCAGTGCTCGCACAATCTTCCCAACAACAAGCCAGTCTCTGGGCGCTTCGAGACGATGTCGCACAGACATTTCAATTTGCGCCGGTCTTTCTGTTTGACGTAAGCCTTCGCTTACCGCAGATGGAGTCCTATGTAGCGGCTGTTAATCTGGCGTTGGCCGAGCGATTTGAGAATCCTCGTAACTTCGTCTTGGGTCATGTCGGGGATGGCAACATTCACTTTGCAATTGCAGTCGGCGGGGACTCTGCTGAGGATCGCGCTGGTGTTGAAGCGGCAGTTTATGCGCCTCTTGAAGCCTTGAAAGGGTCGGTCTCAGCCGAGCATGGCATCGGTCTTGAGAAGAAACCTTATCTTCACCTCGTTCGGTCGGAGGCTGAGATTAACCTCATGCGCACCATCAAGCGAGCGATGGACCCGAGGGACATCCTAAACCCAGGTAAAGTTTTCTAGCGCACGCACCCAGAAGCCAAGGTGCGTTTAGGAGGTTTTATCGCTGAGGGACCACCTGTCAAAGATGAGATGGCAAACCCGTTAATCATGCTATGCTCAAGTCACTTCTAATGCTGAAGCTCAGCGCATCGACCCTGTAATCAGCATTTTCTGCGATTTTTTTGAGGGCTTTGTCATGACCGACGCTACGTCTCCCGTTAAGATCCTTGACCGCAGCACAATTTATTTTCACGGTTGCATTGGCCTGCCGCTGGCAGTGATTGGATATCCGCTCGCAATCTGGATTCCGGCCCATTACGCCGGCGGACTTGGGCTCTCGCTTGCGGCAGTCGGCACCATCCTAATGTTGGCCCGATTTACCGATGTCATCAGCGACCCGCTTATGGGGGAGCTTTCCGACCGATGGCAGACGCGATTTGGCCGCCGCAAGCCATGGGTTTTAATTGGTACTCCGCTCATGATGCTGGGCGTCTACAAGCTTTTCATTCCGCCAGAAGGGGTTGGGCTGGGCTATTTTCTGATCTGGTTAACTTTGTTTTTCCTAGGCAGCACCATCATCGCGCTCCCGCACCGTGCCTGGGGTGCTGAGCTTTCTCCAGACTACCATCAGCGCAGCCGGGTGACCGCTGCACGAGAACTGTTTGTCTTGGTCGGACTCATGGTCGCCGCCTCAGTGCCAATGGTGATCGAAGTGATGGCTGATCGCGGTGGCTCCGTGGCTCAAGTTTTTTCAGCATTATGGACGGATGCAACCAGCGCTTTTACTGGCGAAATTATGAACGCCACACCAGTGGACCGAGCCACCCTCACCGGCCCGGTACTCGCGGGGCTGGCTTTTGTGGTAATTGGCGCACTGCCTATCTGCGCCTTTTTAGTCGTCACCTTTGTCAAAGAACCGGTAAATCACGAAAAATCAACAGTACCGCTGATCGAAGGCGCAAAACTGGTCTGGCGGAACGGCCCTATGCGGCGGGTATTGATGATCGCGCTGCTCGTGATCTTTGGAGAGTCGTTCCGAAATGCTGTCTCGCTGTTTTTCATCCGGGATATCATAGGTATCCCAACCATCGGCGCAGCTTACTTTTTTTACTTCATCGCGGGATTAGGCGCGATCCCGTTTTGGCTGTGGCTGGGTCGCAAAATCGGCAAACATCGGGCTTTTTTATGCACTCTGGTTACCGTTGCGACCGTCAGCGGCATTAACTTCTTTCTTGAATATGGCGACTATCTCACCTTTTTCCTGCTTTTTATTGTCAAAGGCTTTTGTTTTGGTGGCCTTCAATTTCTCCCTGTGGCGATGTTGGCCGATGTAGTTGACGTTGATACTGCCAGAAGCGGTGGTAAGCGCGCCGGAACCTATTTCGCAATTTTGGGCTTAACCGAGAAGCTCGCCATCGCGCTAGGAACGGGGATTTCCTTGAATGTTGTTGGCTTGTTAGGGTTTGATCCCTCGGGCGGAATCGAGGCCAGTACGGAACTGGGTGTGCTCAGCCTGCGAATTGTCTACTGCGGTGGCCCAATCTTGTTTTATGGCCTCGCTATGAAGCTGATTTGGTCGTATCCCTTAACCCCAGCACGACATCTACGGCTGCGGGAGCGAATTGAGCGACGTAATCAGAGACTTGCCGCCAAGCTCTAGCACAGAGCCGAATAATACCCGGGATCTTGGTTGAGCGTCCTTGAGAGGCGCTGGCTAAACGTTATAAGGCCGTCAAAAGGCCTTCGTCAGAAACTTGGTAAGAGGCGCTATTTAGCTTCAACAGACCCGCCTAAAGCCTAAGTCAACAGCGTGCAGAAGGGTTGTTGACCACAACTCGCCGTTCAGATCCACATTTTTAATGCGAGTCAGTGCCCTAGCCTTAAAGCTTTGTCACCGAGATATCATCCTCGGAGAAAAGTTTCTGCACAGCATCACTTCGGCGTCTTTGAACAAGCCCCTGGTTGACGTAACCCTTCTCCGTAATCTCGCCCTCACCAATGCTTGGCGGCTCTTCAAGCAACATAAAACGCCGAACTTGCTGCGAAGAGCCCTGATTCTCTAGGTTATGCTGCCGTAAACCTTCAGCTATAAGCGACCGCACATCGTCGCTCATTGCCACCGCCTGCTCATCACCATTTGTGAGCTCTGCACATCTTGCGAGATTTGGCCAGATCAAAACGGCAATGAACGCTTCATTGATCCCACAGATAACCACATCCCGAACCCAAGGTGCGCAGCATGCGATGAGCTTTGCGCGAAGCGTGCCAGCCGACACCCAAGTTCCTGAGCTGAGCTTAAATTGTTCAGCGATCCGCCCAGCAAACCTGAGACCTGCTTCGGGTCGATCAGGGTCAGCAAATGTCACCGCATCACCCATTTTAAAAAACCCCTCGTCATCAAAAGCTTCAGCCGTTCGATCGGGATCATTGATATACCCGGGAGATACCCCCGCCGATTTCACGCGGATTTCGAATCGATCACCCACTGGTAGCAGCTTAAACTCCGCACCAGGCATAGGTAGCCCAACAACGGTTTGATCTTCACAAGGCCAATATCTCGAGAGGCCAACGGCAACTTCTGTTGACATGAGGCTGGTTGACATAGATTGGGGCGCGCCTTTATAGGTAGTCATCAGCGCCTGGAGCCGTTGATAAGTCGACTCTGGCATTGCTGCGCTACCATAGGCAAAGGACGTCACATGCGCGAAAAAACTCTCAGCAAGGTCGTCATCTTGTTCAAGCGCATCGACGAGCATATTCCATCCCAGCGGAGCGCCAGCATAAGAAGTGGGTTTAACCACTTTGAGATTTGCCAGCGTCTTGTGAAACGCGTCGGGCGTTGGTTTACCATCGTCAATGTAAATTGAGCCGCCAACATTCATCACAGAAGCCATTCTGAGCACACCCGCCCCCACGTGGGACCAGGGCATCCAATCAAGGACCCGCTGAGGCTCAGACTCAAGGCGATCTTCATTCAAGGCCGTTCTTGAGGCCAAGAAGGTGCTGATCATCCCATGAGTATGAATCACACCTTTAGGGCTACCGGTAGAACCTGAGGTGAACATGTACCGTGCCACTGAGTCGACGTCCAAAGACGCCATGCGTTCTTGGACTAAGGAGGCCTCGCCGGGCTCTAACGTCTTGGACAATGGTAAAGCGCCAAGGGTTTCATCCGAGCCAAGCCATTGTAAATCCCTTCGGATCAGGCCCGTCAATTCAAGGGCCGCCCGCTCAACATCGTAGTTTTCTGACCACACAAAAGCTGGTTGAGTCCTATCGAAGACTGCTCTTAATTTGTTGTAAGCTGCAGGCACACGAGCGTAGTTGGTGCTGACAGGGACATAGGCGACACCTGCTAGAATCGCGCCCCAAGCAACAACAAAATGAGCCCGAGAGGCTCCAGACAAAATAATAAGCGGTGTATCTTGCGATCCGCCGAGCTGAATTAATTGTGCAGCGAACGCGAGTGCTTTGTTATATCCCTCCTCATAGGTCAGCCCAAGGTACTGCCCCCCTTCGTTCTTTTCCGCAATGACAACTCGATCTGAGTACTGCGAGCACCAATGCTCAAAGCTCATTGAAAGTGTTTTGGGAAGCACAGGCATCTCAATGGGACTTCTCAGCAACAGACTGCCCGAAGCAAGTTTTTGGACGGAAACTGTCGGCTCGTTCTCCAATAAACTTCCTTTAAGTTTCATCGCCGGTTTTTATACTCCATAAAAGACTTTTCAAATGTGAACGCCGATTGGCTTGATGTCATGGATACTATCCGATCGGCTCCACAACCCTCAACCTTCTCAACAACACACTGTGCCTTCAACGTTTCTTGATAAAAAGACAAAAAAAACCCGGCCTAGGCCGGGTTTTCAATATTTACAGCATTTACATCGCTAGACGGTATCGCATGTAAACGATTCTACCTCTTGGGTCATGCGTCAGCGCATCATAAGCACCGTCAACATTCATAAGAGGCGCAACCTCATCAGTCGCATTCTTCGCTCCTATTGTGATCATTGAACCATCACCGTGGAAACCAACGTCAGGCAACTGATAGTTGTACTGAACATCAACAGTTGTGTGGCTATCAATCTCAGGAGCAAAGCCAATGTAGGCTCCTCGCAGACCTGATTGAGGCACATCATCCGTGTATCCATCAATATGTTTGATGATCATGGATGCAGAATGACGATCCCGCTCCCAACCGAAGCTCCAGTTGGCCTTAAATTCAGGTAACGGACGCCCAATGCTGTTGCCCCCATTTCGACTACCAACACCATCGATGCTGTTCCCCTGATCATCGACGATGTCATAATCAAGCGTATAGCTCGCCGACAGCCGAGTATTGAAAGCACCGGCATTGCCTACGTCGAATCGGTAACCCACTGTTAAATCAACGCCGGAAGTTTCCAGCGAAGGCGCATTAAAGTAAGAGGCCACTGTCCGAAGCAAGTTGCCGTCCTCAGATCGGATCACCTTGTCTGGGATACCCTCACCCACCGAGTAAACCACGCCGCCCACAACGCCGCAAAGTGGACCTGCGTCGGCATCAGTGTTCAGACCATTTGGACATCGCAAAGCGTTGTCTCGATTGATCAAAGACTGATGGCCTTCTCTTGAGATCAAATTCGAGTACTCGTAGCTGTAGAAGTCAGCATCAATCGATAACCCTTCGAGTGCATTTGAAGGCGTCCAAGATAAGCCCAGGTTGAACACGTCGGCTTCCTCCGGCTCCAAGCCCTCAAAACCCTCGGTTAAACTGGGACGAAACGCTAGTCCGCCTGTGCCCGAAAACGCATCGGTTGAATTCAGCAGCGTCGTACTACGACCGCCGAGTTGCAGCAATGAGCCCACCCGAAAAGATGTTCCCACTGATGCTCTCAACGTCAAATCATCTGTTGCCATAAAAATCAAAGTCGCTTTTGGATCAAAAGAGCTTTGCCCAAGCTCGTCAAAATCCTCGTACCGACCTGCAAAAGTGATCTCTAGCTTTTCATTGACTGGCACGAAGACCTCTGCAAAAACAGAGGATGCAGAGAGCTCGTTAGTCCAATCTTGAGCGCCATAAATAAACTTAAAGTTATTATTATTGGAGTTTGTGTCTAAATCCGTGGACGTCTCGTCGCGACGAATCTGAACCCCAACGGCAAGTCCGATCATGTCATCACCCAGCGGCATTAAATCACCGGCTAGTACTGCATCAAACACACCCTGTGATGCTTTACCTTGGCTGGCTATCTCGCCTTGAATCCAGCCGTACAACTCATCTGGGTTCTGGTAGAGCCTAGCAGCTTCCGCCACCGTCAGGTCTGTATTTGCAGCCCATGCCGACGTATCAGTCGTGTTCCAACGGGCGCCCGTGACGGGGTCATAATTGCTGGTTTGGAACGGATTGTAGTAGTAACAGTTACCCGTACCGTTGTTACCTGAACCGGCGGTTCCTGTCAGCGCATCGCAGCTTGGTCCACCGAGGCCTACGTAGGCCGCATTGGTATTGCTCGTCAATGAATCTGAGGGGTTCACAGCATTATATTGACGCTCAGAGTAGGTCCCAGAAACATCTAAAGTCCAGTCATTGCCGCCCAATACTAAATCAATCGTGGTTCCCAAATTCATGCGCAGGTTAGTGCGCGAATAGCTGTCCCGCGTATCAACTGGGCGTTCTTCGAAGGACGACTGATACGTACCCCCGACTAGTCGCTGAAGTGCTAAATAAGGCACAGGTGCTATGCCTCGTCTTGCAGCATCAAGTTGTAGCCCAGGATGCGATGGTCCGATGATTGCGAACGACACATCAGGATACAAAGAGTTACCGCGACTGGTCACGTTATTTGCATAACTCAGCGAGCCGTAGACTTCCATGGTATCCGATAATTCAAAGGCGCCATCGACGTGCGCCTTCTTTTGAGTCCCTTCCATTACCAAGTTGAAGAAACTCGAGAAGTCATAAATACACAGGCCACTTGCAGTAGAGCCTAAGGTGCCCGCAGGTCCATCAGCTGCTGCCACCAAATCACAATCGGGATCAGCACCAGCACCGAAGGTTGATGAGCCTTCAGGAGAGAAAAAGCTTGGGGTCGGAGTGATTCCACCCAAGGCGACATAACGACCGGGCTGGCCAAATGTCGATAATCCCGAGCGACCATAATCGTCATAGCGATCACCGATTTGCAAACCACCTCGATCGAGGTAGCTGGCAGACATCGTTAGATGGCCTCGATCTGACGCAACCCCTAGAATCGCGCTGATTAGATTGTCTTGCTGTTTGCCCGTCTGCGAATCTTCCGCGTAGTCATACTGCAATTCGAAGCCTTCGAAATTTTTGCGCGTAATGAAGTTGACAACACCAGCAATGGCGTCTGATCCATAGAGTGCGCTCGAACCATCTTTAACGACTTCGACACGCTCTAGCGCGATATTAGGTATTAAACCCTCTAGATCAACATAGCCTGAACCAATATTGTCGTTACTGGTGCTAACGTTTCGCTTTCCGTTGATCAGTACAAGCGTTGCACCACTGCCCAGATTACGTAAATTTACATTCGCATTCCCTGTCGAGTTGTCTCCGCCTGCAAAAGCAGTTGCGGATCCGCCAATAGATCCGGAGTTGAATGTCATGTTAGACACAACATCCTTCATATCGGTTGACGCCATTAGATCAAGATCGACTTTGCTCATGATCGTTAATGGTGTCGCACTGTTCTCGGTTGATTTTTTTAAATAGGAGCCCGTAACAACGACCTCTTCTATCTCTTCTTCTCCCCACACTGCGCCCGTATAGCTGACTGCCGAAAGCAGGCCAGCGAACGCCAATGTAAGTCCCTTTCGAGAGACTCGCTTCATTTATTTCCCCTTATTTTCCACGATAAACGAATTACCACATCTAGCATTTAAAGCACCCAAAGCTGTGATTTTGATCACCATTACATTGGGACCGGCTTAACCTAAGGTAATAAATTTTTAGAATCAACCTTGTAATCGACCAGAGATCAAGATAGCGACATTGAACGGAGATGCTCTTGACTCCTGGCAAAAAGGCGTCGCGGTAAGTTACACAAAAATACTCGAGCTGCTCAAATCATGACCTAGGCTACTGAAATAAGAACGCTCAGGCTGCTGCCATAAGAACGCTCAGGCTGCTGCCATAAGAACGCTCAGACTGCTGACATAAGAATGCACCAAACAACCAACAAATTCTCCACGATTCACGCCAGCATAACGGATTGAAGACTACAGACTCGCCCCCTGAATTGCGCTATGGTAGGGCGCTAACTCTGTCGCTCAAGCGCAAGCGCTCGAACAAAGCTCTCTCAGAAAGTAAGGAACTAAACCCATGAATCTCGCCAATTCTAACGCCACCGTCATTTTCAAGACCATTGTGCTTGCAACCGTCTTATTCACTGCAGGTTGTACCAGTCAATCAGAACCCGAGGCTCCGTTGGCCACGGGTAGCACGACAGACGTTGCAGCCAGAGAGGCGGGTACCACTAACATGGTATGCCGATATGAGAAGGAGACAGGCAGCCACAGAAAAGTCAAGATCTGTAAAACCAGTGCTCAAATTGCGGCAGAGCAGGCAGCCGCGAAAAAGACGCTTCAACGTATCAACAGTGGTTCCAATAGCAGCTCAGTGGGCAGCTAAAACAAGCCTGTCCCCAACTGACCGAGCTCGACCAAGGAATCCAACACGCCTACCGGTCGTTTTTGAGACAAAAAAAAGGGGCAAAGCCCCTTTTTTTTAAACGCTTTAGTTGATTAGTTTCAGGTCTCGTGAGACCTGAAACATCATCGTTTACTGTCCCATATTGTACTGAAATCCAACTCTCAGAATTCTGCCGAATGCGTTATGACTGAGCGCGTCATAATTCATTTCACGCGACATGAAGGGAGGATCCTCATCACCAACATTGATCGCCGAGGCGATCAACTCTAATTGACCATCCATCAATGAGTAATTCAAGTGAATGTCATGTGTGACATGAGAATCGACGGTACCATCTGTGCCATCTTGATCATTGTATGTGTAGTCATGCAGATAATTCACAACCCATCTCGCATTGACATCACCTACTTGATAGTTGGTGGTAAACCGGCCTTTGTATTCAGCTAGAGTACGAGCCAGAGAAGTTCGATAGTTCAATCGTCCCAGAGCATCGTAATCACCGCCAAACGTCCATGCATCAATGTCATAACCCAATATCTGAGTCCCAGAAAGGTCAAAAGTCAGATAGCCAGGGCCCGCGTCCAATCCATACCGCAGCGTGAAATCCAAGCCGTCTGTCTTGATATCCGGTCCATTTACGATATTAACAGTGATAATTTCGACATCTGTTGCTTGCGCGTTGCCACCGAATTGTAAACGGTCGAAATAAGGACTGGTTGGATCGCAGGGATCAGATGCACCACCCGGGCAAGCAAGTGCCAAAACATTGTTAAATGGCTCAGTTACCAAGGGGTCCGTGAAATCATACGACCAATAATCAAGGGTCAAGAACAAATTATCTGACGCGGTAAACAAGTCGTTATGATCGACCAATAGACCGACATTGACCGTTGTCGCTTCTTCCGGATCAAGATCCGGGTTGCCCACAGTGTCTATTCGCTTGAAGGCACCCGTTACTCCCACGTACTGCAAAGAGTTAGACGAGTTCGCATCAACGATCTGATTCAACGTGGGTCCTCTGAACGTGGTTCCAGCTGAGGCACGAAGACCGATTGAATCTGTCATCTGCCACCGCAATGCCAACTTAGGATCGAGGCTACCACCTGTGCTGCCGCCGTAATCCTCGTAGCGCATTGAGAACTGCCCTTCCACCGTGTCAGAGATAGGAAGACTTAGCTCTGTAAAAACAGAGTAAATCGTTCGATCATCATCGATAGGAAAGGAAGGTGGTAAAAACCCGAACAACCCAGTTCGACCGGTTACACAGTTTTTAAGTTCTGGGCCTGCCTGACAGGGGTAAGTCACACCATTGTAGAAATCATCGGCCGCAACGCCACTCTCATAGGTCTCGCTACGAACCTGCGCACCGAGTGCAAACCCTACATTGCCTCCGCCCAAGGACCACTGAGACACTTCACCTGAGACGACTGCTTCAACAACCAACAGAGAAGTCTCACCCTGGAAGAAGCCTTCCGTCAGCATGTACTCTCGGAGCTTTTGGTTATCCAACGCCGGGTTAAAGTCTGGGTTCGTCGATGGACCGCCTAAAACCAGATCGTTTGAG
The DNA here is from genome assembly GCA_938017975.1 of uncultured Pseudomonadales bacterium. Classification (GTDB taxonomy): domain Bacteria; phylum Pseudomonadota; class Gammaproteobacteria; order Pseudomonadales; family Azotimanducaceae; genus UBA9926. Next base: position 20,070 of record CALIKQ010000026.1, on the reverse strand, counting down.
CCAGCCATAGAGTTGGAGAAAGGAATCCAGTACATACATGGCCCTTGCCCCGCATTCGCTTGAACGGTTTCAAGTGAAAAATTCAAATTACCGTTGGCATCATATTCGTTAGGGACCTGCGCTTCACATTCAAACCCGCCTAACCCCTGCCGAGCACGCTGATCTCGATACACCATGGTATCTCCGCCAGCGGATTCACGTTTTGAATTGGAGTAACTTACTGACGCTTGCCAGAAATAATCACCCCACTCGCCATCAAGCGCTGCGGCAAAACGCATTAGCTCAGAATGGCGAAGATGGCTTCTTGGTGGCCCATCCTGACCATAAAAACGACCATAAAACCAAGCGACATCTTGCCACTCTGCTGGTATGCCCGCAGCATCCTGCGTACCCCCGTCACCACCCCAACCACAGTAAGCTTCATCACAGGCTGCGTAGGCGCCATACAAATCTGGATATCGGCTCGCCATATCGATCAAACCGGGGTTGTTGGCACGAATCGTTCTATTTTCATCGACCAATCGATTCGGTGGATAAGAGGGAGAGGTTCCCCAATCTGGCACATCGCTATCGGTGAGCAGGAATTCCATGCTCAAAGTCGTCGTATCAGATACAGCTATGGTTGCTTCTGTGAACCATTGCCACTTTTCAGAATTTTCGATCAGGTTATCAAATGCGGTGTATTGGAACCGGCAAAAGCCACCAAGCCCTGGATCACCATTGCCAAGACTGTCAGGGTCACCAAAAGGAATCGCAAGGATATTCGTTCTGGAACCTCCGAGCAGCTCACAATTGGGATCAACAATACCGGTTGCCAATAAGCCGCCAAAACCTCCACCAATGGGTGATGCATTCCAGCGATCCAGCGGTACCACCACAGAGGGACGTCCCACTGAAGACCAACCTCCTCGGACGCTTTCAGCGTAAGGCAGCAATGACCACTCTTCGCGATCTGAAATGCGTAGCCGGGTTCGTTTTTGATAACCGGCAGAGGTCACAAGATTCATCTTGCCATCCATAAGCTCGCCGCCCCAGATAAACCCAAAATCCTGCGCACCGTTGGTATCTTGGATGTCCTGATGACTCGCGGAAAATTCGAAACCTGAGAAATCTGATCGCGTGATGTAATTCATTACACCCGCAATTGCATCAGACCCGTAGGTAGCTGCAGCACCGTCTCGCAGAACTTCAATTCGGCTGAGGGCCATCGCGGGCATCATGTTGACGTCTACCAACAATTGGGCCTGAGCACCAATGGCACCTGGCGACCACGTGGTTCGGCGCCCATTGACCAGAACTAGCGATCGGCTAGGGCCTAACCCACGAATATTGATTGTCGCCCGGTCTGCTCCCGCTCCGGCTTGAAACTGATCTGTTTCGCCGTCTGCGCCCTGGCTAAAGGACATATTACGGATCATGTCGACCGCACTTGGCGAACCCTCGAGGCGCAAATCCTCGCGCTGAATCGTCGTCACCGGTAACGGCGCATCTTCTGCCGCACCTTTGATCAAAGACCCCGTCACGACGACTTCTTCAATCTCGTCCTCAGCCGTAACCCAAGCGACCTGACTCAACCCCCCGATTAGTAGGAGTAAACTCCCCCAATCCCTAAGCCTTTTCAACCCAATACTCAACATAAGCAAACCCCCATTTTGATTTTTATTCACGAAGCTTATCGCGGACTATTTTCTAGCACCTTGCCTGACCATAACGCTTGATTTTTAGGAATGCAAACAGATCTTTTTAGCGATTTGGCACGCCCCAGCGAATCAGCAGCTGTGAAATCGCTTCTGGCAATGCTGCCGACGGATACTGAGCCTGAACCATTGCAATTCCCACGTGGCGCTCATTTAAAGCGTCTAGGAGCAGCAAAGCCGCCAAAAGATAATCCGGGTTATCCGGCGCCAAGGTGACCGCTCGCAGGAGTGCTGGCTTACTCTCGCGATACCGTTTTAATCGAACTAACGCCAGGCCTCGACTGTAGTGCAGGACAGCGCTCTTATCGTTTAGTCGAAGGCCTCGCTCTAAAACATTCAGACTCTCGTCTTGCGCATTCAACCGCCTGTAGTGATCTGCAAAATTAAGGTAGCCACCAACAAAAAAGGGTTCTTGTTCTATTGCGCGCTTAAATTCATGCTCCGCCAGTATCGACTCACCTTTGATCGCTGCAAGCTCTGCAAGACGCAATCGCCCCTCTCCTCGCCAGGCAATTTGATCGAGCGCAACATCGGCTTCGCGCTCGGCACTGGCTAAATTGGGCTCAATATCGATTTGTCCAGCGCGTAGCCTGTCGATGGCAGCTACACGCACCGACCGCAATGAATCCCGTGCCAAGGCAATCAGCAATTGTTTTTGGTTCAAAAACCTTGAATCTAAAAGATCGGTTGCCGCCAGGCGCAGAAGGGGCTCACGACTTTGTGCTGCCTCGGTTAGCAGCGGCGATAAGTCATGCCCGCCGGAGGCAGCATATTTTCGAAGCATTGATGCCCGCAGAATTGCAGGCTGTTCGCTTTGGTTGAGCATCGCGAGCACGCGCTCGCCCTGCTGCGGCTGGAATAGCGTCAGATCGGGCTGCCTAGCTTTTAATAATGCCATTCGATTTAGGTTGGGCATCTTTTTAAATTGAGCCCAGCGATCTTCATGACATGACTGACAGACATCATCGCTCCCCAGTATCGATGCCAGCTCGGGGTCGGGCACCGCAAACCGATGATCGCGGCGATCATCGATGCTCATATAGGTTTTAGCGGGCATATGACAGCTGACGCACTGCCCTGCAACCGAGTCCACTTGATGCTGATGGTGCGTAGGCGAATCGAATACATCCGAGGAATGACAGGTCACACACAGCGTATTTCCCTTCGCCTTGACCTGACCCGAATGCGGGTCATGGCAATCAACACATTGAACACCGGCTTCATACATTGCGCTTTGAAGAAAGGATCCATAAACATAGACCTCTTCTTCGATCTGACCGTCGGCCTGATAAAAAGGTGGAATAACCATTTCGGGACGAAATTGGTCAAGAAACGGAGCAGCGGCAATAAAACCATCCGTGAGTGGCGTTCGCAGGCTATGACAAGCAAAGCAAGCATCCATCGCGCCAGCTTCGCGCTTGGGCCCAGTCCAATGGGCGACTGGATCCTGAGCCCCCCTGACCCATCCGCCCTCTGATTTTAGGTCTAGGGGGCTCGCTGATGAATGGTTTTGCGCCACCGTATGGCATGACAGACAGTCAACATTGACCGCACTAAATACGGTATTAAAGTGATCCTTCGTGGGCTCATAATTGCGCCGTAGGCCTCTCGAATGACAGTCCGCGCACATCCCATTCCAGTTTTGAAGGGGCTGATGCCATGCAAACCTTGGCTCCCTGCTTTCCCCAAAAGCCGCCTCAAGATGAATCCATCTTTGCCCACCGTCTGAGGCTGGACGCGTATCATAGGCGAACGGTGCGACTTGCAGCCGTTCATCGTTGAGACCAATTAAGAACTGTTGGAGGGGATCGTGTCCAAACGTGTATTGAACGTTGTAGTCTGCGAACTCAACTTCATTCGCATCAGCATCTTTGAGTCTAACAAGGAACTGCGACCGTCCGGTGTAGACACTAGCCCCCGGGACGATGTCGTCTTTGGCAGTCTCCGCTACTTCTGAAATCCGCTCGAATCGTCCTAGCAGACCAGCGAAATTTGCCTCTTCCCCAGCAAATGGTGCTTTTACAGAGTCTTGAGTGGGCAACCGCATTGACCAAGCATGGTCCGAATGAGCCCACAATTTTGCTTCTTTGACATGGCACTGAGCGCAATCTTCTGCAGCGGCGGCCTCGCTTGATGCGCCAAGCATCACTCCGACAAGAACCGCAAGACCGCTGGTCAAAATCGAACGCAGGTCCCTGGGTAATTTCATTTAAGGGGGAGACCCATGAAAGAAGCACGGGGCGCCAAAATCTTTGAAATCATTGTCACGCGTTGTCCGTGAAAGGCAAATGAGTAGCCAGTATAGATTAGGTCATGAAAAGGGTCAGCGAAATAATAAAGGGGCGGCTCGGGTTCCTTTCAAAGCTATCTTGTGCGCCCCAGTCGGCAAGAGCCCATCAACAGATGTCTTAATTTCATAAGTCCTAATTTCAGAAGTCTTAATTTCAAAAGCTGTAATGCCAGAAGCCTGATTATTAGAAAAGCTCAACTGAGACGCTGACTGCGCGTCAATAACCTTAGAATCCATTGATCGCTGACCTATACAAATCGAAACTGCATTCGTTACACTCAAACAACAATCTTCTGAGACGCTCATGACCTTACATCTTCGCCAAATCTGCCTGGTAGCAGAAACCTTAGAGCCGGTTATTGATGATTTGACCCAGATTCTCGGTCTGCAACCATGCTATGTCGATCCAGGCGTCGCTGCCTTCGGATTAGAAAACACCCTCATGCCTCTTGGACGAAACTTTCTAGAGGTTGTCGCGCCGGTGAAGCCAAATACTGCAGCCGGCCGCTACCTGGAACGTCGATCAGGAAATGGTGGGTATATGGTCATCACTCAAGCCGACAGCAAGGCAAGCCAGCTCGACGCGAGAACGCGGGCACTCACCCATGACATTCGCATCGCTCATGAAACTGAGCGGGAAGACTGGCATTTAATCCAGTTTCATCCCGGCGATCTCGAGGCTGCATTTTTAGAAATAGAAACTGATGCGTATAACGATTTTGAGGGTAATTGGATGCCGGTCGGAGGCAGCGGTTGGGAATCGTCGATCGACCAAAGCCGAACCATAGACTTCGTCGGTGTTGAACTGCAATCCAAAGACCCAAGCGCGCTCGCCAAAAAGTGGGCCAATGTCATTGGGACATCTGTAGTCGAGGAAGCCAACAAACGCTACCTCACTCTGAACAATGCGAGACTCTATTTTACATCCCTTGGAGACGACCGGGGAGCCGGTCTGAGCGGCCTACATATCACCGTAACTGATAAGGCTGCCATTGAGAACGAAGCACGTCTCAGGGGCTGCAGGGTATCACCGAATTCCGTAGAGATTTGCGGCGTGAACTGGTACCTCCATCAACAATAGTTACTTAGCCGCCTGGATCACTGTGGGATAACGACAACCTTTGTCCAGCAATTTTATTAAAAGCAGTTCATTTCAAAGCAGTTCATTTCAAAGCAATTCATTTAAAACCATCTCGATTTAACGGCTCCGCTTTGCGAGCACCTCTCAGCTCAAGGCGCGGCCCCTTCAACGTGGAACAGCTTGTTATAAATCAGCCATTGGTCATCGACTTTTAAAAAGGATAGCGAATCAAAAAAACGACTGCCCAGATAGTCATCACGCACCTGAGCCACCGCAGTGTTACCAGCAAGCGCAAGGTCCACAATCTCAAGATAGGCCAGCAGCCCAGATACGGCCCCCGGAGGCTGCGCTGCGACAAAATCAGCAAACTCTTGAACCGACATTTCGGCTAGCCGCCCACCCATATATCCCGTGATTTTAGCGTTCGGATGAAACACCTCATGAACTTTGGATGGGTCTGATTCATACATGCTGTCAAAATAAACCTGAATGACAGCTTTGATTAATTCTCTTTCGTTTGAACTTGTCATAACCACATCGCCTTTTTTGTGAAACTGCCCGCTTTGAGCAAGCGCTCATGAGAACGCACTGCATTTTGAGAGACTCATCTTATCGATCGAGTTTATCTACTCAACAAATCGAGTCAAAATTCCAGATGGCCATGACACGCACCCTCATTCAACAACCGTCTACCCCATCGCCCTGCCCCCTCGGTCCACTAACAACGTCTCAACATCCCACACTCTCAAGCTGTGGCCCGATTCACCGCCCCCGATACAGCTGATTCTGCTTAAGGCCTGTTGCCGGATCACTAAAAATGAGAGACTCATTGAAACCCAATCGATATCACACTGCCCATGGCCAAAGAGGATACCGGCGTCTATCAGGCCGCATTTGATCAAGCGCAAAAGCTCCTCAACGGTCGCGCCTTCGATCTTGCTCTTGAGCAAGTCGACGCCATTCTCGCCGTGCACCCAAGAGATGCAAAAAGCACTTACCTGAGAGCCGTTATCCTTCGACAGCTTGGACGTCACTCGGAAGCAGTGACGTTGCTCGAAGCCCTCGTCAAAGGCACCCAATCTGTGCCAGTCATCTACCAGGAGCTCGGTTATGCTTTGCATGCAGCTGGGCGGGTCGATGATGCCATTTCTGCACTGAGGACCGCAGTCAAACTGGACCCGAAACTCTCAGGTGGCTGGCGATTGCTGGGCGAGTCTCTGCACAGCGAGGGCGAGGCCGAGGAAGCAGCCCACGCAATTCGCCAGGCACTTGCTACTACACATGCACATCCCGCCGTCATCAAGGCCATTGATTTGGTTCAACAAGAGCGCTTCGGCATGGCCGAAGGCATCTGCCGAGACTATCTAAAGCGCAACCCAACCGATGTCGCTGTGATCAGACTCTTGGCAGAAATTGGTGTGCGACTCGGCATCAAAGGTGACCCCGAGATATTGCTAGAGGATTGTCTCCTTTTGGCCCCCGACTTCCATTTAGCGCGCAACACTTATGCCAGCGCGCTGAGCGAGGCACAAAAGTATGAGCAAGCGCTGTCAGAAATTCAGTATCTGGAGAGAGTAGACCCACAAAACTTCTCACACAGCATACTGGCAGCCTCGATCGAAGTTATGGTCGGTGATTATGAAGCTGCCATAGAACGCTACCGAGTTCTCACAGCGCGCTTCCCGCTGCATGCTCAACTTCACAATAGTCACGGCCACGCGCTGAAGACCGTGGGCCGCCAAACAGAGGCCATCGCTTCTTACCGTCGCGCGATCGAGGCCAAACCAGACTTGGGCGAAACCTACTGGAACCTTGCCAATTTAAAGACATTCCGATTTGAAGACGAAGAAGTAGCGCAAATGGAGCAGATCATTGCCAGCGACCAAACCACCAACAGCGACTACTTTCACCTTTGCTTTGCACTCGGCAAGGCCCTCGAAGACAGAATGGCATTTGATGCATCTTTTAAATACTACGCACTCGGTAACAACCGAAAAAAAGAACAAGAGGGCTATCAGGCGAGTCAAACCACCGAGGAGACCAATAAACTGATTTCAAGTTGCACCGCCGACAAACTTCGGGATGCAGGCGCACCCGGAGACCCATCGCCTGATCCCATTTTTATTGTTGGGCTACCTCGTTCCGGATCGACATTACTAGAACAAATTCTAGCGAGCCATTCACAAGTCGATGGCACCTCAGAGCTGCGCGAAATGATCGCGATCGCGCGGCGTCTCGGCGGTAAGCGCAACCGAGATGATGTCTCATTGTATCCGGAGATTTTGTTCGATCTGACCCCAAAGGAATGTCGGGACCTTGGGGCCGAGTATCTTGAGCGAACGCACATTCAACGTCAGGGAGCGCCCTATTTTATTGATAAGATGCCCAATAACTTCCAGCATGTCGCGTTAATTCACCGTATTCTCCCCAACGCTAAAATAATCGATGCACGCAGGCATCCAATGGCCACCTGTTTTAGCGGCTATAAACAATTGTTTGCGGCTGGTCAGGCTTTTACCTACGGACAAACCAACATTGCACAATATTACAGCGATTATGCGCGCTTGATGGCGCACTGGGATGAAGTTCTGCCAGGGAAAGTGTTGCGGGTTAAATACGAAAATGTGATTACGTCCGTAGACACAGAAGTTCGACGTATTTTGGACTACTGCGGCCTTCCTTTTGAGGCCGGCTGCCTATCCTTTCACGAAACCCAACGTGCCGTTCGCACCGCGAGCTCAGAACAGGTCAGAAAACCCATTTACACCGATGCAGTCGAGCAGTGGCGACACTTCGAGGCACATCTCGGCCCTATGCGGACAAACCTTGAACGTTGGATAAGCCTACATGAGTCGCTTTAGTGCGCGACTTCGGCAACCTGATTCATGTTCGCTCCGGTCAAGAATCTGACCCGATTTGTCTCTCAGAACTAAGCATGTAATGATAAGTGCAGACCAATGGGGGGGAAACCAATTCTGATCATTGCGTATCACGAGGCCTATTGTTCGAGCGAGACCGATCAAACCACACAATCACGATATTTAATCTGAGGTGAATGGATGAGTAAAAGCAGCACAAACAATCCGAAATTTATTGTAAAGCCATTGGCGCTGGCCATCGCAATGACTGCCACCGGCGGTCAAGTGGCTGTTGCAGAGGAACAAATGGCGATCGAGGAGATCATTGTCTCTGCGACGCGACGCAACGAAAGCGTGCAAGATGTTCCCATCAGCATTGATGTGCTGGGTGAAGGCGAACTCGAAAATAACGGCGTCGGCGACCTGGAAGACTTTGCCCATCTTATTGCCTCTCTTAATTACGTCACCCTTGGGCCGGGCACTGGCAATGTTTATATGCGTGGCATCTCCAGTGGCGGAGAAAGCCTGCTCGGTGCATCACCCAACGTTGCCGTCTACATGGATGAACAGCCGGTCACTGCGGTCGGTTCTTTTTTAAATCCTCATATCTACGATGTTGCTCGAATTGAAACCCTCGCGGGCCCTCAAGGCACACTCTACGGTGCCAACTCACAGGCGGGCAGCATTCGGTTCATCACGAATAAGCCGACTCCTGGGGTCTTCTCTGCAGGCTATGACGTCGAGTTTAACTCGGTTGCGAAAGGCGACACGGGGAATCTCATTGAAGGCTTTGTTAACATCCCGATTGGCGACACCGCTGCCATCCGACTCGTCGGTTATAGGAAAGATGAAGCTGGATTCATCGACAATGTTCCTGGCACCCATACTTTTGACTTATCCGGTATTCGCGACGGATGGCAAGCCGGAGGGGATCCTGATCTCATGGCGCTGGCTGCCGATCAAACCATCGACAATGCTGATTATGTCAAAGAAGACTTCAATACCGCTGAAACCACGGGTGGACGCGCGGCACTGCGTGTTGACCTCAACGAGAACTGGACCGTAACCGCAAGCGTGATGCGCCAAGAACTAGAGGCCAAGGGCGTTTGGGACCATGACCCAACGGACGTAGGCGATCTTGAAGTCGTTCGATTCCAACCCGATACGAATGATGACGAATGGACCCAGACCGCACTGGTTGTGGAAGGTAAGATCAATGAGATGTCTCTGACCTACGCCTATTCCGATCTTGATCGAGAATCTTATCAAAATGCAGATTATTCTCTCTACTCAGACCCGAGCAATGGTTCGCCGGGCTATGTAGTCAGTTACTACGCCTGTTATATCGCACGATTTGGCGTTTGTTCAGATCCAACTTTGCTCTATACCGGTGATCAAGAATGGGCGAGAGAAAACCATGAAATTCGATTGGTATCCGCTCAAGACCAGCGCTTCAGATGGATCGTTGGGGCTTTTTATGAGGAAGCGAGCCATGATTTTGATCTGGATTGGCACGTTCTTGGACTCGTTGATACCGATGTTTCGAAAACAGGACTCGATGTCCCCGCCTATGTGGAAGGGCCTGATATTTACTGGACCACAGATCAACTGAGGTCCAATAAAGAAACAGCCTACTTCGGTGAAATCGCGTTGGATATTACAGACAATGTCACAGCGTCATACAGTACGCGCTACTTCGACTATGAATCATCCTTGTTGGGATTCTCGGGAACATTCTGGTGGCCAAGCCGTTACGGGCCCCGAGGCAACCCAGAATTCAACAATGATTTGACCATCGATGAGTCTAAGAGTGTTCACAAGTTCAATGTTTCTTGGTCGGTCAATGATGACCTGCTGGTTTATGGTACCTACTCAGAGGGTTATCGTCCTGGAGGTTTGAACCGCTTGAGTGTAACGGCAATTGCTGGCGCCTATCAGGCCGACATTTTGACGAGCTATGAGATTGGGATGAAGGGTACGTTCGTTGATGGAAGGCTCCGCCTGAATGCTGCCTACTACACTCAGGAATGGGATGATTTTCAGCTGTCAAAAATCGACACCACAGTCTCTGTGTTAACCCTGACTGATAATGTTGGTAACGCTGAAAGTGACGGCTTGGAGATTGAAGGCTCGTTCCTTATTAACGAGAACTGGGACATCAATTTTGGTTTATCGAGCATCGACAGCCAATTGACAGAGGACTACTACATCGGGAGTTCGCTTAAAGCCCAGTCCGGCGCTGATCTGCCTCGGGTGCCTGACCTGAAATGGAACGTTTCAAGTCGTTATAACTTCGAGATCATGGGAATGCCAGCGTTCGCGCAAGGGTCCTATACGTCTGTTGGAGACTCATACAACCTCCTATACGACGTTGACCCAGTCACTCGAACCCGCAAGAAGCAATCTGATTACCAGGTCGGCAATCTAGCGTTCGGTATTGAGAGAGATACTTGGTCAGCCGAATTGTTCGTCAAGAACTTCACTGATGAGCGCGGCCAAGTGTTCATCAATGGTGCGACTTACGATCAACGCGAGACCACAAACCGACCGAGAACCATCGGGCTTAGATTCCGTCAAAAGTTTGATTGATCGAATCGGAGGGTTCGGCGCGCACCGTCGAGCCCTTCTCTGGCTTCTCGCTGAGCCAGTCCATGGTTAAGCAAAAAAACGCACGGTAACGTGCGTTTTTTTATCCCAAACTTGGAATCCCAAAGCGAATTTGCCGAAGGGACACCATCCTACCCCTTGCTTCGATGAGGGCTAACTTTCCTTGGGCTGATTCAGGTATTCACTGAGGCCATAACCAACACGCCCATCATCGAGTGTATATTCGGTCATACCCTCGCCCACATGAGTATTTTGTCCGCCGCGGCGATTCCGCAAGGGGATATACCCCATCACGCGCCCTGTGATCTGACGCTCGGTTCCATCCTCTAGCGCGCAATCGACGCTTAAACGATGATGAAATTGTGTTCCCGGTCGGTATTCGGTTTGAATTTTCGCCGATTCAATACGCAGGAGCGCGTCTCCTGTTTGAAATAGGCCACGACCAACCCCATCACCATTGGTGGTGACGATCATCCCGAGATCATCACCAAAGTTGCCTGTCAGCCAACGGTAAGATGGCGTGGCCTGCCAAAACCTCGGACCCCAGGAGTGATCACGAAGCCCCCAACCCGAAAATGCAACAGGCGCTCCATCCCCAAGGGTTAATTGTCCGCTCACCCGCATATGCTGCTCGGTGTGGGAGCGCGCAAATTCGTTACCGTCGCCCGGTTCTCCGACGTGCCCGTAAAGTGGGCCGACGGCCGTATGCTCAAGATCGATCACCAAATTTTGGCGAGGATTACTTTTGAACGCTTTGCCGGGGTCTTGCATGTCGAGAGGGTTTTCCATGAACAGGGCCTTACCCGCATAACGAGTCCGCACTTGTTCGGCGGGTTTGATAATCTCGATCGAGAGCCCGCCAGCATCCCATGCATCATTGTGGGAGATATCAGGTTTGGCATAATTGAAATAAGCCGAACCGTCAGGATTCCAAACGATGACCGTCATTTCGGCATAACCTTCATTGGCCCGATTGCCAATACGGACAAAACCGCCGCGATTTTGGTTGGGATCAAAGAAGTTGAAATAGACGGATTCATTAAAGTTCGGCTCAGGGCCTAGTTCATGAGTGTAATCGTCCTCAGGCTTCAGATTGCCAATAATACTGACCATTGATGTAGACCTCCTTTTAAAACAGCGCTAAATCGGTAAACTGCAGCCCTCAAAAGCGACTGCTTGAACCTTCAAACTACGCGGTTTTTGCCGCGCTTTCCAGCGCCCAAAAACAGATACCCCGCTGCTTGCCCAACAATTCCAAGAGCCTTGTGGTTCCGCCTCACTGTTAATTGCCGAATCTCTGCCGCGGCCGATTGAGCATCGGTGATCAGCGAAGCCAGCAATCCCACAAACCACGGCCGTCGCGTCAGATCACCGGTTTACCCCACGCCTTGAAGATGGCGACTCCAACTTTATTTTTCCGCCTGCAATGGTACCTTTGAGACTGCATCAGCCAGCGCATCATTGTGAGGCATGCTCACACACGCTAGTCTATTTCGCCTGATCGCTATGATGTCCCATAGCGTTGGTTGATCCAGTGACCATGAACCAAACTGTCCGCTACAATACGGGCAGTAAACACTTTTTGGAAAACATGCTTTAGAGGAAATCACAATGTCCGAATCAGAACGCAAAGACAGCCCTGAACAGGCCGCGTTTCGAGCCCAATGCCAAAACTGGCTCTCTGAAAATCACCCCGGTCGCCCGCCGGTTAATATTCCGCAAGGCGCACTGGAGCTCAGCGATCCTGCGGCAATGGCCTGGCTACAACAATGGCAAAAATCTGCATTTGATGCAGGCATGATTGGCTGCGACTACCCAAAAGAAGTCGGCGGCGGCGGCATGGATCAATGCCAGAGCATTGCCAACCAAGAAATGCAGCGTGCCAAAACACCTTACCTTCCCAATATCATTGGCATGGGAATGGCGGCGCCCACGATTTTCTTTCACGCCCAAGAAGACGTGAAAGCTGAGCTCCTGCCTAAACTCTTTTCGGGGGAACACATTTGGTGTCAGGGATTCTCTGAACCAGGCGCAGGTTCAGACCTTGCAAACCAGCAGACATTCGCTGAAAAAGATGGCGACAACTGGGTCATCAACGGCCATAAGGTCTGGACCTCCCTCGCCCACTTTGCTGACTGGATGATCTTGCTTTGCCGAACCGACAAGGAAGACAAATACAACGGATTGTCCTACTTTGTCGTTCCGATCAAAGAAGCGCTCGGTAAAGGTGTCACTGTTCGTCCGCTCATTAAAATGACCGGCCAAACCGGATTCAACGAAGTTTTGTTTGACGATCTTGTCATTCCTGACCGTTACCGTCTCGATGAAGTCGGTGCGGGTTGGAAGGTTGCGATGACCACGCTTGCGCACGAACGCGGTGCAGGCCCCCTGACCACACCAGCTTCGGGTGGCATGGCCACGGAAGAGGAAAGCGGCGTCTCGGTTGGATCCATTGGCTCCTTGATTGATTTAGCAAAATCTCATCAACGCCTCGGTCAGACCGCAGCGGATGATCCTGTATTACGCGATGAAATCATGAAACTGATGATTCGCCGAGAAGCCATGCAGCAGAACACGCGCAGAAGTGCCGTTCCCGCTTTGACCGATCACCCCATGCGAATTCCGCTTCAGAGCAAGCTTGTGGGCACAGAATTTAACCAAGACCTTGCTGAGGTGGCCTACCGAATCGAAGGTGCAGCCAGTACCTTGTACGTCAATGACGACAACGCGCCCGCGGGTGGCCAATGGCCGCTTGCTTATATGAACAGCTTCGGGGTTACCATTGCCGCCGGTGCTAATGAAGTTCAACGCAATATTCTCGGCGAGCGTGTGCTCGGTCTACCGAAATCAAAATAGGAGTCCATCATGGCTGAACAACCCAAAAATTTTGGTTTTGGCGAGGACGAGGTGATGCTGCGGGACTCAGCGCGCAAATTCCTAGCCGACCACTGCTCCAGCGACAAGCTTCATCGTCTAGTCGCTGACGATTACCACATCGAACGTCCGAATGAATGCATTTGGGATCAAGGACTTTGGCAGCAAATCGTCGACCTTGGTTGGACCGCAGTATGTGTACCTGAAGCGGCTGGCGGGATCGGCATGCCGACCGTCGCTGCCATCGCGCTCGCCGAAGAAGTAGGCAGAGCAGCTTTCCCGTCACCACTGAGCGTCACCCTTGGCTCGACCTTCGTGCTGAATGCATGTGATTCAGCTGAGGCTACTGCCGCACTCGCGGATATCGCCACCGGCAAGGCCACAACCCTTGCGATCACCGATGCAACCGGGCAGTGGTCCAGCGATGCCACAACAATTCAAGCGAACAACCAAGGCCGCCTCGACGGTGTCGCCGCCTTTGTACAAGATGCGCGTAAGTGCGAGCAATTTGTGGTCAGTGCTCGAAGCGAAGATGGCGTTGATTTGTATCTTGTCAGTGCCGACGCTGCAGGGCTGACATTGGACCCTGACAGAATCATCGACCTCACCAGGGACCAGGCGCGGTTAACCTTTTCCAACGTTGAAGGCGTTCGGCTCACAGAGGCTGGTCGCGGGGCCAAGGCCCTGGACGCCGCGATGCCGGCACTGCTCTGCCTGCTGGCTGCCGACATGGTTGGCGCTGGAGAATGGTTGCTGCAAACGACCGTCGATTACGCCAAAACTCGGGTCCAATTTGAGCGACCTTTGGGCTTCTTCCAAGCCGTGAAGCATCCTTTGGTGAACGTCATGCTACAAATAGATAATGCAAAATCACTGGCCTATAACGCGGCCTGTGCTTTTGATCATAACCCTGAGGAAGCGCTGAAGCTCGCCCGGATGGCCAAATCTGAAGCCAATGACATGGCCGTTTTCAGCAGTAGCAGAGCAGTGCAATTTCACGGCGGCATTGGCTTTACGTGGGAATGCTACGTTCATCTTTTTTTCAAAAGACAGATGCACAGCCAAGTCATGCTGGGTGATGCAAAATACCAGCGGGCCCTCTTGGCAGATATGGTGATCGGTAAAGCTGCCTAAACGAAAAAAGCCCCTGACTCGCTGCGCGAACAGGGGCTATTGTGCTCTTCACCGCGACCCGAAAAGTCGAGCCGACTCCTTCCACTAACGACCGTTAAAAACCGGTGTGCGTTTCTCAACAAAAGCTTGAGCCGCCGCCTTATGATCGTCTGTCATAAAACAGCGCATCATGTGCATGGCTTCATGATCAAAGACGTCTGAAAGCGTGCCATTCTGTGCAGCATTTAAATTCTTTTTCATATAGCCTAGCGCCACGGTTGGCAGGCTTGCGAGATGCTTGGCATAAGCCTGCGACTCTGCTTCAAAGGTATCGCTAGACGCGACCTTGTTGACCAAGCCCAGTGCGTAGGCTTCGGTTCCGGAGATAACATCCGCGGTAAAATAGAGCTCTCGCGCTTTGGCGGCGCCGACCAGGTAGGGCAAAAAGTATGAACCACCGTAATCACCTGACGCGCCTATTTTCGAAAAGGCCGTTGTAATCTTAGCCGTATCAAGGGCAAACCGAAGATCACAGGCCAGTGCCAGTGACAAACCAGCCCCTGCTGCTGGCCCCGGAATAATCGCAAGGGTTGGCTTAGGCATCTCGTGCAACATTCTTGAGAGTTCCATGCCCTGGCGCAGGCTATGCACCTTGGATTCAAGGGAAGTCCCCTCCCCTGACTTACCTTCGCCAGCATTATCGCTGGCAAAGCCTTTGACATCGCCACCAGAGCAAAAAGCCCCTCCCGCGCCGGTTAGCACGACACAACGCACGGCTGGGTCTGCAGCGACTCTCGGAACTGCCTCATTGAGCGCAACCATCATGCTACCGCTCATGGCGTTTCGGGCCTCGGGCCGATTCATAGTCAACGTGCAAACGCCGTCTTCAAGCGTCTCAAGAAGATGATCTGACATACTTACTCCACTACTGCTAAACATTTGATGGCAGCCAGCATACCGTGCTTTGACTGAGAAAAAAAACCCTCAGTACAAGCTGCTTCCTCGCTCTGCAACAATGTGCCGAGCGAGTCATTCAAGCAACATCAATCGCTTGTTTGAACCAGGATTCTCTTTCGAGCGAATGAATAAAAGGTCTTTTGCGACAACAATGCTGAACGGACGCGTTAGGGCTTGGTGAAGATCAAGAAGTGTTGCTGGGGAAGCACATCCAACGCGTTGGTCAATTCAAAACCCAAAACACGCATCTCCTTATCAACTTGCCGAGCCGTCATTTTATGAAGGCGCTTAATTGGCACCGAACCATCTTCGGCGCGATATTCAATCAAAATCAGCTGGCCGCCTGGCTTGAGCGCTCTGAAAATCGAGCGGCCCATCTCGTATGGATGGGAGAATTCATGATAAGCATCCACAATGAAGGCGAGGTCAACGGAGGCTGGCGGCAATTTGACGTCCTTGATCGTGCCTAACACCAATGAAATATTGTCTGCCCCATCTGTAATCTTGCGCTGCTGAATCAGATCGAGCATTTCCTGCTGAATATCCACTGCAAACAACTTGCCCCGAGGAATCCGCTGCGCAACCGGAAATGCGAAATAGCCCGTGCCAGCGCCAATATCAGCGACAACGGAGTCTTCGGACAGAGGCAGGTTGTCGATCAACAAATCTGTTCGCTCCTCTTCTTCCCGAGAGGTGCGCTCGAGCCAGTCGGCGCCTCGATGCCCCATAACATAAGAAATTGAGCGTCCTAGGTATTGCTTGCCGATACCATCAAAATCTGGAGCACTGATTTTGTATCGCTGCTCCTGGTTGGCCGCTTGGGAAACACTCAGCGTGAGCAGCGCAACAATCGCTATGAAGCTGATCGACCGTGTCTTCATCTAGGCTGAATGCTAGCTTGCTGAGCCAGCGCGGTATCGAACTCGAGGCGGTCCAGCGCAATTTCAAAAGGGCCATCTAAACCGTCCGCGAGTATCAACCCGACGCCGATAATCTCTTCCGCTGCAAGAGGTGGCCGATCAAACCGCCGCCCTCGCCAGGTTGCGTAAAAGTCACGAATGTTCAGCTCGAGAAGGCGCCACTCGTCAGCAACAGTCGAAAAAGAGTGCTGATAGGAGAGGCGCTCACCTTGCGCATAAAGTCGGACGCTATAACGCCTGCCGTCACCCTTAACCCTGAGTCTAATCAAGGTCACAGGTGCTAGATCAGCATTGAGACGCTCGCTGCGCAGAGAGGCGAACCCTCCACCATCCGTATTTAGGAACCCCGAAAAGCGTACCTCAGCGCCATTCCGCTCAAACCGACTCGACGACTGCCCGCCCATAACCGTGTCGTTGACCACCTGCCAGCGCAAATCAGGCTGCCGACTGTCCGGGCCAATAATTCGTATGGTCTGAGCATCTGCCATAGCACTCATCATGATCATTCCCACTATCATAAAAATTTTCATCGTCACCCTTTGTTGCTTTTTTGCAACGCGCTTTGCCTTCATCCAGTGAACAGCGAGTTAGCCATTGCATTATTCGCCATAGCTCCAAAGCCTCCCCGTATTGTGGTACTTACGCTTCAAACAGCGTCCTAGACTTCCTCCGAGCAACCGACCATCAACATCCTTTTGGATGAACGCTTTACCGCGTATTGACAACCTTTAGAAAACACCTGAGTGCCGCGTAGTCTACCCACCAATGAAAACATCAAGCATCAGTCTCTCGAGGAAGGGTTGAGCCCCGTTGCAGTGCTGCTGCGAAAACCCGATAGGCCGGTTGACTCCATCACGAGCATCCCTCGCGCAGCCTTTCGATTTTTTTAGCGGGGCAAAACAAAAAGGCGCAATCTAACGGTTCGTTAGGCGATTTCCTTGCTGATGTGGTGGCGCCTACTCTGAAAATACTGGCGCAAATACTACCCGTGCGCGCTCGAAGCGCTTTTGATGCCTATCGCAGTGGCTCACACACAACACATGAGCGCGGCAATCCTACTGTTTTTAGGCTGATTGATGGGATGAAAGAAAGACCACCTTAGCCACATCCCGGCACACAAATTCGAAACTACCGTTGCTCCCTTCCGGGCCTGGCGGGGTTTGCCTCTATTTATTGCGAGAGGACCAAGGTGGAACCCCCATTATACGACTTTTGTCTTCAGCGGCCACCTTTACCAAACATTCTGTAAGATCTTCGCGCTAGGGACTTGATGTGTTTCGGGGCTAATTTGGTTAACCCGATACCTTGCGCTCTGCGAGCGCACTCATCGCCCCAGCCAATCAAAGCGCCGCTTGCATGGCCTCAACTCCGCGCAGAAGCAAAACAACGGGACAGGCCAAAGGCGATCACAACAGCAGATCAGTCTTTCACCACAAATAATTACGCGACTAGGACCAGTCGATGAACCATCACAGCGAGAGCGAACATGCTCACAACAATCTCTTCACACAATCGGCGTGTCAGACAGACGCAAGCACCAATCCGCTGCCGCTCAATACTGGACAAAAAAAAGGCGGGCCAAGCCCGCCTTTTTCACCAAATCACTAAGATTTAGTTCATTGGGTTCATCGCAACCGTGAACTCAATGCCCATCAAACGAGGCAAGGTCGTACCCGCACTCTGGCGGAACATCTCTTCCTCACCGTGCCTGAGTACCTGAAGGACACCGGTCTCATCAAGCACATTGTTTACAAAGCCCGAAAGCATCATACGTCCGTCTCGCGAGGTCCAAGTGGCTCTCAAATCCAATCGGCTATAGCCTTCAGACATTTCGTCTTCGTTTTGGAAAGGCGAGTAATAGACTTTGTCGATCCAGCTATAAGATCCAGAGAACATCAGAGTTGCACCTGAATCTAACGGCGTCACGTGGGTAACCCAAGCGTTGAACTTAGATTCTGGTACCTGCAGCAGCTGATTGCCATTGATGTTCTTCAGAGAAGTCGCTGCGCCGAACAACGACGCTGGACGATCAAATCCTGCTGGATCAAGGATCTCCAAATCTTCTGAGTACTCATTCGGTGTATAGCTGAAGTTACCGCCCAAAGTCAGCGAATCTGTCGCCAACCAGGTCAATTCCGCTTCCATACCCTTGATCTCAGCGCCTGGTGCAGGCAAGACCGAGGTCGAGGTGCCGAAGAAGGTATTCACTTCGGTTGCTACTGTATGAATGTTTTCATAGTCGTAGTAATAAAATGAACCGTTCAACTGCAGTGAATTGTCCAACCACTGGGTTTTGTAACCCAACTCGTAGGCGATTAACTCTTCTGGATCGTAAGTGGGCGTCTTGCTAAAGAACACCAGGTTGTATCCTCCAGCACGGTGGCCTGTTGTGACCGAAGCGTACATCATCGCATTGTCAGTGATGTCGTAATCCAAATTCACGCGGAAGGTTGTTTTAGTATCTTCCCGATCAAATGGTCGGTAAAGACTAACCGCGATCGGGATACCGCCGTTCACTGCTTTGCGCGTGGGTGTTGGCTGTCCGTACTGGTCTAAAATCAGACCAAAAGGACTGCCAGCCGCGGCAGCTTCAGCGCTCTGCTCAAACCCACCGTTTGCTAGGCTGATTCCAAATGCGCCGCCCCAAAAAGCAATCAGGCCGCCCAAATCACTCTCGGTATATCGCCAGAGGTTCTCTTCAGCAACAAGCTCATCTTTTGCATAACGCAGACCAACGGTGAGCGCAAACTCATCGTTAATTTGCCACACACCTTGGGTGTAGGCCGCAAATGCCTTGCGATCTGTTTGCGTTCCATAAAGCAGATCACTGCCGACTGTATTTGGACCCCACTGAACATCAAGATCCGGGTTCGTACCGTCATCACCTGTCCACAGACCAATCATCAGATTTCGACTGGGATTCTCAAGCGCAGTGGCACCCGCATCGGCATTGGCCACTGAGTCATTACGATTACAACCAAATCGATCACTGCCGACGCAAGATTCCTTCGCAGAGTGCAAAGAAATCTGACCAGGCACAGCGATGCCCAAAGCCAACATCATGTCGTACAAGGAAATCCCGGTCAGCAGAGGCGTCAACGCCTCTCCTGCACCCAGAGTGTTGGACAGAACAGAGTCTAGGCCAGCTCCGAGAGCGGTATTGTCGACGTAGGGGTCGATCATTCTGCGCTCACCTACAGCGCTGTAAAAATCACCGCGCTGATTGATGGTCGCATCGTAGAAAAACACACCCGAAGTCAGAGAGATATCGTCGTTCAGATCGATGAAGGCTACAACCTCATGAGACTCATACGACGCTTCATGATTGACATAAAATTGTCGATCGTGGAATGCGCTCGCGGTGTTGTCATCGTCAGTCGTTCGGCGATAAATCAGCTCATTGAAGCCAAAAATATATTTCAGCTCAATGTTGTCGGTGAGTTGGTACGTCAAATTAAGCTGAGTCGTGTCCCCATCGAACTCCTCACGATTCAATCCATTGGTGCCAGCACAGACGTCACTACCCTTGATTTCACCTGGAAAGACACACTCGTTGTAGAGGTTGATGGAATCTTGACTGGTAAAGTTAAAACCATCCAAGGAGGCAGCCGCATTTTGGAACCCATCAAAATTTGCGTAATCCATACCCGCACGATTGTTTTGTGCTTGCACA
>CALIKQ010000025.1 GCA_938017975.1 uncultured Pseudomonadales bacterium | reverse complement strand
TTGATGCTGATGCCCAAAGATCCGTCGAGTCTTGCCAAATACCCTACTGATTTCACAACGGGAGCGCCTTACGTTATGTTCGCGAATACGCCCTATGCGCATTTGATGATCCCTGTTGCTGGGTATTACAAGTATCAGCCTGAATCAGGGCCTCGATGATTGATTGCGGAGATAGCCGATAGCTTTAACACCCCGGTATTCTGGGAGGCTTGTCATGCATGAGGCTCCAAGTTTATTAATCAATCGTGCGCCCCTAGGTTCGCCAGGACAAGATCCGTGCATGGTCGTTGTGATTGTTATGAACTTTTCCCGAAGCGAGGCGCTTATTCACACTAAAGGTTTAAAGAGGTTCAAGGATACCGATTACGCCATTTTGTTGTGTGTTGATTTTGTTTATTACAAGGCTTTATTGGGAAACGAGCATTTTAGCGACCCGGTGACTTAACTCTCTAAGGCTAAGGGCGTAGACTCTACGGACATCAAAGTTCAAGCATTCAAAAGTAAAGTCTGTGAGGGCACTATGCAAACATCGTTAAACGCAGTGCAAGCCGAGTTTTTTTACCGAAAACCCCTTGGCCCGAGCGAGCCCAAGCCGGTTTTTGGACTTGCCGAGCCTGATCCAAATCGTCCGGATCATGAAGGATTTTTTAAGAACGTGAATGATGCCAGAGGCGAGGTTCATGCACTTTCAGAATCAGGATTCACGTTACTTCAGCACAAAACGAAGATTGAGGATTTTTACAACGATGCCCTTGTGGCGGATATTTATTACGCTGAGATGCGGGATTTGGCCAAGCAGGCAAGCGGTGCCGACGAAGTTTTTGTGATATCGCATATCACGAGGAACGAAGCTGAAGCAGCGCTCGGTAAACGCCTTGGCGCCCATCGCCTGGTCCACAATGATTTTACCCCGAGATTCGATACCACCATTGCGCCATTGCTCGAGAACGTCGAGCGTGAGCCTTCTCGGATTGCAGTCTATAACCTTTGGCGACGTTTTGATGCCGATGGCCTTGATGCCCCGTTTGCTGTGTGCGACGCACGCTCTGTCAGCGAGAGTGAATTGATCCCAACAGATCTACACAATTATGGCAGTACAGAAGGGTTTGCAGTTGAAATCTATCAGTCTAGCCATTCTGATCAGCATCGCTGGTATTACTATCCTAAAATGAATCGAGAAGAGGTTTTGATGTTTAAAACCTACGACTCCGCAGAACGTCCTTTCCTGCCGACTCTGCACAGTGCTTTTGACGACCCTGCTCACCAGACGGGCCAGGCGTCGCCAAGAGAAAGTATTGAGGCCCGGGCAATTTGCTTGTTTTTTTAGATGGAAGCGTTCTCGCCATCGTAATGTGGTGAGCCCAGGGCTCGTTTCCATTAATCGATCGTCAAAATTCGCGACAGGTTTAACGCTACTGAAGCAGCAGCGCCCATCCGGCAGCAAGTGTGCCAACGGTAAAGCAGTAATACGAGAAGTAGCGCAGTTGTGCTCGTTGCACGAGCTTGATCATCCACTGGCATGCGATGAGTCCGGTGACGAAGGCGGCAACAAACCCAGCGCCCAACACGCTGATTTCCGAGGCATCAAAGCCCAAGTCCCCGTCCATCAGATCTTTGGCGATTTTGCCGAGGATGAGTGGTACGACCATGAGGAAGGAAAATTTTGCGGCGTGGGTCCGGTCAACACCTAGAATCACGGATGTTGAGATTGTGGCGCCGGATCGTGATATCCCAGGAAGAATTGCGATCGCTTGCGCTAGACCGATGATCAAGGCGTTGCTGTAGGAGACGTCTCTTGATGTATCTTTGGCTCGATCAGCGACAAACAGAAGCAGTCCAGTGAGCCAAAGCATGGCGCCAACCAATAGAATCTGTCGATCAAATAAACGTTCCAGTTCATCCGAAAACAACAACCCGACTGCAGCAGCAGGGACCATGCTGATAATAATTTTGAAGCTGAACTGCCATTCGGGACTATGAACGGGGCCAATCATTCCGCTCAGAATCTGCCAGACATCCTTGCGAAACACGACCAAGGTGCTCAGCGCCGTCGCCAGATGCAAGATAATGGTAAACATCATACTTTGTTGCGGCAGGCTGGTGTCACCAAGCAGTACTTTGCCGAGTTCAAGATGACCACTGCTGCTGACCGGTAAGAATTCAGTCAGGCCTTGAACAATGCCCAGTAAAACGGCTTCAAAATAGGTCACGAGGTTACTCTCTATCGATCGGGCGTTATGTTAGAACAACCGTCTCCGATAATCATGTCTTGGTGCGCTTAGATTCAAAGTGCTCGATGTGTTGCTTGAGCGCAATCAACCCCGCCTCATACTCTTTGACCGTTTGATAGCGCTGTGCATGAATCAATCGGTCAACACCGAGTAAGTGATATTGAGAAAGTAGGTCTTGGACTTGCTCGGCTTTCTCCAGTGGCAGCCGCGTCATGATGCTGATCTTGCCTTTGGGCTGGCCAAGGCGCCGGGTCAGCGCGCGATAGTCTTGTAACTCCTTCGCGAGCTTTTCTGGGTCTGTCACCATTGGCAGCCACCCATCTGCAAAGGCGGCGGCACGCTTTAGTGCGTGCGGCGCGCTACCGCCCACGAGAATCTCCGGTCGAACCGGCCGGGGTTTGAACAAGAACGATTGTCCATTCAGGGTAACTTCATCTGAATTAAAACATGCATTGATAAAGGCCAATGTTTCATCGGTGATGGCGCCTCGCTGTCTGCGGTCAACGCCGAGAGCTCTGAATTCTGCAGTCATCCAACCGGCGCCGACGCCAAGAATCAGCCTGTTTTGCGCCAAGGTTTGCAGGGTAGCAATCTGTTTGGCTGTTGGCAGCTTTGAACGATAAGGCAAAATTAGAACGCCCGTGCCCAGACCTATTTGCTTCGTCACACCCGCTAAGTACGCCAGGGTGGTTAAAGGATCGAGGTAGTGCCCCTCACTGCCCTCAGCGTCATCAGGCGGAATCGCCAAGTGGTCTGTAATCCAGATTGATTCAAAGCCGTAAGCCTCGGCTGCCTGAGAGCACGCTGTAACGGCCGCAGATGTTGCCTCTGGTCCCATGTTTCGAAGGGTTACGCCAAACTTCATAATGGCTCCTGATGGTCTAGGCTAGCGGGTTCCCGGATCTCGGCAAGTGAATTTTAGCGCGAATCAACTGAGGCTGGCTCACCAGCACCACGATCACGATCGCAAATGTCGCATAGGAAAGAATGGGAAAGACAACGGCCAAGGTAAACCATTGTCCCAACAAAGCGATGGGCATTGTCATGAGTTGAGCAAAGGCCATATTTAACTGGAAGAGGCTCATAATACGACCGCGGATTTCGTTGGGTACGATATGTTGAATTAATATCGTGCTCGATACCATCAGCGTGGTCATCCCGGCGCCGAGGCCAAAGTTGCCGATCATCAAATTAATCTCTTGCTTGCTGAACACCAAGATAATAAATCCCACGCAAAATAAGAGGGCGCCAAATCCAATGGTGGCGCCTCGGTGCACGATGTTTGAGAATCTTGCCAGCAACAGCGCCGCCATCAACGAGCCGATGCCCCAAAACATCACAACAAACCCCATACGATGAATCGGAACACCCACAACCGTGGTTACCCATGTAGGGCCGAGGCTCGCGGTTGCGGGATAGCCAAGGCTCATCATGAGCACGAGTAAGATGATGATCCACAAAACGACGGGTTGATTCCTGGCATAGCTTAGGCCCACTTTGATATCGGTTTTGATTTGAAGGAAACCATAGGCTTGGTCAGGCTGTTGGCTGCTCGGGGTGCTCGCTTGATACTGCATTAACCCGATCAAAATAATCGCGAGTAAATGTCCGACGACGGTCAATGCGTAGGCGCCGCTGAAACCCATCAGATCGATTGTGAGTCCCGTCACCATCATCGCAAGCGGCATAGCAACCTGGCCCGCGACTTGGTTCAGCGACATGCCAGAGGGAGTAAGCTGAGGACCAAGCACATCGGGAACAATCGCCAGACGCGTTGGCGCATCAATGCTTTGTAGGCCAGACGATAAAAACGTCAGGATAAAAAAGACCGTAAATCCAATCCACCCGCCGATGCTGAAGTACATCAATCCTGCGATGGCAATGGTTGTAATGATCTGAAGAGACTGCATCAGTAGTAGAAGCCGTTGCCGGTTGAAGCGGTCTGCGAGGGCGCCGCCATAAAGCCCAAACGCTAGCGCTCCCAGGCCTCGTGATGTCGCTATGAAGGCAACCAAGATTAACCATACATCTCGCGGCGCGGTGGCTTGGACCCAAAGGATTTGGGTAATGAATTGAAGCGGCATGAGCATCTGACCAATGGCAAAGCCCGCCAATAGCAATCGGAAGTTTGGGTTTTTAAGGGGCGCCAGAGGGCCGAGTGTTTCTGTGGTCATGATGATCTTTGATTGATGCTCAACGAGCCTATCATGAAACGAGCAGCGCTTGCGCTGACGGAGTGACTCGGGAAATCTTGCTAATTGAGCAGTCTGATCACCTGTTCAGGTTTTGGTGCGCCGGGTAGGAACATCACGACAGCCTCTGCGAATCCGCAATCGCGGTAGGCTTCTAGCTTTGCTTTGAGCGCGCCTAGGTCAGTGTCTTGAGTGAGCTGCAAGGTTGAGACAATCGAACGCTCTCCGCCGTGGGCGCGATAGGTTTTTTGAGCAGCTGCAATTTGTTCAAAGCCTCGATAATGTGCCGAGGCGATCCACCCATCAAAGTGATGAGCGGCCGATTGAACGCCTGCGCCCCAACTTCCTAAGTAAAGCGGGGGCCCCCCCAGTACTGTCTGCCAAGGTTTGTGGTCTCGGGTACCCTCACGGCCAGTTTCTAAAATGGCTTTGAGTTTGAGCGCTAGGGCCTCAAAGTTTGTAAAGCGTTGCCTATAGTCTTTTTCTGCAATTGTAAAATCTGCAGCAGTTGAACCCGCGCCGAGACCAAGGATTAATCGATCACCGCAGACTTGCTGTAAAGAGAAGATTCGGTGCGCGAGCTCCATCGGAGCGTATAAAGGCAACTGTAGCACCGCGGTACCGAGCGTTAAGGTCTGGGTGACGGCAGCCGCTGTGGCCAACGCAATAAATGGATCCGTCATCATAAAGCCACGACCCATTGCCTGAGCGCTCCAAAGGCTCGCAAAGCCCATGGCTTCAAAGGCTCTGGCTTGATCAGCAAGCGTGTCTGATTGTTCGGGGGTGTTAAGTGGCGCTAAAAGGACACCAAGTTTCATGAGCGTTTCGAGTAGTGAGTTGTATCAAGCTTACTGAATTTTGACCTCGATTTGTGCGAATTCGTGTTGGTTAAAGCGCGCGTCGAGCAGCGTTTCGGGGGGTTGCTTCGAGTAAGGGAAGATTTTTTGAACCTGACGCTACTAGTGGAAGATGCTGCTGACCTTTTCAGCTCCGGCGTTGCCATATCGATGGATCATAAAAAATCGGATGTCGATTTATCAGCTCGATGCTTGAATCCTTTCGCCTGAAGCGTTATCAATGAACTGTGTTTGCTTAAATGACAAGGAAAAAAAATGAGTGAAGCCGTTCAAGATAAGGCCCCTTTTTGGTTACGGGATAATTTTGCCCCTGTGTTTGAAGAGAGTACCGAGACGAGTCTAGAGGTAATTGGCAAAATTCCTGAGGCGCTCAGCGGATGTCTGATGCGAAACGGTGCAAATCCTCAAAGTGGGGAATCAGCGCATTGGTTTTTGGGAAACGGCATGCTCCATGGGACGAGAATCGAAGGTGGGCAAGCGAAGTGGTACCGAAATCGTTACGTCAAGACGCCGCTTTATCTTAAGCCGGATGGCAATGTCATGGACGGCCTAGGCGATATGACGATGTCCGCTGCCAATACCAATGTCATTCAGCATGCGGGCAAAGTTATGGCATTAGAGGAGGGTCATTGGCCGTTCATCGTTTCGGGCGACTTGGAAACCGTTGGGCCGAATAACTATGAAGGCAAACTTGTCGGTCCTATGACGGCGCACCCAAAGATTTGTGCTGAAACGGGTGAACTCCTGGCATTTTCTTACGGTATGACAGAGCCCTATCTGACCTACCTAAGGGCTTCGGCCTCTGGCGAGCTGCTCCAGGCAGAACCGATCACCGTTCCTGGCGCAACCATGATCCATGATTTTAATATCACTCGAAATCATGTGATTTTTATGGACCTGCCGGCGGTCTGGAACTTTGAAGGAATGGCCACGACCGGGTTGCCTATTTTGTGGGATGAAAGTTACGGGGCGCGGCTCGGGGTGATGCCGCGCGATGGCTCCGACGCTGATGTGGTTTGGTATGAGATTGACCCTTGTTATGTGTTTCATCCGCTCAATGCTTATGAAGATGGAGATAAGATCGTGCTCGATGTGTGCCGAATGGATGACACGATGAAGCCTGGCTCGAGCGCGCCGCCGATGATGTATCGCTGGGTGATTGATCAAGCGGCGGGTAAAGTCCATGAAACTCAGATTGATGACCGCGTGGTCGATTTTCCGAGGGTCTGCGATTCAGTGGTTGGACTCAAACATCAGTATGGCTATTGTGCTGCCTTTGCATCCGGAGCGCCCTTTGGTGAAGGTCTCGTCAAATATGATATGGCGGCAGGCGCCTCAGAATATCGACATTTGGAGGGTGGCCAGGCCAGTGAAGCGGTTTTTGTTAAGGATCCAGAAGGGGCTAGTGAAGATGACGGCTGGTTAATGACCTACGTCTATCAGCCAGAGATCGATCGAAGCGAGGTGTTGATCTTGAATGCGCAGGATTTTGGAGGCGAACCCGCAGCGCGCATTCAGTTACCTGTTCGGGTACCGGCTGGCTTTCATGGTAACTGGATGGCAGATTCTTAGCGGGCTCTTGCGCAAGTGGCTCATAGGCGGTTGGTTTAAAGGTAGTTGCTCGCCAGGGCGGTACCAGTCAGTCGTCCTCGAGGCATCTTTTGCGTCAGCAACTGCGCTGCCGATTTTGCAGTAGAGGCTTTACTGCTAGGGTTTTGGCCCGCAGGCGCTGCATGATAAATGGGGAGCAAGAGAAGAGAGGCCAAGAAAGATGGTCGGCTCCTGCTCTGCCGGTTTGATGACAGCATGAAACCCTCGGTTGCATTCGGCGTATAAAGGCAAGAGGACATTGAGAGCATGTATCGTTGTTCGCGGGTGTTGATAAGGAGGGGTCATGGTTAGCCGATTGGCATTGATGGTTTTGATGGTGGTATGCGTGAGTTGCAGCTCACCGATTGATGAGCCGCAGGCCGTTAAAAAACCAGCTTATGGCAGTTGGGGCGTGGATCTTGCTGCTCAGAACCCGGATATTCATCCTGGCGATGATTTTCATGAATTTGCGAATGGGTTGTGGCTGACCAACCATCCGATTCCAGCGGAGCGATCCTCCTGGGGGTCGTTCTTTTTGTTGCGCGAGCAGGCAGAAGCGAGAGTGCGGGCGGTGATTGAATCGCTCGACGGTCCTGATCTCGAGCCAGGATCGCCCGAACAAAAAGTGGGCGATTATTTCCGCAGCTGGATGAATATCGAAGCCCTCGATCAGCGCGGTTTATCGCCGCTGCAAGCTGATTTGGATCGGATTCGATCGATTGATAATCGTAATGCGCTCATCGTGGAATTTGGTGGCGCTCCGCTTACTGGCGGTAGCGCGCCCTTCTACGCCTATGTTGGAATCAATCCAATTAATCCCGACGAGCATAACGTAAGCCTGGGGCTGAGCGGTCTGGGGTTACCCGATCGAGATTACTATTTGGATCCCAGTGATGTGTTTCGGAGTATTCGTGCTGACTATTTGGCCTATGTCGAAGTGATGCTTGGTCATGCTGGGCACACCGATGCAGCTCAAGCAGCGCAACGGGTGCTCGATATTGAAACTCAAATTGCCACCTTGCAGTGGCCGCGCGCTGAGCGCAGAGATCGAGATAAAACCTACAACCCGACCACCCTCGAGGCGTTTAAGACCCAGTATGCAGAATTCCCCTGGGAAGAATTTTTTGCGGCCCGCGGGATAGGGTCGACACCCTCGTTAAATGTGGTTCACCCGGACACGGTTACCCCCCTAATTGCATTGATATACGAGGTTCCCCTGAGCGATTGGCAGGCTTATTTGAGTTTTCACATCATCGATAACCACTCGGATGTTTTGACTCAGGCGATCGATGATGCTGCTTTTGAATTTAGAGGAAAAACTTTGCAAGGCCAGGAAGAGCAACTCACTCGATGGAAGCGGGGTGTGCTCAGGGTGGGTAGCAGACAAGGTTTAGGGGAGCTCATCGGTCAGCTCTATGTTGATCGCCATTTTCCTGATGCATCAAAGAAGAGCATGACAGCGTTGGTTGAGACCCTGCGCGCGGCCTATGGCGAGCGTATCCGAGGTTTGAGTTGGATGGGTGAAGCGACGAAAGCCGAGGCGCTCAAGAAATTAGCGGCCTTCAAACCAAAGATCGGGTTTCCTGACCGGTGGAAAGGGCTTGAGGCGATTCAAATTGATCCACACCAGCTCTTCGAAAATGCGCGGGAGATTCGCCAATTTTTTTGGCGGGAGGGGGTTGCAAAACTCGGTCAGAAGACGGATCGATCGGAATGGTACATGATGCCGCAAACGGTGAACGCTTATTACAACGCGAGCTTTAATGAAATTGTTTTTCCGGCCGCGATTCTCGAACCCCCTTTCTTTGACCCCGATGCTGACCCGGCTGTGAACTATGGTGCGATTGGCGCAGTGATTGGTCACGAAATGGGACACGGATTCGATGATCAAGGCTCGAAATATGACGCGATGGGGGTCAAGCGCAATTGGTGGACGGACGAGGATCTTGAGGGTTTTAAGAGTCGCACTGGTCGGTTAGCGGAACAGTTTTCAGGGTATGAATCGTTACCCGGCCAGTTTATCGATGGGGCTTTTACGCTGGGCGAAAATATCGGTGATCTAGGGGGCGTTGAAGTTGCGCTCAATGCTTATCGGTTGTCTCTTGGCGGTCAATCTGCTCCGGTCATTGATGGGTATACGGGTGAACAGCGATTTTTCTTAGCTTATGCCCAGGTTTGGCGGGTTCATCGTCGAGATGATCTGGCTTTACAGTTATTGAAATCAGACTCGCATTCACCGCCGAAATACCGAATTAACGGCATTGTTCGGAACGTTGATGCCTGGTACGAGGCCTTTAATGTTGGTCCTCAGCATGCGCTGTGGTTGCCAAGCGAGGAGCGGGTTCAAATTTGGTAAACCCCAAGGACTTGAGGACCGAATTTATCGACTCGTCGGTCAACCAGTAGGGCCAATGAGTCGGGCTGCTGCCCTATCTTCGAACCGCTGATGCTCTTTTTGAAAAAGGCTGATGCTCTTTTTGAAAACCGCTGATGCTCTTTTTGAAAACGGCTGATGCTCTCTGCAAGAAAACTGAACAAATATGAACTGCCTCAATTTCTTTGATTCACCCTTACTACAGCTGCGTTCAACATAATCTAGCCTGTTTACTTTTTGCCGCGAGTGGTCTAAAAGAGAGGCAGAGCTGAAGAAAGATCAGCTGCAATAATAAAAATAAGGGGGAAGATATGGTTTCTAATCGAGCCAAGTTGGCGTGGTTAGTGGCTGCGGGATTTGTTTTACCTGCAGGTTCACTGGCGATTGCAGAAGAAACAGGAAGAAAAATTGAAGAAGTGATTGTGACTGCAGAGCGCCGTGAGGCCTCCATCCAAGATACTTCTATGTCTATTACCGCATTCACAACTGAGTTCATGGATGACTTTGGTATTCGTAACCAGGAAGATCTCCAGAACTTTGTTCCTGCCACCACCATTCAGCCCTACGATGCAACGATTCGCGGCGTAGGTCGTAACTTTCGGGCGCTCGGCGGAGATCCCGGTGTTGCAACATACATGAATGGTGTTTACTCAGAAGATCTGCTTACGGCGACGGCTCAGACGTTTTGGGACGTTGATCGTGTCGAAGTGCTAAGGGGCCCTCAGGGTACTCTGTACGGTCGTAATGCAGTGGGCGGTGCGATTAACATGATTTGGAAAAAGCCCACACAAGAGGTTGACTGGGCAATCAAAACGATCATGGGCAACACCGGTCAAACTGAATCCTACGGTATGCTCAATGGACCCTTCACAGAAACCTTATCGGGACGCATGAATTTTGCATTGCGTAATCGTGATGGTGTTATTAAAGAAATTGGAGATGGCAGAGATCTGGACGGTCTGGGCGTTAAGAACTTTAACGGACAAATCCAATGGGATCCCAACGATAAATGGTCGCTCAATGTTCGTCACAATGGGATGCGTGTTGATCGACCCTTTGGCGGAGCGAATGGCGGTGGACTCGTTGTGCTTAATGAGGAAGGAATCGGAGAGAGAAACTTTGATGCGCTGGTGCCAGGGTATCGTAGAGTTGACCCTTCAGTAACTGATCCGCTGGCGAATAACTTTTTAGTACCCAATCGAGCCGTTTATGTGTTTACCGATCCAAACACCGGTGAACAAGTGCAGGCTCAAAATAATAGAGCCGGTATCGATTTTGCCGATTTTGATGGGTTTCAGAACGCTGCCGCGTCTCTTGATGGCTTCAATTACAGCAGCCCTGAGTCAAGAGCTGCCTACAACGCTTGTGTCTTCTCCGATGAGATTGAAGGTAGCGATCTGTGTGCGGCGACCAACGGTCTGCAAAGAGAAGAGTTTGAAGCCGACACGACTCAGCTGAATTTGATTTATCAGTTGACCGACAATGTCGAGCTTAAATACATCTTCGGTTTTAATGAGCTGATCTATCGACGAACGACGGACGATGACAATACTGCCAGTAAGTTTCATGACCGACAGTTTTATGTGAATCACGAAGCCGTCTATGAATCTCACGAGCTGGTTGCGGTGGTTGATTTTTCAGAGGATTTTAGCCTGACCTCTGGTATCTACTTCTACGATGCGACGATTGATCAGCGAGGCGACTTTTATAGCGCTGTTGGGGAGCGAAGATTTATCGATCCCTATGCGTTCAGTACGGCGATTTTCGGACCAGGACCCATGACAACATTGCATGGCGCGAGAGATTCATGCATTGGCAGTACAGCATTTGGATGTAACAGAAACGACGCTTTGCAAGATCCAGATGCCTACAATTTGCAATTGTCTCCATGGTTGGGAGATCCCGGCACGCACCCAGATTTAGATGTTCAATGGGGCCCTAATACGATCGGTAGTGATCTGCTTTACCACACTCAAACTCAGCGGGAAGCTTTTGCGGCTTACTCTCAAGGTGTGTGGCAAATTAATGACAAGTTCGCTTTGACGATGGGATTACGTTATGCCCGCGATGAATTAATTGCTGAGGAAAACCTGTGGCGATATTCCGAGACCGGGGGTGATTCATTTATTCCGGCGATATTCGGAAGTTTGGCTGTCATGAACATGGTCAATGGCGGGTTTGAGACTGATCCAAGCTTGGTTTCAGCGGCCAACCCCTTTGGTGTGATCTTCGATCAGTACGGGCAGCCTACGCCAACTCGAAAAGCGGTCAACGGCGGCGTACCTTTTGCGCTGAGCATTTATCGACCTTTCGAGCGTGAAGACACTAAGACCACATTCAGGGTGAATCTCGACTACGACATCAACGATAATGCGATGATGTATGCATCGGTGACGTCAGGTCACCGAGCGGGTGGTTACAACCTCGTGTTCTTTAGTAATACACCGACCTACGAGCCAGAAGAGTTGATTGCTTATGAGATTGGCTACAAGACTCAGTGGATGGATAACTCCTTACAGCTTAATGGATCTTTTTACTATTACGACTATGAGAATATCCACACGGTGGCAACCGAAGTCAGCGAGTTCTTTGGTACATCGACTTCGACCTTGGCTGCTCCTGGGGCAGAGATTAAAGGCATCGAAGCCGAACTAACTTGGCTTGCAACAGACCGGTTGACGTTGGGCGGAAACTTTAGCTACACGCCTAATGAGTACACTGAAGACTTGGTGATGCTGGATCCGGTTCGTTATGATGCGCCTCCCTCACTCTTCGGTGCGGTTCAGTCGGCAACGAATATTAATGGGAATCAACTGCTCCAAGTTCCAGAATCAAAGTTCAATGGCTGGATCACGCATGTGACACCGCTTGATTCTGGTGCAACCTTGATGTTCTCTGGAAGCTATAGCTGGATTGACGAAGTCTATTATTCGCCTTTTCAAAATGAGCGCGATAAGGCTGCCGACTACGGCCGGCTGGATCTTCGAGCAACCTGGACTTCAGCGGATGGCAAGATGATGCTTGCTGGGTTTGTCAACAACGTCTTGGACGATGTTGGTGTCTTGCAGGTCCTAAGAGAGGGCGAGTCAGAGCACTTCAGACAGTCCGCGGGTACAACGTTGCCACGCTTGATGGGGATTGAATTCACGGTAGCTATGAATGCAATGAATTAATCTCTCGAGGTTGAAAAAAGGCGGCTTTTAGCCGCCTTTTTTTATGCCGAAAAGAAGTTTCCTAGTGAATCAGGACTATTTGGTCTGATGGTTGACCCCCAAAGTGGTGCTCCGAGACACCGTCTCTGTCTGCCACTTTGGTTGTGACATTATGTTCATACTCAGGTAGACTGGCTCGGCTGTTCAAGGACCGCATCTATTTATGACCGCGCAGTATGTGTAACGCTCTCGTTTTCTTCTTCCGCTCGTAAGTATCTCAAAGTCTCTCAGCCTTCCAGCGTCATTAATGATCTGGGAGAAAAAAACGAACTAAGGAAAAAACATGGCAACAGTACGTGGACAAGTAAAATGGTTTGATGACCAGAAAGGTTATGGGTTTATTGCTCAGGAAAGTGGCAAAGATGTTTTTGTGCATTTCCGGGCAATTACCTCACCTGGCGTGTCAACACTTCGTGATGGTCAAGAAGTCGAGTTCGAAGTGCAGCAGGGCGATAAAGGCTTGCAGGCAGCGAACGTAACCGTCGTATAAGACGTTTTAAGCCCTCGTCCTTTTAGCCGGTGCTTTAAGGACGAGCGGTGTTGCTTCTTTCGCACCACTCATAAAAAAATCCTTCTTTTCTCTTTTCTCTTTTCTCTTTTCTTTGTCCTCTCTAATTTCAAAGAGGGAGGGTAGGCTGAAGACGCGCCGGTCGCGATGATCGATGTTGAGAAAGGGCTGTGACTCGATGCTGCTGGACAGCGGCATTTAAACTCGAAAATTCCAAGGGTAGCTATTCCCGTAAAGCCTCTGGTACTTGAAGGCTCTACCACGGGATCTAGAGTTTTTGATTGTATCGATGCGCGGGTTCTGGAGGATCCCTACAAGCTGTCTGTTCACTGAGTCTGAGGCTCAAAAGCGGCTTAATCAGAAAGGACACAAACGAAATAGATCTAAGCGTCACCTCAATGATTTAAAGGAAGCTGAAGCACCTTGGAATCAAGGGCTGCCTTCGGGCCTAACGACGATAGTCCTTGGCAATCCGCTGTTTGTCGCGTTGCCAATCCCGCTCTTTAATGGTGGCGCGTTTGTCGTGCTCCTTTTTTCCTGATGCCAATGCGAGTTCACATTTGACCAAGGGCCCCTTCCAGTAAAGTGCCATCGGCACGCAGGTGAATCCTTTTTGTTGCACGCTGCCGATCAACCGCGCAATTTCACGTCGATTGAGGAGCAATTTGCGGATTCTCTGTGACTCAGTTGTGACATGGGTTGAAGCTGAGTGCAGCGGCGTAATGTTTGCACCCAAAAGAAATGCCTCCTGATGCTTAAAAAAAACATAGGTGTCAGTTAACTGGATTCTACCTGCTCTGATTGATTTAACTTCCCAGCCTTCCAGTACCACTCCCGCTTCGAATTTTTCATGGATGTGGTATTCAAAACGTGCTTTTTTGTTTTGAGCAATGGTTCCTGGGCTCGCTTTTTTTGGCTTAGCCAATGGCACTTGCCTCCTAGGTTTAATCCTATTGTACGTCTTCGTTAACGACTTGTGGATGGGCTCTAAAATGGTGACAATTAAATACCGCTGAGGAGGGTGCATGGTACATCAAACCGAGTCAAAACATGGGATGTGGTCATCACGACTGATGTTTATTTTTGCCGCAGCGGGTTCAGCGGTCGGGTTAGGCAATATTTGGCGGTTTCCTTATCTCGCGGGTGAAAATGGCGGGGGTGTTTTTGTGCTGGCTTATCTCGGATGCATTGCGCTGATTGGCTTGCCAATTCTTATTTCAGAGATTTTGCTTGGTCGCGCTGGCCGCCAGAGTCCGATCAATGCGATGGTAGCGCTTGCAGATGTTTCCAAGGTTAGTCGTAACTGGCAGGTGATTGGCTGGATGGGCGCCCTAGCCGGTTTTATGATTCTCTCCTTTTATGCCGTGATTGCTGGCTGGGCGATGGCCTATGTTTTGGAAATGATGTCCGGCCGCTTTGTTGGCGTCGATCCTGTCCAGGCTGCCGCAAGTTTTGAGACTTTCATTGGTGACCCATTCCAAGTTGTTGCCTGGCAGACCGGGTTTATGATGTTGACGATCGCGATCGCAGCGCGAGGTGTTGGTCGGGGTCTTGAGGTCACTGTTCGCTACCTGATGCCAGCTTTATTCTTTTTGCTGGTCGCTTTGGTGATCTACTCTGCGGTGACGACAGGGCGATTCGTTGAAGGCTTGGCGTTTTTGTTTCAGCCAGATTTTGAACGTTTCAATTCGAGCAGTTTGATCACTGCTATGGGGCAAGCTTTTTTTACTCTAAGCCTTGGGATGGGCGCGATCATGGCTTATGGCGCTTACATGCCCAAGGGCTCATCCATCGTTGGTACGGCGGCAACCATCGCTATTTTGGATACATCGGTTGCGCTGATGTCCGGACTCGTTATTTTTCCTCTCGTTTTTGCGAACGGCCTAGAAAGTTCGGCTGGACCTGGTCTGATGTTCATTACGTTGCCCATTGCTTTTGGACAAATGACGGGAGGACAAGTTTTTGGCACTGCTTTTTTTGTGCTGGTGTCGTTTGCTGCAATTACTTCGAGCATCTCATTGCTTGAGCCTGCCGTTGCTTGGGTTGTCGAAAAAACTTCGCTGGGCCGCGCGAAAGCAGCGAGTTTAGTCGGCGGTATAGCATGGCTATTGGGCCTTGGCAGCGCGTTGTCGTTCAATTTGGGTGCGGATTGGACGCTGCCCAATGGGTTTAATTTCTTCGATACTATGGATTATGTATCGAATAATATCTTGCTGCCTTTAGGTGGGATCTTGATTGCAGTCTTTGCTGGTTGGCGATTGAGCGACGCAACGCTCCAAGATCAAATGCGAGAAGATCAAGGCTCCTTCGCGCTATGGCGATTTTTGACGCGGTTTTTGGCCCCCTTTGGCGTGCTGATTGTTTTTATTGTTACTATCTTTTAAGTGATAGATCTTGAAGGCGACGCATTTTGAGGGTGATTAATCGTTCAGCTTTGGTGCCCTACTCGCCGAGACAAGCATTCGAAACGGTAGATGATATAGACGCTTATTCGGCATTTCTGCCTTGGTGTTCGGAAAGCAAAGTTCTAGATAGAGCAGATTCTGAAGTTATTGCGACTTTGGTGCTCTCTTCATCTGGAGTAGACCAATCTTTTACCACCAAAAATCGGCTGACCCGTTATCAAAATATTGAGTTGTCTCTGCTGGATGGCCCTTTTTCGCAATTACAGGGCCAGTGGACCTTCGCGCCCTTAGGGGAAGAAGGATGTAGGATAGCGCTTAGACTCTCCTTCGAATTTAGCAATCCCATAGTGGACCGAACTTTCGGTCGGGTGTTTGGCATGGCAGCTGATCGATTAGTCAATGCGTTTACAGACCGTTTGGATGCGCTTTATGGCTGATGAATGTAGGGTCGAAGTGTGTTTCGTGTCGCCAGATGCTCAGCACCTCGCTTCTTGCCTTGTCAGATGCAGAACCCCAGTCCGTGAGGTTGTCATGGACTCATCGTTACCCGATGCGTTTCCGGAGTACGATTTCGCAGTAATGCCTTGCGGTATTTACGGCCAACGGGTTGCCGATGATCACCCGATCAAGGACGGCGATCGTATCGAGGTCTACCGGCCTCTTTTGATTGATCCGAAATCGCGGAGAAGGGCACGGGCTGCTGTGCGTTAGGTGTCTGTCGGCTGAGCACCAGTAGGTATGTAATCACCCTCAAAGCCAATCAGGCGATCGTTTTCAAAGACAACGATCAACTCTTTTTTAATAATGGGTTGGTCGGGATAGGCGACGGTGTAGATGTAGTTCCAACGGTTGGGATTGAACGAATCTTCAAGCACTGGGCTCCCAAGGATGAACTGAATTTGGCCTCGCGTCATGCCGGGCTTCAATTTGTCGATCATCTCTTGAGAAACGATGTTCCCTTGCTGAATCGTTAACTTGTATACGCCTGGAAATTTAATCGAAGAGCAGCCGCATAATGTGAATATCGTAAGCGTTAAAATGAGTAGTCGAGGGGTTTTCAAAAGTATCAGTCTCTGGCTGGTGGAAACGGTTTAGGTGTTTCTGGGTCACGCCGGGAGGGATTGTAGCGTATAATTTCCGAAGTTCTAAGACTAACTGGCGAAGCGTATGACAGCTGAGACTCAAGATTTAAAAGATGCGGGATTAAAAATCACCCTGCCAAGGCTGAAAATTCTCAATGCATTAGAAACTTCGAAAGTACGTCACGTCAGTGCCGAAGATGTTTATCGATTGTTGCTTGATAGCGGCGAGGAGATTGGCCTTGCGACTGTTTACCGAGTGCTCACCCAGTTTGAAGACGCGGGTCTCGTTACAAGGCATCATTTTGAAGGCGGGCATTCGGTTTTTGAGCTTTCCCCTGATGCGCATCACGACCATATCGTTTGCGTAAAGTGCGGGCGAGTAGAGGAATTTGCTGATCGTGAAATCGAAAAACGACAAGAGGCCATTGCCGAGGAGATGGGCTTTGAGCTGACGGATCATCAGTTGAACATGTACGGGCTGTGTCCAAGTTGTCGATCTTAGGATTTAGCGACTTCTAGCATCAAATCAACTTTTTGCGATCAACATCATCTCTTGGGCGTGGGCGAGGGATTTATCGGTGATTTTTAGCCCACCCACCATGCGGGCAATTTCGCTGATCCGGTCCTGCTCATTAAGAGATGTCACCTTCGAGGAGGACTGATCCTTGGTAACCTTCAGATGATGATGACCTTGTGCTGCAACTTGCCCAAGGTGGGTGACGCATAGAATTTGAGTGTGTTCGCTGAGCCGTCGTAATAACTCACCCACGGTTTGGGCAACACCGCCCCCAATGCCGACGTCAACTTCGTCAAAGATCATCGTCCCAATCGCGTTGGCTCCTAGCGTTGCCACCTGAATGGCCAAGCTGATTCGAGACAGTTCTCCACCTGAAGCAATTTTATTCAGCGCTTGCGGGGGTTGGTCAGCTTGAGTCGCAATTTGAAAAGAAAGAGCTTCTAGACCATGACGGCTTGGATCAGTTGCTGGAGTCAGCTCGATACATAACCGTGCAGCGCTCATACCCATTTGGTGGAGTAGGTCGTTGACGGCGCGCTCTAGTGTTGGCTTTGCTTTTGCGCGTTTCTTTGACAGAGTTTCTGCGGCTTTTTTCCAAGCTGTAAATGATTCTGCGATGTTCGCTTCAATGGCGGCGGCTGAAGATTCTGAAGTGAGCAATGACTCGAGTTCGGTTGACAACGCGCTCTGTAGGTCGGGTAGCGACTCCGGGGAACATCGGTGCTTGCGGCATAAGTCGTGGATTTCCCCCAGCCGGGACTCGACCCATCGAAGGCGCGTTGGATCGATGGCGCTCGATTCGAGGATTCGGGTCAAATCTCTATGGGTTTCTTCGATTTGTACGATACTGCGCGACAGGTCTTTGAGCGGCGCCTCGACTCTTGGGTCTTTCATCTTTGATAGATTCAGTGCGGCGACCTTAAGCCGCTCCAAGCCGCCCTCAGCATTACCATCATCCACTAGACTGACAGCGGCGGAACCAAGCGCGATATCTTCTTCGGCGTTTGCAAGTAAAACAAGTTCTTGATCGAGCGTTTCGGCTTCATCTGCCTTTAAGTCAAGTTTAAGGAGTTCATCGAGCTGATATTCAAGTAAGCGTTGGCGATCGAGACGCTCCTGCTGAGTCGCCGAAAGGGCGACGAGTGCATCTTTCTGGGCCGTCCAATTTTCATAAAGCGATGCCACGGTTTGAGCGTTAATCTGCGCCCCGGCGAATTCGTCGAATAAAAGGCGTTGTCCATCCTTTTTGAGAAGCACTTGATGTTCGTGTTGGGCGTGAATATCAATTAACAGGGCACCGAAGTCTTTGAGCTCAGCCAAAGTAACTGCGGTGCCGTTAATGAAGGCGCGGCTCGGTCCGGTTTTGCTGAGGGCCCGACGAACGACGCCTTGTCCCTCAGAAAGTGCAATCAGCTTGTCGTCAAGCCATTGCTGCGCAGCGGGCGCCGCACTGAGATCAAAGACGGCACTGACCTCGGCATTATTCGCTCCGGCACCGATCAGGTTTGATTCTGCTCTTTGCCCCATAATCAAAGCCAATCCGTCAACCATCAGTGATTTACCAACGCCAGTCTCGCCGGTGATAACGGACATTCCAGGCTCTAAATCGATATGGACTTCATCGACAATGGCAAGGTTCTTGATCGAAAGGTGACGTAACATAGCGTGATACCTTAGCGTAGTCCTTGAGTTTGGGAAATACTGTGGTTTGGTATGCTTTCGCTGTGCAGCTGTATCCTGGGTTTAAGCTTTTTTTAAGAAGCTTTAGAGGCTATATTCGATTTTAAGGCTGTAGGCGTTCGCTGAAAAGGAAGCGTTCGATGATTTCCGAGAAATCTCAAAAGTTACTACGAACCATCGTAGAAAATTATATAGATGAAGGGCAGCCGGTCGCGTCTGGTCGGCTTGCAGCATCGTCAGGCCTCGCCATGAGCCCTGCATCAATCAGAAGCCTGATGGCTGATTTAGAAGAACGGGGTTACCTGAAATCGCCCCATACCTCAGCCGGACGCATCCCTACCGAGCAAGCGTATCGATTTTTTGTAGACTCATTGATTCCAGCTGAACCCATTTCTTTTGATGACTTTGATCGACTAAAACGACAGTTTGACCCAGACATGAATGCTGTAGAGCTGGTGCAGTCGGCCTCAGGTTTGTTGTCAGAAATCACTCAACTCGCGGGATTAGTTACGGTCCCTAAACCAGGACAGCTTAAATTGAAGCAGATTGAGTTTATTCCGCTTTCTGGTGGCAGAGTTCTCGCGATTTTGGTGCTCAATGATCATGAAGTTGAAAACAGAGTCATCCATGTCGAAGAGCCCTATTCGGAAATCCAGCTTAAAGAAATTTCTAACTTTTTGAATGCTGAGTTCACGGGCAAGAGCCTTGCTTCGATTAGGTCTGAGTTGATCATCTCCATGCAGGGAGACCGAAAGCGAATGGATCAATTGATGCTACGGACACTTGAGATGGCGGATCAGCTTTTTGAAACTCAGGACAGTGCAGACTTTGTTCTAGCTGGGCAGGAACATCTTCTGGAAGTCGATCAAACTCAAAGCCGACGCGATCTTCGCGGTTTATTCCAAGCTTTTTCCCTGAAAGGCGATATTCTTCATGTGCTAGACCGTTGCATGGAGTCAGAGGGCATTAAGCTCTTTATTGGTCATGAATCGGGCTATGAACTGCTAGAAGATTGTAGCCTTGTGACTTCTCCTTATCAGGTTGCGGGCGAATGTGTTGGTGTTTTGGGTGTCATTGGGCCGACACGAATGGCGTATAATCGAATTATTCCCATTGTCGATGCGACCGCGAAAATGATGAGTGCAGTGATGGATCGTCCTCAGAGATAGCGCCCGCTCCAGGCAATGCCTCCAGATTGCTAAAATTCGCCAGCATGCCCTTGAATTCATCGTAAAAAGCCCCATATGGCAGTCTACGCTGTTAGGAATGTAGACCCATGACGAAAGAGAATGACGAGTCTGATGTCAATTCTGATACCAATTCTGATGCCAATATAGATGAGTCAGCATCTGCTCAGCTTGAGGATGCCGGCGAGCCGACACCATCAGAAAGTGATCAACAAGTAGACGATCATCCACCCGAAGACGCGGATAGCGCATTAGAAAACGCTCTTGCCGAAGCAGAAAAGTTTCGTGATTTAGCCTTGAGGTCTGAAGCGGAAATGCAAAATCTCCGAAAAAGATCCGAGCGTGATGTTCAAAATGCCCATAAATTTGGCGTCGAACGGCTGGTTCAGAATCTTTTACCCGTCATGGATAGCCTAGAGAAGGCAATTGAAATCAGTGAACAAGCAGAAACGCCAGAAGATGACCCCCAGCTGGAAGGTTTGAGGCTTTGTTTGAAACTTTTTTCAGAAGTATTGGAGAAAGAGGGCATCGCGGTAATCGATCCTTTAGGGACACCTTTTGACCCAAACCTCCATGAAGCATTGTCGATGATTGAAAATCCTGACTTAGAACCAAATTCAGTCATGGCGGTTATTCAAAAAGGGTACCAGTTACACGAGCGGTTGGTGAGACCAGCAATGGTTATGGTTTCAAAAGCACCTGAGGGCGCTTGAATTATAAAGATCCATCCTCACATAGCATAAACATAATTTAAGGGACGCAGTCCCTATGGAAGCGGAGAAAAATCATGGCAAAAATAATCGGAATTGATCTCGGAACAACGAACTCCTGTGTCGCCGTCTTGGACGGAGGGACAACCAAGATTATTGAAAACTCGGAAGGCGATCGAACGACCCCTTCTATTGTTGCCTACACTCAGGACAACGAGACTTTAGTAGGACAATCGGCCAAGCGGCAAGCGGTGACAAACCCAACAGACACCTTGTTTGCAATCAAGCGACTGATTGGACG
Source organism: uncultured Pseudomonadales bacterium (assembly GCA_938017975.1). Taxonomy (GTDB): domain Bacteria; phylum Pseudomonadota; class Gammaproteobacteria; order Pseudomonadales; family Azotimanducaceae; genus UBA9926. The sequence continues at coordinate 23,193 of CALIKQ010000025.1, read as the reverse complement.
GCAGTTTGAAGATGACGTGGTTCAGCGGGATATTAAAATGGTCCCCTATGAGATTGTGAAGGCCGATAATGGGGATGCCTGGGTCAAGGTTAAGGACGATCGCCTTGCGCCACCACAGGTTTCTGCCCAGGTCTTGAGTAAAATGAAGAAGACGGCGGAGGACTTTTTAGGCGAAGAAATCAAGGAGGCGGTAATCACCGTTCCTGCGTATTTCAATGATTCTCAGCGTCAAGCAACGAAAGACGCTGGCCGAATTGCGGGCCTCGATGTCAAGCGCATCATTAATGAGCCGACGGCAGCGGCGCTGGCCTATGGCATGGATAAAGCCCAGGGCGATTCAACGATTGCAGTTTATGATCTTGGCGGTGGTACGTTCGATATTTCGGTAATTGAGATTGCCGATGTTGATGGTGAAAAACAGTTTGAGGTGCTTTCAACCAATGGAGATACCTTCCTCGGTGGGGAAGATTTCGACATGCGGATCATCGACTACTTGGTTGATGAATTTAAAAAAGATCAAGGTATGGATTTAAGTAAAGATTCGCTTGCGCTGCAAAGACTCAAGGAAGCCGCTGAAAAAGCGAAGATCGAGCTCTCTAGCTCTAGCCAAACAGAGATTAACCTGCCGTATGTGACAGCAGATGCGACTGGTCCGAAGCATTTAGTGATGAAGATCACCCAGAGCAAATTGGAGTCGCTGGTAGAGGATTTGGTTGATCGGACGTTAGAGCCGCTTCGAGTAGCACTCAAAGATGCAGATATGTCGATCAATGAAATTGATGACATCATTTTAGTCGGCGGGCAAACTCGGATGCCTTTGGTTCAGAAGAAGGTTAAGGAGTTCTTCGGGAAAGACGCCCGTAAAGACATTAACCCTGATGAAGCTGTTGCCATGGGTGCGTCGATTCAGGCCGCCGTACTTGCCGGTGACGTCAAAGATGTTCTGTTGCTTGATGTGACGCCGCTATCGTTGGGTATCGAGACTATGGGCGGCGTTATGAGTCCGCTGATCGAAAAAAACACAACAATCCCAACGCGAAAATCACAAGTGTTCTCGACGGCCGATGATAATCAGCCTGCAGTAACGATTCACGTTTTACAGGGTGAGCGTAAGCAAGCCGGACAAAACAAGTCGTTGGGTCGTTTTGATTTATCGGACATTCCGCCTGCACCCAGGGGTACACCGCAGATCGAAGTCAGTTTTGATTTGGATGCAAACGGGATTTTAAATGTCTCCGCAAAAGATAAAGCCACTGGTAAAGAACAATCCATTGTTATTAAAGCCAGTAGTGGATTGTCGGATGAAGAAGTCGAAAGCATGGTGAGAGATGCCGAGGCGCATGCTGAAGATGATCAGAAATTCGAGGCTCTTGTGACTGCTCGTAACACTGCCGATGGCATGATCCATGCCACGAAGAAAACCCTTGAAGAGGCCGGTTCAGAAGCAACTGACGAAGAACGTCAAGAGATCGAAGCTGCAATCAGCGATCTTGAAGCGGCACTTCAGCAGAGTGATCTTGAAGAGATTGATGCAAAGACTCAAAAGCTGACGGAAGTTTCCCAAGGTTTGGCTCAAAAAATGTATGCCAAACAGGCCGAGGCGGGCCAGCAAGAAGGGGCGCCCGGAGAAGCGGAAGGCGATGCCGGTCGTGACGATGCCGTCGATGCAGAGTTTGAAGAAGTCAAAGACGATAAGTAGACTTAGGCTCGAATTTTTACTCCTCTCTCAGCTCAGGCGCATTGGTTATGTCTAAACGTGATTATTATGAGGTTTTGGGCGTGGCTCAAAGCGCCTCAGAGCAGGAAATTAAGAAGGCTTATCGTCGACTGGCGATGAAATATCACCCTGATCGCAATGAAGGGGATGCTGCTGCCGAAGAGAAGTTCAAAGAGGCCAGCGAAGCAGCAGAAATTTTGCTCGACGCCCAAAAACGCTCGACTTACGATCAGTTTGGGCACGCTGCGTTTGAGGGCGGTGGTGGGGGCGGAGGTTTTAGCAACGGTGGCAGCTTTGGCTCCATTTTTGAGGATGTCTTCGGTGATATTTTCAGTGGTGGCCGTGGTCAAAGCCAGGTGCATCGTGGCTCAGACCTGAAATACGTCTTGGACATTTCTTTAGAAGAAGCTGTCAGGGGCACCAACCCAAAGATAAAGATTCCAACGCTCGTAGAATGTATGTCTTGCTTAGGGTCAGGCGCCAAATCTGGCACAAAGCCCATGGACTGTGTGCAGTGTGGGGGTTCAGGGCAAATTACAGCTCGCCAGGGATTCTTCTCCCTTCAGCAAACTTGCCCGCGATGTCGCGGCAAAGGACAGGTGATCACAGATCCGTGCCAGCCGTGTAGAGGTCAGGGCCGAGTCGAAGAAAAGAAAACACTTTCCGTGAAAGTGCCCCCTGGAGTCGATACTGGTGACCGTATTCGTTTGTCTGGCCAGGGGGAAGCTGGTGTTAATGGTGGGCCTGCGGGGGATCTTTACGTTCAGATGAATGTGCAAGAACACCCGATCTTCTCAAGAGAAGGCCCCGATCTTTACTGCGAAGTACCCATTAGTTTCGTGAGCGCTGCGCTGGGCGAACAATTGGAAGTGCCTACGCTTGAAGGTAAAGTGAGTTTGAAAGTCCCGCCGGAAACCCAGACTGGAAAATTGTTTCGGCTCAAGGGCAAAGGGGTCGATATGGCTCAGATCAGAGGCGGCGGCCTAGGGGATCTGTATTGTAAAATTGTAGTAGAAACACCCGTGAAGCTCAGCGATCGCCAAAAAGAATTATTGCGGGAGTTCGATGGCGAACAAGAAGCCTCTCAATCCCCTAAGCAAGCGCATTGGTTAAATGGGGTCAAACGGTTTATCGACGCCTTGAGAGATTAGTAGAGGAGGGCTTGCCACAGCCCGAGGCCGAGACTATTGGAGAAGGGCATGGATGTTAGGATCGCGATCGCCGGGGTCGGCGGTAAGATGGGCAAAACGTTGATTGAGCAGATAGCCCTCAGCGAGGGCCTGATGCTAGTCGGCGGCATTGAGCAATCAGCATCGCATCTCAATGGCCGAAAACTCTCTGAATTGAAGGATTCTTCCAAGATCTCGGGTCCGATCGCCGGCAGTGTCGCGGGTCTACCGGAGTTTGACGTCTTAATCGATTTTTCCATACCAGCGGCGACGCTTGAGCGCATTACAGAGTGCGTTGCAATCGATAAACCGATGGTTATCGGTACGACTGGGTTAAGTGCCGATCAGGCTTTGAGGGTTAAATCTGCATCTCAAAAAATACCCATCGTACATGCTCATAACTACTCTGTCGGCCTAACGCTGCTCTTGGATTTGGTTGAACGGGCGAGTATGAGTTTGGGAGATGGCGCAGACGTTGAAATCATCGAGATGCACCACAATCAGAAGATTGATGCGCCTTCTGGCACAGCTTATGCCCTGCTTGACTCGGTCAAAGCTGGAAAGGAGCAGCCTCATGTGATGCACGGTCGTCAGGGTCAAGTCGGTCAACGTAAAAAAGGGGAAGTCGGTCTGCATGCGGTGCGAGGCGGTGATGTTGTCGGAGAACACCAAGTGATCTTTGCCATGTCCGGCGAGCGCATTGAGTTGACTCACAGGGCGCATAGCCGTGCCAATTTTGCTGAAGGCGCTTTGAGAGCCTGTAGATGGGTCCACCAGTTACCGTCGCCGGGCTTGTTTGATATGCGAGATGTCCTAGGGATGCGTGAGTGAGCGTTGTTTACGCCTTGAGGAAAGTAGGGGGCTGATAGCAGATATTGCTGGCATCAAGGACGTCTCTCAATTAGAATGCGCGCTTAAGATGACGACTTAAAAACCTTCAAAAAAGCGAGAATGGATTGCCCTTCTCGCTTTTTTTTGGGCCACAAATTCAGGTTGGGAGATAAAAATTTGGCGGCGAAAGCGATATTGGCGCTTGAAAGTGGTGATGTGTTTGCTGGGAGCTCTATCGGCGCACTTGGCCAACGAACTGGGGAAGTGGTCTTTAATACTTCGATGACCGGGTATCAGGAAATTCTTACGGACCCTTCATACGCCCAGCAAATGATCACGCTGACACACCCTCATATTGGCAATACAGGTTGCAACGCGGAAGATCACGAATCAGCCAAGGTCCACGCCTCGGGGTTGATCATCCGCGACCTGCCCAGACTCGCCAGCAGCTGGCGAAAAGAAGAGTCGTTGCCTGAGTTTTTAATCCGCCACGAGACGGTGGCGATTTCTGATATCGATACCCGGGCGCTGACGCGCACGCTTAGAACCCTTGGAGCTCAGAACGCCTGTCTGATGGCGAGTGATGCTCTGGATGAGGCCTCAATCGAGGCGGCACTCGCAGCGGCTCGTGGGTTCCCAGGATTGAAAAATATGGACTTGGCCAGCGTGGTGACCACCACGGAGATTTATCCGTGGACCAACGGTTCATGGCAAGCACAACATCAAAACCTCGAGGCTGCCGAGCAGCAGTTTAAGGTCGTTGCTTACGATTTTGGTGTAAAGCGCAACATCCTCCGTATGTTGGTCGATCGTGGTTGTGCAGTAACGGTGGTGCCGGCTTCAACGTCGCCTGAAGATGTGCTGGCGATGGCGCCCGATGGTATTTTTTTGTCGAACGGACCCGGCGATCCTGAGCCCTGCACCTATGCGATTGCGGCGATCAAAAGGTTCATAGCCGAACAAGTGCCGCTTTTTGGTATCTGCCTGGGGCATCAATTGCTGGGGTTGGCCGCTGGGGCTAAAACTCAAAAGATGGGGCATGGTCATCACGGTGCGAATCATCCTGTCCAAGATTTACAGAGCGGGGTAGTCATGATTACCAGCCAGAACCACGGGTTTTGCTTGGACGAAACGCATATTCCAGAATCGATTGAGGTTACCCATCGGTCTTTGTTCGATCAAACAATCCAAGGGATCAAGCTGAAAACCGCGCCGGCCTTTGGATTTCAAGGTCATCCCGAGGCCAGTCCAGGACCACACGATTTGGCGCCGATCTTTGATCAATTCATCTCTAGTATGTCCTCGGGGAGACGCTAAATGCCGAAGCGAGCAGACATTAAAAGTGTATTAATTATTGGTGCAGGGCCGATTGTGATCGGCCAGGCATGTGAGTTTGATTACTCCGGGGCGCAGGCCTGTAAGGCGTTGCAGGAAGAAGGCTATCGCGTCATTCTCGTCAACTCGAATCCTGCTACGATCATGACAGACCCTGCAATGGCCGATGCAACGTACATCGAGCCTGTGACCTGGGAAGTGGTCGCCCGCATCATTGCCAAGGAGCGGCCTGATGCTTTGCTGCCCACCATGGGCGGGCAAACCGCGCTCAACTGCGCGCTCGATTTGGCTCGGGAAGGGGTGCTTGAGCAGTATAACGTTGCATTGATTGGTGCAACCAAAGAAGCCATTGATCGAGCAGAAGACCGACAGTTGTTCGACCAAGTGATGAAATCCATTGGATTAGAAACGCCCAAAAGCGGCATTGCGCATTCCTTGGAAGAAGCAAAACAGGTCCAAGCGAGACTTGGCTATCCCTGTGTGATTCGTCCGAGTTTTACCCTGGGCGGTAGTGGCGGAGGGATTGCTTATAACTCAGAGGAGTTTGTAGAGATATGTACTCGTGGTCTCGATCTTTCCCCGACGAATGAATTGCTGATTGATGAATCGCTTTTAGGTTGGAAAGAATTTGAGATGGAGGTTGTGCGAGATAGAGCGGATAACTGCATTATTGTTTGCTCGATTGAGAACTTTGATCCCATGGGCGTGCACACAGGCGATTCAATCACCATTGCGCCAGCTCAGACCTTAACGGACAAGGAGTACCAACAGATGCGGAACGCATCGATCGACGTACTCCGAGCGATAGGTGTGGAGACGGGCGGTTCTAATGTGCAATTTGCGTTGAACCCTGAGGATGGTCGGTTAGTGGTCATCGAAATGAATCCTCGTGTTTCGAGATCATCTGCTTTGGCATCCAAAGCTACTGGGTTCCCGATTGCAAGGGTCGCAACGAAGCTAGCAATTGGATATACCTTGCCCGAGCTCGCTAATGAAATCACCGGTGGCGTGACCCCTGCATCCTTTGAACCTGCAATAGACTACATCGTGACGAAGATTCCGAGATTCACCTTCGAAAAATTCCCAGAGGCCAACAATACGCTGACCACACAAATGAAAAGTGTTGGCGAAGTGATGGCGATGGGGAGAACTTTTCAGGAGTCGCTGCAAAAGGCATTACGGGGTTTGGAAGTTGGCATTAATGGGTTCTCACCAATCGATGACAATGATGAGGACGATCGACTCGAGCGAATCCAGCAAGAGCTGAGAGTTCCGGGGGGCGAGCGCATTTTATATGTTGGTGAAGCTTTCAGAGCTGGTCTGAGTCTTGAAGCGGTCTGCGAGCTGTCGCGTATCGATCCTTGGTTCCTGGTACAGATTGAAGAAATTATCGCCCAAGAGCAGGGGCTCGAAGACAAAGCTTTCTCGGATCTCAACAAAGACGATTTTCTGTCGCTCAAGCGTCAAGGGTTCTCTGACAGCCGGTTGGCCGAGCTTTTGAAGGTTCCAGAGAATCTCGTGAGAAGCACACGGCTTTCGATGGGCGTAAAACCGGTTTACAAACGTGTCGATAGCTGCGCCGCCGAATTTGCAGCAACCACGGCTTATATGTATTCAACCTACGAGACCATCTGTGAATCAGAACCGAGCGCTCGGGAAAAAATTATGGTGCTTGGCGGTGGACCAAATCGCATCGGTCAGGGCATTGAGTTTGATTATTGTTGTGTGCACGCGGCTTTGGCTATGCGTGAGGATGGTTATGAAACCATCATGGTCAACTGTAATCCGGAAACGGTCAGCACGGACTTCGACACGTCCGACCGGCTTTACTTCGAGCCCTTAACTTTGGAGGACGTGCTGGCAATTGTTGATGTTGAGCGACCGGTGGGAGTAATCGTTCAGTTTGGTGGCCAAACGCCCTTAAAGCTGGCCAAGGCGCTCGAGGCCGAGGGTGTGCCGATTATTGGAACCTCTCCGGATGCGATTGATCAGGCTGAAGACCGCGAGCGTTTTCAACAAATGCTCGACGGGTTATCGCTCAAGCAGCCCTCTAATAGAATTGTGCGTACCGTTCCCGAGGGACTCGCGCAGGCCGATGAAATTGGCTATCCATTGGTCGTGCGGCCCTCCTACGTCTTGGGCGGTCGTGCAATGGAGATTGTGCACCAGCCCAGTGAATTATCTCAGTACCTCAAAAATGCCGTCGTCGTGACTCCCGACTCACCGGTTCTATTGGATTGTTTCTTGGATCAAGCCATTGAGGTTGACGTTGATGCTGTGAGCGATGGTGAAGATGTGGTGCTCGGTGCGATCATGCAGCACATTGAGCAGGCCGGTATTCATTCTGGAGATTCCGCGTGCTCCCTTCCGCCCTATAGCTTGAGTGATGCGCTGATCGATGAAATCGAGCAGCAGGTGGTCGCTATGGCAAAGGCGCTGGGGGTGGTCGGACTTATGAATGTTCAATTGGCTGTTCAGGGAGATCAGATTTTTGTGCTCGAAGTGAATCCACGAGCCTCAAGGACGGTCCCCTTTGTGTCTAAATGCATTGGTCGGTCATTGGCTAAGATTGCCGCGCGATGTATGGCGGGTACTTCCTTGAAGCGTCAAGGGTTTACGCGCCAGATCAAACCAAAGTTCTTCCACGTGAAGGAAGCGGTGTTCCCCTTTGGAAAATTCCCTGGTGTTGATCCCATACTTGGTCCAGAGATGAAGTCAACCGGAGAAGTAATGGGTGTCGGGCGAACCTTTGGGGAGGCTTACGGCAAATCACAGTTAGCAGCGGATGATGAAATTCCCTCTGCGGGGCGTGTATTTCTGAGTGTGCGTGATCCAGATAAGGATCAGCTGGTGGATATCGCTCGAGATTTGTTGACATTAGGCTTCAAGCTTTGCGCAACCCGTGGAACGGCAGCGGTGATTGAAGCAGCAGGCCTATCAGTCGATGTTATCAACAAGGTGATGGAAGGCCGGCCAAATGTGACCGATGCCATCAAAAATGGCGAAATTACTTTTGTGATCAATACCACAGAGGGCAAACAAGCGATTAAGGACTCTTTTGCGATTCGTCGGAACGCGCTCCAACACAATGTTTGTTATACCACCACCATGGCAGGCGGGCGGGCGAGCATTGAGGCCTTGCATCAAAAGATGGAAATGGAAGTATACTGCCTACAAGAACTGCACGCTGCAATCGTCGAATGAAGCGAGGATGGCGCAGCTAAGGGAAGGCGCTAAAAAAGTTAAAGGCAGTAGAGATGGATAAGATTCCAATGACAGAAGAGGGCGCAGAAGCGCTGAGAAATGAACTGAAGCGGTTAACTTCAGTTGAGCGGCCTCGAATCGTCCAAGAAATTTCCGCAGCGCTTGAACAAGGTGATTTGCGAGAGAATGCTGAATTTCAATATGCGAAAGAAGAGCAAGGCCATATAGAAGGCCGAATCTCGGAAATTGCAGCCAAGCTAGGCGCCGCACAAATCATTAACGTCAAAGACATCGCGCCCACAGGCAGGGTCATTTTTGGCACGACAGTGCGATTATTGAATGTAGAGTCCGACGAAGAAGTCACCTACAAAATTGTCGGTGATGATGAGGCAGACATAAAGCAAGGGACCATTTCGATATACTCGCCAGTCGCCAGAAGTTTAGTGGGCAAACAGGTCGATGATGTGGTTTTGATTCAGATCCCCTCCGGAAAAATTGAATACGAGATTCTTTCAGTCGAGCATTTGTAAGCGGTGCGGGCTAAATCTAAGGCCTTCTTCGTTGGGCAGTAAGGAGAAGAAGGCTCTTTGAAAACCAAGGCAGGTCTCGCGGCAACTTTTAGGGCTAATGGCGCAGTAGATTTGAAAGCGCTGCATTAGGCTTTTCTGATTTTCTTAGGATGAGGGCAATGCCACCAATGGTTTGGATTACCTCGCACCGGGTCAACTTGACCAGTTCATCGAGTAGGATGGCACGATTTTGGCGATCGTGAATGAACCGGACCTTTATCAGTTCGTGATCGTCCAAGGCTCGTTCAAGTTCAGCTAAGACGCTTTCAGAGAGACCCTTAGCAGCGATTGTTACCACTGGGTCAAGTTGATGACCGATTCCTTTAAATTGTTTTTTCTGCTGTTGGGTGTACATTCTTTAATTCCAAAAATACTAATTGTACGCGATGGCAAGATGCAGAGGGGCAGTCGAGCGTGAAAAAATCGAAGACCAGTCAGCGGTGGTTAGACGAGCACGAGCAAGATCCATTTGTTCAGAAGGCTCGAGTCGCCGGATATCGCTCAAGAGCAGTTTACAAGCTCCTTGAGATCGATGATCGTCTGAAACTGCTAAAACCTGGGCAAGTTGTTGTTGATCTCGGTTCGGCCCCTGGGGGATGGTCTCAGGTGGTGCGGCAACGCATGGGCTCATTGGGCAGAGTGATAGCGCTGGATATCCTAGAAATGGCGCCGATCGATGGCGTTGAGTTGGTTACTGGCGATTTTACGGAGGATGCGGTGTTTGGTCGGTTATTGGAGATGCTGGGAGATGAAAAGGTGGACCTTGTAATTTCTGATATGGCCCCAAACTTAAGTGGTATGAAAGCGGTTGATTTACCAAGGAGTGCCTATCTGGTGGAGCTTGCACTGGATTTTGCTCAAAAAATGCTCAAACCTGGTGGCAATTTGTTGGTAAAGGCGTTTGAAGGAGAAGGGATTGATACTTTGCGGCGTCAATTTCGTAATGATTATAAGAAATACGTTAATCTTAAGCCCAAAGCTTCTCGAGGCCGGTCTAGAGAAATTTATCTAGCAGGCATTGGAAAGTTGCCGCGATAGACTAGGATAAGTCGAAAGAGCCCTCATAAGATGGGCCTATCGGTGAACGTACCGCAGAAACATCATTGCAGAAGTAGACTACAAGAGGATTAGTTGTGAACGATATGGGAAAGAATCTGCTACTTTGGTTGGTGATTGCGGCGGTCTTGCTGACAGTCTTCCAAAATTTTAACGTCGATCGCGCGCCAGAAGAAGTCGAGTATTCGACATTCATTGACTTGGTTAATGGTAACCGGATTCGGTCCGTCGAAATTGACGGGCTGATCATTCGGGGTGAAAGGTCAGATGGCATATCCTTCGAGACAGTCCAGCCGCAGATCGTCGATAAAGCTTTAATCGACGACTTGCTCGATCACAACGTAAGTTTCAGAGGCGAGCGGCCTGAGCAGCAGAGTATATGGACGCAGCTTTTGGTGGCCAGTTTTCCAATACTTGTGATCATCGCAGTCTTTATGTTTTTCATGCGGCAGATGCAGGGCGGCGCTAGTGGTAAGGGCGGCCCGCTATCGTTCGGCAAGAGTAAAGCCAAACTCCTTGGCGAAGACCAAATTAAGACAACGTTCGCCGACGTAGCCGGGGTGGACGAGGCGAAAGAAGAGGTCAAAGAACTCGTCGACTTCTTAAGAGAGCCCAGTAAATTTCAAAAGTTGGGGGGCAAAATTCCCAGGGGCACCCTGATGGTAGGGTCGCCGGGGACAGGGAAGACACTGCTGGCCAAGGCGATTGCAGGTGAGGCCAAAGTTCCATTTTTTTCGATTTCTGGATCAGACTTCGTTGAGATGTTTGTTGGGGTGGGCGCGTCTCGAGTGCGAGATATGTTTGAGCAAGCCAAGAAGGCAACGCCCTGTATTATCTTCATCGATGAGATAGATGCTGTGGGCCGGCACCGCGGTGCCGGACTCGGGGGCGGCCACGACGAGCGTGAGCAGACGCTTAACCAGCTTTTGGTCGAAATGGATGGATTCGAAGGCAATGAGGGTATTATTGTGATCGCGTCGACCAACCGGCCTGATGTTTTAGATCCTGCGCTCCTCCGGCCGGGACGGTTTGACCGACAGGTTGTCGTGCCTTTGCCTGACCTTCGTGGACGTGAGCAGGTACTCAAAGTTCACATGCGCAAAGTGCCAATTTCTGATGATGTTGTGGCGATGGACATCGCACGGGGTACCCCAGGGTTTTCAGGGGCCGATCTCGCCAATGTTGTGAACGAAGCGGCACTTTTTGCGGCCAGGCAAGACCAGAGATTGGTTGCGATGCGGCACTTCGAACAAGCCAAAGATAAAATTATGATGGGCGCAGAGCGCAAGACCATGGTGATGTCTGAGAAAGAGCGGACGAACACCGCCTACCATGAGGCGGGACATTGCATCGTTGGGTACATGATGCCGGAACACGATCCGAGTTATAAAGTTTCGATCATTCCCCGAGGAAGAGCATTGGGTGTCACGATGTTCCTTCCCGAAGAGGACCGATATTCGATGAGCAAGCGCTTGATAGAGAGCCAAATTTGCGGATTATTTGGCGGTCGAATCGCCGAAGAACTGACTTTGGGTTTCGATGGGGTTACAACCGGGGCTTCAAATGATATCGAACGTGCGACTAAGATGGCTCGTTCGATGGTCACAAAATGGGGTCTCTCAGAGAAGCTTGGTCCCTTGCAGTATGAAGACGAAGAGAGCGAAGTGTTTCTTGGAAAGTCAGCTGGCTCTAGTCGAGCTAATGTCTCTGGTGAAACAGCAAAGATTATTGACGATGAGATCAAACAAATAATCGATCAATGTTATTCAAGGGCCCGCAAAATTTTAGTGGATCATCGTGAAAAACTTGATGCGATGGCGGCGGCGTTGCTTGAGTATGAGACAATTGATAAGAGTCAGATCGACGATATTATGGCAGGACGGCCTCCTAAGCCTCCGTCAGATTGGAACGACGATGCACCATCAAAGGGTCCAGATTTGGAGGACTCAGCTGCTTCGAATGATGATGCCGCAGATCTCGATGGCGCACCCTCTGGAGCGTAACGATTGAGCGAGAATCCGCTCGCTCAGCGGCTATCAGAGCGTCAGCCGCTTGTTATGGGGATACTCAATGTCACCCCAGATTCCTTCTCCGACGGAGGCCAGTTCCAGAGTCTTGATGCCGCGCTAAGGCAAACGGAAATAATGGTGCGAGGCGGTGCCGATATTATTGATATCGGCGGCGAGTCGACCCGGCCCGGCGCTCGCCGACCCAGCCAACAAGAAGAACTCGACCGAGTCCTTCCAATTCTCGACGGCGTTCAAGCTCGGTTCGACGTGCCAATCTCTATTGACAGTTCAACGCCTGAGGTGATCACTGCTTGCGCCTCGCGAAAAGTGGCCATGATCAATGACGTCAGAGCGCTTTCTATTCCAGGGGCCGTAGCTGCCGTTGGTGATTTTGCTGTTGTAGCATTGATGCATATGCAGGGCACCCCCGAGAGCATGCAAATATCGCCTCACTATCGAGATTTGCTCGGTGAGATCAAGGATTTTTTCTCCAGGCGAATTAGGGTTCTAGAGTCTGGCGGCATCGACAGGCAGCGCGTGGTCTTAGATCCGGGATTTGGCTTTGGGAAGACGCCGGATCAAAATTTTGAGCTGACCAGAGGGTTGTCGGAATTCGGAGACTTTGGCCTTCCGCTCATGATCGGTCTCTCACGGAAAAGCAGCCTTCGAACGGTCACTGATGATATTCTTATCGGATCGGTTGCCGGTGCGCTTGCCGCGGTCGCTGCAGGAGCCTCATTGATTCGTGTTCATGACGTTGCTGCGACGGTGAGTGCTTTGGCAGTCTGGAAAGCGATTCATGACGAAGGAAAAGAAAGAGATGGCGGTTAAGTATTTCGGTACCGATGGTATTCGAGGCCCCGTGGGGACGTACCCAATTACCGCAGAGTTTGTGCTTAAGTTGGGGTGGGCTGCGGGTGTCGTTTTCTCGGAGGCCCAGGGCGGTACAATCCTAATCGGGAAGGACACCCGTATATCAGGATATCTGTTTGAATCGGCACTTGAAGCGGGCCTTGCATCGGCGGGTGTCAATACTGTTATGTTGGGCCCTATGCCTACGCCTGCAGTCGCCTACCTGACGCGTGCGGTGTCTGCGCAGGCAGGTATTGTCATCAGTGCCTCTCATAATCCATACGCGGATAATGGGATCAAGTTTTTCTCTGGGGATGGACGTAAGTTGCCTGACTCTGTTGAGGCAGAGATTGAGCGTTTGATTGATGTGCCCATGACGACCGTAGCTTCACAATACCTAGGCAAAGCAGAGCGTATGACAGATGCTGTCGGCCGCTATGTCGAATTTTGCAAAAATACCTTTCCAAAATCATTGAGCCTTAAAGGCTTTAAATTGGTTGTTGATTGCGCCCATGGGGCGACTTACAAAGTAGCGCCCAGTGTTTTTCGAGAGCTTGGCGCTACAGTCATTACGATGGGTTGTAGCCCGGATGGATTGAATATCAACGAGGGCGTGGGTGCGACTGATCCGGCTGCATTGGCTGAGCGAGTGGTTTTGGAAGGAGCCGATTTGGGTATTGCACTCGACGGCGACGGAGACCGCCTAGTTATGGTGGATGATTCCGGAGTCGTTGTTGACGGCGATGAGCTGCTGCTTGTCATTGCGCTGTATCGACAGTCGAAAGCTGAGCTCAAAGGGGGTGTGGTCGGAACCTTGATGAGTAATTTGGGTTTAGAAGTCGCTTTAAGGGATCATAATATTGATTTTGTCAGATCGGCTGTGGGTGATCGCCACGTTCTCTCAGATTTGATCAAGCGGGATTGGGCGTTGGGCGGAGAAGGCTCAGGGCACATTTTATGTCTCGATCAAACGACTACAGGAGACGGAGTGGTTTCAGCGCTCCAGGTGCTCGTTGCGATTGTGGATTCTGGCAGGACGCTGCGTCAACTTGTGAACGTGATGGATAAGTACCCCCAGACGATGATCAACGTCAAGGATGTAGCGCCTGGTGCAATGGAGTCGGATGACGTCGTGAATGCGGTCGCTGAAGTCGAGCAGACTTTGGGGTCCGAGGGTAGAGTCTTATTGCGTCCTTCCGGCACCGAACCGGTGCTGCGGGTCATGGTGGAAGGTCGGCATGCTGAACAAGTACAGCGATTAGCTGAAGATCTGGCCAACGTTGTTGGAAGCGTGCCTCATTGAAACTTTTCGGGAGGTTCGTTAAGATTCGCGCCCGTCGCGGATGTGGCTAGCGAGACGCTCCGATGAAACGATGTCTGAGAACGATTCAGTCCAGCAATGGTCGTTGAGGACCGCATATGACAGCGCCACTGGTAGTCGCAAACTGGAAGATGAACGGGTCCGAGGCGCTGCTTCGAGACGTTGCAAAAGCGCTGGTTGGTCGTCGCGGCGAGAGCGATGTGGTGCTGGCTGTACCAGCGATCCATCTTTCCCTCGCTAGGGCATTGCTTCAAGAGGGTGTCCGGTGGGCCAGCCAAGACGTGCATTGGCTTGAATCCGGCGCTTATACGGGCGAGTTGAGCGCAGAAATGATTGCGCAGATGGGTGCATCGCATAGCATTGTTGGTCATTCGGAGCGCCGAGCGCAATTTGCAGAAAGTGATGAGACCGTCGCGAAGAAGGCAAATGCTTGCTTTCGAGCCGGAATCATACCCATAGTTTGCGTTGGTGAAAGTTTGGAGGTGCGCCAGGCTCAGCAGACCGAAGAGGTGGTTTGCAGGCAGTTAGAGGTCGTGTTGGCAGAAATTCCAACAGGTTCTGAGGGTCTTATCGTTGCCTACGAGCCCATATGGGCCATAGGGACAGGTAAAGAAGCCACCCCTGAAATGGCTCAGGAAGTGCATGTCGCATTGAAAGAAATGGCATTAAAGGCGGGAATTCATTTAGACAAGGTCTTGTATGGAGGCAGTGTCAAAGAGGATAATGTCGCTGGTCTAATGTTGATGCCAGATATTGATGGGGTGCTCGTAGGCGGAGCTTCTCTGTCTGCGCAAGGATTCAGCGAGTTGTGTACAAACGCGGCGGCAGCGCAAAATTAAAATCAGTGGCGCCAACAGGAAAGGTAGGACGAAGAAATGGATTTAGATTTATTTGAACAGCTTGTGCTGGTCGTCCACGTGATCGCCGCATTGGCCGTGATTGGGCTGGTTTTGATACAGCAAGGCAAAGGCGCAGATATGGGCTCTGGATTCGGCGGTGGTGCGTCGAATACTGTTTTTGGTAGTGGCGGTGCAGGTAACTTTTTAACGCGCCTAACCACCTGGATTGCCGTTGCTTTTTTTGTAACCAGTTTTGGATTAGCTTACGTCGCCAAGCAGCGTTCAGAGGCAGTCATGAATCAGGGAATCCCTCAGATAGAAGCGGCCGAAGTTGCGCCGGTCTCAATTGGCCCTGATGATCAAGATAATTCTGAAATTCCGGAGCTGTAAATCGTTTAGCCGAAGTGGTGGAATTGGTAGACACGCTACCTTGAGGGGGTAGTGGGGGAAACCCCGTGGAGGTTCAAGTCCTCTCTTCGGCACCAATTTATTGTAAATCTGCAATCGAAGCAGTTTCCTTCCTGCCGCGGCGAGCCTTCTGGGAAGGCGTTCTCCCGCTTAATTTAGGTTGACCCAGAGGGGACGGTGATCTTATAATCGCCGTCCTTGTTGTTGCGGGGTGGAGCAGTCTGGTAGCTCGACGGGCTCATAACCCGTAGGTCGCGGGTTCAAATCCTGCCCCCGCTACCACTTTAAGGAAAGCCCCTATTTTGGGGCTTTTTGTTTCAGGTGTCGTGCGTTTTGATGGTGGCGCTGGGAGCGAACATTACGTCGGTGATGGATCGGCAATTTAAAGTGGGCAATTTTGCCCATTTTTTTTAGGAGAATTTTGGTGGCATGGGGGAGAAGGGCCTAGAGACATTGATCGAGCCGGTGGTGCAGGCGTTGGGATGCCAATTGTGGGGTATTGAAACGGTGAACCAGGGGCGCAGAATGACTCTCAAAATCTACATCGAATCGGAGCAGGGTATCAATGTAGACGATTGTGCTGGGGTGAGTCGGCAGGTGAGCAGTCTTTTCGATGTCGAAGACCCTATACCAGGCGAGTATGTGCTTGAGGTTTCATCTCCAGGAATAGACCGACGGCTATTTAAAGCAGCACATTATGAGCAGTGCAAAGGCGCCAAAATCCAAGTGACCTTGCGGAGCGCGTTTGAAGGTCAGCGGAAGTTTAAGGGTATTTTAAGTGGTCTTGAAAACGAAGACGTTGTGCTGAGAGTTGACGACGCGCAAGAGATACTGCTGCCACTTGAAAGTATTGAGCGGGCGAGAGTAGTCGTTTAAGAGTAATGGCGAGTTTAATCTCGCATACAGATGAGATGGAGTCATGAGTAAAGAAATTCTTTTAGTCGTTGAATCAGTTTCTAATGAAAAAGGTGTTTCGGAAGAAATCATTTTTGATGCATTAGAGGTTGCCCTCGCGACGGCAACCAAAAAACGTTACTCCGAAGAATCAGACATAAGAGTAGCGATTGATCGGGAAACAGGTCTTTATGATTCATTTCGGCGTTGGACGGTGCTGGCCGAAGATGAGGAACTTGAATTTCCTGATGCTCAGATGACGGTAGAGCAAGCCTCAGAACATCAGGCAGATCTGGTTGCCGGTGCTGTCTATGAGATACCCATCGAATCGGTAGAATTCGGGCGAATTGCCGCCCAAACGGCAAAACAAGTGATTGTTCAAAAGGTTCGAGAAGCCGAGCGCGCTCAAGTGGTTGAGGCTTACCGGGATCGAATCGGTGAACTACTCAACGGCCAAGTTAAAAAAGTTACGCGAGAGGCCGTGATTGTTGATCTTGGCAACAATGCTGAAGCCATCCTACCGAGAGAAGAGTGGGTGCCGAGGGAAACATTCAGAATCGGTGATCGACTGCGGGCGCTGCTGAAAGAAGTGCGGCCAGAGGCGAGAGGTCCTCAGCTGGCAATGACTCGAACCTCATCGCTTGTACTCACTGAGCTATTTAAAATCGAAGTGCCGGAAGTTGCAGATGGAGTGATTGAAATTTTGGCTGCCGCCAGGGACCCTGGTTCGCGCGCAAAAATCGCCGTCAAAACCAATGACGGGCGGATTGATCCTGTAGGGGCATGCGTGGGAATGCGAGGATCTAGGGTGCAAGCAGTCTCTGGAGAGTTGGGGAACGAGCGAATCGACATTGTTCTTTGGGATGACAATATTGCGCAATTGGCGATCAATGCGATGGCGCCAGCGGAAGTGGTTTCGATCGTTGTCGATGAAGAAACCCATAGCATGGATATTGCAGTTTCTGAGGATAATTTGGCGCAAGCGATTGGGCGCGGCGGCCAAAATGTTAAATTGGCCAGCGAGCTCACTGGCTGGATTCTCAATATTATGACTGAGGAAGAAGCGGCCGAGAAGCAAGAGCAAGAGGCAGGCACAGTGGTGACCCAGTTTATGGAGCAGCTAGACGTTGATGAAGATGTTGCGGTCGTCTTACTCGAGGAAGGATTCACCAGTCTCGAGGAGATCGCCTACGTACCGATCGATGAGATGGTTGCAATCGAGGGGTTTGATTTAGAGATTGTTGAAGAATTGAGAAGCCGGGCGCGCAACACGCTGACGACGATGGAATTGGTCGGCGAAACTAACCGCTCGTCGCAAGAACCTGCAGAAGACTTGTTGACCATGGAAGGTATGAATAAGAAGTTGGCTTATGATCTCGCGGAGATTGGGATCATCACCATGGAAGATTTAGCAGAGCAGGCAATTGATGATCTGATGGATATTGAGTCAATGACTGAAGCACTCGCTGGTGAGATTATTATGACGGCTCGTGCGCCGTGGTTTGAGTAGATCAAAATCGGCGAAGGCAACAAGGGGAACTGAGTATGGCTGAGACAACGGTAAAGCAACTGGCAGAAGCAGTAGGGACGCCTGTTGACCGTTTGCTGCAGCAAATGCAGGAAGCAGGACTACCACAAACCGCTGAGTCCGATGCGGTTCAAGAGACGCAAAAGGAATCGTTGTTGGCTTTTTTGAAAAAGAGTCATGGCGAGGAGACCGATGGCCCTAAAAAGATAACGCTAAAACGAAGAACGCTTAGCACCATCAAAGCTGGCGGCAGCGCAGGTCGAGGTCGCACGGTGAATGTTGAGGTCCGTAAAAAGCGAACTTATGTCCGACGAGACGAGGCTGCAGATACCTCTGAATCAGTTGAAGAAACTACGCCGCAGCAAGAAGAAATTGCGGCGCCTCAGATTGAAGCCGCTAAAGAGACACCTCAAGCAGCGCCGGCAGCTGCAAGCAAGACATTAGATCCAGAGGCAATTCGCCGGGCCGCACATTTGGCTGCAGAACAAGAGGCCGAAGAAAAGCGCATCGCGCAACAGGAACGAGAAGCAAAAGCTGCTGCAGAAGAAGCTGAAAAAGCCAAACAGGCTGCTGAAGCTCAGCGTGCAAAGGCGAATAAAGCAGATTCAGCAAAAGACTCTGACGATAAATCGACATCGAGAAAAGATAAGCGTGATCGTAAAGAAATTGATATCGATGAAATTCAGCAGAAGAAAGCCAAGCATGGTAACCGTAAGAAACGCGTTGAGGAGCTGCTGGTCGAGGAAGTCGATGAGATACTGATTGCGCCTGAAACGGCTCTCGATGATGACCTTGCACCGACGACTTTAGGGTTGACCGGTGTTGCTCGTTCGAAACGTGCGGCTGTTCCAAAAGCTGGACCTCGCCATCAGTTTAAAGCACCAACATCAGATCAGGTCAGAGAAGTCGAGATTGGTGAATCGATTACGGTGTCTCAGTTGTCGCAACGGATGTCTATTAAGGCCAATGAAGTCATCAAATATTTGATGGGTCTTGGCATTATGGCCAATGTCAATGCGACGGTTGACCAAGAAACAGCAACGTTGGTGGTCGAGGAGTTTGGTCATTCCGTTAAAATTGTCGATGCGAACGAAATTGAGACGACCCTTGTTGAGGGGTTGGTCTACGAAGCCGAACCAGAGCCACGCTCTCCAGTGGTCACAGTGATGGGTCATGTTGACCATGGTAAGACTTCGCTTCTTGATTATATAAGAAATGCTCAAGTCGCCGATGGCGAAGCCGGTGGGATTACCCAGCATATTGGCGCATATCGAGTACAGACAGCTCAAGGAGAAATCTGCTTTATCGACACTCCCGGACACGCAGCGTTTACCGCTATGCGTGCACGGGGCGCAAGCGCTACCGACATTGTGATCTTGGTGGTGGCGGCGGACGATGGGGTTATGCCTCAAACCGAAGAAGCAGTATTACACGCGCGTAATGCGGGTGTGCCTTTGGTTGTTGCTGTGAATAAAATTGATAAGGAAGGCGCGGATCCTGAACGAGCCAAGAGCGAATTGGCCGCCAAAGAAGTGATTCCTGAGGATTGGGGCGGAGATACGCAGTTTGTTCCGGTTTCCGCATTGACCGGTGAAGGGGTCGACGCGCTGCTTGAGGCAGTTCTGCTCCAGGCTGAGTTACTTGAACTGAAGGCGGTCCAGGACGGACCTGCGCAGGGCGTTGTGATCGAATCGAGGCTGGATAAAGGAAAAGGCTCCGTTGCGACGTTGCTGGTCCAAAACGGCACACTGAAGCGTGGGGACATCGTTGTTGCTGGAGAAAACTACGGCCGCGTGCGCGCAGTCACAAATGAGCAAGGGCAAACGCTTGACTCGGCTGGTCCTGCTACTCCGGTTTCAATTCTGGGCTTAGATGGAACTCCTGGCGCTGGAGACCCTTTTACGGTCACAAAAGACGAAAAAGGTGCGCGTGAAGTCGCCGAATTCAGGCGTGAGAAGCTTAAGACAGAGCGACTGGCGACGCCGACTGTATCGCTTGACAATTTGCTCGAAAACTTTGGAAACCAAAGCGTTCAATCTTTGAATATTGTTGTCAAAGCAGATGTTCGCGGATCTCTCGAAG
The DNA here is from genome assembly GCA_938017975.1 of uncultured Pseudomonadales bacterium. Lineage (GTDB taxonomy): Bacteria > Pseudomonadota > Gammaproteobacteria > Pseudomonadales > Azotimanducaceae > UBA9926. Next base: position 3,379 of record CALIKQ010000025.1, on the reverse strand, counting down.
CAATTGTGTCTGCTTTGACAGAGTTGGGCAATGATGAGGTCCAAGTTAATGTGGTTTCCTCCGGTGTGGGCGGCTTAACCGAGACTGATGTCAATTACGCGCTGACCTCTCAAGCCGTCATCTTTGGATTTAATGTACGTGCGGAAACTTCTGCGAAACGAATTGTTGAGGCGGAGTCCATCGATCTTAGATATTACAAGGTGATTTATGACTTGGTTGATGATGTCAAAGCAGCGTTAAGTGGGATGTTGGCGCCTGAAGTTCGAGAGGACATTGTGGGCATCGCGGAAGTAAGAGATGTCTTCGATAGTAAGAAATTTGGTTCCATTGCCGGTTGTATGGTGATTGAAGGAACGGTCTATCGCAGCAAAAATATTCGGGTACTACGAGATAACGTCGTGATCTATGAAGGTGAGCTCGAAAGCCTGAGGCATTTCAAAGACGAGGTTGAATCGGCCCGTAATGGTACGGAATGTGGTATTGGTGTCAAAAATTACAACGACGTGCGCGTCAATGATCAGATCGAAGTTTTTGATACTCGGGAGGTTGCACGGCAGCTTTAAGCTGCTGTCCATCATTCCATGCAAGCCCAATACAAGCGCACCGACCGGGTTGCTGAGCAGATCCAAAAAATTCTTGCCGTATTGATCCACAAGGAGCTCAAAGATCCTAGGTTGGGTATGTTGACCATCAATGAGGTCCGAGTGACCAAAGATCTCGCTTATGCAGACGTCTTTTTTTCGGTTTTCCCGGATGAACATGCAGAACAAACGCAGCTCCTTTTGAGTAATGCCAGTAGTTTTTTAAGGAAGCAGTTGGCTACAGGACTCAGCACCCGAATAACGCCAAAGCTGCGTTTTAGATTTGATTCAAGCCTTGTTGATGGTCAGAAAATTGATAGTGCCCTAGCCGATCATCGCGGGACGCGTGATGCTCCCACAGAAGCGCCTAATGAGCAGAAGTAGGCGTAAAGGGCGTCCAGTGGATGGGATATTGTTGCTGGACAAACCTGCAGGAATAACGTCAAATGGCGCGCTCCAACAGGTCAAACACTTGTTTGGGGCGGCGAAAGCTGGACACACTGGAAGCCTTGATCCGATTGCAACAGGCGTTCTACCCATCTGTTTTGGGGAAGCAACAAAGTTTTCACAATTTTTATTAGACGCTGATAAAAGTTACGTCGCGACGATTCGCCTCGGTGAGCAAACCACGACTGGTGACAGTGAGGGTGATTGTGTCTCGTCAAGGCCCGTGCCTGAAATGAGTATTTCAGAAGCTGAGGAGTATCTAGAACCTTTTAGAGGACAGATCGAGCAAATCCCCTCCATGTACTCGGCGTTAAAAGTGGATGGTCAGCCATTGTACAAATTGGCGAGGCAGGGGATAGAAATTGAAAGGAAAGCCCGTTCGGTCACGATTTTTAGTTTGACGTTGCTTGAGAAAACCAGCGATACGTGGGTGATTGATTTGGTGTGTAGTAAGGGGACCTACGTGAGGACCCTTGCAGAAGATTTAGGTGCGAGCATTGGTTGCGGCGCGCACGTCATTGGCTTAAGGCGCCGGCAAGCGGGGCCTTTTCGGATTGATGAGAGCTATTCTTTAGAAAAGCTTAATGAGATCAAGACTGAAAATGCAGTGGAGGGGCTCGATGCAGCTTTGCTCCCAGTCGCTGCGGCAGTGGAGGATTATCCCGTCGTTGAGATGACGGATCTGACGGCCAGTTACTTTCAGCAAGGCCAAGCGGTGCAGATCGCTGGCATTTCTGGAGAAGGGATGGTCGCGGTGTATGCCGCGACGGATGAAGATAGAAATTTTGTTGGCGTCGGTAATATTCTCGACGATGGCAGAATCGCGCCGCGCCGGTTAGTCGCGACGCGTTAAACCCAGGATATCTGCAAATATGCGCGGATAAACCTGATCAAAAAAGTTGTCTAGGGACAACAGCATATTGATAAAAGGAGGCCTCATGGCTTTATCAAACGAAGAAAAAGCGGCAATCGTGAAAGATTTTGGTACCGGAGAGTCCGATACAGGATCGCCTGAAGTTCAGGTCGCGTTACTCACTGCCAATATAGAAAAATTGCAGGGACATTTTCAAAGTCACAAGCAGGATCATCACTCCCGAATTGGGTTGCTTAGGATGGTCAGTCAAAGAAGAAAACTCTTAAATTATTTAAAAAGTAAGAATACAGATCGATACGCCCAATTGATTAAGCGCTTAGGCCTACGTCGATAAATCAGTCCAGAATGAATGGAGAAAAATGTGAATCCAGTTAGAAAGAAATTTATGTATGGTGATCAAGAAGTCACCATAGAAACCGGCCGTGTTGCTCGCCAGGCCACGGCTTCAGTACTTGTTTCCGTTGGAGAAACAGCTGTCTTAGTGGCCGTTGTAGGACGCAAGGAAGCCAATCCGCATCAGAGCTTCTTTCCGTTAACCGTTAACTACGAAGAAAAAACCTACTCGGCGGGTAAGATCCCAGGCGGGTTCTTTAAGCGTGAGGGACGGCCCTCGGAAAAAGAAACGCTAACCTCAAGGTTGATCGATCGCCCGATTCGACCCTTGTTCCCTAAGGGGTTTATGAACGAGGTTCAAGTAACCTGCCAGGTCGTCTCAGCAGAAAAAGATATGGATTCAGACATTCCGGCCATGATTGGTGTTTCAGCGGCGCTGAGTTTGTCTGGAATTCCTTTCGCTGGCCCAATTGGTGCCGCACGGGTTGGTTTCACTCGAGATGGCTACTTGCTGAATCCCGGTTATGAAGCGCTTGCGGAGTCTCACCTAGACATGGTGGTTGCAGGTACGGAATCCGCAGTTTTGATGGTCGAGTCTGAAGCCAAGGAGCTTACCGAGGATCAAATGCTCGGCGCTGTGCTCTATGCGCATCAAGAAATGCAGGTCGTTGTAAAGGCGGTACAAGAGCTTTGTGAAGAAGTCGGTGTCACACACTGGGATTGGTCGCGCGCCGAAGCTGATGCCGAGTTGGTCGAAAAAATGTCGACTTTGAGTGCCGAGAAAATTGGTGAAGCGTATCGCATTACTGAAAAAATGAGTCGTCAAGACGCCTTGCAAGCTCTGCGAGAGGAAGCGATAGAGGCCTTCGTTCAGGAGGGTGGACCATCAGCGGATGAAGTCAGCGCGATTTTTGGCAGCATTGAGAAAAAGACAGTACGCCGTGCGATTATCGCCGGGGAACCCCGCATTGACGGCCGTGACACTAAAACAGTTCGAGCCATTGCGGTTGAAGTGGGCCTGCTGGCTAAAACCCACGGTTCGGCACTGTTCACCCGTGGTGAGACCCAAGCGCTCGTTACGACCACTTTGGGCTCGGCTAGAGACGCTGCGATCATCGATGCGCTCCAAGGATCTTATCGAGAT